>DASTYN010000010.1:0-377373 GCA_035764905.1 Candidatus Lumbricidiphila sp. | reverse complement strand
CGCCGATGCGGCCAGCCTGCTCGATGACCAGGCCCTCGCCGAGCGCACCTTCGTGATGTGGGACCTCATTCACGACCGCACCCACATGCGCGGCGACCTGCCGTTCGACCCGTTCATGATCAAACAGCGCATGCCGTTCTTTCTCTACACGCTCGAGGAACTTCGCTGCGACCTCACCGCGTTCCGCACGGCCGTCGAGATCGAGCGAGCCGAGCTCGCAAAGGGCGCGGATGCCTCGCCCGAACTTGCCCACCACGCGAAACTCGTGCAATACGCCGTGATCTTCGATCGCATCTTCAGGTTTGCACTCAGCGGCACCCGCGTGCGCAACTACGACGCCGTCGGCGGGCAACTGCTATTCGCCTGGCTGCACCAGCGTGGTGCGCTCGACTGGACCGATGTGCAGCTCACCTTCGACTGGGCCGCCGTGCCCGATGCGGTGATCGCGCTCAGCGATGCGATCAATGACCTGTATTGGCGGTCGATTGACCGGCCGAAGCCAGTGCACTGGCTCGTCGCCTACGAACTGCTGCGCAGCGTGCTCGCACCGCACCCGGCGTCGAAGTGGGCGCGCGGGCTACCGGATGAAATCTTGGCCGGCACGGCGTCGGGGTATACCGACGCCGTGCTCGACGATGAGTTTCCGCTCTCGATGTTCTACGAAGCGCTCAGCAAGAAGTTGCACCCGGTAATCGAGTCGACCCTCGGGATCACCGGCCGCGACTAGTCACGGCGTGGGTTCCGTCGTCGGGTAACGAACGCCATGGCACCGAGGCCCATGAGCAGTGCGGCGAGCCCGAGCGGAGCTGCGATGCCCGCGCCGGTTGCAGCAAGGTTGTCGGTGCCTTCACCCGCAGCCGAAGGACTGGGCGATGGACTTGCCGACGGGGATGGGCTTGGCGACGGGGTTGGCGACGGGGTTGGCGTCGGAGTCGGCGTCGGAGTCGGCGTCGGCGTCGGGGTTGGCGTCGGGGTTGGCGTCGGGGACGGGCTAGGGGTTGGCGTCGGCGTCGGAGTCGGCGGCACCGGAGGCGTCAGTGGCGTATCAGTACTCGCGGGCTGAGCATCCACCGGTTGACTCATGACGTCGTTGCCGGTCGCAGTTGCCTGGCTGCCAACGTGACCAGCATCGATATCAGCCTGGGTGACGAGGTATGTCGCCGTCGCCGTGACAGTTTCGCCGACGTCAAGTACACCCGGCGCACCTGGCCAGATGTAGTTCAGTGCGGAAAGTCCCGGGAGCGGGTCGGTAATACTCACGTCGGTCAGGACGACATTGCCGGTATTCGTTGACGTGTACGTGTACGTGATTATGTCGCCAACTTGGGTGGGCGATCCGACCTGCGACGCATCGGCCACTTTCGTCAGGTCGAGGCTCGGCGCCGGAATGATGTCGACCACGGCGGTACTTGAGGTCGAGGTGTTGTTCGTCGGTACGGTATCGCGTTCGTTTGGGATGACCCGCGCGGTGTTCACGACCGGTACTCCGAGGACCGCAGGTGCGTTACCCGTGATCGTGATCGTTTGACTTGCGCCGTTCAATATCGTTGCGCCAACGCAGGTGATCGTACTTGCATCGATGGTGCACCCCGGAGTTGTCGTCGCGACATTCGTCACGCCCGCGGGGATCGTGTCGGACACCGTGTAGCCAGACGCGTTGGTTGGACCATTGTTCGTCACGGTCAGTGTCCACGTCATAGCCCCGCTTGGCAGCACCATTGATGGGCCGCTCTTCACGATGGTGATGTCGGTTCCGTTCGGGTCGGGCACGCAGTTTGCACCGTCGTTGCGCTTCGACACCGGGCCAGGGGCCTGCGAGACCACTTGGAAGCTCGGGGCAATTCCGTTCGGATCGGTGATGGCGATCTGCGTGACGACTCCGGTCGTGCTGCTGCTGATACCAAGGTTTCCGTTACCGAACGTAAATGCAGCACCGGCGGCTCCGTCATTCGAATCAACGAGCGGCCCAGGGGAGAACTGCGCCACGGCGCCGGTGACCGGGTTGACCCGCCAGAGGGCGTTGCCATCAACGCCCCAAAGTGCGCCGCCTACCGCCGTGAAGTCCGAGGGAATGAAGTCTGCACTCAACGTGGTCGTCGTGGCACTCACTGATGGAATGTCGATCCTAAAGAGTTCCGTCGCCGGCGACGTCTGGCTCGACATGACGTAGTAGGCATCGTTGATAAACGCACCATTGTTGATGAACCGGCCATCGCCGGGCAGCCCGGCAATCGGCCCAAGGTCTTGAGGCACCCCGTCGGCCCCGATCCGAAGCAAGTTGTAACTGCCGTTCGAAAGGCCACTAATCCCGTAGAGGAATCCATCAACCTGGTTGTACCCGATCGCGTTGTACCGGTTAGTCCCTGAGATACCCGCCCACGGACCACCCACTGCCGTAAAGACGGCGCCGCTGGTTGTGTAGCTCGCACTTTGGAGCTGGGTTGGCCCAGAACCATCCGCGTTCACTCCCTGAGCGACAAAGATCTGCGGGACAGAACAGGAGAACGGAGCTGAGACCGGTGCTGGCTCCGCGACCGCTGATTGGCTACTCAGCGGCACCACGCTCGCGATAATCAAGCCAAGCGCAGCAGCGCCCCGCACCGCCCAATGGCGAGCCACGTTGCGGCCCAATGAACTGCCGCGGGCCGCGGCGTCAGCATGTTTCAGGATCGAATGGCGGTCGCTGCCAAACATTTGCATCGTGTACTCCGTGATCGTGTGCTCAACCTGAATTCTCAGCGATTCAGGCCCGAGGTGCGTTTCGCAGGCGCCACGGGCGTTTGATGACACTAACAACTAACGCATAGAACATTCAAGTGAACGCATAGGAAATTCAAACCTGAATTCGAAGGCGGCTCATCCACCCCGCAGGAGCGCCCGGCGCCGGATTCTGGTATGGTGACAGTACCCCCCCGGGGTACTCACCAAGGAGCAACCATGAACGAACTCGGACTCACCGCCAAGCAACCCACTGACGTCGCGCCAGCAGGTGGCGGCTGCGGCTGCGGAGGGTGCGGCTGCGGAGCAGCCGGGGTCGCCACCGAGGCATCCGTCGCACCTGCCGTCACCGTCGAACTTGGCGTCACCGGCATGACCTGCGGGCACTGCATTGCAAGCGTGACCGAAGAACTCAGCGCGATTCCCGGCGTGACCGGCGTGCAGGTCGACCTCCAGAAGGGCGGCACCTCACGCGTCATTGTTGCGGCCGACCGGGTGCTCGATCACGACGCCCTCGCCGAAGCCATCGACGAAGCCGGCTACTCGCTGGTCTAACGAAACGAAAGAACAGGCCGTGGAACGCACAGTCGACCTCCAAATCGAGGGCATGACCTGCGCCTCGTGTGCACTGCGCATCGAGCGCAAGCTGCAGAAACTTCCGGGCGTCACCGCCACGGTCAACTACGCCACCGACAAGGCCCACGTCACCCTGCCACCCGGTACCGAGTTGCCCGACGTTGTCGCGGCGGTCGAAGCCGCCGGCTACCGGGCCGCGGCGATCGAACGTCCGCGCCAGGCCCACCCCGCACCGCCAACACCCGCGCCGGTCCACATGGATGCCCACGAGCACATGGACGCCCCGCACCACCCAGGAATGCACCACACGCCCCCCACCCAGGCGCCTGAATCGGATGCCCCGGTTGGCTCAGGCATCGGGCCTGGCGGGAGCCCGGCGCAGCCGGGCGGGGGACTGAGCCATCCGGGGCATCTGGTTCCGGCGACCAACGGCCACGCCCACGCCCACGCCCACGACCACGCCACCGGCAACCTCAAGCCCCGCCTCATTACGAGCACCGTGCTCGCGATCCCGGTCGTCGCGCTCTCGATGATCCCGGCGCTCCAGTTCAACAACTGGCAGTGGCTCGCGTTCGCCCTCGCCGGGCCGGTGGCGGTCTGGGGCGCGGCACCGTTCCACCGTGCCGCATGGGTGAACCTCCGCCACGGCGGCGTCACCATGGACACCTTGATCAGCCTCGGTGTCATCGCCGCATTCGGTTGGTCGACCTACGCCCTGTTCTTTGGCGGCGCCGGTATGCACGGCATGCAGATGGAGTTCGAGTGGATCTCGCGCCCCGGCGACGGCGCAAACCACCTCTACCTCGAAGTTGCCGCTGGCGTCACCGTGTTCTTGCTCGCCGGTCGCTACATTGAGGACCGGTCGAAGACCCGCTCACAGGCCGCGCTCCAAGCCCTGCTCGACGGAACTCCCGCCGAGGTATCGGTGCTCCGTGACGGCATCGAAGTGCGTATTGCACTCGCCGACCTCAACGTCGGTGACCACTTCATCGTGCGCCCTGGTGAGCGCATCGCAACCGACGCGCAGGTCATCGACGGGCACAGCTCGGTCGACCAGAGCATTGTGACCGGTGAGTCGGTGCCCGTCGACGTTGAACCCGGTGCGTCGATCGTCGGCGGCACGGTCAACATTGACGGGCGGCTCATCGCCAGGGCCACCCGGGTCGGGGCCGACACCGAACTCGCCACCATGGCGCGGCTCGTCGAGCAAGCGCAGGCAGGCAAGGCCGACGTACAACGACTCGCCGACCGGATTTCGCTGTGGTTTGTGCCCGTGGTGATCGGCCTGTCGGTGGTGACGTTCATCGGCTGGTTCATCGCAACCAACGACGTGATCAGCGCATTCACCGCGGCCGTCGCCACCCTGATCGTCGCCTGCCCGTGCGCACTCGGGCTCGCGACCCCAACCGCGCTGCTCGTGGGCACCGGCCGCGCCGCGCAACTCGGCATCGTGATCAAGGGCCCGCAGATTCTCGAGTCCACCCGTCGCGTTGACACCGTGGTGCTCGACAAAACCGGCACCATTACGACCGGTCGGATGACCCTCACCGAAGTCGTCGCCACCCGTGACGGCAGCACCGAAGCGGTGACGATCGAAGAGGTACTGCGGCTCGCCGGAGCTGTCGAATACGGCTCGGAGCATCCGATCGCCGCAGCAATCTCGCGCGCCGCACTCGAGGCCGGGCCGCTGCCAGCGATCGAATCGTTTAGCAACGATGCCGGGCACGGGGTGCAGGCAATCGTCGATGGGCACCTCGTCACGGTGGGGCGCCCGAGCTGGCAACAGAGTCGGTGGAGCCTGACGGTACCCGCCGACCTCACCGCCGAGATCGATCGACTCGAGTCGGCCGGCGGCACCGTCGTCACGGTCGCCTGGGATGGCGCAGTGCGCGGGGCGATTGCGGTGGCGGACACCCCGAAGCCGACCAGCGCCGATGCGATCCGCCGCCTGCGTGCGCTCGGACTCACCCCGGTGCTCGCCACCGGCGATAACGAACGAGCGGCGCGCGCGGTCGCGGCGGCCGTCGGCATCGATGAGGTGCGCAGCGGACTGCGGCCCGCCGAGAAGGCGGACTTCGCACGTGAACTGCAGTCGAAGGGGCGGGTTGTCGCCATGGTCGGTGATGGGGTGAACGATGCGGTCGCACTCGCGACCGCCGACCTCGGCATCGCAATGGGCACCGGCACTGATGTTGCCATCGAGGCATCCGATCTCACCGTCGTGCACGGTGACGTGCGCGCGGTTGCTGACGCGATCGCGCTCTCGCGGGCGACGCTGCGCACGATCAAAGGCAACCTGTTCTGGGCGTTCGCCTACAACGTGGCAGCGATTCCGATCGCAATGCTGGGGCTGCTGAACCCCCTCGTCGCGGGCGCGGCGATGGCGTTTTCCTCGGTGTTTGTGGTGACGAATAGCCTGCGCCTGCGACGGTTCCGCAGCGCATAGGGAGTCACGGGTAATCGGGGCTGCCGCCGACGCGACCCCGGTGGGAGGATGTCACGGTGACCACACTGCACGACACCACGTTTCGCGCGTTTGCCTCTGACAACTACTCGGGCGTGCACCCCGAGGTGCTCGCCGCGATCGCCAATGCGAACGGCGGCCACCAGACCGCCTACGGCGAGGATGTCTACACCGAACACCTGCAGCACGTGCTGCGTGGGCACTTTGGCGCGCAGGCTGCAACGTTCCCGGTGTTCAATGGCACCGGCGCGAATGTCACCGGGCTGCAGTCGATGCTGCCCCGGTGGGGCGCCGTCGTCGCAGCGACCACCGCCCACATTCACACCGATGAGGGGGGCGCGCCCGAACGTGTCGCCGGCATCAAGCTGTTGCCGGTGCCAACGACCGACGGCAAACTCACCCCGGCGCTGCTCGACCGCGAAGCCTGGGGCTGGGGCGACGAACACCGCGCGCAACCGCTCGTCGTTTCGATCACACAGACCACCGAGCTCGGTACCCGGTACGAGGCATCCGAAATTCGCGCGATCGCCGACCACGCCCACGCGCTCGGCATGCGGGTGCACCTTGACGGGTCGCGCATCGGCAACGCGGCGGCGGGCCTCGGTCTCGGCCTCGGCGCGTTCACGGCCGATGCGGGGGTCGACGTCGTGAGCGTCGGCGGCACCAAGAATGGATGCCTCGGCGCCGAAGCCATCGTGGTGCTCAGCCCCGAGGCATCCGATGGGTTGAAATTTCTGCGCAAACTGAACATGCAGCTCGCCTCGAAGATGCGCTTCGTGTCGGCGCAACTCATTGCGCTGTACGAGGGCGACCTCTGGCTGCGCAACGCGGCCCACTCAAATGCGATGGCCACGCGCCTGCGCGCGACCCTCGAGCAAGCAATATCGGATGGCACGGCCCCCGGCCTTGGGTTCACCCAGCCGACCCAGGCAAACGCCGTCTTCGCGACCCTACCGGCCGCCGCGGCCGATCGGGTGCGGGCCCGTGGGTTCCGGTTCTACACCTGGAACGAGGCTGCCAACGAGGTGCGTTGGATGTGCTCGTATGACACCACCGAAGCCGACATCGACGCGTTCGCCGCGGTGATTGGCGAGGAGTTGCGCGCCGACGCCCGCTGACCGTTGGGCGTTGCGGTGTGTACGCACCAGCTACGCGTTTCCAAACTTCTGCGTAATCCGGGAATAGCGCGAGACCGCGTGCGTTGACCCCAGTGGGCCAGTGTTGCCCCGCGCCATCTCGCTCGACCGGAAAGTCCCCTCCATGTCCCTCATCGACACTGCCCGCCACGCCGACACCGACACCCCAATCTCTGGCCTCCTCGCTGGCCGCTGGAGCCCCCGCGCGTTCGACCCGACGGCCGAGCTCTCGACCGACGAACTGCACGCCCTGCTCGAAGCCGCCCGTTGGGCGCCGTCGGCGTACAACGCACAGCCGTGGCGGTTCATCGTCGCGCGTCGCGGATCCTCGGCCTTCGACGTCATCGTCGACAAGCTGACCGGCTTCAATCAGACCTGGGTGCCTGCCGCCGCTGCGGTGATCGTGAACGTCGCCGTCGTGTCCGATGAGACCGGCAAGGAGCGCCCGACGGCGATCTACGACCTCGGTCAGGCCGTCGCCCACCTCTCGCTGCAAGCGCAGCACGACGGGCTGCACACCCACCAGATGACCGGCTTCGACAAGGAGGCCGTCGCCGAAGCGTTTGGCCTGAGCGAGCACGAGCTGGCGTTTTCGATCATCGCCGTCGGTCGACTCGGTGACGCGTCGACGCTGCCAGACCAGCTGCGCGAGATCGAGACTGCGCCGCGAGCCCGCAAGGCACTCGACGCAATCGTCACGCACGCCTAGGTCGCATCCGCACACACCTCACGAAACAGGGCCCCGTGTCCCCCGCAAGTCGGGGGTTTACGGGGCCCTGTCGCAGTGTCACACTGGATTCGCGGAGCGAACTGGGGAACTATTCTCTCCGCACCGAGCGGGCCTGCGGAGGCTCCCCACAAGAGCCTCCGCCTGGCCCAACAGCCCGCTGACGTTGGGCTGGGTTTCGTAATTGCCCTAGGGTGACCAACCCCGGAGGTCACCAGATCCCCCGACGAGCCCAGCCCCCTCAGCGGCTATTGCATGCGTTGTACGGTCAACGCTTCGCCGCCCTCGGCGAGCGCGACCAACACCGTGTCGCCATCGTGGACGGCTCCCGCGAGCAACGCGCGCGCCAACTGGTCGTCGATCTGACGTTGCATGAGTCGGCGCAACGGCCGTGCACCGAACGCCGGGTCGTACCCGCGCTCAGCGAGCCAGGCGCGTGCATCGGGGGTGACCCCGAGGTTGAGTCGGCGATCGTGCAGCCGCACGCCGAGTCGGTCAACGTAGAGGTTTACGATCTCGCCGAGTTGCTCGGCGCTCAACGCATCGAACACGACGATGTCGTCGAGTCGGTTGATAAATTCCGGTTTGAAGGTGGTGCGTACGGTTTCGAGCACCGCCACCTCCTTCTCGTCGGCACTGAGCGACCGGTCGATCAAGAAATGCGACCCCAGGTTCGAGGTGAGAATCAGGATGGTGTTCCTGAAGTCGACCGTTCGGCCCTGCCCATCGGTGAGCCGCCCATCGTCGAGTACCTGCAGCAACAGGTCGAAGACCTCGGGGTGCGCCTTCTCGACCTCGTCGAACAGAATCACCGAATACGGGCGCCGCCGCACGGCTTCGGTGAGTTGCCCGCCCTGCTCGTACCCGATGTAGCCCGGAGGGGCACCGACGAGGCGCGAGACCGAGTGCTTCTCGCCGTACTCCGACATGTCGATGCGCACCATCGCGTGCTCATCGTTGAAGAGCAGGTCGGCGAGTGCCTTCGCGAGTTCGGTCTTGCCAACGCCGGTCGGCCCAAGAAATAGGAACGACCCAGTCGGACGGTTCGGGTCGTTGATACCCGATCGCGAGCGCCGCACCGCGTCAGCGACCGCGGCCACGGCGCGGTCTTGTCCGATCAACCGTTTGTGCAGTTCTTGCTCGAGGTGGAGCAGTTTCTCAGATTCGCCCTGCAATAGTCGCCCGACCGGAATCCCGGTCCACGCCGCGATCACCGCCGCGATGTCTTCGTCGGTGACCTGTTCGTTCACCATGCGCCGCTCGGTGGGCGCGTCGTCGGTGCCGGCATCCGCCGCCTGCTCGGCCGCGGCCAACTCAGCCTCGAGGCGCTTGATCGTCTCGTATTCGAGTTTCGATGCCTGCTGGTAGTCGGCCTCGCGCATTGCGCGGTCGCGGGCGGTGATCGCCTCGTCGAGTTGCTTCTTCAGCTCGCCGACCCGGTTGAGGCCCGACTTCTCGCGCGCCCAGCGCGCCTCAAGTTCGCTGAGCCGCTGCTCATGTTCGGTGAGCTGCCCGCGCAGTTTTTCGAGGCGCTCTTTCGAGGCGGCATCCTTTTCGCGTTTCAGCGCGAGTTCTTCGAGCCGCATTCGGTCGACCTGACGTTTCAGTTCGTCGATCTCGACCGGGCTCGAATCGATCTCCATCTTCAGTCGGCTCATCGCCTCGTCGATGAGGTCGATGGCTTTGTCTGGCAGCTGCCTCGCCGTGATGTACCGGTTCGAGAGAGCGGCCGCCGCGACAAGTGCGGCGTCGGTGATCGTGACCCCGTGGTGCGCTTCATAGCGGCCCTTGAGTCCACGCAAGATCGCGATCGTGTCTTCGACCGATGGTTCGCCGACGTACACCTGCTGAAAGCGGCGTTCGAGCGCCGCGTCTTTCTCGATGTACTGCCGATACTCGTCGAGTGTGGTCGCGCCGATCAGGTGCAGCTCACCGCGGGCGAGCATCGGCTTCAACATATTGGATGCCGCGACCGAACCTTCGCCGCCTCCGGCGCCCATGAGCAGGTGCAGTTCATCGACGAAGGTGATGATCTCACCCTCGGCCTCGTTGACTTCTTTCAGCACCGCCTTAAGGCGCTCTTCGAACTGGCCACGGTACATGGCGCCAGCGACGAGTGCGGCGATGTCGAGGGTGATGAGTTGTTTGTTCTTCAGCGATTCGGCGACGTCGCCCGCGACAATGCGCTGGGCGAGCCCCTCGACGACGGCGGTCTTGCCGACGCCCGGTTCGCCGATGAGCACTGGGTTGTTCTTGGTGCGGCGGGTGAGCACCTGGCTGACGCGGCGAATCTCGGCGTCACGGCCGATGACCGGGTCGAGTTTGCCGGCCTTCGCGAGGTCGGTGAGGTTCACGCCGAACTGTTCGAGCGCCGACTTCTGCTCCTCTTGGGAACTCGGAGCCCCCTGCATGTTGGCCACGCGGCATCCTTTCTGTCGGTTGTTCCGATTGCGTTGCGTGCAAAGTTGAGTCTACCGCGCTCAAGTTTGCGTGGCAATGTGCCGGTCGCGGAATATCCGCGGCCAGCCTGGCGTTACCTTGTGACATGCAACGTTTCGGCACTCTCTCGTTCGGCCACTACGGACCCCTCGGCGGAGGGCGCGAGTTGACCGCGGCGGACTCGATGCATCAGGCGATCGATCTCGCCCAGGGCATGGATGAGCTCGGCGTCAACGGCGCCTACTTTCGGGTGCACCACTTCGCGCGCCAGCAGGCGTCGCCGATGACCCTGCTCTCGGCGATCGCCGCCACCACGAAGCACATCGAGGTCGGCACCGGCGTGATCGACATGCGCTACGAGAACCCCTTGCACCTCGCCGAAGATGCCGCCTCGCTCGACCTCATCGCCGGCGGTCGGCTCGCGCTCGGTGTGAGCCGTGGCTCACCCGAGACGGTGAAGCGCGGCTACGAGGCGTTCGGCTACCAATCGGATGACCCGCGGGGCGGTGACATTGCCCGCGAGCATTTCGCGCGGTTCTTGGAGGCGATCGACGGGGCCGGCCTCGCCGAGCGCGACCCCGACTCGCCGTTCGGCGGCGGCCACGGCATGCAGCGCATCGAACCGCACTCGCCCGGGTTGCGCTCGCGTGTGTGGTGGGGCGCCGGCAACCGCGAATCGGCCGAGTGGGCCGGGCGCACCGGCGTGAACCTCATGTCGTCCACGCTGCTCACCGCCGCCGACGGGCGGCCGTTCGACGTCTTGCAGGCCGAGCAGATCGAGGCGTTTCGCGCCGCATGGGCCGAGGCGGGGCATCCGGGAACCCCTCGGGTGTCAGTGAGCCGTTCGATCTTCCCGCTGGTGACCGCGCAAGACCACATGTACTTCGGCGGGCGGCAAGAGGGCGACCAGATCGGCGTGATCGACGGCATGCGGTCGACCTTCGGCAAGACGTACGCCGACACTCCCGAGCGGCTCATCGAGCAATTGAAAGCGGATGCCGCGATCGCTGCTGCCGACACGCTCATGCTGACGATCCCGTCGCAGCTCGGCGTCGACTTCAACCTGCGGCTGGTGGCGGCGTTCGCCGAGCACGTTGCGCCGGCGCTGGGGTGGAAACCGAGCTTCACCGCTCCATGAGTCCGAGCGCCCCGCGCGGTCTGGCAGGGTTGATCGATGCAGATTCGACAGTTCACGGTCGCAGATACCGAGCACGTTGGTGCCCTCTGGGCGGCAGCCGGGCTCACCAAACCGTGGAATGACCCGCGAAAAGACATCGCCCGAAAGCTCGCTGTCCAACCCGAGTTGTTCGTCGTCGCAGTCGACGAATCCGGCACAATCATCGGCACTGCGATGGCTGGCTACGACGGGCATCGCGGATGGCTCTACTACCTCGCGACCGCGCCGGACGCGCGCGGGGCGGGTGTCGGGCGCACGCTCGTCGAACACGTCGAGCAGGCGCTGCTCAAACTCGGATGCCCCAAACTGAACCTCCAGGTGCGAACGAGCAACCCGCATCCGCTGGGGTTCTACGACCGCCTCGGGTACTCGCTCGACGAAACCACCAGCCTCGGGAAGCGACTGATCACCGACTAATCGGCGGCCAACCGCGAGGCTCCCGGGCGATCGTCGTGTTGACGAGTGGGATGGTGCGGTTGCCCGCACCATCCGAATGGCCCGCGTTACGCGAGCACGCGCTCGAGCCGGGCGAAGCTCGACTCCATGCCGTCGACCATGCCGGTGCTGATGACCTCATCGCGCAGTTCAACCGACGGGTAGGTGATCACGATCGACACGAGCGTGCCGGTCTCCTGCGCAGTCAGCGTCAACTCGTTCGTCGTTGATGGGCCATCCGTGCCGATCATGCGTTCGGTGGTGACTGCGCGGTGCGGGGCATCCACCTCGAGCGTCTCGCTGATGAAGCCGAAGCGGTTGCTGCCGTCAAGTTCGGCCCATTCGGTGCGCGCGATCGCGCCAACCGTGTCTGCGGGTTCCGCCGTGATCATTTCCCACCCGTCCGGGCCGGTCATCCACTGCTTCTGCAGCTCCGGGTCCATGTGGGCGCGCCAGACCTGCTCGACCGTGCCGCGCACGATGCGGGTGACGCGAATCTGGGTGTCGCTCAGCAGGTCGACCTCGGTGCCGATGCCGGCGGCGTAGGAGCGCAGGTCGGCGAGCACATCGTCGATCTGGGCCATTGCTTCGCGCATGCCCTCTTCGGCGCCCATGTCGAGGAGTTGCTGCAGTTGCTCGGCCGAATCGAAGTACGAGGTGGTGGTCAGCCGCGAGCCGGTCTCGGTCGACGAAAACGCGAACACCATCCGCATCGACGGCATCTCGGTGACCGGCGAGAAGTCGGGGTTCGCAAACCCATCGCGCACCTCAAACGACGCGTGGCCGCCAGCCGGCGGGGTCACTGCGACCCATGCCCAGTACCCAGCGTGCGAGTCACCCTCGGGCCCGGTCATCACGTAGTGCGAGAACCCGCCGGGAAACACGTCGTGACGTACAAACTTCGACGGGTACGTCGGCGGACCCCAGAACTTCTCGAGCTGGCGCGGGTCGGTGTAGGCATCCCAGAGTCGTTGCAGCGGCGCCGCGAAGTCGGCGACGACCGTCATCTCGAGCTTTTCTGGGTCTTTCGTGACAGCGGTGATGGGCATGGTGATTCCTTTCAGAAGTGCGGATGCGTTCAGTTGTCTGCTTCAAGCAGCGAGTCGAGGCGATCGATACGCGACCGCCAGAGTTGTTCGTAGGCGTCAAGCAGTGCTTGCACTCGGCGAATTTGGGCGGGGTTCGCGCGCACGATTCGTTCGCGCCCGCGAGGTTCTTTGGTCACGAGGTCAGCTCCTTCTAGCACGGCAACGTGCTTTTGCACGGCCGCCCAGGACATGTCATAGGCGATCGCCAATTCAGAGACGGATGCCTCGCCCAGCAGGGTGCGCCGCACAATGTCGCGGCGCGTGGCGTCGGCCAAGGCCCGGAAGATCCGGTCGACCTCCGCATCGCTGAGTTCTGTATCTACAACCATTTGGTTGTATGTTACGGCGGACGGGGCGCACCGTCAAGTAATGGTCGCGCGACGGCTGAAACGCGCGCGCCGGCACCCTACTTGTCGGTCGGGTCAAGCACCTCGAGCATCGACCCCTGCAGGTACCCCGCCCAGTCGTACGCGGCGCTCAAGTAGTCGTCGCGCTGATCTTGCTCCGGCGTGCTCTCTTCAATCGCGCCCACGCGCTCGTTCAGAATGAGCCGCAGATCGGTGAGGAACGTCAGCCACACCCAGGCATCCGATTCATCGAGCTCGACGACGACATCGGCATCTGCGGCATCGGCATCACCATCCGGAATCACCGCAGCCGAGGCATCCGACCTCGTCGAAACTCGCTCGCCAACCGGCGCGGTCGCATCACGCACCTGCTGCGCGGCCGCCCGCTTCGACTCGATCAGGCTCGACCGGGTGTAGCGCGCATAGTCGCGTTGCGCCTCGGCGTCATCGGGGTAGGCGTTCGGAAGCAGCCTGGCAAGGGCTGGGTCATCTGGGCTACCAAGCAGCAACATCGAGTCGACCTGATCGGCAAGGTCGCTGAGCAGCGCCGCCTCGGCCGCCTGAAACCGCAGCGACACACCAGCGGTGCTCGAACGACTTGCGATGATCACGGGGTCCCCCGATCGATCGTCGCCTGCAGGCCGTAGCCGTGCATCGCCTGGACATGCCGCTCCATCGCCTCGCGATACCCGCTGGCGACGATCGCGCGGCCGTCGTTGTGCACCTGCAACATCAGCCGCTCAGCCTCATCGGCGGAGTAGCCAAAGTAGCTGCGGAACACGTACGACACATAGGTCATCAGGTTGACCGGGTCATCCCATACGACGGTGTTCCAGGCGCTCGCGAGCGACTCGATGGTGATCGAGTCGAGATCGGGTTCGACAAGCGTGCGGGTCACCCCTCAAGGGTTGCACGTTCGTCAAGCGGATGCATCTCTGCGATGCCGTCGGAAGCGGTCAGACGCTCACCCTCGTTGTCGACCTCGCGCGGCGCCCGCCGCGCGCGAACCTCAGCCGCGCCGCGTCGATGCGGTCAGCGTGAACTTCGGAGTGCGCGCAATCTGCCTCGTCGGGCCGACCACCGACTCGAGCGTCGAGCGATACCGCAAATGGGAGTTCCAGACGCACCAAAGCTCGCCGCCGGGCGCGAGCGCGCGAGCGGCATCGGCGAAGAGATGGCGCGCGATTTCGATCGAAATGGATGCGTCGCTGTGAAACGGTGGGTTCAACACGACCAGCCGTTCGCTCGCATTCGCGAGCAGTTCGAGCCCGTCGGCTTGGGTGACCCGCATCCGGTCGGCCACCCCGTTGAGCGCCGCGGTCGCCCGCGCTGCGGCGACGGCCGCGGCCGAGCGGTCGGTCGAAATCACCGACGCGTGGGGACGAGCGGCGGCAAGTGCGGCCCCGACGATGCCGTTGCCGCAGGCGAGATCGACGACGACCTCAGCGTCCGGAACCGCCTCAGACAGATGCGCGAGCAGCAGACGGGTGCCGATGTCGACCCGGGTCCCGGCGAAAACTCCGCCATGCGCCGCGAGCGTCAGCCCCAGATCAGCGTGTCGCTCGGTGCGGGGCCAGGCCGTGGTCGTGGCTGGGCTCACCGCCAGTGGCGAACGCGCGATCAGCACCCGCGACTTCTGCCGGGCGAGCGTCACGTCAACCCGCGCAAACCACGCGGCGAGCACCTCGTTCATCGCGAGCGTCATGTGCTTCAACCGAGCCCCCGCGTACACAGCCACCCCGGGCGCAGCGTGCGCCGCAATCAACCCGGCAACCTCGTCGAGCCGATCGAGCGACCGCGGCAGTCGGAGCAACACCACCTCAGCGTTGGCGAGCAATTCCGGCGCGAGCCGCAGCGACGACACGGCGTCCGCCAGCCCAAGTCGGTGAGCGTTCGCGGCGAGCGCCCGTTCCCCGGTGATCAGGTCCTGATGCGATCGGATGCCCCGCCCGCACAGTTCCGCAGCGCTAAGCGCCAGCGCTCCGAATGCGTCATCGATCACCACGACGCGGTCGGCGGTGGTCGCGGCGAGCGCGGCAGCGGCTTCATCGAGAATCAGCCGGTCCGCTGCATCCGAGGCCTGGAGCCCCGGACCGTCGACATCGGGCCACCGTCGAAGCTGCGCGAAGTCCACCGAATGAGCGTATCGAGCAGGTGCGACCTGGGGCGCACATCACGGTTTGGTAACGTGGAGGCTTCATGCGTCTGCGTCCCCAACTGTTGCTGAGCCGTCGAGCCCTCGGGTTCGGGGCTGCCGTCGCCTTCGCAATCACCGGCACCGCAGCACTCGCGCCGCTAACGTCTCACACTCCGTTGCCCGCCGCGGCGGGCGCGGTGACCTCAGATGCGCGCGTCGCACCCGATCCAATCCAAGTGCTCAGCTTTGGTGCATTCGAGGCCGCAAACCCCGAGGGCACCGAAGCCTATGTCGCCCGAACTGGGCCGATGGCGATGATCGAAAGCGGCACCAACTGGGACTGGGCGAAGCTCGTGCTGTTCTTTGGCGACTTCCCGTTGACCGATGAGAACGTCACCGTGATGGTGCGGTGGATGCGCCAAGAGAACGGGCCAGATGACTGGTTCAACCGCAACAACCCGCTGAACAACGGCCTCGGCTCGGGTGGCGGCAGCGGCCTCGGCAGTTATGCAACCCTGGTGGATGCCGCGAAGTACGCCGCGAAAATGATTCACCGCCCGTTGTTCGCGGGCATTGCTGCGCAACTGCAAAACGGCACTAGTGCCGATGCCACGGCGGCCGCGATCTGGGCATCGCCGTGGGCGTCGAGTCACTACGCCAACGGAGCACACTGGTCGACCCGGCCGGTGCCCGTTATTGAAGCACCGGCCGCGGCCTGGGGTCGCTGACCCAAACGTCGTCGCCCGAGGCATCCGGCCCCGCCTACACCCACCGCCGGAGCGCCGCCGGGAACGCCCGCCGCCCGATGATCGCGCTCGTCAACGAGAAGCGCGACGCTGAGAGCGCGAACACGGCAACCGCCACCGACAGCAGCAGCATGATCGGATACTGCGTGATCAGTTGGTCAGCAAGCCAGTAGTTGCCCAACTGGATGACTGAGATCAGCGCCGCAGGGAGCGTGAAGATCCCGAGCACGAGCGCGACGCCGAGACCGAATTCGATGATCGGCACCAGTACCCCAACAAGGTCTGGCAACGCGCCAAGCACATTCGCAGTGAATGCCTTGTAGAAGTCGGGCACACGTGAGTTCTGCGCGGAGCTCTGCACCACCAGCAGAATGTCGACCTTGCCGAACCCGGCAAGGAACTTCAGAGTGCCTTCGTTGATCCAGAGCGCGCCGACTGCCACCCGGGCCAGGGTGGCGAATACTGCCGCCACCCTGAGCCCCGGCCTTGACCGGCTGGTGATCAGCGTCACTTCGACAGCCCGGCGGCAGCGAAGACCGCCTTCGCCTTGTCGCAGTGCACGACAACGTTTGTGTACTTCGATGCGTCGACGCCAGCGGGCAACGTGAAGGTCTGCGACGCCGTGTTGAATGACACCGCGCTGATCTGCACGCCAGCAGTGACATCCGCCTCGGTGGTGCCGTTGGTGAGGTACAGGTGCAGGTCTGGGCCCTCATCGGTCGAGTACCCAGCAAGCACAACCTGGTTGCCGGTGATGGTGACGGTGCCGGCCGCTGCCTTGCCGTTCGCACCAGCGAAGGTGCCAGAGAGTTTCACGGCGGCGGTTGCCGGTGACGCTGCAACGGTGGCGGCAGGCTTGGCGGCCGCGTTGTTCTGGGCGGGCTGGGCGGTGCAACCGGTCAGTGCGATGACGAGTGCTGCTGCAGCGATGCCGCCTGAGAGAAAGGTCTTGGTACGCATGGTTGATGTCCTGTTCATTGTGATTCGGGTGGCCGCCGAAGCGGTCCGGGTAACCCTCCGCAGCGGCGTTGGGCAACCACCTCGGCGGCCTTCAGCCAGTGAAGCAACCTGAACTGGGGAGGTCGGCGAATATTTCACCGCCGTAATCGAATGTTTCAATGCCGTAATGATTTCGAGGTCATCACCAGCCAGTTGGTGCATACTGTCGAACTCATGCAAACAGGATCGCGAGTCACCGTTGTCGAGGACGACCCGACAGTACGCACCGTTGTCGCCGATCATCTTCGTGCGGCCGGGTGTGACGTTCAGCTCTTCAGCGATGGCTGGGCGGCGTGGCAAGCAATCGAACAACGGATGCCAGAGCTGGTCATTTTGGACCGCATGCTGCCCGGCATCGATGGCGACGAGCTGTGCCGGCGTATTCGCAACGTCTCTGGGGTGCCGATCATCATGTTGACCGCGCTCGGCGGCCTTGAGCAACGCATCGAGGGGCTTGAGCACGGCGCAGACGACTACCTCGGCAAGCCCTTCTCGTTGCGTGAGCTGCAACTCCGCGTGAACGCCCAGTTGCGTCGCAGCAGCGCAGTGGCGCCGCTCGGATTCAACGCTGGTCGATTTCGGGTGGACCCGGCGCACCGACGGGTCTGGTCGGGCGAGAAAGAGATCGCGCTGACCGCGCGCGAGTACGAACTCTTTCTCTACCTCGCACGAAACCCTGGCCGCGTGGTCAGTCGCGAAGAAATCCTGCGCGAAGTGTGGCAATGGGGGTTCGGCGATGCGTCGACCGTCACCGTGCACGTGCGTCGCCTTCGCGAAAAGATCGAACCCGATCCTCGAATTCCGACCTTCCTGCACACCGAATGGGGCGCAGGCTACCGATTCACCCTTGACGAGGGTGTCGCATGCTGAGCCTGACTTCGGTCGTACTGATCGGCGCAACGACCCTGGTGTGCACAGCACTCGTCACGACCGCCACCCTCATCATGCTGCGGCTGAGCGCGCGACGAAGCCTGGGCGCTCGAGCCGCGATCGTGCTCGCTGGCGCCCTGCTCTCGGTCGGCATCTCAACGATCGCGGTCGCGACCGAGATGTACCTGGCACTCCACGATGTGGTCGTGCTCGGCTGGGTGATCGGCATTTCTGCTGTCATGAGCATGGCGGCGACCTGGGTCGTGATTCGGCGCAGTTCGCGCGCATCAATTGCCAGTTTGGTTGATGACGCGCGTCGCGTCGGTGATGGCGACATCGTCGATCAAGCAAGCACCGGATGGCGCGAACTCGACATTGTGCAGGCCGAGCTCGCCGAAACATCCACCCGCCTTGCCGAAGCTCGCGAGCAGATAGCCGAACTTGACGCCGCGCGCCGCCAGTTTTTTGCGTGGATCTCACATGACCTCCGCACCCCGCTGGCCGGGATGAGCGCGATGGCCGAAGCGCTCGATGCGGGCACTGCGCCCGACCCCGCACAGTACGTACGAACCATCCGATCGAAGGTCGACACCGTCACCCAGATGGTCGACGACCTCTTCGAACTCTCGAAGCTGCAAACCGGGTCGCTTGAGTTACGCCCCGAGCCGGTGGTGCTGCTCGACCTGGTCAGTGACGCCGTCGCCGACGTGCAAGCACTCGCTGCCGCGCGTGGGGTCTCGATCGAACAAGACGGAGTGGCGGGGCATGTGATGTTGGCCGACCCGCGCGAGCTCGCGCGTGCGATCGGCAACCTGCTCGCGAACAGCCTCCGCCACGCCCCAGACCACAGCACCGTGCTCGTACGAGCCGATCAGCTCGAAGGTGGCAACCTCGTGCTGAGCGTGATCGATCAGGGCCCGGGGGTCGCCGCCGAGGATCTTGGCCGAATGTTTGATGTCGGATGGCGCGCCGACACCGCCCGCACGCACGATGCGGTCGGCCGCACGTCGGCTGGCGCCGGGCTCGGGCTCGCCATCGTTCGGGGGATCGTTGAAGCGCATGGCGGCAGCGTGCGGGCGCAGCGCACCAACGCCGGGTTTCAGCTCGACCTTGTGTTTCCCCCGACGAGCCTGGCTGACGCCAGGGTTTCAGCACCGTAGCGGCTCAGTCGGCGGCCGCTGGCCGCCACACCACGACCGCTGTCTCACGCCGCACCCGCGTACTGCCGGTGAGACTCACGACTTCACCGGCGGAGCCTGCCGCAAACACTCGGCGCCCCGGCCGGTTCAGCATCTCATCGGCGAGCGCCGTTTCAAGTTCGCGCACTCGGGCACGCAATGAAGTGACCTCGTTCTCGAGTGCCAGCACCCGGCGAATGCCCTCAAGGCTGACGCCCTCGTTCGAGAGCTGCTGCACCTCACGCAGTTGGGCAACGTCGCGCATTGAGTAGCGGCGCGATCCGCCCTGCGTGCGAGTCGGCGAGACCAGCCCCAGGCGGTCGTACTGCCGAAGCGTCTGCGGGTGCATCTCGGCGAGTTCCGCCGCGACCGAGATCACGAAGATCGGGCTGCGCTCATCCATCGAGCGCAACCCAGAACGTTGCTGAGGTCGTCATCTGCGCGCCTTCGCGAGCAGGTCATCGCGTGGGTTCTCCTTCGGAAGCTCGGCCACGAACTCTCGAAGTTTTTCGGCTGCGGCATCCGACAAATGCGCGGGAACCGCGATCTGCACGATCGCGAGCAAATCGCCCGTGCCCGACTTGGTGGTGACGCCCCGTCCCTTCACCCGAAGGGCCCGACCACTCGGGGTGCCTGGCGCGACTTTGAGCCGCACCGGGTCGCCGCCAAGCGTCGGCACCTGAATTGTTGCGCCGAGCGCGGCCTCATCGAACGTCACCGGAACGGTCACCCGAAGGTTCAGCCCATCGCGTTCGAAGACCGGGTGCGGGCGCACCTTGACGGTGAGTACGAGGTCACCGGGTGCGCCGCCATCTGGTGACGGGTGCCCCTTGCCGGCAAGCTTGATTTTCTGCCCATCTGCTACGCCTGCCGGAATCCGTACCGTGATCGGCCGCCCCTCGGCGGTCTGCAGGGTGATCTGGTCACCCTTGGTCGCGGTGATGAAGTCGAGGGTCGTGCTCGCGGTGACATCGCCACCACGCGTCGGGCCACCAAACCCACGGAACCCTCCGGATGGCTGCCCAAAACGCCCGCCACCGAACAGACCTGAGAGCAAGTCATCCATGCCCGGCTGGCCCCCAAAGCCGCCGGCGCCACCGCGGCCGCCGCCGAACCGTCCGTAGACGTCTTCGAACCCGCCGCCGGCGCCCGGCGCAAAGCGAGCGCCCGAGCCCATGGCCCGGATCGCGTCGTATTCCTTGCGCTGCTCCGCGTCGGAGAGCACCGAGTACGCCTCGCTGATCTCCTTGAACTTCGCTTCAGCCTTGGCATCGCCCGCGTTCGAGTCAGGATGGTGCTGCCGCGCAAGCTTGCGGTACGCCTTCTTCAGTTCGGCCTCTGACGCATTGTTCGATACGCCGAGCGTCTTGTAGAAGTCCTTCTCGAACCAGTCTTGATTTGCCACGTGGACGCCTAGCTCGGCACCTTCACGACGACCTTTGCGACCCGCAACTGCGCGTCGCCCAGCTGGTAGCCCGACTCGACAACGTCGGCGACGGTGTCGACCTCGACGTCGGCCGAGGGCTGCTGGAAGACGGCCTCGTGCCGCTGTGGGTCGAACGGTTCGCCAATTTCACCGAATCGAGTGAGACCCAGCCGTTCGGTCGCGGTGCGCAGCTTCGCGGCGATGGTCGCAAACGGGCTGTCTGGCACGAGATCGCCGTGCTTCTCAGCCCGGTCGAGGTCGTCGAGCACGGGCAACAGCACGGCCACCGCGGCACCGACCGCACGGTCGCGCTCGAGCAGGCGATTGGCCTCGGTCCGCTTGCGGTAGTTCGCGTACTCCGCGGTCACTCGCTTGAGGTCAGCGAGGTGTTCCTCGGTCGGGTCGGCGACCTCGGCGGCCGCCGCGTTCAAAATGTCGTCGACGGTGAGTTCCTCGTCGCCGAACTCGCCGGCGTCATCGCCCCCAAGGGGGCCGGATGCGGCATCCGGCCCCTCGGCGGCTTGTGGCTGACGTGGCTCACCGGTTTCCGGATCGATCCGTCGCTTATCGCGGATCACCGGCTCCTCGTGATTCTGTTCGCCTGCCATCGACTACTTCTTCTCGTCTTCGTCGTCGACGACCTCGGCGTCAACGACGTCGTCGTCCGACTTCGACTCTGGTCCTGATGCCGCGGCGTCTTCCCCAGCGGCGTCAGCCTGCGAGCTTGCGTAGATCGCCTCGCCGAGCTTGGTCTGCGACTGCGAGAGCTTCTCGAATGCCGACTTCACCGCAGCGTCGTCGTCACCGGCGAGCGCCGTCTTGAGCGCGTCGACGTCGGCCTGCACCTCGGTCTTCACGTCAGCTGGCAGCTTCTCGTCGTTGTCCTTGATGAGTTTCTCGACCGAGTAGGCAAGCTGCTCCGCGCCGTTGCGTTCCTCAGCGGCCGCACGGCGCGCCTTGTCTTCGGCGGCGTGCTCTTCAGCTTCACGAACCATCCGCTCGATATCTTCCTTCGGCAGCGATGAGCCGCCGGAGATCGTCATCGACTGTTCCTTGCCGGTGCCCTTGTCCTTCGCCGAGACGTGCACGATGCCGTTCGCGTCGATGTCGAAGGTGACCTCGACCTGCGGAATGCCGCGCGGCGCCGGGGCGATGCCGGTGAGCTCGAACGTGCCGAGCGCCTTGTTGTCGCGGGTGAAGTCGCGCTCACCCTGGAACACCTGAATCGCCACCGATGGCTGGTTGTCGTCAGCAGTGGTGAAGGTCTCTGAACGCTTCGTCGGAATCGCCGTGTTGCGCTCGATGAGCTTCGTCATGATGCCGCCCTTGGTCTCGATACCGAGCGAGAGCGGGGTGACGTCGATGAGCAGCACATCCTTGCGCTCACCCTTCAGCACACCGGCCTGCAGGGCAGCGCCAACGGCGACGACCTCATCTGGGTTCACACCCTTGTTCGGTTCCTGACCGGTCTCTTCCTTGACGAGCGCCGAAACGGCGGGCATGCGGGTTGAGCCACCGACGAGCACGACATGCGCGACATCCGACAACTTGATACCGGCTTCACGAATGACGTCCTGGAACGGCTTCTTGGTGCGGTCGAGCAGGTCGGAGGTGAGCTTCTCGAACTGGGCGCGGGTGAGCGTCTCGTCGAGGTTCGCCGGGCCGTTCTCGGTGAGCGAGAGGTACGGCAACTGAATGTTCGTCGAGGTCGAGCTCGAGAGTTCCTTCTTTGCCTGCTCTGCTGCTTCCTTGAGACGCTGCAGCGCGATCTTGTCCTTCGAGACGTCGACGCCGGTCGACTCCTTGAACCGCTTGATCAGGTGGTCAACCACCCGCTGGTCCCAGTCGTCACCGCCGAGGCGGTTGTCACCGGCGGTGGCGCGCACCTGGATGGTCGAGAAGTCGTCGTCCTTGCCCACTTCGAGCAGCGAGACGTCGAAGGTGCCGCCACCGAGGTCGAAGACCAGAATGAGTTCGTCTTCCTTGCCCTTGTCGAGGCCGTAGGCCAGGGCCGCAGCGGTCGGCTCGTTGATGATGCGCAGCACGTTGAGGCCAGCGATCTCACCGGCCTCCTTGGTGGCCTGACGCTCAGCGTCGTTGAAGTACGCCGGCACGGTGATGACCGCGTCGGTGACGGTGTCGCCGAGGTACTGCTCAGCGTCGCGCTTGAGCTTCTGCAGAATGCGGGCCGAGATCTCCTGCGGCGTGTAGTTCTTGCCGTCGATGTCCTGCGTCTTCCAGGTGGTACCCATGTGGCGCTTCACCGAGGCGAGCGTGCGATCGACGTTGGTGACGGCCTGGCGCTTCGCGGTTTCGCCGACGAGCACCTCGCCATCCTTGGTGAATGCGACGACGGATGGCGTCGTACGGAAACCTTCTGCGTTTGCGATGACGACTGGCTCGCCGCCTTCGAGCACCGAAACCACCGAGTTGGTGGTGCCGAGGTCAATACCTACTGCGCGTGACATCTGTGTTGTCTCCTTCTTACCCGCCACCTTGACGGGACTGTGGCCGAGCCATGGATGGCCCCACCGAAGTTCATGGTCAGACTTGAGTGCTGACGACTCAAGTATGCGCGGGGCATCCGACACTGTCAACTTGCGGCCTCGAAAGTTGAGCGTCTTGCACTCAAGTTTTCACGGGCCGGGTCGGTTCCCCCGTATAAGGGGGTGGTGATCGGCATGCCCCCGCCGGTAGCCTCAACAGAACGAACCAGCGCCGCCCGCGCGACGCTCGCTACCGACCAAGGGACCCCCACCATGCCACTGTCGAACCAGATTGAAACGACCCCAGCGCACATCGCCGATGAGCCACGCAAGGGCTCGCGCCGCCGCAAGGTCGCCGCGATCCTCGCCGGTGGCATCGTGCTCGGCGTTGGCGCCGCGTACACGCTCGCCGCGTGGAACGACTCGGAGTTCGCGACCGGCACGTTCGGCGCCGGCACCTTCGACCTTCAGGGCAGCCTCGACGGCAGCGCCTTCTCGAGCGACACTGCAGCGCCCGGCAAGTCCCTCACGTTCGCGCTGAACGCCGACCGGCTCGAGCCATCCGCCGTGGTCTACTCGCCATTCGCGATCAAGCTCAGCGCAGCGTCGAACTACCAGGCCAACATCACCCTGTCGCAGGCCGCCGCTGACACCACCGGCACCATCAGCACCCACCTGACCTACTCGGTCTACGAAGTCGCGTCGTGGAACGCCACCTGCAGCGCAGCCAACCCACCGAGCACGGCACTGGTGACGAACCGCGCGGCAACCGCAGCCGGTTCGGTCGCCCTGACCTCTCTTGCGGCTGTGGACGCGCCGAAGTACCTCTGCATCGTGGTGACCGCGGACTCCGGGCTGCCGCAGGGCTCCGCTGGCACGATCACGTGGGACTTCACCGGCACTGCCACGACGCCGCTGTAAGCCGATGGGCAAGCATCGCGCGGCCTCCCAGCGCGGACTGCGCCGTCGACGCTGGAGCGCCGCTCTCGCCGGCGGGCTCGTGCTCGGACTCGGCGCGACCGTGACGCTTGCGGCGTGGAACGACTCCGAGTTTGCGACCGGCACGTTCGGCGCCAGCGTGTTCGACCTCGAATCGAAGAGTGCCGGTGCTGGCACAACCACGTACGCGAGCCGCACCTCGGCGCCCGGGGCATCCCTCGCGTTCTCGGCGACCGCAATGTCGCCGAGCGTGTCGCACTACGCGTGGCTCGACATTCGCACGACGGTGGCAAGCACTGTCGGCGGTACCGTGACGCTCACCGGGGTGACCAACAACAGCGGTGGACTGGTCGGCGCGCTCGAGTATCGAGCAGTGCGGATGCCGTCAGCGGCGAGCACCTGTGACGCCACCGCGTTTTCGGGTTCGCCAACCTTCATCGCCGGCGGGTCGAGCACCTACCTTGCGGTGACGACGGTCCCGGGATCGCCCGTCACCAACCCCATTGCCGCCGCCGGCGCCGAACTCGGGTTCTGTTTCGACGTTCGGGTGGCCGCCAACGCCGCGAACAGCTACCAGGGCACGACCGCGACCGTGACCTGGTCATTCACCGGCACCTCTAACTAGGAACCCATGGCCGCCGCGCGCTCTCGCCGCCGAGTCGTCACCGTCCTTGGTGACGTCGGCTTGACGATCGCGGCCTGCGCCGGCTCGGTGTGCATCGCATTGGTGATTGCGGGGCTGCTCTTCAACGTGAGCATCATCTTGTTCAGCACCGGGTCAATGTCGCCGACGATTCCAGCGGGGTCGGCGGCGTTGGTGCGGGATGTCCCGGCCGCCGAGTTGAAGATCGGTGACGTCGTCACGGTCGACCGACCGGGCAAGCTTCCGGTCACGCACCGCATCGTCGCGATCGCACCATCGGCCGACGGCAAGACCGAACTCACACTCCGCGGCGACGCGAACCCAACGAATGACCCGTTGCCGTACAACGTGACGCATGTGCGGATCGTGCTCTGGTCGGTCCCGGGCATCGCGAACGGCATCGTTGGCCTCGGAAACCCGTTGGTGATGGGCGGCCTGACCCTCGCAGCCACGGTGCTCGTCGTCTGGATGTTCTGGCCCCGCACCCCAAGGCGCCCAGCGCCGAGCGGCGGCGGCCGGCATCGCGCATCTGCCACGACCACGTCAATCGGCCTGGTATTTGCGGCTGCCGCTGCCCTCATCCTGACCAACGCACCGACCACCGCCCACGCCGCAATCGAAGAGACCAGCGTGGCCGGTAGCGTCGTCGAACTCACCTCGATCGGCGACCCGGCACTCATGGAACGGATGGCCCCTGGCGACGCCGTCACCTGGCAGGTCGGGGTTCGCGCGAACACGTCCGATCCGGGCACGATCACGCTGACGTGGAGCGGTACCGGGGTCGCTGGCCTCGGGCTCGAGGGCGACATCCGGAGTTGCCCCGAGCGTTGGGTGAACGGCACCTGCCCCGCGCCGACGATGCTCATCAGCGCCCAGCCGCTGCCGGTCGATGGCACGTCTCGTCCGCTGCTCACGATGCGAGCCAACGAACCACGCTGGCTGCTGTTCGACGTCCGGATGCCAGCCACCACCGTCAACCCGCAGGGGCTCGTGCAGCTTAGGGTGCGTGCGACCGGCGTCGGCGACCCCGTGGAGGTCGGGCCACCCGGTCCAGGCGTCGGGCTCGCACGCACCGGAGCCAACCCTGGCAGCGCACTCGTCGCGACCGCAATCTTGCTACTCGGTGGCCTCGTGCTCCTCATCGCCCGCGGCCGTGCGCGTCGCGCGACCCGTGACGAGGCGTTCCCTGAACCTGTTGGCGGCCCCGCGCTGCGGGCGGGGGCCGATTCATGCAAGTGATCGAGTCGCCGCCACCGCGCCACCAGCAGCCATACGAACACCGTCCACACCGCCCGCGGCGTACGGCGATTCTCGTGGCCATCGCCACGCTCGGCACGCTCGGCGCTGTCGTCGGGTCGGCGACGCACCGGGTCGAGGCAGCCTGGCTGGATGCCGAGACCGCGACAGGGTCGTACACCGCCGGCACGGTGAGCCCCGTGACATCGATGACGTGCACCGCCGGGCTGCTCCAACCGGTCACGTTCAACTGGACCGCACCGGTCGGTGGGCTCACACGAACTGGCTACCGCTGGACCGTCACGGGCGGGCTGAACGGTTCAGGAACGCTTGCCGCAAACGCGACCTCACTCCAACTTTCGACGGGCCTGCTCGGGTTGGGCAGCGGCACGTTCTCGCTCTTCGCCGTCTACGACACCGACGGCGCTGGCCCCGTGCACTGGGAATCACTGGTCAAAACGGGTTCGCTTACGTTTGCGACCGTTGTGCTCGACGTGGTTTCGAGCTGTTCAGTTCCGTGACCCAGCCCGTCCCTCACGGATCCCAATCACCGAAGCGAGTAACGTCGGAGCATCCCCTTTGAGCGCAACGAAGCGAGCACTTCATGACTAGCCCGACCGACTCACGACCCACGGCCTCGAAGGTGAACGAGCAGCCGATCCCGCGCAAGCAGGTCGTCTCGTGGGCGCTCTGGGACTGGTCAACGCAGCCGTTCAACTCGGTGATCCTCACCTTCGTCTTCACGGCGCTCTACCTCGTCGGCGACGACTTCATCGACCCGGCGATCGTCGCCCAAGGCCCGGATGCCCCGGCCTACACGGCCGCGATCGCGAACCTGTCGGCCGGACTTGGCCTGGCGGTGCTCATTGGTGGCATCCTGATTGCGCTGCTCGCGCCGGTACTCGGCCAACGCGCCGACGTGTCGGGCCGACGTAAACACTGGCTCGCAGGCAGCACACTGTTGCTGATTGCCTGCATGTTCGGGCTGTTTTTCGTGCGCGCCGACCCGGCGTACTTCGTGCTCGGCGTGGCACTTATCGCGGCCGGTTCGGTGTTCAGTGAGATCGCGGGCGTGAACTACAACGCCATGCTCGTGCAGGTGTCGACGCCGAAGACGATCGGCAAGGTCTCGGGCCTCGGCTGGGGGCTCGGGTATGTCGGCGGCATCATTGCGCTCGTGCTGGTCGTCGTCGTCACGAAGCTCGACTGGTTCGGCATGGACACCTCCGATGGCATGGCGTTCCGCGTGATCGCGATCGGATGCGCCGTCTGGGCGCTGCTCTTCGCCTGGCCAATTTTCAAGAACGTGCCCGAAGCGCCGCCCGCCCCGGGCCGTCCGAAGGTTGGGTTCTTCGCGAGTTACCGGGTGTTGTTTCGCGACCTGAAGGGGCTGTGGAAACACTCCCGCATTACCTTCTGGTTCTTGCTCGCGAGCGCGGTGTTCCGCGATGGGCTCGCTGGCGTGTTCACCTTCGGCGCGATCATCGCCACCGGAACGTTCGGGTTCACCAGCGAAGGCGTGTTGATCTTCGGCATCGCAGCAAACCTTGCCGCTGGCATCTCGACGATTCTGATCGGTCGTCTCGACGACCGATTCGGTGCTCGCGCGGTCATTCTCTGGTCGCTCATCGGGCTCGTGGCATCCGGTCTCGCGGTCTTTGCGTTGCACGATCGAGGACAGATCGTGTTTTGGGTCGCGGGGCTCGCCCTCTCGAGCCTCGTAGGTCCCGCGCAGTCGGCCTCGCGCAGCTACCTCGCCCGCGTGATTCCAGCGGGCCACGAGAGCGAGGTGTTCGGGCTGTACGCCACCACCGGCCGCGCCGCGAGCTTCCTCTCGCCCGCCCTCTGGTCGCTGTTCATCGTGATCGGCGGCGCCCAGTACTGGGGCGTGCTCGGCATCGTCATCGTGCTCGCTGCAGGGCTCGCACTCATGTGGTTCGTGCGCGAACGTGCACCGAAGGCCACCGCGTAGGCCGCGGCGCTGACCGGCGGCGCGACCGGCGCTGCGGCGTGCTCTAGTTGCCGGGCGCGCCGGCGTCGGTCACCGACACATCCACCCGGTGGAAATTCTGGAACGACCGCGAGGCAGTCGGGCCCCGCTGGCCCTGGTACCGGTTGCCGTAAGCACCCGACCCGTACGGATGCTCCGCTGGCGACGAAAGGCGGAAGAAGCAAAGTTGGCCGATCTTCATGCCCGGGTGCAGCATGATCGGCAAGGTCGCCACGTTCGACAGTTCCAGCGTGACGTGACCCGAGAATCCCGGGTCGATGAACCCAGCAGTCGAGTGGGTGAGCAGGCCGAGCCGCCCAAGCGAGCTCTTGCCTTCAAGCCGAGCGGCGATGTCATCGGGCAATGAGACCCGCTCGTAGGTCGAGCCGAGCACGAACTCGCCCGGGTGCAGCACGAATGGCTCATCCGCACCGACCTCGATCAGCCGCGTGAGCTCCGGTTGGTCGGCCGCCGGGTCGATGTAGGGGTACTTGTGGTTGTCAAACAGCCGGAAGTATCGGTCGAGGCGCACATCGACCGACGAGGGCTGAACCATCGCGTCATCGCTCGGTTCGAGCCCGATCCGGCCGAGGTCGAGTTCCGCGCGAATATCACCGTCTGAGAGCAGCACGTCAGAAGCATAACCGGCACGGATGCAGCCGGGTTGCACCTGGCAACACGGCGCCCCATGCGCTGGTCAACGCCGCCGCCTACGGCTGCGCCGCGAAGTACGCCTGCAACTCGTCTGACACCGGCGGGATCACCACGGGGCATCCGTTGCCCCGAATTGAATCGGTCGCGGCAACGCCGGCGGCTACCGAGTCGCGGGCGGCAACTGGCGAGGTTTCGGTCGCGCCGCCGTGCCGCACGAAGTTCAGGAACTCCTTGACGAGCGCTTCATCAGCGCCGCCGTGGCCGCCGTCTGCTTCTGGGATCGGGATGATTTCATCGGCCTCGGTGTACCCACCACGACTGGTCCACACCTTGATCACACCCGGCGCCCCATCACCGAAGTTCTCGATGCGGCCCTCGGTGCCGATCACCGTGTAGTTGCGCCAGTAGTCGGGGGTGTAGTGGCACTGCTGGTAGCTCGCGAAAACGCCGTTGCGCAGTTGCATCATCATCATCGAGATGTCTTCGACGTCGACCACCGGGTTCAGACCCTTCTGGGTCAGCGGCGGCCAGTTGTCGTAGCTGATCCAGTCATGCATCATCTGCCCGCTGCGGTCTTCGCGGTCCTCGATCTGCCCGTACACGGTGAGCCCACCCATACCGACGACACTCGCCGACGGCGCACCGGCCAGCCAGTGGATCACGTCAATATCGTGCGCACCCTTCTGCAGCAGCAGCGAGTTCGACTTCGAACGGTCGGCGTGCCAATCCTTGAAGTAGTAGTCACCACCGTTGCCGACGAAGTGACGGCACCACACCGCCTTCACCTCGCCGATGCGGCCGGCCAAAATGAGGTCGCGCATAATGCGCACCATGGGAAGGTGGCGCATGTTGTGCCCGATGTAGAGGCGGGTCTTCGTCTCGTAGGCAACCCGAAGCATTTCGTCGGCGTCGGCCGTGTCGATCGTGATCGGCTTCTCGCAAAACACCGGAATCCCGGCGCGGAGCGCCGCAATGGCGGATGCCGCGTGGTCAAAGTCTGGAGAGAGCACCATCACCGCATCGATGCCGCTGGAGAGTAGATCGTCGAGCGAGGAGGCCACCCGAACGCCAGGAACCTCCGCAATCGCGCGTGCCTGCGATGCCGGCGATGGATCCCAGATCGCGGTCAGCTCCGCGTCGTTCTCCGGCTTGGCGAGCTCTTCACGGAAGCCGTACCCAGCGCGGTGTCCGTAGCCGATGATGCCCATGCGAAGTGGCATTGCTGTCCTCAGTTCATAATTGGCGGCGGTGCCGGTGGCCTTCAGTGCCCAGAAATCTTAAACGATTTAGTATCACACGGACACTGTCGGGCGCAAGACCAATTTCGCGGTTGGCTCAGACCGATCGCGACGTGGACTCGCGTTCGACAATGTGCCACTCGAAGTCGAACTGCCGACCGTCACGGAGTTCGCTTGGAGCGGCGAGCGCTTGTTCGATGAGTGCGTCTGCGATCGATTCAAAGAGATGTTGCGGGCCGACGGTCGACAAGCCCGGGTGAATTTGGCCAGCATCCGGGGTGTTCCCGATACCGATCACTTCGACGTCCTCCGGCACTCGGAGCCCGAGTCGCTGGGCGGCGTGAATCGCCGGGATTCCGATTAGGTCGGACGTCGTGAAGATCGCCCGTGGCCGATCTTCACGCGAGAGCAACTTCTCGGCCGCGTCGAACGCCGATGCAAAGTTTTCGACGCAGTTGACAACCCAGTCCTCGCGCACGGTGAGACCGCGATCCGCCATCGCCTCACGGAACACGCGGACGCGACTAAATTCGTCATCCCCACCGGTGTAGATGCAGCCCACTTGGTCGGTGTGCGACAGCAGATACTCAATCGCCAGCCTGGTGCCATCCATCGCCAACGATCGGAACACGTCGTAGCCGGCCGGTTTCAAGTGCTCATCAAACACCACGAAGCGTTGGCCACGTTCGACGAGCCGCTTCAATTTCGCCAGCTCAGCCTTGCGGTCACCCACGACACCAACGAACGCAACATCCGGGCGCATGCGTTCGCAGGCCTGGTACCAGTCCTGACCCATGATCACCGTCGCCGTTAACCCGTGCGCATTCGCCGCTTTGGTGACTTCAGTCGCGAGGGCCTGCGACCAGGGGTCACTCCACACCCACAGACTGAGCTGAATGATTCCCGTGCGACCCGTCCGGGTCGCCTGCGCTGCGGCGTTTGGCACATACCGTTGCCGCTGCGCAGCAGCACGCACGCGAGCTTTCGTCTCGGCACTGATCCCAATGTCCGCGCGTCCCGAGAGCACAAATGACACCGTCGCTGTCGAGACGCCCGCCTCCGCCGCGACCGTCTTCAGGGTTGGTCGCGTGCCAACGGCCTTCGCTGCCATTCCCTGCCTTTCGGTCAATGGTTCGCCAACGAACCAATCCTGGCCCCGACTATACTGGGCACCTGACCGGACGCGTGGCGCTCGGGCTGTGCCGAAGTAGTTCAATGGCAGAACTTCTGCTTCCCAAGCAGATAGCGCGGGTTCGATTCCCGTCTTCGGCTCCATTGCGTGGCTTGTCCGCCACTCCCTGGCGTGGTTCTCCGGCGCGAGTTGTCCGTTCGTGTTCGCATCGCGTCAGGTTGGTTGCGCTCGCGAAAATCTTCGCGCACGTCACTGCATTGCGTCAGATGCGCCAATTGACGCGGAACTTTTGCCCGCTGACTCGAGTGGCTGCAACGCCCGACGCGCCGTTACCAGTTCGTTGCTTGCAGGATTGGCACGCCCCGGTCTAACATGCACCTAAATCGTTTAACCCATCCGGGTCGGTTCCGCACTCATTGGAGAGTTCACATGGAGTTTGATCGCCTTTCTCGTCGGCAGGTCCTTGCCGGCGCGGCCGCAACCGCAGCACTCGGAGCATTCGGTCTTGCCGGCTGCTCCCCGACGAACACGGCGGCCACCACGGCGCCGAGCATCGGCAAGGACACCGAGGCCACCATCAACTACGTCTTCTGGGATGACAAGCAGAAGCCGGCGATCGACAAGATCGTGGCCGCCTTCAACAAGCAGTACCCGAAGATCACGGTCAACGCATCGGTCGTCGGCGCGAAGGACTACTGGACCAAGCTGAAGACCGGTCTCCAGGGCGGCGGCGGTCCAGACGTGTTCTGGATGAACGGCACCAACTTTGCGTTCTACGCGAAGAACGGCCAGTTGGCCCCGTATGACTACGACACCACCATCTACCCCAAGGGTCTCGTAGACCTCTACAGCTTCGGCGGTAAGACCTACGGTGCTCCGAAGGACTTCGACACCATCGGCGTGTTCTACAACAAGAAGCTCTTCCAGGCTGCGGGCGTTCCGCTGCCGAAGGCTGGCTGGACCTGGGATGACTACAACTCGGCAGTCGAGAAGCTCACCAAGGACGGCGTCTTCGGTGTCGCTGCTGCCCCGTACGGACAGATGACGTACTACAACACGATCCTCGCGGCTGGTGGTGAAATTCTCAGCAAGGACGGCAAGAGCGTCGGCTTTGATTCACCAGAGGCTCACAAGGGTATTCAGTTCTGGCTCGATTTCATCAACAAGAAGCAGTCGCCAACCATCCAGCAGATGACCGACACCTGGCCGGGCAACTCATTTGGTTCGGGCCAGATCGCAATGTTCTGGGATGGCTCGTGGGGCGCGTCGGGGTACGCAGCCGCTGCAGAAGGCGCCAACATTGACGTCGCGCCACTTCCGGTCGGCCCTGGTGGCAACAACTCCTGCGTGATTCACGGCCTCGGCAACGTGGTCAACGCGAAGTCGAAGTCGCTCGACGCCGCCAAGGCGTTTGCGGCATTCGCGAGTGGCAAGGAAGCTGCAGAGATCCAAGCCAGCACCGGCACCGTGATCCCGGCGGTCAATGGCTACCAGGAAAAGTGGGTCAAGTCGGTTCCGGCGATGAACCTGCAGGTGTTCCTTGACGCGGCGAAAACCGCAATCCCGTACCCGGCGCCCACCAACGGCGACGCATGGGGTCCGATCGAGGGCAAGATCATCACCGAAATCCTCAGCGGCAAGACTGAACTTGCTGCCGGGCTTGCAGACATGACCAAGCAGCTCGACGCCATTCTGAACTAGCTCGCTCCTCGCGGTGGCGCGGGTGCGGCGCCCCGACATCGGATGCTCCGGTCCGGCAGCTGTGTGCCCGGCCGGAGCATCCATCGTTTCAACCACACTTGTTTCGTTCGTAGAGGAGTATTGCGACATGGCCGCGAAATCCAAACGTCTTGGGGTGTCGCCGTGGTGGGCGGTGCTCTTTATCGGACCGGCCCTGCTTGGCATGACCGTGTTCTACTACTACCCGGCGATCCGCACGTTCTGGCTGTCGTTCACGACTGCCAGTGTCTTCGGCACCGACGTGAAGTTCGTCGGGCTCGACAACTACCTCGAGCTCTTTTCAAACAGCGAACTGTGGCTTGCGTTTCGCAACACGCTGATCTACTCCTCGCTTTCACTCCTCGTCATTCCGCTTGCCACGATCATCGCCGTACTGCTGAACACAAAGGGCCTCAAGGGCATCGGGGTCTACCGCACGCTGTACTTCTTGCCGGTGGTTACGCTGCCTGCTGTGGTCGCGATCGTGTGGCGATACATGTACAACGGCGACTTCGGCATTTTGAACCAGGTGCTCGGGCTGGTCGGCATCCACGGCGGCTCCTGGCTGACCAACCCCCACACCGTGATGTTCGCGATCGTGACTGTGGGCATCTGGATGGCCCTCGGCACCAACATCGTTATCTTGCTTGCCGGGTTGCAGGCAATCCCAGACACTTCACTCGAGGCCGCCAAGATGGATGGTGCAGGCCCAATCCGCACGTTCTTCTCGATCACCGTGCCGCTGCTGAGCCCCAGCCTGTTTTTGACCAGTGTGCTCGCGGTGATCGCCGGGCTTCAGATGTTCGACCTGATTTACCTGCTCGGCGGCAGCGCCGGAACACCCGGCTACGACGAATCGGTGACCCTGGTCTCGTTGTTCTACAAGGTTGCGTTTGCCGACAACCGCACCGGGGCAGCTGCAGCGATTGGGCTGGTCCTGATGCTGTTCATTCTGGCCCTCACCGCCTTCCAGTTCCGCATGCAGAAGAAGTGGGTTCACTATGAGTAGCACGCGATCGATCCTCACCGCCGAGGCCCCGGCGCCGAAGCGTCGCCGTCCCGGGTCGCAACGGCGACTCGCCAGTGTCCACATCACGCTGATCGTGGGCGCGGTGTTCATGGTGTTTCCATTTGTGTGGGAACTACTCACCGCGTTCAAGACGTTCGGGGGCTCGACTCAGGTACCACCGCAGATCATTCCGGACCCGTGGGCTTGGAACTTCCCGGACGCTTTCGCCCGGATCAACGTCGGCCAGATGACGATCAACTCGGTGATCATCACGGTGGCATGTACCCTCGGCCAGATCGTGCTCTGCACAATGGCCGGGTACGGCTTCGCGCGGATTCCGTTCCGAGGCCGCAATGCACTCTTCATGGCGTTCCTCGCGGTGCTCATGGTGCCGGGGCAGTTGTTCCTCGTGCCACAGTTCGAGATCATCGGCAAGCTCGGCTTGCTTGATTCGCTGCCTGGCGTGATTCTGCCAGGGCTGTTCAGCGCGTTTGGCGTGTTTCTCATGCGGCAGTTCTTCATGAGCATGCCGGCCGAACTCGAAGAGGCCGCGCGCCTCGATGGCGCGAACGTCTGGCAGATTTTCCGTCGGGTGATGCTTCCGCTCGCGAAGCCCGGCATCATCGCGCTGGCCGTGTTCGGCGCGCTCGGCAACTGGAACAACCTGCTCTGGCCATTGATCATTCTGAACACGTCGAACAAGTTCCCCCTGTCGGTAGGTATTTCAGCGCTGTCGCAAGACGTGCACAACTCAACGAACTACCCGCAGCTCCTCTCGGTCGCGCTCGTCGCCATGCTGCCGATGCTGATCACGTTCATCGTGCTGCAGCGTCAGTTCATCGCTGGCATCGCGTTCAGCGGTGGCAAGGGGTAATCCAGTAGTCACTCAACTCGAACGGCCCCGCGGCGCAAGCCCCGGGGCCATTCGAGTTGGCTGTCACCCGCTACGACCGCGACGCGCCCTCCATGAACTGCACGACCGCCGGGTCGACGATGACGTCGGATGGCCGCAGCGGCCGTGTCAGATAGAGCCCCTCGAGCGATGTAAGGCGGCTCAGCGCCACGTACGTCTGCCCATGGGTGAAGGCACGATTGCCGAGATCGATGATCGCGGTGTCGTAGGTCGCCCCCTGCGACTTGTGAATGGTGACCGCCCACGCCAGCCGCAACGGAAACTGTGAGAATTCGGCCACGACATCGCGTTCGAGCTTCTTGGTCGCCGGATCCCACTGATAGCGGTACTTCTCCCAGGTCGCAGGCGGCACTTCGTGCTCCTCGCCGTCGATCTCAACCTTGAGCGCCTTCTTCAGCTGGGTGACGGTGCCGATCGTGCCGTTGACCCAGCGCGGACCATCCGACCCCGCCGTATCGTTGCGAAGCAGCATGACCTGCGCGCCGATCTTCAGGGTGAGCAACTCGTCGGCCGGGTAGCTGCCACTGCCGAACTCACCGAGCACCTCTGCCTTGTTTGTCACAGAGTGTCCGGGCAGCCGGTGCAGTTCGGTGTGGTTGATGCGGTGCACGGTCGCATTCGTTGACGCGAGCGTGAGCGTGCCGTTGCCGGGCAGCGGCCGCCGGGCACCGGTCTCGTTCAGCACCTGCGCCATTTCGGCCGTCACCTGCCCGTGACGCACCGCGTTCAACAAGTGCTTAAACCGGTTGTCGGCTTGACGGTGGATTTCGCTCAGTTCAAAGACCCGAACGGATGCCTCGCGCCAAACCTTCGCGGCAAAAAACCACATCGAGTCGTACGTGTCGGCGAAGTAGCGCGCCTCGTCGCCATGCCCAGGTACCGGTGCCAGCTGGTACGGGTCGCCGAACATGACGACCTGCACGCCGCCGAAGGGTTCGTCGTGCTTGTTGCGGGCGGTGCGCAGGGAGCGGTCCATGGCGTCGAGGAGGTCGGCGTTCACCATCGACACCTCATCGATGACCAACAGGTCGATCGCGGCGAGGGTCTTGCGAGTGGTATCTGGCTGGTCGAGGGCGCGGTTCGCGATCACGCCGATGGGCAGGCGAAACAGCGAGTGAATCGTCTGCCCGCCAACGTTGAGCGCCGCGACCCCGGTTGGGGCGCAGATCGCGAGTTGCTTCTCGGTCGTCGCGCTGAGATACGTGAGCAATGTCGACTTGCCCGTGCCCGCCCGGCCGGTCACAAACACGTGCTCTCTGGTGCGTTCGATGGCGTCGAACACCTGCTGCTGTTCAGCGCTCAGCGGGAGCAATTGCACGGGAAACCTCGGATCAGACGGCCGTCGGGGAGGCCCGACGCGGTTCACCCTACCCGCTCGTTAGACTGACGCCGTGACGGAGGTGACAGGCGAGCCGCAGGTCGCGCGGTGGCGGGCATATGCGATCGTCGGCACGCTCATCGTTGCGCTGTTGGCGGCGCTCTGGGGGGTGCTGCTCTGGCTCGGCTCCACCATCTACAGCCCACAGGCGTTCGTCGCCGAGTACCTCGATCACGTTGCGGCCGATGAGATCACCGAGGCAGTGGCGATGCCAGGGGTGTTGCCCGGGGCATCCGAGTTGGCGGCGCTCAACCTGCCCGCGAACACGTCGACGGCGCTGCTGCGTCCGAAGCTTGCCACCTCGCTGCCGCAAGACGTTCGGATTGTCAGCGACCGTGTTGTTGGTGATGGTACCCATACGATTTCGGCGAGCTACCGCCTCGGCAACGACATTCGCACCGCAGAGTTCCACGTGAAACCAGCGGCGCCGCTTTACGGGGTCATTCCTCGGTGGGCATTCGCGCAGACCCCGCTTGCCCGGATGCTGGTCACGGTCGAGCACGATTCGATTTTCTCGGTAGGCGACCTCGACCTCGACCTGCGCGCAAGTAAGCCCGCCGACGAGTATTCGCGGTTCAGCCAGTCTGCGCCGTACCTCGCGATCGCGCCCGCGGGCTACGAGCTGCGCCGCTCAAGCGAACTGTTGTCGGCCCAGCCGGTGCCGGCGCTGCTCGAGCCCTCGCAACCGTTTGCCGCCACGGTGACCGCCGAGCCGACGGCGGCGTTTGTGGCCCGGGTGCAGACGCAAGTCGGCGCCTTCCTCGATTCCTGCGTAAAACAGCAGGTGCTCCAACCAACGGGATGCCCGTTCGGCGTCACCATCGACGACCGCGTCGTGGGTGCGCCCGAGTGGACCATTGCCACCCCGCCACCGGTCACGCTGGTCGCCGATACGAGCTCGTTCCGGATGCCGCCGACCGCGGCCGTCGCGCGCGTCACCGTGAAGGTGCAGTCCCTGTTTGACGGAACCACCCGGGTGAAGCACGAGGAGGTGCCGTTCACGATGTGGCTCACGGTGCGGGTGCGCGGCGATGGGTCACTGTCGATCGCCTTGGAGGGCGAGCCCGCGAAGGATTAGTGGGCCGACTCGGCGGGTGCCGCCATCCGATCGTTACTGGTGATCGCGGCGGGCAAGTGACGCGAGTTGCGCGTTGTAGGCCTCAAGCTCGGCGTCGCCGGTGCGATCCGCATGCCGGTCGCGGCGGCGAGACTCGCGGTCGTCGCTGCGCGACCACAGGAACGCCACCGTGATCGCCAGCGCGACGGTTGGCAGTTCACCGACCGACCAGGCAAGACCGCCACCGAGCTGTTGATCAACGAGCGCGTCGGTGCCCCAGCCCATGGCCCCGTACCAGTCCGGCAAGAGCAGCGCGGTACCCGACATGATTGCGAGTCCGAAGAACGCATGAAACGCCATGGTGGCCAGCAGGAGCACGAGCCGGAACGGGAAGCCAAGCCGCCGCTTGACCGGATCGATCCCGACGAGCGATTGCACGAACAGGTAGCCGGTGATCAAGAAGTGCACGAGCATCCACTGGTGGCCGAGGTGCTCGGTCACCGCCCATCGGAACAGCGGCGTGTAGTAGAACACCCAGAGCGACCCCGCGAAGAGCACGGCGGTGAGCACCGGGTTGGTGATGAAGTTGGCGAACCGCGAGTGCACCGCCGTCAGAATCCACTCACGTCCGCCGCGGCTGCCGTCAGTGCGGGCCCGGATGGCGCGTGCGGCAAGTGTCACCGGGGCGCCCGGCACGAGCAACACGGGTACCACCATCGTGAGACCCATGTGGCCAAGCATGTGCGCCGAGAACAGCACCCGTTCGTACGTCGCGACGCCGCCGTTGGTCAGGTAGAAGAGCACGAGGATGCCAGCGCACCATGACACGGCGCGCAGGATCGACCAGCTGTCGCCGCGGCGGCGCAACCGCACCACGCCGGCGAGGTAGAAGAAGATCGCGAACGCGCAGATGGTTGCCCAGAGCGGGTCAATGCGCCATTCGGTGAAGTATCGCCAGAGTTCTGGCCATGGCGGCAGCGCCTCGCCGGTGAGCCGCTCGGCTGGCGTCGGCACCAGTTGCGAAGCCTCGGCGCCGGCCTGCGCAACCGGGGTTGCGGTGCGCGCGAGCGCAACCGCAACGCCACTTGCGAGCCCCATAAATGCGAGTTCGAGCAGCACGAGGCCGGTGAACCATCGGCCCGGCATCACGCTGGTCTGCATCGACCGGATGACCCGCCGCCGCTGCACCGCGCCAAGCGCGCCAAGCGCGACGAGCGCACCCACCTTGATCAGCACGAGCATGCCGTAGGGGTCGGCGAGCGCGGCCCAGTTGCCGATGCGAATGGCCGCGCTGGCGTAGCCCGAGATTGCCACGACGACGAACGCCACGAGAGCGAGCGTCGAGTAGCGACCGAGCACCACGGTGAGCCGCGCCGGCGTGAGCGAGCGAGCGACAAACACCACGGCGATGAGCCCACCGAGCCAGACGGCGGCGAGCACTAGGTGCATGCCGAGCGAGTTCACCGCCTGCGAGTGCGCAGCGGCCCCCGCCGCATGCCCCTGCGCGGCCTGTGGCACGAGTGCGCCGACCGCCGCCACGGTGACGAACACCAGCACCATTTGGTGGCGTACCGCGAAAGCCGCAACCGACACCGCCGCGGCAACCAAGGTCGTGATCAGCCAGGCCTGGCCAAGGCCGATCGAGCCGAAGAACTGCGCCAGTTGCGCCCCGAACTGATCGGTCGCCGCCAACGGCGCACCCGTCACGTCTAGAAAGGTGAGGAATCCCGAGAGCGCGGCGCCAATGGTCATCACCACGGCCGACGCTGACGCGAGTTCAAGCGCGCGCTCGTACGCAGCTTCGCCCGGGGTGAGTGCCCAGAGCGCGAGCACCAGCGCGCCGAGCGTGCCGGCGGTACCGAGGTTGAAGACGAGCGACGCGAGCGGCGACATCCACCGCACCACTGGGCCGGGGTCGGCGATCAACTGGGGCGTCGCCCCGCCGCCCAACCAGTACGCAATCAGTGCGGCGACAATTGCAACCCCGAGCAATGCACCCGGGCCAAACACTCGGATCGACCGTGGCACCAGTCCAGCCTACGTCGCCGAGCATCCGCCGGTTTTCGTGTCACGGTGCGCCAAAAGTGCGACAACGCTGCACATACGCGCGGTGCCCGCACATTTGCCGCCTTCTGACACACAGCACCGCGGGGTTAGCGCCGCGGTCGGGGCGCACCTCGATGCATTGGCACGCCATATGCGCGCAGCAGGTTCGAGAACGCCACCGGTGAGATCGCGTCGCTCCAACCCCAGCGCGCAACCGAGTCGACCGCCGTCCGACGCAGTGCATCTTCGCGCCGCTTCTCGCTCCACACGATGTCACCCGGCGTTGCCTCAGCCGAGGCATCCTGCCCGCGCGTGTACTTCTCTCGACCGTCGAACTCGCCTGCCAGGCGCAGATTTTTCCAAAAGAAGTCGACGACCGCATCACGCCCGTCGTTCACCCCCGCGAAGCGAACTTGGAGATCGGGCAGTACGAATCCAAGTTCATACATGCGGACACGACTCAGTGATTCGCCGACACTCTCAGCACGCGCGTCGGCAAACACGATTGCCCGCTCGGCGGCGCGGTACCCGCGTCGTGGTCGCAGGTTGTCCAGTTCTGCATGCAGGATGGCGCGGTCGAGTGTCATCCGATGCGGCCGCGGTGCGGCCAACGCTGCGTGCAGCGCCGCATCCAACGCGGCAACCGACCGGAGTAGCGGCTCGCTTGCCGCAACGTCGACCAACGTGCGCACCAACGTGGTCACCTCGACCCCGTCGATGACCACCGTGTCATCGGGTGAAGGTCCCCGGTGGTTGGCCTGATAACGGCTCGACCCGGTGCCGTCGCGGGACCGATCGAGCACATGCACCCGCGACGGCCACGGCCCAATCGTCGGCAACCCGTGGAGCGCGGCAGCCGAGAGGTGGGAAACGATCAGTGGTCGGGTCGAGACGAGCACCGTCGCAATCACGAGCATCCGGTGTTTCACCGCCGGACGCGCTGCGCGCCACACGCTGCCGATCGCGTACGCCCCGTGCCGGATGCGCACAATCCGACCCTCGATAATCGCCCGCTCAATCCGCCGCGAGTCGTAGCCGATCGCCCGCAGGGCTGCACCAGGAATCACGCCGCCGTGCGGCTGACCCAACGCCACGAGCAACTCCTCCATGCCGCAATGGTGGCCCCGGCCGTGCGCGTTCGATGCGGGTCCACGCGAGTTGTTGACACCGGGCCCGCTCTCACCTCTGCGGGCGAGTAGTCGCGCGGCAATTGTGTGGTGCGCGCTCAAATGTGCGACAGCGCGGCACATGCACCGTGTCGGTGCACTTTTGGGTCGGTGCGGGGTGCAAGCTCACCGCCCGACGCACAAACGCACCGCCACGGCCGGCGCCGGCACCGGCGCATCCGGGCAAACGAATGCGGGGCGCCCACCGAAGTGAACGCCCCGCAGTACGGAGTAGTGAAGACTACTTGGCAGCAGCCTTGAGCTTCGAACCAGCCGAAACCTTGACCGAGTGGCCGGCCGGGATGTTGATGGTGGCGCCGGTCTGCGGGTTGCGGCCGGTGCGAGCTGCACGGCTGGTGCGCTCAACCGAGAGCCAGCCCGGGATCGAGACCTTGGTGCCCGAAGCAACCGAAGCGGCGAGGGTGTCGAACAGCGCACCGATCACGGCGTCAACGCTGGCCTGGGTCTGCCCGGTCGACGCAGCAATCTTCGCGACGAGGTCGGTCTTGTTCAGTGACTTGTCAGCCATGGGTGTCCTCCTCGGACCGCTGCCCGGATGGGCAGCATCAGTGATTCCTGCGAAACGCCACCGGATGGCAGCGCCTGGCCGTTGAGGCCGGTTCGAACGTAGCACCGCCAGTGCCAAAATCCGCGAGATTGCGCGGTTTTTTGCAGATTGCGACCCGGCGTGTCGGCCAAATTTGTAGATTCGCGGCAGCCTGGCAGCCCGATCGCGACTCAGGCGGCACGCGACGGCGGCGGTTGGCTGGCCCGGACCGCCTCCCGCGACCGCGGCGCGGGGCATCCGATAATGCAAAATGGGCGCCCCCGAAGGGACGCCCATTTCAAAAAGCGGTGACTACCAGCTCGACTTGGTGATGCCCGGAAGCTCACCACGGTGCGCCATGTCGCGGAAGCGAACACGGGACACACCGAACTTTGCGAGCACACCACGCGGGCGGCCGTCGATAGCGTCGCGGTTGCGGAGGCGAACCGGCGATGCGTTGCGGGGAAGCTTCTGCAGGCCGAGGCGTGCTGCCTCGCGCGATTCGTCGGTCCCGTTCGGGTCGATGAGTGCCTTCTTCAGCTCAAGCCGCTTCGCTGCGTAGCGGTCGACGATTACCTGGCGCTGTTCGTTGCGCGCAATCTTGCTCTTCTTCGCCATGGGTTAGCGCTCCTCACGGAAGTCGACGTGCTTGCGGATTACCGGGTCGTACTTCTTGAGCACGAGACGGTCTGGGTCGTTGCGACGGTTCTTGCGGGTCACGTAGGTGTACCCGGTACCGGCGGTCGACCGCATCTTGATGATCGGACGGATGTCCTGCTGCTTTGCCATTAGAACTTCACCCCACGAGCCTGCAGATCGCGAACGACTGCTTCGATGCCGCGAGCGTCGATCACCTTGATGCCCTTAGCGGACACGTTCAAGGTGATGCTGCGCCGAAGCGACGGAACGAAGAACGACTTCTTCTGCACGTTCGGGTCGAAGCGACGCTTCGTCCGGCGGTGCGAGTGCGAAACATTGTGACCGAAGCCTGGAACGGCCCCCGTCACCTGGCACACTGCTGCCACGATTTCCTCCAATACCGAGGGGCGGATGCCCCTCCCAAGGTCTCTTGTCTGCGTCTTGCCGGCGGCAAGACACGTACTGGGTCGTGGATGGACCCAGCCAAACGTCGATCCTAACAGGCGGGGTCGGTGCGCGCGAATCGACGGCTTTCTTTGGTTTTGCGGATGCCTCGGGCTCGTCGCAGAGGGTTGGACTCGCGCTACAGTCCCCCGCGCGCCGTGGGCGCGCTCCCGCCAGGCCCGATGCCTGCAGCGCGAGTCCAACCCTCTGCGACCGCTTTCCGTCGTGCTACTGGTTCTTCGTGCAGGTGGCGCAGAGGCCGAAGACGTCGACGACGTGCTCGGCGCTGGTGAACCCGTGTTCGGCGGCGACCTGCCGGGCCCAGGTCTCGACCGCGTGGGCCGAGATCTCGACCGTACGACCGCAGTTTCGGCAGATCAGGTGGTGATGGTGGCCGGTTGAGCACGACCGGTACAGCGCCTCACCCTCGGGCGATTGCAACGTGTCGGCCTCGCCGCTCTCGACGAGCCCGGTGAGCGAGCGGTACACGGTGGCAAGCCCGATCGTCGAGCCGCCGTCACGCAGCTGCGCGTGTAACGCCTGGGCGCTCACGAAGCCCGCCTGGTCGGCGAGCGCCGCGCGCACGGCCGATTGCTGCCAGGTTGCCCGCTTCGCTGTGTTCATCGCACTGCCTACGGCGTCGGAGCTGCCACCGGGCGCACCTCAACGTCGCACTCTTCGTCGTCGACGTGGTCGTGGTGCTCAACATGGTGCTCGGCGTCGATCTCACGGTGCAACTCGCGGCGGATCCGAGGAATGACAACGCGCTTGATGAACAGCTGGTAGCCAAGGTAGATGATCACGAAGTCGAAGACGACGCTGAGCGTGATCTCGAACAGAATGTGCGCCGGGTCCTGCAGCAGGTGCACGTACTCGTCCCACCAGGTACCGGCGCCTTCGGCGGCCTCGTGGCCTGCTTCTAGCAGCGCGCTCAGTTGCATCATGATTCCTCCGGTCTCGGGCTTCGCCCGTTGTGGCCAGCCGGTTCTGCGAACCCGAATCGCGGAACCAGCTGACTAGAGCGAGCCTAGCACTGTTGAGAATGGTTTTCATCATCAATAGCGATCGGATGGCGTGGGCTGCCCCCATCCGCTGCGTGACGCCAGCGCACTAATCGAGTAGCAGCGCCGGTTCCTCGATAATCGCTGCGACATCCGCCAAGAATCGCGACGCGACATCCCCGTCGACGACGCGGTGGTCGAACGACCCACCGATCGTCGTCACGAACCGCGGGCGAACTTCGCCATCGACCACCCACGGCTTCTGTCGAATCGTGCCGAGCGCAACGATCGCGACCTCACCCGGGTTCAAAATAGGTGTCCCGGTGTCCATACCGAACACGCCAATGTTCGTGATCGTGATCGTGCCGCCCTGCATTTCAGCCGGCTGGGTCTTGCCCTCGCGGGCGACGAGCGTCAACTGCTCGAGCGCGGTTGCGAGTTCGAGCATCGACATGTCTTGCGCGTTCTTCACGTTCGGCACGAGCAGCCCGCGCGGGGTTGCGGCAGCAACGCCGAGGTTCACGAAGTGCTTCACGATGATCTCGTCATCGGTCCACTGCGCGTTCACGGTGGGGTTGCGGCGCACCGCCCAGATCATCGCCTTCGCCATGATGAGCAGCGGCGATACCTTGACGCCCGCGAAATCGGGCGACGTCTTCAGTCGCTTGACGTACTCCATGGTGCGGGTCGCGTCGACGTCGGTGAAGACCGACACGTGTGGCGCTTCAAAGGCACTGCGCACCATTGCGGTCGCGATCGCCTTGCGCACACCCTTCACCGGGATCCGCGTTTCGCGGTCGGTCGGCGCCTCCGGCGTTTGAATGTTGCGGAACACCTGCGCCTGGCTCGCCTCACGAATCACGTCATCACGCGTGATATCGCCGATCGGGCCGGTGCCGATCACGCGGGAGAGTTCAACCCCGAGGTCCTTCGCGAGTTTGCGAATCGGTGGCTTCGCGATCACCGGCACCTGCAGGTCGCCGACGCGCAGCGTCGGAGCGGGCGGGGCGGATGGCTCAACCGGGGCCGCAGCGGGTACCGACGCGAGCCGCTCATGGGCGCCGCCCGGGATCTGGTGCCGACGGCGACGGCTCGCCGCGTGGCCCGAACTGCCATGCCCAACCAGCACGGCACCGCTCGCTTCGGCCGCAGGCGCGGGTTCCGCCGCGGGCGTAGGCGCGGCAGCGGCGGCCGGTTGGGCGGGCGCGGCAGCGGGGGCGGATGCCTCAGCCGAGGCATCCGTTTGAATCACCAAAATCGGGGTGCCGACCGTGACCGTCTGACCCTGCGCGACGAGCAACTCAGTGACCACACCGTCATAGGCGCTCGGCAGTTCAACCAGCGACTTCGCCGTCTCGATCTCGACGAACACCTGGTCGAGCGCGATTTTGTCGCCCGGGGCGACGCGCCACGTGACGATCTCGGCCTCGGTCAAGCCTTCGCCCACATCGGGGAGGGGGAATCGGATCTCGCTCATGCCACTCCAGGGTTTCTGCGCAATGCGCCTAGTAGGCCAACACGCGGTCGACGGCTTCGAGCACCCGGTCGGGGCTCGGCAGGTACTGGGTTTCGAGCGCCGCCGGCGGGAACGGGGTGTCGAACCCCGAGACCCGCAACACCGGCGCCTCAAGTGCGTAGAACGCTCGCTCGGCGACCGTCGCCGCGATTTCGCTGCCCACGCTCACATGACCGTACGCCTCTTGGGCCACCACGAGGCGTCCGGTGCGCTGTACCGATTCGACCAGCGGGCCGTAATCAACCGGCGACAGCGAGCGCAGGTCAACAATTTCAATCGACGTGCCTTCGCTCGCCGCGATGTCGGCAGCTTGCTGCAGGGTCGCGATCATCGCGCCGTGGCCGACCACGGTGACATCGGTGCCGGTGCGCACCACCCGACTCTGGTGGGTGTCGATCCCCGCGTGGTCGAGGTCGACCGGGCCCTTCGGCCAGTAGCGGCTCTTCGGCTCGAGGTAGATGACCGGGTCGTTGCTCTCGACCGCGGCGCGGATCATCCAATACGCGTCATGGGGCGTCGACGGGCTGATCACGCGCAGGCCGGGCGTGTGCGCGAAGTAGGTCTCTGGGCTCTCCTGGTGGTGCTCGACCGACCCAATGTGCCCGCCATATGGAATGCGGATGACCACCGGCATGCTGATCGTGCCCTCATGCCGCAGGGTCTGCCGGGCGAGCTGCGTCGTGATCTGGTCGAAGGCCGGAAAGACGAATCCGTCAAACTGAATCTCAACGATCGGGCGGAACCCCGCCATCGCGAGCCCAATCGCGGTGCCAACAATGCCCGACTCGGCGAGCGGCGAATCGAACACACGATCTTCGCCGAATTCGGCGAGCAGCCCCTCGGTCACGCGAAACACTCCGCCGAGCTTGCCGACGTCTTCACCCATGAGCAGCACGCGCTCGTTCTCGCGCATCGCATCGGCAATGCCGAGGTTGATCGCCTTCGCCATCGACAGGGTGTGGATGCCCCGAACCCCCGCCGCGGTGTCGGTGGCCGCCGCCGCCGAGAGGTCGTCCGCCACCGGCGCCCCGTACGCGCCAACCGTCGCGTCGTTGTTCACTGCCACCACGGCCTCTTCTCCGGTTGTGATGCTCATGCGACATCCCCGTCGAGCGAGCGCTCGAACTGGTCGAGCCAGGCGTACTGCTCGGTCATCAGGGGATGCGGGTCGCTATACACATGCTTGAACATCGCGTCACGCGAAGGTGCCGCGACTGCGAGCGCCCGCTTTCTCACATCAGACACAAGATCGGATGCCTCGGCGTCGACCTCATCGAAGAACGCCGCCGATGCGCCGCGCGAGGCAAGCCAGGTGCGGTAGCGAACGATGGGGTCACGGGCCGTCCAGTACTCGACCTCATCGTTCGTGCGGTACTTCGTTGGATCGTCGGCGGTGGTGTGCGCGCCCATGCGGTAGGTGAGCGCCTCGATCAGACTCGGGCCGACGCCCGCGCGGGCCTCATCGAGTGCGGTGCGGGTGACCGCATAGCTCACCAGCACGTCGTTGCCGTCGATCTGAATACCGGGCATACCGAACCCGAGTGCGCGGCGCGAGAGCGGGGTGCGCGACTGGCGGCTCACCGGCACCGAAATCGCCCACTGATTGTTCTGTACGAAGAACACCTGCGGAGTTTGGTAGCTCGACGCGAAGACGAGCGCCTCACTGGCATCACCCTGCGAGGTGGAGCCGTCGCCGTAGTACACCAGCACCGCGGCATCCGATTCTGGATCGCCCGTGCCAACCTTGCCGTCGAGGCGCATGCCCATTGCGTAGCCCGTTGCGTGCAGGGTTTGCGAGGCGAGCACCAACGTGTAGAGGTGGAAGTTGCCATTCTCGGCCGGGTTCCACCCGCCGAGGGTGAGGCCGCGGAGCAGGCTGAACAGGTTGACCGGGTCAAGCCCGCGAATCATGCCAACGGTGTGCTCGCGGTAGGCCGGGAACAGGTGGTCTTGGGCGCGCGCGGCGCGACCTGAGCCGACCTGCGCGGCTTCTTGGCCCTGGCTCGGAATCCACAATGCGAGCTGGCCCTGTCGCTGCAGGTTCGCGCCCATAGTGTCGATGCGACGCGAGCGCACCATGTCGCGGTAGAACTGCTCAAGTTCGGCGTCGCTCAGTGCCGCAATGATCGGCAGAAACTGCTCGGCCTCGGGCGTCGGTGCGAGCTCGCCCTCGCGGTTCAGCAGGGAAAGCGTCGGTGCCGGAAAGTCTCGTTCGAGGGCTGCCACTGTTCCACGCTAGCGGAGCATCGGCGACCGGCTCTTGTGACCCTCAGACAACCTCACCCAAAATTCGGAGGAGAGTTTCGACAGAGTCGGCCTCGCCGACCGAAATTCGGATGCCCTCTGGCGGGAACCCACGCACCACGAGCCCCGCGTCGAACAGGTGATCGGCGATTTCGGTGGTGCGCTCACCGGTCGGCAACCAGACGAAATTGCCCTGCGCATCGGGCACGGACCATCCCTGTGCGCGGAGGGCGGTGGCAAGCGCGTCGCGGCGCTCTGCGATGATCGCGACCCGGCGTAGCAGTTCGGCTTCGACCGCCGGTTCGAGTGACGCGATGGCAGCGGCTGTTGAGGCTGCGGTGATCGAGAGCGGCATCAGGGTGGCTCGGGATGCATCGAGCAGCACCTTCGGCCCGATGGCGTACCCGACCCGGAGCCCGGCGAGGCCGTAGGCCTTCGAGAAGGTGCGAAGTACCACCAGGTTCGGGTACCGGCCAATGAGGCTCGCGCCGTCAACGAAGGATGCCTCGGCGGCGGGAGTTCGGTCGACAAACTCGGCGTAGGCCTCGTCGAGGAGGACGAGCCGGTCGGCAGGCACCCGCGCCATGAACGCCTCGAACTCGGCGGCGGTGACCGCGGGCCCGGTGGGGTTGTTCGGGGTGCAGACGACGATCACACGAGTGCGGTCGGTAATCGCCGCCGCCATGGCGTCGAGGTCGTGCCCGGCGTCGGCTCGATTCGGCACCTTGACCGAGGTGGCTCCGGCCACCGTGGTCAGCCCGGGGTACGCCTCGAACGAGCGCCAGGCGTAGATGACCTCATCGCCCGGGCCACATGCCGCTTCAATGAACGCCAACAACAGCGAGACCGAGCCGGCGCCAATGACGATCTCGTCGCTCGTCACCCCGAAGCGGTCGGCGAGCACTTCGCGCAGGGCGAGGGCCGTGGCATCCGGGTATCGGTTGATCTCGGTGTTCGCCTTCGCGATGGCCTCGAGCACGACGGGGTGCGGTGCGAACGGGTTCTCGTTGCTTGAGAGTTTGAAGCCGTCGGCGGGCGCCGGGCGCCCCTGCTTGTAGGGCGGGAGGCTCGCAATTTCGGGGCGCAGCCGCACAGGCGCGGGATGCGGTTCGGTCATGGCTCCACGGTACCGGCGGCTGGGCATACTGGAGGTATGCGATTCATCTTGAAGACCGTCGGCATCGCGCTCGCACTGTGGATCACCACGCTGCTGATTCCGCACATCCGGGTGACCTCCTACGAACGGACCACCGCCGGCACGGTGCTCACGTTCCTGCTGATCGCGGTGATCTTTGGGCTCGTCAACGCCATTATTGGCGGATTTATTCGCGTCGTCGCGTTCCCGTTGTACATCCTGACACTCGGACTCGTCTCGCTGTTGGTGAATGGATTCTTGGTGATCATCGTCGCCTGGATCAGCACCCAGATGGGCTTCGGACTCGTGGTGGACAGTTACTTCTGGGGCGTCGTCGGTGCGGTCGTGATCGCGGTGCTCAGTTGGCTCATCGGGCTGGTCCTTCGGCCAAAGAAGGAGAAATAGTCGCGGTCCACTCGGTGGCCTCGCCGAGCGATCCGTTCGTAAAGGCCGCGATCCGCTCGTTGAACTCCAGCAGCTGTGGCGCTTCTGAAGCATCGACCAAACGCGCGGTGTGCTGATAGTGCTTCAATTCGTGTGACTCGAGCGGGGCCTGTCCGAAGGTTGTGTCGTCGCGCGGGTCCCGCGTTACCGTGATCGCCTCGGACGCCCCCGTTCCCATCCCTCCCGAGTTCGGAACGAGGTCGCTGATGTGTTCGAGCGAGACCATCGGGGTGCCGCCAAGATGCGCGGTCTGCACGGGGCCTCCGAGGTTCACCGCAGCCACCACGTTGAGGTTTGGGTCAGCGCACAAACTGGCCGCAACGATTCCGCCGCCGGAGTACCCAACCACGATCAGCTCATCGTTCGAGGTGACCCCGGCGGCCTTCATTGATGCGCGCGCTGCACGCTCGTAGCTTGACGCGACCGCTTGCACGGTTCCGCCATTGTTGTTGGCGGCGGTTCCTTGCAGGTTCGCGGCCATGTTGAGTGGCTGGCTCCCGGGTGTGATCCCGGTGTCGATGGTGCCGGTCACGTAGACAATGGCTTTCGCCGTGGCCGTGATTCCAGCAGCGGATGTCGGTGCGTAGCGTTCGACTCGCACTTGCGGTTTGCCTTCAGCCGGCGGTGGTACACGCGCCGCGAGATCACCAACCCCGCGTGGTGGTGGAGCGATACCCGATCCGCTTGCTTGGCTGACTGACACCGGACGATCGAGCACCGCACGCCCCCCAAGCAACCACGGCGCGGTTGCCAGGAGTCCGGCAGCTGCCTCCGGGGCGCCAGCGCTCGGGTCGGGCAGTTGGAGGTGCAGCGCGCTCCCGACATCGTCGATCGCATCGGCCGTATAGCCGACGGCCTTCACGATCGCGGGGTCGCTGAGGAGTGCTTTGTTCGCGTGCTCCGCGTTGAACCCGTGCTTCACCCAAGCCGCAAGCCAGGTGCGGGTGGCGAATCCGACGAGCTGGGGCGCCACGATCTGCGGGACAAGTACCAGTGCCCATCCAACAAAACCGAAGGCGCCGCGCATGGTCTGCTCGAGAGCGGCCTCGGTGAAACCGTAACGTTCCGCGGCCGTGGCCAACCTGGCACTCAGCTCCTCCGATTCCGCCTTCACAGACTTGAGACACCTAGAAAGCTCGCCCAATGTGTCCACGATCGGCTCGGTCGAGACGTCATACTCGCGGATGCCCCACTCTGGCAGTGGCACCCGACTCAACTCCCCGGTGATGTGTTGAATTCGCTTGTGCCAGTTCTCAATCACCGTCGTAATGATCGCGAGCTTTGCGACATCGGCGTACAGCCAGTCCGGTGCGACCACCAGCGAGCCAGCTCCAGTGACGAAGATTTCATCACTCATGGCTGCACGTACCCACTTGTCGGGTGCTTCAGCGTCCAGAGCGCGTTCTGCAGAGACGCCAGGCGTCGCTCCAGGTTGTAGATCATCCGCACGAGCTGGGATTCGGCCATCAGTGCCAACGGTGACGCCTCGGCAATTCGCTTCTGCATCATTTGCGTGCACGCGCGATATTGGTTTGCCACGATTCCTTGCCAGTTCTCGGCTTCACCGGCGTTCCGCAGCAGGTTGCTGTGCAGTTCGATTTCTTCGCGCACCACGCGAACCTTCGGCAACGCGGCCGTGGCTGCGTCGATGCCCTCGATAACTCGACCAATGCTCGCGGTGAGTTGGTCGGCGTCAAGGTACGAGGTGGCCATCACCCCAGCCTGCGGCCGCCACTGTCCGTCGAGTTCGGCGCGAGGCATCCGGTGCATGGTTCACGCGACGGCTCAGCTTGTGGAGGGAATATTGACCCTGCCAATCTCAGCCAATCTCGGCCAGAATGGTCGAATGACGCCGACGCCCCGCGCTGGCGACAGTGCTCCGTTTCGCGTCACCTTCGTGTGCACCGGCAACATCTGTCGCTCACCCATGGCTGAGTCCGTCATGCGCTCGCTCGCCAAGAATGCCGGGCTTGAGCACCGTCTCCACATTGATTCGGCTGCAACCGGCGACTGGCATGTTGGCGAGCAGGCCGATAGCCGCACGATTGCCGCGCTGCGTCGAGCCGGCTACGACGGCAGCAGCCACCGCGCCCGCCAGTTCGACCCATCCCGGTTTCCGCATCTCGATCTCGTCGTGGCGTTCGACCAAAGTCAGCAGCGCATTTTGCGCAGTTGGGCCGCCATCCCCGAGGAGCAGTCAAAGGTGCGGATGCTCCTGGAGTTCGACGCAGCGGCGGCGCCCACGACGGATGTGCCTGACCCGTACTACTCCGATGGCGCAATGTTCGACCGAGTCCTTGGGATGATAGAGAGGTCGACCGCCGCGCTGTTCCGCCAGCTCGCGCCCGCTCTCACCCAAGGACTCAGATGACCACGCTGCCCCCGCAACCGCTTAGCCCACTCGACGGACGCTACCGGGCAGCAGTCGGGTCACTCGGGGAGCACCTCTCAGAGGCCGGACTGAACCGGGCACGAGTCCATGTCGAAATCGAGTGGCTGATCGCGCTCACCAACCGAGGGCTGTTTGGCACGTCGGCGCTGACCGCCGACCAGCAGGCCGCCCTCCGCGCAGTCGTCGACCAGTTCGACCAGTCGGCAATCGACACGCTCGCCACCCTCGAGGCGACGACCCGCCACGACGTCAAGGCTGTCGAGTATTTCGTGCGCTCACAGCTCTCGACCCTTGGTCTCGACCACCTCGCCGAGCTCACCCACTTCGCCTTCACCAGCGAAGACGTGAACAACCTCTCATACGCACTGACCGTGAAGTCGGCGGTCGAAGAGATCTGGCTGCCGCGTCTGCTCGGCGTCATCGCGCAGCTCGAAGCGCAGGCCGTTGAACACCGCGACGCCGCCATGCTGAGCCGCACGCACGGCCAGCCAGCAACCCCCTCGACCATGGGCAAAGAACTCGCGGTCTTCGCGTTCCGCCTGCGGCGCATTGCCGCGCAGATTGCGGGCGCCGAGTACCTCGGCAAGTGCTCTGGCGCGACCGGCACCTTCTCGGCGCACGTCGTCGCCGCCCCGGATGTCTCGTGGCCGACGCTTTCGCAGGAGTTCGTGACCGGGCTCGGCCTCACCTGGAACCCGCTCACCACCCAGATCGAATCGCACGACTGGCAAGCAGAGCTCTACGCTCGCGTTGCCCACGCGAACCGCGTGCTGCACAACCTCGCCACCGACATCTGGACCTACATCTCGATGGGCTACTTCCGCCAGATTCCGGCGCCGGGCGCCACTGGTTCATCGACGATGCCGCACAAGATCAACCCGATTCGGTTCGAAAACGCTGAGGCAAACCTCGAACTCTCCTGCGCGATTCTCGACTCGCTCGCCTCGACGCTCGTGACCAGCCGCCTGCAGCGCGACCTCACCGACTCGAGCGCGCAGCGCAATATCGGCGTCGGTTTCGGCCACTCGCTGCTCGCCCTCGACAACCTCTCGAAGGGTCTGAACGAGATCGCCCTCGACGCAGACGCGATGCTCGCCGACCTCGACCAGAACTGGGAAGTGCTCGGCGAAGCGATCCAAACGGTGATTCGCGCCGAGGTCGCGGCCGGGCGGTCAACGATCACCGACCCGTACGCGGTCGTGAAGGAGCTCACCCGCGGCAAGCGGGTCGGCGCGGCCGAACTCGCCGACTTCGTTGATGGCCTCGAGATCGGTGCTGAGGCCAAGGCGCGCTTGCGCGCGTTGACGCCCGACACCTACATCGGCATCGCGAGCGCCCTCGTCGACTACCTGCCGCGCGGGTAGTTCCACCCGACGGCCGACCCCGGTCTGCCCCGGTACCTAGTGCTTGGGGTCGGATGCCTCAGCCGAGCCATCCGATGCATCGCGCTCTACACCGGCGTCGCCATGCGCACCCAACTCGGCCGCCTCGAACGCATCGGGCTTGATCGCCAACTGCAGGAGCGCGAGCACAACCAGGCAGACAATGAACACACCGCCCGCGGCGACCAGCGTCACCAGCCAGTCGTGGGTGCCGAAGTACGCGATGACCGCCACGAACACGGCGGCGATCAACGACCCGCCAACGTATTCGACCGGGCGCAGCAGCTCGCGGCGAGTTGCTCGTTCGTTCTGCGGTGAGGTCACTGTTGCTCCGTTGTGCTCGGGTTTGGGGTTGGCGCTGCAGCGCCTTCGTTCGGGGCCGCGGTGGCGGAGGCGCCCGGCGCGGTTGGCGCTTCGTCGATCGGGTCGGCCGTTGACGCACCTGCGATCAACTCTGCGGCGACGGGGGCGGGCCAACGAGCAGAAAACGCCGCGATCGCCAGGTAGACGCCGATGATCGCCCAGTACGCGCCGAGGAATCCGAGTGCACTGACCGCGTCGAGGCGAACCAGCACGAACAGCGCCGCGAGCGCCGCGGTGAACAACGCAGTGGTGAGCCGGTCATTGCGTCGGGCGGTGGCGCCCCAGAGCGCTGCGAAGAGTTCGACGACCGCGGTGACCGCGGCCCAGATCGCGACGACCAAGTTGAAGAGCAGCGGGTCGGGGCTCGTCGAGAGCGCAACCACACCCGCCGCGGCCGTGGCGACCGCCCACACCCAGGTCAAGATTCGAACGCCGGATGCCTCGGGCTCCTCACGCTCGGAACGAGCCACCAACGCACCAACGACCACGCCGGTCACCGTTGCCCAGGTACCAAATGCGCTGGCACCAAACCAGGTCGAGTGATTCGCGCTGAACGTCACGACGAGCGCCGCGGCGATAGCGAACCCAGCGCGCACCGCGAGGGTCACCCACAGGCGTGAACCGGCCGGACTCGTGGCCACCTGCGCCCCCTTTCGCTCTGGTGCGTGCTGCCCAACCATCCTATGGTCGGGCGCCCCGCACCCTGGTCGCCGGGCGTGCACCGGTCGAGCGGAGCTATTCGGAGGCTCTCAGGGGCTCGAGTGCGGCCAACACGAGGTCGAGGCCGAAGGCGAACTCCTCGGTCGGGTCGTACCCGTCAGCCAAGAGCGCCGCGGCGGACTCGTTCAGGTACGGGAACTCGTCAGGAGGTAGCTGGGGCAGGTACACGTCCTCGGTCATGTCCGCGAGCTCATCGGCGGTGCCGAACGGCAGGCTGGCCGCCTGGAGGGCGTACCCGTAGACGTAGCTGTTGAGCATCCAGTTGGCATGCGTCGCCATCAGCACCGAGAACCCCGCCCTTCGCAGGCAGGCGGTGACCGCTTCGCGATGGCGGAGGTTCGCAGGCCCCGGCGTGGTCCGCGACTCCATGAGGCCGATCGCCCACGGATGCCGGGCGAGCACTTGCTGGGCAGATACCGCCTCCCGTCGCATCGCCGACTGCCAGTCGATGTCTGCGGGCGGGAGCTCGATCTCGGCGAACACGATGTCGATCATCGCGTCGAGCAGCTGGTCTTTGTTCGCCACGTAGTGATAGATCGACATTGCGCCGGCGCCGAGCGCACTAGCGAGCCGGCGCATGCTCAGCCCGTCGACCCCCTCACGGTCGGCGATCCGAACCGCTTCGATCACCACCCGCTGCTTGTTCAGGCCCGCGTCTGACGCGACCTGGCGTTGCTCCTTCGCGGACACGTGGCTCCTCGCTGGCTCGTTTGGCTTGACAAATCGTACAGCGCACGTGGATAGTACAGTGTACGTCGTACGGTGTACGACTCATGAAAGGAAGTGCAATGACAAGCCAAATGACCACCCGATCGAGCACCCCGAACCCGCTCGACAACGCGCCGGTCCCCGTGCGAACCAAACTCGTCGCCGCCTGGACAAGCTTCATGTTTCTCTACGTCTACGTCGACATCTTGAACTTCTACAAGCCGGGCGTCGTCGAGAGCATCCTGGATGGTCTGGTCTGGAAGTTCGAGGTCAGCCCGACGCTACTGACCGGCATGCTCGCATCGGTGGCGTTCCCGGCCCTGATGGTGATGCTCTCCATCACACTTCCAGCCCGCGTGAACAGAGTCACGAACCTCGTCGCCGCCTCGCTCTACATTCCGTACTCGATCTTTAATGCGGCAGGGGCGTCGTGGGAGTGGGTCGGCTTCTACGGCATCTCCATCGGAGCCGAAGTGTTGCTCCTGGCCTTCATCCTGCGCTCCGCTTGGACGTGGCCTCGAACCGCTGCCACAGCAGCGTCGCGTTAGCCCTGCGCCAGGTTCGCGAAGCGCGAGAACATGCCCTGGAACGCGACGGCGATGTCTTTCGTCGGGCCGTTCCGGTGCTTCGCCACGAGCAAGTCCGCCTCACCCGGTCGCGATGAGTCTGGATTGTTCAGGTCTTCGCGGTGCAGCAAGATCACCATGTCGGCGTCCTGCTCGATCGAGCCCGATTCACGCAGGTCGCTGATCGCCGGTCGCTTGTCGGCGCGCTGCTCCGGTCCACGGTTGAGCTGCGAGAGCGCAACGACCGGCACCTGTAGCTCTTTCGCGAGCAGTTTCAGCGCACGCGAGAACTCCGAGACCTCCTGTTGGCGGCTCTCGACCTTCTTGCCGCTCGTCATCAGCTGCAGGTAGTCGATCACGACCATCTTCAGCCCGACCATTTGCTTCAAGCGGCGGCACTTCGCGCGAATCTCGACCAGGGTCATGTTCGGTGAGTCGTCGATGTACAGGGGCGCCTGGGCGATGCGCGCCTGGGTCGAGGCGATGGTGGTCCAGTCTCGGCGTTCGACGTTGCCTTTTCGCATGGCCTGCATGGGCACGGATGTCTCGGCCGACAGCAGACGCATGGCAATCTCACTGCGGCCCATTTCGAGCGAGAACACGATCGTCGGCATGTCGTGCCCGATTGCCGCGGCGCGGGCGAAGTCGAGCGCCAGGGTCGACTTACCCATGGCCGGACGCGCGGCGACCACGATCATCTGGCCGGGGTGGAACCCGTTAGTAAGGTCGTCGAGTTCACGGAACCCAGTTGGCACCCCGGTCATCGTGCCGTCGGTGTTGCCGGCGGCGACGATCTCATCGATCGCGGCCTTCATGGCGTCGTTCAGCAGCACATAGTCTTCGGCCGCGTCGGCGCCAGTGACCGAGTAGATCTCGGCCTGGGCGTTGTTGACGAGCTCGACCGCGTCGCCCTCACCTGCGTAGCCCATCTGCACGATGCGGGTGCCCGCCTCGATGAGCTTTCGAAACAGCGCGCGCTCCGACACGATGTCGGCGTAATGGCTCGCGTTCGCCGCGGTCGGCACGACGCTGGTGAGCGTGTGCAGGTACTCCAGGCCGCCGGCACGGCGCAGTTCACCCGTCTTGGTGAGCTCATCGGAGACCGTGATGACGTCGGTCGGCTCACCGTGCGAATACAGCGAGAGAATCGCGTCGAAGATCACCGCGTGCTTGGGCACGTAGAAATCAACGCTGCGCAGGCGCTGCACGACATTCGCTGCTGCGTCCTGCGACAGCATCATGCCGCCGAGCGTGCTCTGTTCGGCCAACAGATCGTGCGGGGGTACGCGCTCGCCACGCGGGGCCTCATCGTGCGGCTCCGCCAGTCCAATGTGCGCGATCGACACGCGTCTCCTCCACTCCCCCGAAACCCACCCCATTGGCGCCGCATTCGAGGCATGACTGATCTATCACGGCCCTCCGACGGTGGAAGCCATGATCGAGCGCAGCCAGAATGCACGCGCAGGTGTGGGGTGTGCTGTCACGTTACTGAGGGGTGAATACCGGGGACAACTCAGCCTGTGGATAACTCTGGGGATAATCTGCGCGCAACGCCGGAACCGCTGTGTAGAGAGCCTGTGGAGAACTGTGGAAAGTGGCACGAGTCACCCGCCCGGATTTGTGGCATGACCTGGTCGTTTGTGTTTCCACAGCTGGGGGAAGAAAATTCATCACCCAAGATTCTGCGCCGGCGCGCGCTGTGTACAAATCCAACAAATTGGGCGGGGTTTGCTCTTGCGTACAAGCAAACTTCACGTGTATAGCAAAGGGCGGTGGACCGATTGGTCCACCGCCCTTTGGAGTCGCCAGAGGCTACTTCGCTGCAACCACCTGAAGGGTGATCGTCGCGACAACCTCATCGCGAAGCTTGACGGTGACCTGGTGGTCGCCGACCGACTTCACTGGGGCAACGAATTCGACCTTGCGCTTGTCGATCTCGCCGAGACCGGCAGCCGCGACCGCAGCCGCGACATCCGCCGTCTTAACCGAACCGAACAACCGGCCGCCGAGCCCCGCCTTGACGGCGAGCTTGACCTTGCCGGACTCAAGCGTTGCCTTGAGCGCCTGCGCGTCCTCGAGCGAGTGAAGCTCGCGGGCGGCGCGAGCTGCCTGGATCTGCTCCACCTGCTTCTGACCGCCGCGGGTCCACGGGGTCGCGAAACCCTGCGGAACGAGGTAGTTGCGGGCGTACCCGTTCTTCACCTCAACGACGTCACCAGCGGTGCCGAGACCCGACACTTCGTGCGTGAGAATGACCTTTGCCATGAGTGTGCTCCTTAGCGTCCCGAGCCGGCGTACGGCAGCAGGGCCATCTCACGTGCGTTCTTGACGGCACGGGCGATGAGGCGCTGCTCCTGTACGGAGACACCAGTGATACGGCGGGCGCGGATCTTTCCACGCTCCGAGATGAACTTGCGAAGGGTCGCGACATCCTTGTAATCGATGATGCCGACCTTGATTGCCTTGGCAGGCGCCACGTTCTTTGCGTTCTTGGCGCTGCGAGGCTTGCGGCGGTCGCCGCTCGACTTTCCAGCCATTGTTGGTCCTTAGTTGTGATGGACGCCCAGATCACCGGGCAGCCCGAAATTGAGTGTTAGAAGGGCGTGTCGTCGCCGTAGTTGCCTGGGGTTGCCCAGACATCACCGCCAGCAGGCGCCGAAGGCGCCCACGCGTCATCCCCACCGCTGTTGAACGAACCGCCGCTGACGCCTGGGCGTCCGCCGGTCGATGCAGCGCGGGTCACGGTTGCCGTGGCGTACCGGAGCGATGGGCCAATCTCGTCGATTTCAAGTTCGATCGAGGTGCGCTTCTCGCCCTCTTTGGTCTCGTACGAACGCTGCTTCAGGCGACCGGTTGCAACAACCCGCATCCCCTTCGTCAGCGACGCAGCCACATGCTCGGCAAACTCTCGCCAGCAGCTCGCGCGAAGGAACAGCGCTTCGCCGTCCTTCCAGTCGTTCGACGCACGGTCGAACGAACGCGGGGTGCTTGCGATCGTGAAGTTTGCGACAGCCAACCCATTCTGCGTGTACCGCATTTCTGGGTCAGCGGTGAGGTTCCCCACCACCGTGATGACGGTTTCGCCAGCCATCGTGACTACGCGTCCTTCTTTGCGGCGGCCGGCACCTTGGCAGCGTGAGCAGCCTTCTTGGCGGCCTTCTCTGCCTGTTCCTTCTCAACAGCCGCGACCTGCGCGATTGCCTCTTCCGCACGGAGCACCTTGGTGCGCATGACTGCTTCGGAGAGGTTCAGCTGGCGGTCGAGCTCCTTGGTCGTAGCCGAGGTCGCGGTGAAGTCGACGACGGCGTAGATGCCCTCTGACTTCTTCTTGATCTCGTAGGCCAGACGACGACGGCCCCAGATGTCAACCTTCTCGATGGTTCCACCATCGTTACGGATGACGTTGAGGAACTTGTCAAGGCTGGGAGCAACGGTGCGCTCATCGATCTCTGGATCGAGGATGACCATCAACTCGTACTGATGCATGACAGACCCACCTCCTTCGGACTCAAAACGGTCACAGACGATCTGTGACAGGAGGGTGTACATGCGTTGTTCCATGGAGGCCGCGAATGCGGCACACGGGCAACCTTGACAGTCTAGCGCAGAGCGACGGATGCCCCGTGCGGCACCGATCACGGAGCTCACGCCCGCGCGGCCCACCATTCGAGCAGACGGTCGCGGGCGGCATCCGAGCCGATCGGTCCCTCGTCAAGCCGCAGATCGAGCAGGAACTGGTAGGCCTCGCCGACCACACGGCCCGGCTTCACGCCGAGGATTTCCATGATCTGCTGGCCGTCAAGTTCTGGCCGCACTGCCGCGAGCTCCTCGGCCTCGGCCAACTCGGCGATCCGGCTCTCGAGGTCGTCGTACGCAAACGAAAGCCGGTCGGCCTTGCGCTGGTTGCGGGTCGTGACATCCGCCCGAGAGAGGATGTGGAGTCGCTCGAGTTGATCGCCCGCATCGCGCACGTATCGGCGCACTGCCGAGTCGCTCCAGTGCTGATCGGTGTACCCGAAGAAACGCAGGTGCAGTTCGATCAGCCTGGCCACCTGGGCGATCGTCTCGTTATCGAAGCGCAGCGCCTTGAGCCGCTTCGCGGCGAGCCGCGATCCGACCAAGTCGTGGTTGTAGAACGACACGGCGCCGCCCGGTTCGAATCGTCGGGTGGCCGGCTTACCGATGTCGTGTAGCAGCGCCGCAAGTCGAACGACCACGTCGGGCGAGGTCAACACCCCTCGGGATGCCTCGTAGTCAATCGCCTGGGCGAGCACCGTGAGGCTGTGTTCGTACACATCCTTGTGGCGGTGGTGCTCATCGCGCTCCAACCGCAGGGCCGGCAGTTCCGGCAGCACTCGGTCGGCGAGGCCGGTGTCGACGAGCAACCGCAACCCGGGCACGGGGTCGGCAGTACGAAGCAGTTTCACGAGTTCATCGCGAACGCGTTCGGCCGAAATCCGGTCGATGTCGGGGGCCAGTCGCTCCATCGCGCCACGCACATCCGAGCTCACCTGGGCACCGAGTTGCGAGGTGAACCGTGCGGCGCGGAGCATCCGGAGCGGGTCATCGCCAAACGAGACATCGGCGGTCGCCGCACAACGCAGCACCCCCGCGATGAGGTCTTCGACTCCACCGGTCGGATCAACCAGTGTGAGCGCCGGAACCCGCAGCGCCATCGCGTTCACCGTGAAGTCGCGGCGCATCAAATCGGCATCGAGGCTGTCACCAAACGCCACCACTGGCTTGCGCGACTCACCGTTGTAGGCGTCCGCCCGGTAGGTGGTGATCTCCACGGTTTCGCCGTGCACCACTGCACCGATCGTGCCGAATTCGCGGCCGATGTCCCAATGCGCCGATGCAATCGGCGCGACAATGCGGAGGATGTCATCGGGCCGGGCGTTCGTGGTGAAGTCGAGGTCTTGGACCTCACGCTCCAGGAACGCATCGCGCACTGGGCCGCCGACGAGGGCCAGCTCGAACCCGGCTCGTTCGAAGGCGGAGGCGAGCGCCGCCACCGGCGGCGAAGCTGCGAGTCCTGCCAGCCGGTCAAGTGCCTCGGCGACGTTTCGCATGATCGGTATCGTACGCGAGCGGCGGAGGCGACCAATCGCCGGGGTCGCTGCTGCAAGGCCGAGTTGGTTGCCGCCGAACGCAACGACTCACAGATGGTGTCGTGAGTCACCGGTTGCGGATAGGCCAACGTCGTAGACTCGCCTCCATGACTGTCGGGTCAACGATGCGCTCGAGACGGCATCGGCGACCATCCGGTCAACGCCGGGTCGTCTGGCGACTTGCAAGCAGTGTCGCGGTGATGGCAACCATCCTGCTCACCTTGTCACCGCTCAACGCGATGGCCAGCCCGCCGCATGCGAGTTCCGTGGTCACACAAACTGGTCAGCCGGCGTCGACAATTGACGTTTCACTCTCGGGCGCAGCGACTATTAACCTCTCGGCACCGGCGGTGCTCGGGTTCACCTGGTCAAACCCGGGCGGTGTCGATCTCGCAGGCGCCACCCTGAACGTGCATGCACCACGGCACGCAATTGCCTCGGCCGCCGAAGTCGATGAGTGGATGGCGGGTGGTGGCGCATCCACCGACGCATTGGTGTCGATGCCACTTCCCCCGACGAATCCTGGCGTCCCGAGTAGCGGATCCATTTCTGTTCCCGCCGACATTGTGGCCACCTGGGCACCGCGTGCCGTGGTCGGACTCCGGGTGGAACTCGTTGCCGCCGGGGTGGTGATCGCCTCGGGTTCATTGGTAGCGGCCACTACGGCGGCGTCCAACGATGCTGGCGCATCATTGGCGCTGGTGTACCCGCTGGTGGCACCGTCACTCACCGGCGGCCTAATTCCGAGTAGCGATCTTGCGACGCTCACCGCACCGGACGGAGCGCTCGCCACCGAACTCGACGCATTGGACGGAACGTCGGTCGCGATCGCCATCGACCCGCGAATTATCGCTTCGATTCGGGTCCTAGGGTCTGCGGCCCCGGCATCCGCCGTTGCCTGGCTTGCCCGTCTGAACGCGCTGCAAAATCTCACGTTTCCGCTGAGCTTCGGCGATGCTGACCTTGCAGCACAGGCACAGGCGAAAGTTCCTAAGCCGCTTGAACCGCTCGGATTCCGCGATGCCTTGGATGGCGCAAATTTTGCTGCAACCTCTACCCCCACGCCAACGCCGACCCCGGGAGCCCACGAACCGACCGCGAGCGACGCCGAGCTCCTGGCGTGGCCCTACACGCGAACCGACATCGCTTGGCCCGCCGACGGGACCGTCGGTGAGACGGACCTCAGCTGGCTTGCCCACGCCGGCCTCAGTCGCACGATCCTTTCGCAGGAAAACGTCGCTCCCGCAACCACCGCGGTGTCGGCCGCGGCGACGATTGGGACGAACTCGGTGGTCGTTGCCGACGGGCGAATCACCGCCGCGCTGCGATCCGCCGTCGGAGCCGTCGACCACACTGCGTGGCGTCAGGCGATGACCAGGCTCGATGCCGAACTGGCGCTCGTCGGCGCATCCCGCACTCGGGCCTCGCTATTGGCCACCTTCGACCGCACTGACCATGCCGGGCGACTCGGCGAAACACTTCGCGAGCTCAACTCGGTTCCCTCAATTGGCTTGGCATCGCTGACCCAGGTGCTGGGAGCGGCCCCGGTAGCGCGAACCTTGATTTCGATGCAAGTTGACCCGACCCGTCAACTCTCGATCAATCGGATGCTCAAACTCGAACAAGAACTTTCGCGATTCGCCACCGCGCTCACCGATCCGACCGCGCTCACCGCACCGGTTCGACGCAGTCTGCTCGCGCTGCTTGGCGTGGGTGCCGCCGGTCAGCCAAGTTGGGCAAACAATGCAATCGAATGGATGTCGAAGCACACCGCCACGGTGAATTCGGTGTCGGTGGTGCCGGGCAGCAAGGTCAACGTGGTGTCACGTGAAAGCGGCGTGCCGACCATTGTGCAGAATTTGTCGGCGTTCCCGGTCACCGTGCAGATTAACGTCGCTCCGTCGAACGGTCGACTGGTCGTTGAGAAACGTGTGACGGTCACGATTGACCCGGGCTCTCGCAGCAACGTGTTGGTGCCGGTTGCCGCGGGCGTCGGAAGTGGCGACGTGACGCTCACCATCTCCCTGACCTCGCCGACCGGAGAGCCCATTGGCGCTCCCGTCAACCTTGACGTGAACGCACAACCCGACTGGGAAGGCATCGGCGCGATCGTGGTCGCTGGGGCCGTGCTGTTGCTGTTCGGCTTCGGTATCGTGCGAACTGTCCGTCGTCGTCGTCGCGCACGCGATCTCAGCTCCGACGATGCATCGGCTCGCGGCGTCACGGACGCCGCCGGGGCCGCCGGGGCCGCCGACGGCGGTCTGACGACTGAAGTCCACCAATCGTGAGCGGCGAAGCAGACCACATCGGGCGGTCAAGCCTGCTCATTGCGAGCGGCACGATCGTGTCGCGCGTGCTCGGGTTCGTGCGGGCGATCGTGCTCGCCGGTGCGATCGGTGTCTTCGGCTCGGTGAGCGCCGATGCCTTCGCAATCGCGAACGGCCTGCCAAACGCGATTTATGCGATTCTCGCTGGCGGCACCCTGAACGCCGTGCTGGTGCCACAGATCGTCAAGGCCGCGTCGCACGCAGATGGCGGCAGCGCCTACATCAACAAGCTCCTCACGCTCGCGATGACCGTGATCGGCGCCACGACCGTGCTCGCGACCGCGTTTGGTCCGGTACTCACGTGGGTCTACGGCGGATCGAACGCGCGCGTGCTTCCCCTCGCGATCGCGTTCGCATGGTGGTGCTTGCCGCAGATCTTCTTCTACGGCCTCTATACGCTGCTCAGCGAGGTGTTGAACGCGAGACGCAGCTACGGGCCGTCGACCTGGGTTCCTGTGCTCAACAACGTCGTCACGCTCGCTGGACTGGTGGCCTTCGGCCTCTTATTCGGGTTCGACCCGAACGGTGCGCGCACCGAATCTGACTGGAGTTTCGGCATGATCGCCGTGCTTGCCGGCACCGCGACGCTCGGCATCGTGGCGCAGGCAGTCACATTGTTCTGGTTTTGGAAGCGCACCGGCCTCCGATTCCGGCTCGACTTCAAGTGGCGTGGGGTCGGCCTTCGCGAAACCACAAAACTTGCCGGATGGTCGTTCGGCATGCTCATCGTCACGACACTCGCCGGGATCGTGCAAACACAGGTTCAATTCGTGGCATCGGGCGCCGGGGCATCCGTTGCGGCTTCGGATGCCGCGTGGCTGGTGCTCATGCTGCCGCACTCGATCATCGTCGTCTCGCTCGCAACGGTATACCTCACCCGGATGTCAGAACACGCCCACCGCGGTGACCTGCACCGAGTCAGCGCCGACTTTGCGAGCGCGGTGCGCACGGTCCTCGTGCTGCTGTTGCCAGCCGCGCTGATATTGATCGTCGCCGCGAACGCATTTGGGGCTGTGTTTCAACAGGGCGCTACTGGCGCTGGCGGCGTCGGTGCGGTGATCATCGCCTACGTGGTCGGCCTACCGGCGTTCAGCGGAACGTTCCTCGTCATCCGCGCCTTCTTCGCCGTTTCTGACACGAGGACTCCGTTCCTGCTCACCGTCGTTCAGTCGGGCACGTTTGTGACGTTGAGTTTGCTGTGTCTACTGCTGCCAAAGGAATCCATCACCGTCGGTGTGGCGGTGGCGCTCACGATCGCTGCCCACGTGCAATTTGTGGTCGGCTGGTGGCTACTCCGCCGCCGGCTCGGGTCACTCAGCGGTGGGCAGGTCGCCCGTACCTTCGGCAGGACACTGCTTGCGCTTATCCCCGCTGCTGGCGCCGGCGTCGTACTGCTGCTCGCCCTCGGCGGCGTCTCCGGTGGATTCGCTCTCTCGGGCACGTTCCAGGCCATCATCACGATCGGATGCCTCGGGCTGCTGATCTCCGCAATGTACTTCGTGGCGCTGTGGTTGCTCCGCTCCCCAGAGTTGCGTGAGATGCTGCGGCCGGTGCTGGTGCGACTTCGTAGGAGACCTGCGGAATAGTCGCCGCCTAGACTTGGTTGACCACACCAGCGGTCGTTCTTCGACCGATCACCAGGAGGGCGCATGCGCGACATCATCATCATCGGCTCGGGGCCGGCGGCGTTCACGGCCGCGATCTATGCGGCGCGCGCCGAGCTGAAGCCGCTGCTGATCGCGAGTTCGGTCGAGATCGGTGGTGAGTTGATGAAGACCACCGAGGTTGAGAACTTCCCGGGCTTCGTTGACGGCATTCAGGGCCCGGACTTGATGGCGGCAATGCAGGCCCAAGCCGAGCGGTTTGGCACCGAGGTTGTCTACGACGATGCGATCGAGCTTGACCTTGATGGCCCAGTCAAGCGGGTCTCGCTTGGCAATGGTGGCGTCGAAGAGTCACGCACCCTGGTGTTCGCGACCGGGTCGGCGTACCGCAAGCTTGGGTTGCCTGAGGAGGATCGCCTCTCGGGACACGGCCTGTCGTGGTGTGCCACGTGCGACGGGTTCTTCTTCCGCCAGAAGACGATTGCCGTCGTTGGCGGCGGCGACTCTGCGATGGAAGAGGCAACGTTCCTCACCCGGTTTGCCGACAAGGTCTACGTCATTCACCGACGCGATTCGCTCAAGGCCTCGAAGATCATGCAGCAGCGCGCGTTCGAGAACGACAAGATCGAGTTCGTGTGGAATGCGGATGTTGCCGAGATTCTCGGTGGCGATCAGGTCACCGGAGTGCGTCTGCGCGACACCGTCACTGGCGATGAGCGTGACCTCGCACTCGACGGTCTGTTCATCGCGATCGGCAACGACCCGCGTACGCACCTCGTGCACGGGCAGCTCGACCTCACCGAGTTCGGCACCGTTGCGGTGCAGGGCCGCAGCTCCCGCACGAACCTGCCGGGTGTGTTCGCGGCCGGCGACGTGATCGACCCGCAGTACCGGCAGGCCATCACGGCCGCTGGCAGCGGCTGCGTGGCGGCGCTTGACGCGGAGCACTACCTCGCCGCGCTCGACGCTGAGGGCGTCCACGAACCAGAACTTTCCACCGCGCATTAGTGCGACATTCAGAGGAGACATCCATGACTGCACGACCAGTAACCGAGGCCACGTTCGAAGCTGAGGTGCTCAAGAACCCGAAGCCGGTGCTTGTCGACTTTTGGGCTGAGTGGTGTGGCCCGTGCCGCGCGGTCAGCCCCATTCTTGACGCGATCGCGAGTGAGCACGCCGAGAAGCTCGACATTGTGAAGCTCAATGTCGACGAGAACCCGGGCCTCGCCCTGAAGTACCAGATCACCGCGATCCCTGCGTTCAAGGTGTTCAAGGATGGCGAGGTCGTGCACTCGGCCGTTGGCGCGAAGCCAAAGCCGATGCTCGAGGCAGACCTGGCCGCCTTCTTGGCGTAGCCGGCACGTTTCACGACCCGTCCGGCACCGCCGGGCGGGTCGTTTCGTTTGTCCCGGCGATTGCCTGGGCGCCCGGTCAGCCCAGGGCCAGCAACTAGCATGAATACGCAGAACAGAACGGACACACCGTGAGCCAAGACGGCATCTCCATCGGCAACAACCTCGACCCGTGGTACTCGAACTACGCTGAGCGCACCTCTGGGCTCGCCGTGTCCGAGGTTCGCGCCCTGTTCGCCGTGGCCTCACGCCCCGAGGTGGTCTCACTCGCCGGCGGCATGCCGTTTGTCGCCGCACTGCCACAAGAGCTCATTCGCACCTCATTTGACCGGATGCTTCGTGATCACGGTCCTGCGGCCCTCCAGTACGGCGGTGGCGCGGGCGTCCCGGCGCTGCGCGAACAGATTCTTGAGGTGATGGCCCTCGAGGGCATCACCGGGGCATCCCTTGACGATGTCGTGACCACCACCGGGTCGCAGCAGGCGCTCGACCTGGTCGCAAAACTCTTTCTCGACCCAGGCGATGTGGTGCTCGCCGAGGCGCCGTCGTATGTGGGCGCGCTCGGGGTGTTCCGTTCGTACCAGGCCAACGTGGTGCACGTGGCAATGGATGACGACGGCCTGATCCCAGAAGCCTTGCGTCAGACCATTGCGCGGCTGCGCGGTGAGAGCCGTCGGATCAAGTTCCTCTACACGATCCCGAACTTCCACAACCCGGCTGGTGTCACACTGTCGGCCGAGCGGCGCCCGGAGATTCTCGAAATCTGCCGTCAGAACGAGATCCTGATCCTCGAGGACAACCCCTACGGTCTGCTCTACTTCGATCACCCGGCGCCCCCGGCGTTGCGGTCGTTGGACCCAGAGCACGTGATCTACCTCGGATCGTTCTCAAAGACGTTGGCGGCAGGAATCCGGGTTGGTTGGGCCCTTGCCCCACATGCGATTCGCGAAAAGTTGATCCTCGCGGCCGAAGCTGCGGTGCTTTGCCCGTCGTCGTTCACGCAAATGCTGGTGTCGGAATACCTGTCGACCGCCGATTGGAAGGGTCAGATCGATACCTTCCGTGGCGTCTACCATGAGCGCAAGATCGCGATGATCGATGCGCTCACCGAGTATCTGCCGTCGCTGTCATGGACGGACCCGAACGGCGGGTTCTACGTCTGGGTGACGCTGCCCGACACCCTCGATTCGAAGCAAATGTTGCCGCGCGCGGTCAAAGAACTGGTCGCGTACACCCCCGGTACCGCGTTCTTCGCCGATGGGCGCGGGCGTCGCATGATGCGGCTCTCGTTCTGCTACCCCACCCCCGGGGCAATCCGCACCGGCATCCGTCGCCTTGCCACCGTGGTGAACGGTGAACTCGATTTGATCTCGACTTTCGCGGGCACGGGATCGCTCACCGGACCGGTGCAACCGGGCATCGAACTCGCTCCACCGACCGACATGGTCTAACGCCTCGTCTCATTCATCGTCGCACCAAACGGACGGAAAATACCTGATCATGACCGAGTTTTCACCACTCAACATCGCGGTACTTGCCGGTGGCATCTCTCATGAGCGAGATGTTTCGCTCCGCTCCGGCCGACGGGTCGCCGACGCACTCACCGCCGTGGGCCACGAAGTCACACTGCACGACCCGGATGCCGCGTTGCTGACGACACTCGCCGCGCACCGCCCCGATGTGGTGTTCCCGGTGCTGCACGGCGCGAGCGGCGAGGACGGCTCGCTGCTCGGTCTGCTCGAGGCCCTCGGCATCCCCACCGTCGGGTCACTGGCCGCGGCCGCACGTCTCGCCTGGTCGAAGCCGGTTGCGAGCCGTGTTGCCAGCTCGGCCGGGCTCAGCGTGCCGAAGTCGGTGGTGCTTTCACACACTGCGTTCCGCGAACTCGGAGCCGCAAGTGTATTGACGGTCGTGCGCGATGCCCTGGCGGGTGCGGTCGTGGTCAAGCCCGCGTCCGGTGGCTCGGCGCATGGCGTCACCACGGTTCGTGAGGCCGACCAGCTGCCGCGGGCCATGGTCGAGGCGTTCGTGTACGCCGATGTGGCGGTGATCGAGCAGCACATTGCGGGTACCGAACTGGCCGTCACTGTGATCGATGATGGCAGCGGCGCTCGCGCACTTCCGGCCGTCGAGATCGCCCCGACCGATGGCCTGTATGACTTTGAGGCGCGGTACAACGCTGGGGAGACCACGTTCTACACGCCGTCGCGGCTCGCGCCCGAGGTGGTGGCGGCCGCCGAAGCGGCGGCACTCACCGCACACCGCGCGCTCGGCCTTGACGATCTCTCGCGCATTGACTTCATTGTGGATGCCTCGGGCACCCCGTGGTTCCTTGAAGCGAACGTGCTGCCCGGGCTCACCGAAACGTCGCTCGCTCCGCTTGCCATCGAGGCATCCGGAGCATCGGTCGGCGAGGTCTACAGCGCACTCGCCGCCGCTGCCGCACGTCGCGGCTAACTAGACCCCGTCCAGATTCTCGCCGAGTTCCACTAGAATCCGGCGGAGATCCTGCACGGTTGCGAAATCTATGCTGATCTGGCCTTTTTTCGCACTGAGACCAATATGTACCCGAGTGTTCAGACGGTCACCCATGCGGGTTGCGAGGTCGTTCAGGAAGTCGGTGCGCTTTCCGGCTGCGGGCGTCTTGCGCTTCGGCGCCAGCGTCGCGGTCGCCGCCTCGGCTTGGCGGACCGAGAGGTCCTCGTTCACGATCTTGTCGGCGAGACGCAGCATCTGATCGTGGTCGTCGGCCGCAAGGATGGCTCGGGCGTGCCCGGCACTGAGCACACCGGCCGCGACGCGCAACTGCACTGGCTCCGGCAGCTTCAGTAGTCGGATCGTGTTGGAGATTTGTGGGCGTGACCGGCCGATTCGGCTCGCGAGCTCTTCCTGCGTGATGCCAAAGTCGCTGAGCAACTGCTGGTAAGCCGAGGCCTCTTCGAGCGGGTTCAACTGCGAGCGATGCAGGTTTTCCAGGAGCGCGTCCCGAAGCATCGCGTCGTTCGCAGTGTCTTTCACCACGGCGGGAATGAACCCGATGCCTGCAGCTTTCGTGGCCCGAAGCCGCCGCTCGCCCATGACGAGTTCGTACTTGCCAGGTAGGTCTGGGTGTGGCCGCACCACGATCGGCTGGAGCACACCAAACTCACGAACGCTATGCGTGAGTTCCGCGAGGTGCTCCGGGTCGAACACCGATCGCGGCTGATTCGCATTCGGCACGATGTCATCCGGATTCAGCCGGGCCAGCCGAGCACCCGGCACGGTCACCAGGTCGGCCTCGTCGTTGCTGCGGGGCGCAGCAGGCGCTCCCGGGAAGAACACATCAACCGGACGCGTCTTCGACGCATCGTCGTTCGTTGGAATCAGTGCGCCGATTCCTCGGCCGAGCCCAGTTCGTTTGGTCGCCATGATGTTCCTCTACTCGCCGTGGATTTCGGCGTACCGGTTTGCGATCTCAGCGGCGGCCTCGCGGTACGAGAGCGAACCACTCGATGAGAAGTCGTAGCTCAACACGCTCTGGCCGTAACTCGGCGCCTCAGAAACACGCACTGATCTGGGGATAATCGTGTTCAGTGTCTCGACTGGGAAGTGTGCCTTGACCTCGCGGGCAACTTGCTGCGCCAGGTTGGTGCGCGAGTCATACATCGTCAGCAGGATTGTCGACAGCCGCAGTTCGGGGTTCAGGTGCTTCTGAATCAACTCAATACTGTTCAGCAGCTGCGACAAACCCTCGAGTGCGTAGTACTCGCACTGAATCGGGATCAGCACCTCGCGTGCGGCCACAAACGCGTTGATCGTCAGTAACCCGAGCGACGGTGGGCAGTCGATCAGCACGTAATGGAACGGGTCCTCCGCGGTGGCAAGGTAGTCATCGATCGCGCGGCGAAGTCGCTGCTCACGGGCAACGAGCGACACCAGTTCGATTTCTGCCCCGGCCAGGTGAATGGTGGCGGGCACACACACCAGACGCGGGTTCTCGGTTGACGTTTGCACGACCTCACTGAGCGGCAACTCGTTGACCAGCACCTCGTAGACGCTTCTCCGGTCTGCGTGGTGCTCAACACCAAGTGCCGTCGACGCATTTCCCTGTGGGTCAAGGTCAACCACCAGCACCCGCGCGCCGGCGCGCGCAAGCGCGGCCGCCAAGTTCACTGTGGTCGTCGTCTTGCCGACGCCACCCTTCTGATTCGACACCGTGAGCACGCGTGGCTTGTCGGGAAGCGGCAGCACAACCGCATCGAGGGCGAGCCGTCGTCGCGTTTCGTTCAGCAACTGATCAGCGAGCGGTGTGCCGTGTGAACGCTCTGGCGCCGCAGCCGGTGCGGGTGCGGGTGCGGGTGCCTCTGGTGCCGTCGGCTCGGATTCATGGCCGTGCTCAGATTCGTGCTCAGATTCGCGCTCGGTCGGCTGAGCATCCGGTGTCACCGGGTCTGCGCCGGTATCACCCGCCACGTCCGCGGGCCCGCTGCCGACATCACCCTCAGTGACGACACGCTCAGGTTCGTCCTCGTCACCCGACGGTTCGACTGCCAGGGCGCCCTTGATCCCGCTGGTCACCGCGGCGACTTCCGACCGCGATGCACTGGCGGCATTCCACTCGCGCGGGTACTGGTCCTCAACTTCGTCGTTCAACGTGCTCTCCGATTCGTTGTAACAACCCTAACCGCGCGCGCCCACTGATGTTTCACGTGAAACAACCTGTGGGTAACGGTGCCTCGGGTGTGTTCGGTGCCGTACTCGCCGCCATTCGCCCAGGTTCGGCGGGAACACCGGTTCCTGCCGCCTGCACAGGCGCTGCACTGGGGGAGTGAATCAGCTGTGGAATCACGGCACAGCATCGGCATCTGTCATCGGGTCGTTTCCCAACGAGCGCGGGTCATGGATGTTTCACGTGAAACGTGTGGAGTTGCACCGCATGCAAGGTGTGCGCTTCGTGCCTTCAAGGGAAGCTATTCACAACGCCGGCTGGCGCGACCCGCGAAGCCTGCAACCGCAGGCGTTGTGCTCACTCGAGGGCACAAATGTGGGGCATGGGGACACCCACATCAGCGCTATCTCACGCGTGCGGTGACAACCCGGGTTTCTTCACCCACGAGACCAGCGCCGACGACGTGAGTGGCGACGTCGGTCACACGGTACTTGCGAAGGACCTTGTCGGCGGCGGCAAGTTCAGCCTCGATGCTGGCACCCTTCATCAACACGAGTTCACCAGCATCACGACAAAGTGGTGCAACGACGGGGACCAGTGTTCGCATGGCACTCACGGCGCGGGCGGTCACCTGGTCAAACACGCCCTGGAGCTTCGACTCCTCGGCGCGCGCGCGCACCACCGTGACATTGTGCAAGGCGAGTTCGTTCGCTTGTTGCTCAAGCCACGCGACGCGGCGCTCCATCGGTTCGATGAGCACAAAATCGACGTCCGGGCGTTGAATCGCGAGCACGATGCCAGGCAGTCCGGCGCCCGATCCAACATCTGCCACTCGGCCTGGACGAAGAAAGTCCCCAACTAAGGCGCAGTTGAGTGCATGTCTCGTCCAAAGCCTCGGCAACTCGAGCGGGCCAATGAGCCCGAGTTCCTCGCCGTGGGCAGCGAGGTTCGCGACATACGCGCGTGCTTGACCGATGTGATCGCCAAACAACGTGGCCGCTGCGGCCGGCTCTCGCTCTACCTCGGTGAGCGACGTTTCACGTGAAACATCGGCACTCATTGGCTAGCCGCGGGAGATCACGGTGTGACGCTCAGCACCTTCGCCACGTGACCCCGAATGGAATCCACGTTCAGAGACGAGGTCGTGCACGAGTTTGCGTTCGTACGAAGACATCGGCGGCAGTGCCGCCTCTGTGGCGCCCGCTTCAATCCGCTCCACAGCCCGGTGTACCAACGCAGCCAACTCATCCCGACGCGCATCGCGAGACCCGCCGATGTCTAGGATCAGCCGTGAGAACGCACCGGTTTTCGCCTGAACCGCGAGTCGCGTGAGTTCCTGCAGGGCCGACACGACGTCAGGCTTCCCGAGGTGGCTCAAATTTGAGTTACCCGAGGCATCCACCGAGAGGTGTGCACGACCATTCCGCACATCGATGTCAATGTCGCCATCGAGGTCACAGATGTCGAGCAGCTCCTCGATGTAATCAGCCGCCACATCGCCTTCACGCTCAAGGTCGACCGATTCGGTTTGGAGTTCCGTCATTACTTCTTCCCCTGCTTCTTCGCACGCTGCTTGCCGATCGGCTGCTGGCGCTGCACCGGCTCGACGACGGGCTTATCGTCCGCGTCGCTTGCTGCCTCAATCTCAGTGGTGCCCTTGCCGCGGCGCGCAAGCCGTGCCTCACGGGCACGAGCTGCCTCACTACCCGGGTTCGGCATGTTCCGGATGACGACGAACTGCTGGGCCATCGTCCAGAAGTTCGAAACCAACCAGTAGAACATCACGCCGAGCGGGAACGCGACACCCGAGAACGCAAACACCAGCGGGAGCAAGTACAACAGGACTCGCTGCTGACGGAACATTGGGCTGGCCTTGGTCTCGTCGGACATGTTCTTCGAGACGATCTGCAGCTGCGTGATGAACTGCGATGCCGTCATCAGCACGATCATCGTCACCGCGATGACGAGCACCTGCCACGGGCCGCCCGCGTTCATCGCCTCAATGAAGGTCGACTTCAGCGGAGCACCGAGGAACGTCGAGTTCGCGAACGAGTTCGCAAGCGCTTGTGTGAGCAGGCCAACGCCAGCCTTGTCATGCTGTGCATCGCTGAGCACTGAGTAGAGACCGAAGAAGATCGGCATCTGCAGCAGCAACGGCAGGCAAGAACCCAGTGGGTTGGTACCAGTGCGCTTGTAGAGATCCATCGTCTCGCGCTGCATCGCCTCGCGGGAGAACTGATCCTTCTTGCCCTTGTACTTGTCCTGGATCTTCTTGAGCTGCGGCGCGACCTCGAGCATCCGGCGCTGGCTCTTGATCTGCCGCACGAAAATCGGGATCAGCGCAGCTCGAACCACGAGCACGAGCCCGACGATCGAGAGCACCCAGGTGAACCCGCCGTGCGGATCCATGCCAGTCCAGGACCACAGTGAGTGGAATGCGACCAGGAGCAGCTCAATCACCCACTTGATGGGCCACAGGATCAGGCTGAAGATATCCATGACTTGGCTAGTCCTTCCAGGTTGTCGCGTATGCGACGGGTGCGAGGCGGCGTGAGATGGTCGGAGCGATGCTCGGCACGACCCATCCAAACTTCGTAATACGCACCTGAGAGTGCGTGTGGGCCGACGTCGGCACGTCATCGACGCCGCCGCGGCTCCAGGGGTTGCATCGGATGATCCGTGCCACCGTAAGCGCGCAGCCAACGATCACGCCACGCGTCTGAATGGCGTGCAATCCGTACGCAGAACAGGTCGGGTAGTAGCGGCACACGTCGCCATAGAGCGGAGAAATGAACTTGCGGTACCCGCGCAGCGCCAGCACGAGCGCGTTGCGCGGCAACAACCAAACCACCTGTGCGGCAGTGACGACCAGGTTAGCCACGACGACGCTCCGCGACGTCGCGTGCAGAGAACACTTCGGCTCGGAGCGCCGACCACGGGGCATCCGATGCTGAAGGCAACGCTCGAATGACCAGGTCAGCGGCTGAATACCCACCGGCTACCAACTCGGCGCACGCGGCCTTCAGGCGACGCCGCACCAGATTTCGATGCACGGCATTGCCGACCTGCTTCGAGACGACGAACCCAAACCTCGCCTGCGCACCAGACTCACCAGAGCGCACATAGGTCACGGTATTCGCGCCGACGACCTTTACTCCACGGCGCATGGTGGCGCGGAAATCGTCGGTTGCTCGAATGCGATTCGGCTTTGCGAGCACCGGAGCTTACGCGGAGAGTTCGGTGCGACCCTTGCGGCGACGAGCCGAAAGGATGGCGCGGCCGGCGCGCGTGCGCATCCGCAGACGGAAGCCGTGCACCTTGGCGCGGCGGCGGTTGTTGGGCTGGAAGGTGCGCTTGCTCATGAGATCTCCGGTGAGTCTTGGTCTCCACGCGACGCGTCAGCGGTGCGTTTGCGCGAAAAGTCAGGTGCCACAGTCGTGGCGTCAACCTATCCAAAGTACGCCGAGCGGGCCAGATGGTCAAACTCAGCGCCCAACCCCGTCCAACTTTGATGCCAGATTCGGCATGTCAAAACTGGTATTTGTCGCGGTGGCTGGTATTCGCTAGCGTGTCAGAGCAAGTTATCCCCAGGCTCGATCGCAGCGTAGATCTGCCGCCCGCACGTGCATCATGGGGAGAACGGACAAACTTCTGGGTTGGCGCGCGCCTGCCCGCGCGCAACCAGCAACACGGGGGATTTTGTGGACGGACAGCCCATCGAGCACACATGGGCGACGGTGCTTGAGATCCTCGCGAAGGATGCCTCGGTCACCGCGCAACTCGAAGGGTTCCTGTCGCTCATTGAGCCGAAAGGTATCGCGGGCAACACGCTCTGGGTTGAGGTGCAGAACCAGTTCATTGCCGACATGGTGAGCTCGCGGTTGCGGAAGCCGATCGAAGACGCCCTCCTGAAACTCGAACTCTCGGCCCCGCTCTCGTCGCTGTCCATCTTGGTGAACCCAGAGCTCGTCGTACCGCCCGCTCCGGAACCAACCCACGTCGCGGCCGAACGCGTCGAGATTCACCAACCGGCCTCCGTGATCGAATCCAGCACGTCGGTCTTTGATACCCGGCTGAATCCGAAGTACTCATTTGACAACTTCGTCATCGGTCAGGCCAACCGGTTCGCACATGCGGCCGCGGTTGCGGTGGCTGAAGCGCCAGCGAAGGCGTACAACCCGCTCTTCATCTACGGTGACTCCGGGCTGGGCAAGACCCACCTGCTACACGCGATCGGCCACTATGCCATGACGATCTACCCCGGCATCCGGGTTCGGTACGTCAGTAGCGAAGAGTTCACGAACGACTTCATCAACTCGATCGCGAACAACCGCGGCTCACAGTTTCAGCAGAGCTACCGCAATGTCGACATCCTGATGATCGACGACATCCAGTTCTTGCAGGGTAAGGCTGAGACGCAGGAAGCCTTCTTCCACACGTTCAACACGCTTCACGATCACAACAAGCAGGTGGTGATCACGAGTGATGTGGCACCGAAGTACCTCACCGGTCTCGAAGACCGCATGCGGAACCGCTTCGAGTGGGGCCTGATCACCGATGTGCAGGCGCCTGACCTTGAGACCCGCATCGCGATCTTGCGCAAGAAGGCACAATCCGAGCAGCTTGAGGTGCCAGACGAGATCCTCGAGTACATCGCGTCGAAGGTCTCGAGCAACATTCGTGAACTCGAAGGCACCCTGATCCGGGTGACGGCGTTTGCGAGTTTGAACCGCACCCCGGTAGATCTGGCCCTCGTACAGACGGTCCTGAAGGACCTGATTCGGGATGACTCGGACAACGTCGTCGCGCCGGCCGACATCATCGCCGCGACCGCGGACTACTTCAAGCTCACAGTCGACGATCTGCACGGGTCATCCCGATCGCAGCAAATCGCGACGGCACGACAGATCGCGATGTACCTCTGCCGCGAGATGACCAACCTGTCGCTCCCAAAGATCGGGCAGTTGTTCGGAAACCGCGACCACACCACGGTCATGTACGCCAACAACAAGATCTCGGCTCTGATGAAACAACGAACCTCGATCTTCAACCACGTCACCGCGCTCACCGGTCGCATTCGCCAGACCTCGCGCTAGCGGCGCACCCGACGCCCGGTCATTGACGCTGCGGTGGCACGCTTGTTCGCGCCCGAACGACGAAAGTTCCACAGGTAGGCGAACCAACTGTGGATAACTTCGGGTGAACTGTAGAAACCCGCGGAAACACGTGGAATTTCACGGATGTAAGTCGGGTTGAACCTTGGGTCGAAGGTTGGACTATCCACCGGTTATCCACAGCCGGTGGATGGCTGTTTGCGGCTGGTTTGAGCGGCAGACGCCGAGTCATCCACAGTTTCAACAGCGGTTAACACCATTAACGAATCAAGAAATACTCTCGGCGATCACCAACCTTGGGTGTGGACGAATCTCGGACGGACTGCGCCGCAGCGCCCACCCCATGGCGAACGTCAGCGATCAGCAGAACCGAATGACAAACCTGCTCAGAGTTCTAGACGTGCCCGATAGCATGGGAACCCATCCATGCGCCTTCCACGACGGAGTTAACCGTGAAGTTCGAAGTCAACCGTGACGTCTTCAGCGAAGCAGTGTCGTTTGCGGTCAAGCTGCTGCCGCCGCGCACCACACTCCCGATCCTCTCTGGTGTGCTGCTCGAAGCCCATGATGGACGCATTGTGCTCTCGTCGTTCGACTACGAGGTCTCCTCGCGCACCGAGATCGAAGCTGATGTCAGCGAACCCGGCACGGTCCTGGTGTCTGGCCGCCTCCTGGCGGAGATCGCCGGCCGGTTGCCGAACGCGCCGGTACGCGTGCGTACCGAGGACTCGAAGATTGTTGTGGCCTGTGGGTCCGCCAACTTCACCTTGCTGTCAATGCCGGTCGAGGAATACCCGACGATCCCCGAAGTTGGCGCGCCGACCGGGGTCGTCCCGGCAGATGCGTTTGCTGACGCAGTGGCCCAGGTGGGCGTTGCCGCGTCGCGCGACGATGTCACCCCGGTCATCACCGGCGTGCAACTCGAAGTGCAGGCCACCAGCCTCGGTCTGGTTGCTACCGACCGCTACCGGGTTGCGGTACGTGAGATCGAGTGGGATGGCGGCAGCGTCGGCGACGCTGCGCCGGTTACCGCGCTCGTGCCTGCGCGCACGTTGCAGGAAGTCGGCAAGACCTTCGGACATTCCGGCAACATCACGGTGTCAATCACCAGCCGCGATGACCGTGAGCTCATCGCCTTCACGGCAAACACCCGCACCGTGACCTCGTTGCTGATCAAGGGCAACTTCCCACCGGTTCGCCGCCTCTTCCCAGAGACCGTCGAGACCTACGCGGTGGTCAACACGGCAGAGCTCATCGAAGCCACGCGTCGTGTTTCGCTCGTGCTCGAGCGTGAAGCTGCGCTTCGCTACACGTTCTCGACCGATGGCCTCACGCTCGAAGCCATTGGCAGTGAGCAGGCACAGGCTTCGGAATCGATCGACGCTGTACTCAACGGCAGCGAAACCGAAGTTGTCGTGTCACTCAAGCCCCAGTTCTTGCTCGATGGCTTGGGTGCAGTGCATTCTGAGTTTGTGCGCATCGGTTTCACGAAGACCGATAACCCGAACAAGCCCGGCCCGGTGCTGCTCACCAGCCAATCCTCGCGCGAAGACGCTGGTCTCGACAGCTACAAGTACCTGCTGCAGCCAAACCTCCTGCTTCGGTAACCAGCCGCCACCTGTCGGTCGATCGACGTAGGGTTGGCATCGCCGAGCGGAAGGAGTGACGGGTGCATCTCGCCAGACTCTCGCTCACCAACTTTCGGAACTACCGGTCTGCCGACCTCGAGTTTTCGCCCGGAATCACCGTGGTTCTTGGCCCAAACGGTCAAGGCAAGACCAATCTGGTTGAGTCGGTCGCCTACCTGGCGACGCTTGGGTCACATCGGGTGAGTTCGGATGCCCCGTTGATCCGCGCCGGCGAAGATGCGGCGATCGTGCGGGCACGGGCGCAGCACGAGGATCGATCGGTGCTCCTAGAGTTGCAGCTCAACCGTTCTGGGGCGAACCGCGCGCAGATCAACAAGGCCCCCGCGAAGACTCGCGATCTGCCCCGCTACGTGCACACCGTGGTGTTTGCACCCGAAGATCTCGCGATTGTGCGGGGCGAGCCAGCCGTTCGCCGGCGGCTCATGGATGAGCTGCTCGCTCAGCGCTCGCCGCGGATGCTCGGGGTGCTCGCCGATTACGACCGCGCGCTTCGGCAACGCAACTCACTGCTCAAAACCGCGAAGGTCCGCGGGTCGGATGCAGCGCTCAGCACCCTCGACGTCTGGGATGAACGCCTCGTCACCTTCGGCGCAGCAATCATTGACGCTCGCGATCAGTTGATTGCCGACCTTGCTGCTCCGGTGACCGAGGCGTACCGGACCATCGTCGACGCTGATCATCAGCCCAAGATCTCGGCGGTGCGTTCCATCGATGGAGTGGATCCCGAGACGGATGACCCGCGGGGCGCGGGATCGCCGACGGCACCCGTTTCGGTGAGCGGGGTTGGCGTGGTGGCTGCGCAAGGCCCTGCCGGGGTCGCGCCCCTCCACGCCGAAGCGCCGTCAGTTCCGAGTACGATCGACCGATTTTTAGCCGCGCTTCGCGCGGGACGACGCGCCGAACTCGAGCGTGGTCTCACGTTGGTCGGTCCACATCGCGATGACCTGCGTATCGAGCTGAACGGGCTGCCGGCCAAGGGCTTCGCGAGCCACGGCGAGTCTTGGTCGCTCGCGCTCGCGCTTCGGCTGGCCTCAATTGAGTTACTTCGACGCGATGCCACGACTGGCGACCCGATCGTCGTGCTCGACGATGTGTTTGCCGAGCTGGACCGCGCGCGGCGGGCGCGACTCGCGACCGCCGTCGCGACCTACGAACAAGTACTCATCACAGCGGCGGTCGCCGAGGATGTGCCAGAGGAACTGTCAGCACGGGTCATCCGAATTCAATCGGGTGAGGTGGTGGCAGGCGATGCGTGAGTCAGAAGCGCTCCGCGTCTACCGGCACTTTCGCGAGGTCTTCTCGGGTGGGACCTACATTGCGGCCCGCGCTCGCGCAGTGCGCGATACCGAATCGGGGAGTCAACCGTTCACGCCCGGACGTGACCCGCAGAAGCTCGACCAAACGCTGACGGCGCTGATCACCGATCTCGACTGGACGGCGCCGCTCGCCAAAGAACAGGTCATGCTCGGCTGGGTCGAGATCGTCGGCGATGATGTTGCGCGGCACTCCGCCGTCGCGGGGCTGGTCGATGGGGTGCTCCAGGTACGCTGTGAATCGACCGCCTGGGCGACCCAGTTGCGGCACATGCGCTCTCACATCCTGGCCGTCCTCGGTGAGCGATTCCCGGACGCGGGCGTCGAGAGCATACGGTTTTCTGGCCCAGACGCCCCCTCGTGGAGAAGTGGCCCCAGATCGGTCCCAGGCCGCGGTCCACGCGATACCTACGGCTAGCAAGGCAAAATCGGTCACCCGCCCAAGATTCACCCGCCAAAACGCATTTTCAGCCCCGTTCGTGGGTGTTCGATTGGTAGGATTGGCGAGTCCACGTGACCCTTTGGAGTCGACTCACTTATGACGAATACGCCCGCGAAAAGCGATGGATCTGCCGAGTACGGCGCCAACGCGATTCAGGTGCTCGAAGGGCTTGAAGCGGTTCGCAAGCGCCCCGGCATGTACATCGGATCTACCGGACCACGCGGTCTGCACCACTTGGTGTACGAGATCGTCGACAATTCGGTCGATGAAGCGCTCGCCGGGTACGCGACCACCATCGACGTCACGATCCTCGAAGATGGCGGCGTCCGAGTCATCGACGACGGCCGCGGCATTCCGGTTGATCTGCACCCGACCGAGGGTCGATCCACCGTTGAGGTCGTGCTGACCGTCCTCCACGCCGGTGGCAAGTTCGGTGGCGGCGGGTATGCGGTTTCCGGTGGTCTGCACGGTGTCGGATCGTCCGTGGTGAACGCGTTGTCGACCCGCCTTGAGGTTGCCGTCGAGCGACAAGGGTCGGTCTGGCGCCAGTCGTTCTCGGTGGGCGTGCCCGATGCCCCGCTCGTACAGGGCGAACCATCCGACCGAACCGGTACCACGATCACGTTCTGGCCAAGCCCCGATATCTTCGAAACCACCGTGTTCGACTACGAAACGTTGCGCACTCGCTTTCAACAAATGGCCTTCTTGAACCGCGGGTTGCAGATCACACTGACCGATCGTCGCGCCATCGAACCCGTCGACCCCGATGTCGACGACGATGCCGCGACCGCCGGTCCGCGCACCGACACCTTCCGGTACGACCGCGGGTTGGTCGACTACGTCGAGCACTTGAACCGCACGAAGCGCGGCGAGATGGTGCACGACGAGATCATCTCGTTCGAACAAGAAGACACCGAGCGCCACATCGCGCTTGAGGTCGCGATGCAGTGGACCAGTGCGTACACCGAATCGGTGTTCACCTACGCGAACACCATCAACACACATGAGGGCGGCACCCACGAAGAAGGGTTCCGTGCAGCACTTACCTCGTTGGTGAACAAGTACGCGCGTGAGAAGGGCCTGCTCAAAGAGAAGGACGACAACCTCACCGGCGACGACGTTCGCGAGGGGCTCACCGCCGTTATCTCGGTGAAGCTGTCGGAACCGCAGTTCGAAGGGCAGACGAAGACCAAGCTCGGCAACACCGAAGCAAAGTCGTTCGTGCAGAAGGTGGCCGGCGATCAGCTCGGCGACTGGTTCGAGCGCAACCCGGTGCAGGCCAAAGATGTCATTCGCAAGGCAATCGGTGCGGCAACCGCGCGCATGGCCGCGCGCAAAGCGCGCGAAGCGACCCGCCGCAAGGGGCTGCTCGAGTCATCCGGTCTCCCTGGCAAGCTGAAGGACTGCTCGTCAAAGGATCCGTCGCTGTCGGAAATCTTCTTGGTCGAGGGTGACTCGGCCGGTGGTTCGGCCGTGCGCGGCCGCAACCCTGAGACCCAGGCGATTCTGCCGCTTCGCGGCAAGATCCTGAACGTTGAGAAGGCCAGGCTCGACCGGGCGCTCGCGAACGCCGAAGTGCAGGCGATGATCACCGCGTTTGGTGCCGGCATCGGCGAGGACTTCAATACCGACAAGGCCCGGTACCACAAGATCGTGCTGATGGCCGATGCCGATGTCGACGGCCAGCACATCACGACGCTGCTGCTCACGCTGCTGTTCCGATACATGCGGCCGCTCATCGAGCTTGGTTACGTGTACCTCGCGCAGCCACCGCTGTACCGGTTGAAGTGGTCGAATGCCGAGCACGAATTCGTCTTCTCTGACCGTCAGCGTGACGATGCCCTCGAGGCCGGCGCGAAGAGCGGCAAGCGAATCCCGAAAGACAACGGCATTCAGCGCTACAAGGGTCTCGGTGAGATGAGCTTCGATGAGCTCTGGGACACCACGATGAACCCCGAAACCCGCACGCTGCTGCAGGTCACCATGGATGACGCGGCTGCGGCCGATGAAGTCTTCTCCACCCTGATGGGCGACGACGTCGAAAGTCGCCGCAGCTTCATTCAAAAGAACGCGAAGGACGTGCGGTTCCTTGACATCTAACACCGACCTCCCCGTCGAAGAAACCGACGGCCCCGGCGTGCACGGCAAGATCGACCAGGTCAACCTGCAGCTCGAAATGCAGCGTTCGTACCTCGACTACGCGATGAGCGTGATCGTCGGTCGCGCGCTGCCCGACGTGCGCGACGGTCTGAAGCCGGTGCACCGCCGAGTGATCTACACGATGTACGACGGTGGCTACCGGCCAGACCGCGCCTACTCGAAGTGCACGCGCATCATCGGTGATGTGATGGGTCAATTCCACCCGCACGGCGACGGCGCGGTGTACGACTCGCTCGTTCGCTTGGTGCAGCCATGGAGCCTCCGCTACCCGCTCGCGCTCGGTCAGGGCAACTTTGGTTCTCCGGGTAATGACGGCGCGGCCGCCCACCGGTACACCGAGACAAAGATGGCTCCGCTCGCACTCGAGATGGTGCGAGACATTGACGAAGACACCGTCAACTTCCAGCCGAACTACGACGGACGTACCGCCGAGCCAACCGTGCTCCCAAGCCGGTTCCCGAACCTCCTCGTCAACGGCTCGGTTGGTATCGCGGTCGGTATGGCGACGAATATTCCGCCACACAACCTACGTGAAGTTGCCGACGGTGCGCTCTGGGCACTTGAAAACCCGGATGCCACACGCGAAGAGTTGACCGAGGCGCTGATCCAGCGCATCAAGGGGCCGGACTTCCCGACCGGGGCACAGATTCTGGGCACCAAGGGCATTGGCGACGCGTACCGTACCGGCCGTGGCTCGATCACGATGCGCGCAGTCGTGAACGTCGAAGAACTGCAGGGTCGCACTTGCCTCGTCGTCACTGAACTTCCGTACCAGGTAAACCCCGACAATCTCGCGATCAAGATCGCCGACCTGGTGAAGGACGGCAAACTCGGCGGGATCGCCGACATTCGGGACGAGACATCCGGTCGTACCGGCCAGCGACTCGTGATCGTGCTCAAGCGCGATTCGGTTGCGAAGGTGGTGCTGAATAACCTCTACAAGCACACGCAACTGCAAGAGAACTTCGGCGCGAACATGCTCGCCATCGTCGATGGCGTGCCGCGCACGCTGACGATCGCCGGGTTCATTGCGCACTGGCTCGACCACCAGATCGAAGTGATCGTTCGTCGCACGCAGTTCCGCCTGAACAAGGCCGAAGAGCGCATGCACATTCTGCGCGGGTACCTGAAGGCGCTCGATGCGCTCGACGAGGTCATCGCATTGATTCGCCGCTCCCACTCGGTCGAAGACGCCCGCGAAGGCTTGAAGCAACTGCTCGAGATCGACGACCTGCAGGCCGATGCGATTCTCGCAATGCAACTGCGCCGCCTCGCGGCGCTCGAGCGCCAGAAGATCATCGACGAGGCATCCGAACTCGAAGCCTTGATCGCTGACTGCCAGTCGATCCTCGCGACGCCGTCGCGCCAGCGCACGATCATCGGCGACGAACTACGCGAGATTGTCGCGAAGTTCGGTGACGAGCGTCGCACGCAGATTCTCTATGGCTTCGACGGCGATATGTCGGTTGAAGACCTGATTCCTGAAGAAGAGATGGTGGTCACGATCACGCGCGGCGGCTACGTCAAGCGCACCCGCAGTGACAACTACCGGTCGCAGCACCGCGGCGGCAAGGGCGTGAAGGGTGCGCAACTGCGCGCCGACGACGTGGTCGAACACTTCTTCGTGACCACGACGCACCACTGGTTGCTGTTCTTCACGACGATGGGTCGGGTCTACCGCACCAAGACGTACGAACTGCAAGAAGGTGGCCGTGACGCAAAGGGCCAGCACCTCGCGAATCTGCTCGAACTGCAGCCAGATGAGCAGGTCGCCGCGATTCTCGACATTCGCGACTACCAGGCCGCGCAGTACCTCGTGCTCGCGACCCGCGCTGGTCTCGTGAAGAAGACCGAGCTCGCCGCCTATGACACCAACCGTTCGCGCGGTGTCATCGCGATCAACCTGCGCGAAGACGATGAGCTGATCTCTGCCATGTTGGTGAACTCGGACGATGAGATTCTGCTGGTCTCACGCCACGGTATGTCGTTGCGGTTCGCCGCGAACGACACCGCGTTGCGGCCGATGGGTCGATCCACTTCGGGAGTGAAGGGCATGGACTTCCGCGAAGGCGATGCGCTGCTCTCGGCATCGGTCGTTGCCTCATCGGATGGCGACGATGAAGCTGCCTTCCGTGGCGACGGCGGCGAATTGCTCAGCCCGACCGACACGTATGCGTTCGTGGTGACCCACGGTGGGTACGCGAAGCGTACGCCGGTGGAGCAGTACCGTCGCCAGAACCGTGGTGGGCTCGGCATCAAGGTGGCGAAGCTCACCGAGGAGCGCGGCGACTTGGTCGGCGCGCTGACCGTGTCGAGCGATGATGAAGTGCTCGTGGTTCTCGCCAGTGGCAAGGTGATACGCTCCAATGTCGCCGAGGTGCCGGCCAAGGGTCGGGACACGATGGGCGTTGTCTTCGCGAAATTTGCGGAAAGCGACCGGATCATCGGCATCGCGAGGAACTCAGAGCGGAACCTCGAAGAGGACGCTGAGGCACCGGCAGAGTCCGAAACGGCCGCACCGGGAGAGGACAAGAATGAGTAGCATCGGCGCCAAGCTCGCGCAGAAGTCGTCAAAGAAACTTCCTGCGAAGCAGGTTCGTCTTCGTCTGGTCTACATCGACTTTTGGACCAGCCTGAAGCTGTCGTTCCTGGTCGCCGTCTGCTTCGCGATCGTGAACATCGTAGGCACCTTCCTCATCTACACCGTGCTGAAGTCGACGTTGATCTTCGACAAGATCAACGCGCTCGTGACCGACATCGGCGGCGCCGAGGCATCCATTGACAAGCTGCTCTCGCTCGGGAACGTGATGGGCTTCTCGGTAGTCGTTGCGCTCGTGAACCTGATCGTGATCACCGTCGTCGGTGCGCTGATTGCCGTGCTCTACAACCTGAGCGCGCGGATCACTGGTGGCGTGCTGGTCGGCTTCACGAACAACTAGTTGCGCAGGCCCGGCCCGGCAGGTGCTCGATTCGCAGATTCGGGCACACGTCAGGTAGGCTAGCCCTCGGCCTAGACCGGGGCCATAATCCCGGGGGTATAGCTCAGGCGGTTAGAGCGCTTCGCTGATAACGAAGAGGTCCCAGGTTCAAGTCCTGGTACCCCCACCACATAACTTCATACCGAGGGTGTTTCACCCATTCGGGGCCTTAGCTCAGTTGGTAGAGCGCCTGCTTTGCAAGCAGGATGTCAGGAGTTCGAATCTCCTAGGCTCCACAAGTACCGAAACCCGCCGATCGTGCCCGATCTGGCGGGTTTTGTGTTGGGCACGACCGACGGTTCGGTGCCACCGGCGCGGGACCAGCCGAGGACGACCCTCGGATGGGTGACCCGCGATAGGGTGGCCGGATGGACATTCGGATTGCGGCGTATGCGGTCATCATTGACCAGGGTCGTATTCTGCTCGCCCACTGGAATGAGCATGGTCGGTCCGGCTGGACGCTCCCCGGCGGGGGCATCGAGGGCACGGAGCATCCGATCGAAGCCGTGCGGCGCGAGGTGTTCGAAGAGACCGGGATGATTGCCGAGGTAGAACGTCAGCTCGGTATCGATCGCATGATCGTGCCGGCCGAACGACGACATGAAGCCGAGGTGCCGCTCTACGCGTTGCGGGTGTTGTATCGAGCGAAGGTCGTTGGTGGGGAACTGCGCGCCGAGACGAATGGATCCAGTGATGACGCTCGATGGGTACCGCTCGATGAGGTTGCGGCGTTGAAGCGTGTCAGCATCGTCGACATCGCGCTCGAATTGAACGAGTCATTGCCAGCGGATGGCGCGCCAGAACGTATCACGCGCGCCGTGTTGACCGAGTAGCGCTTACTCGCTGCGGGTGTCCTCGTCGGCGACCCAGAGTTCATCGTCTGCGCGGAACGTTTCCCACACGGCGTATGCGAATGCAGCAAGTGCGGCGGCGACACCGCCGACGACCAGGAACGTGCCAAAACCGCTCTTCTTCTTGGGCGGTTCGACGACGGCTGCCGCGCGGGGGGCGAAGCGCGCCACCGCGTTGCGAACTCGAGTGTCGGCGGCAATGTCGCCGATTGAGAGGGCCGACCCAAGCACCTTGCCAACAGTGCGCTCAGCCTGGTGGCCGACCGTGCGTGCGACCCGTCCTGCCTGTGAAACGCCTGGGGCCACATAGTGCGTGTACCCGGACTGCACCCGCGGCACCACTTCTTCACGCGTGAAGTGGCCGAGTTGGCGGGATGCCTCGCGGGCCACCTCGCCGGCGTGCGCGAGCACTTCCTGCTGGGCACCCCAGAGTTCATCGGCGCTGGCCCGAAGCCGCTGTAGTTCGCGCTTCCGCTGACGGGACACGTTCATGGCCATCCTCCATTTAGGTCTCGGACGTTTACATCTTGCCACCCAATTCCCGGATCGTGCCTGGGAAAGTGGTGTGGAACGGTGCGCGGGTGCGCGCCAGCAGCGAACACGGCACCATCGCGCGGCGGCGGCGCGAGGCATCCATGGGAAGATTGGCCTCATGCCAATTCACACCGCAGTTGCGACCCTGAACACGAACCACGGCCCAATCAAGGTCGACCTTTACGGCTTCCACGCGCCGAAGACGGTGCAGAACTTCGTCGGTCTCGCCACCGGTGAGATTGAGTGGACCCACCCCGCCACGGGTGAAACCCAGACCAACACCCCGCTTTACAACGGTGTGGTGTTCCACCGCATCATCCCCGGATTCATGATCCAGGGCGGCGACCCGCTTGGCCAGGGCATCGGTGGCCCGGGCTACCAGTTCGACGACGAGATCAACCCAGAGCTCGACTTCACCGAGCCGTACGTGCTCGCGATGGCGAACGCCGGCACCCAGTTTGGTCGCGGCACGAACGGTTCGCAGTTCTTCATCACCACCGCACCGACCACCTGGCTGCAGGGCAAGCACACCATTTTCGGCAAGGTCACCGACACCGCCAGCCGCGCGATCGTCGACCAGATCGGTTCGGTCGCGACCGATGGCCGCGACCGGCCGCTGTCGCCGGTCGTGATCGAGTCGGTCACCGTCGAACAGGTCTAACGAGCGGATGCCACCCGCCGAGGCCGACCACTCGGTCTGTTACCGACACCCCGACCGGGTTTCGTATGCACTCTGTCAGCGTTGTGCGCGCACAATTTGTGGTGAGTGCCAAACGCAGGCTGCCGTCGGCGTAATCTGTCCGGAGTGCATGGCGGAGCAACGCGCGACCACACCGCGGGCAAAGTCGCCTGGACTTTCTCGCCTATTGGGCCTCTCGCGCCAAGGTTCGCCGATGGCAACCATCGTGATCATCGCGATCACGTTGGTGGTCTTTGTCGCCGAGTGGTTCTTGCCGATCCTCGTCTACGGTGGCGCGTTTTCCCCGGTGTTCCTGACTGGGTACGCATTTGCACCGTGGACGATGTTCACGAGTCTTTTGCTGCACTCCACCTCGCTTATCTTCCACGTGCTGCTCAACATGTTTACGTTGTGGATCTTCGGGTCGCAGCTGGAACCGTTGCTCGGGCGCACGCGATTTGTGGTGCTGTACCTCGTGTCGGGATTGGCCGCCGCGGTTGGTGTGGTGCTCATTGGCGACAGCCAGCAGTTTGTGATCGGGGCATCCGGTGCGCTCTTTGGGCTGATGGGTGCATACCTGGTGGTGCAGCGGCACCTTGGGTCAAGTGTGAACGGGCTCTACGTCCTGCTCGGCATCAACCTGGTGATTGGCTTCTTGCCGGGCAGCAACGTGGCATGGCAGGCTCATCTCGGTGGACTCGTGGGCGGGGCACTGATGGGCCTGATTCTGGTGCGCACCCGAAATCGGGCGCAGCGGGGATTGCAGATCGGCTTGATCGCGGGGCTCTCGATCGCGTTGTTCGTGATCGGCGTGGTCGTCGCGAATCTGCGCATCGCCGCCATCGTCGGCTGACGGTTATCCACAGGGTTACTCACACCTGGGGAGAACTACACGGATGTAAGTTTGATGTGAATCTCGCCTGACCAGGTGTTTTATTCATCCACACCTGTGGAAAATTGCTGGGGACGGTTAGGAACGCCACCGGGTCGTCATCAGAAACCCGATCATCGCGATTCCGAAGCCGACCGCGATGTTCCACGACCCGAGCGCCTGCACGGGGAGCGACCCCTGGCTGATGTAGAACACGATGATCCAGGCAAGGCCGAGCAACATGAACCCGAACATCACCGGCTTGAACCACACCGCGTTCGGGACGTCGTCACCGTTGGTCGGCTGGGTGGGTTCAGGGGTGCTCGAGTTGCTACGTGCCATGCCGAGATTCTAGCCGAGCACATCGGCCGCGGCCGGGAGGATGCAGGGTGTAAAAATGTTGGCTCGGTATACTCGCGGCATGTCTCGGCGGGCCTCACATCGTCGACCCGTCGCGCGGCGTCGGGTCAGTGTGGTTGGCGTGCTCGGTGAACTCATGCTCACCGCGGGAGTGTTGGTCGGTCTGTTCCTGGTCTGGCAGCTTGGGTGGAACAACGTTGTCTTCGGTGCCGATCAGGGTGCCGCGGCCGCCGAGCAGAGCGATACGTGGGTGAAGGCGGCGAAGTCGACGCCGAAAGCCGCGGCAGTGACGCCAGACGCACCACTTGTCGATGCTACGAACTACCCGAACGGGCAGTCGTTCGCGGTCACGTTCATCCCGCGGTTCGATGAAACCTACCCGCGGGCGGTGGCCCAGGGCACCGGGCTTGACGTGCTCAATAGCCGCAAGTCAGGGATCGGGCATTACCCAAACACCCAGATGCCAGGTGAGATCGGCAACTTCGCGATTGCCGCGCATCGAAACATCAAGGGTGCGAACTGGGTAACAATTCAAACGCTGCAGGTCGGCGACCCTATCTACGTGCAGACGAAGGATGGGTGGTACACCTACCGGTTCCGAAACTTCGAGTACGTGCATCCAACTGGCGTTGATGTACTCAAGCCAGTGCCACAGCGGCCGGATATCGTTGCGAAGGATCGCATCATCACGCTCACGACCTGCAACCCGTTGAACGACTACCGGGAGCGAATCATTGCCTACGGTACGTTTGAGTCCTGGCGTCCGCTGGCTGAAGGCGTGCCGCCAGAGATCGCGGACGCGGTCGCGAAGTGGAGCAAGTGATGTACGGCGCGCTCTGGCGGGTACTGCCAGGTCCGTGGTGGGTCAAAGTTGCACTTCTGATCGTGCTCGCCGCGGCCGTGGTGGCTGCATTGTTCACCTGGGTGTACCCCTGGGTCGACACACTCTTCCCTGAACCTTCAACGAACGTCGGCCCATGACCCGTGTGCTTGTAATTGACAACTACGACAGCTTTGTCTACACCCTGAACGGGTACCTGCAGGAGCTGGGCGCCGAGACCGAGGTTGTGCGCAACGACGCGATTGCGGTCGCCGACCTTCCGGCTCGCCTGGCGAATTACGATGCGGTACTCGTCTCACCGGGGCCAGGCACCCCGGCTGATGCGGGAATCTCGATCGCTGCCGTGAAGCAGGCATTCGCGACCGGTCAACCGTTGCTTGGGGTCTGCCTCGGCCATCAGGCGATCGCTGAAGCGTTCGGTGGTGTTGTCACGAACGCTGAAGAACTCATGCATGGCAAGACATCGCTCGTGGAACACGACAACTCGACCCTCTACCGCGGAGTGCCGCAGCCGTTCACCGCGACCAGGTACCACTCGCTGGCGGCCGTGGATGGCACGCTGCCGGACGAACTCATCATCACGAGCCGCACGCAGGGCGGTGTGATCATGGGTCTACAACATCGGAGTGAGCCGATCTTCGGTGTGCAGTTTCACCCCGAGTCGGTGCTGACCGAGGGTGGCTACCGGATGCTCGGCAACTGGCTTGCAGTTGCCGGGCTCGCCGGGGCCCAGGAACGCGCGAAGCATCTGAACCCGCTGGTTCGATAGCGCGCCGGTTTCGACCGTCGTTGCTCGTGGAAGCGCTACTTGGCGCAGTAGGTGAGCTTCACCTCTGACCGCTGCGGTACGTCACCCGGCCCGATGGACTGCGAGGTTACCGGGGATCCGTCGGCCGCTGCGCACGTGGCATCCGGTACAACGGTGACGTTCAGACCGAGCTCTGGTGAATTCAGGAGCGACGTGGCATCGGCCAGGCGCTTGCCGCGCAAATCCGGGATGGTCACGAACCCATCGGAGAGTTGCAGGTTGATCGTTGAACCACGTTCGACGCTCTGCCCAGGAGCCGGGGAAGCACCGATGACCGCGCCAGCGGCGACGCTCGCGGAGTGTTCGTTCGTTACCGTACCGAGCAGTAGCCCTGCACCCTGGATCGCGGTGGTCGCGAGCTCGCGCGTCAGATTGGCGAGCGGCGGCACCGTCACCGGCACGCTGCCCTCGGAGATGTAAATCGCCACGGGAGTCCCGGCGTTCACAATCTCACCTTCGGCTGGAATCGTCTTGATCACGGCGCCCTTCGGGACCTGTGCATCGTTCAGCAACTTCTGCGACACCGGAAGGCCAAGGTCTTGGAGCGTTTTGGACGCCGCTTCCCACGATTGGCCGGCGACCGAAGGAATCTGCCGCGCCGTCGACGGGATGCGATCGATCGGCTGCATGTTGACCGCCCAGTAGAGCACGGCGACGACCATGACCGCGACTGTGACGATGCCCGCCCACATCCAGACCGCCGGTGGGCGGCGCTGAGTGCGCACCATCGTTTCATCCTCGGCCAGTTGGCGAAGCGCAAGCTCGGTATTACTGAGCCCGGCGACTGGATCGCCAAACAAGGAGCCGATGCTATCCGGCGCGGTGTGTACGGGCACCCGACCTGCCGCAGCGACCTCGAGATCGGTTCGAAACCCGACTGCCGACTGGTAGCGAGAGTCCGGACGCTTTTGAAGCGCGCGCGCCACCACCGCGTCGAACGCTGGCGACACCGCGCCGTTCAAGGAACTCGGCGCGACGGGCAGTTCGCTCACATGCTGGTACGCGACCGCCACCGGTGTTTCAGCCTGAAACGGCGCCCGCCCGGATAGCAGCTCGAACAGGATGACGCCGACGCTGTAGACATCGGTGCGCAGGTCGACCGGTTCGCTCTTTGCTTGCTCAGGCGACAAATACGCAGCCGTACCCAGGAGCGCAGCGACTTGAGCAACCGTGGTCGCTGCGTCCGTTGCCGCAGCGGCAACGCCGAAGTCAAGCACCTTCACTTGCCCGGAGGCCGTCACCAAGATGTTGCTCGGGCACAAGTTGCCGTGCACGACCCCGGCGCGATGCGCGTGCTCGAGGGCGGTGAGCACTGCACCCGCGATGCGTGCCGCCTCGGCCGAGGCAAGCGGACCATCATGAAGCAGTGCCCCGAGCGTCTGACCCTCGACCCATTCGCTTACCAAAAACGGGGTCTGCAGGTCGCGTCCCTCAGCATCGGATCCGGTCAGTTCCCCGGCATCAAAGACCCGCGCAATATTGGGATGCGCGAGCCGAGAAGCGGCTCGCGCATGTTGGCGAAATCGCGCGCGCACTTTCGGATCGCTCGCGATCTCGGCTCGCATGAGCTTAATTGCGACCTTGCGGTTGAGTCGTTCATCGGTGCCCATGAACACATCGGACATGGCATCACGGCCGACGGTATCGCCCAGACGGTACCGGTCAGCAACCAACGTCTCTTTTGTGAACACGAACCCCTCGTTACGGACCTACGGTGACGGTTAATGGATCGGAGGCAGGAGATGCCTCACTACTGCAGAAATAGGTGAGCGTCGCAGTGAACGTACCAGCGCCACCCTGGTTCACCTTCGCGGATCGAGATCCATTCGGAGCTTGATCCTGGGAGATGATCGCCGCACCCTGTGAGCCATCGACTTTCAGTTGGTACTGGGTCAAGGTTTGACCGGCTGGGCAGGTCTGCGTGTCCCACACAATCGTTGTTGGTGTCGTCGTGAACCGCGGAACGGTGGTTCCGCCATCCTTGAGCCGCGGAGCGGTGGCCTTGTCAGGCGTCTCGAACGGGCCGTATACCGTGACGGTGACTTTGCTACCGGGGGCGAGTGCTCCGGTGGGATTCACTTCGTACACCTTGCCGACGTCTTCATGCTGAGTCGCAGGCGCGCCGACTTGGACGTCAGCGACGAGTTGCAGCTGCTCGAGCTTGGCGCGAGCCTCGTCAGCGGTGAGCCCAAGGAAATCCGCACGAGTGACGGGCGTCAGCGTCGGCGTCGGCGTTGGACTCGGTGTCGGCGTTGGACTGGGCGGCGCAGACGTTTTCGTCACAGTTGCGGTGGGCGGCGTCGAGCTTGTCGCTGGTGGAGAGGCTGGGGCGCGGTTTGCAACCAGTGCCCACACGGTGCCGCCGAGAACGAGCACGAGAATCACGATGAGTGCCACAAGCGGCCAGGTCCAGGGACTCCGCCCACGGGCGCCAGATTGCGTGGTGTGTTCGACAGAGGGAACGATGGGAGGCAGCAGAGCCTGGGTGGTCGCCGGAACCCCCTGCAGTTGTGGGATCACCATGGTGGCGGCTGCGCCGGCACTGCCAATGATCGCCGGCACCGCAGTGGCCGCGGCGCTGACGTCGCCGAGGCGCAGCGCGTGGGCGGCGCGAGCGAGATGCGCAGCCGTCTGTGGCCGGTCGACCGGATTCTTCGCGATGCACGCGTAGACCAGGTTGCGCACCGGGTCCGACACGGTCACCGGTAGTGGCGGCGGAGTGTCATTGATCTGTGCCATGGCGATCGCTACCTGCGACTCACCCGTGAACGGACGACGACCCGCAAGCGCCTCATACGCCACAATGCCGAGCGAGTACAGGTCGGTGGTCGGCGAGGCCGGATGTCCAGATGCCTGCTCGGGGGACAGGTACTGGACCGTGCCCATCACCTGTCCGGTCGCGGTGAGTGGCACTTGGTCGGTGATGCGGGCGATCCCGAAGTCGGTGATCTTGACGTGACCGTCTGGAGTGAGCAGCAGGTTGCCGGGCTTGATGTCGCGGTGGACGAGCCCAGCTGCGTGCGCGGCCTGGAGCGCGGCGGCCGTCTGTCCGACGATGTCAAGCACCTTGTCGGTGGACAGGACGTGCTCGCGCTCGAGCACAGTCGAAAGCGCCTCGCCCGGGACGAGTTCCATGACCAGGAACGCACTGCCGTCTTCTTCTCCATAGTCGAAGACGTTGGCGATACCCTCGTGGTTGACCAGCGCGGCATGACGTGCCTCCGCTCGAAAGCGCTCCAAAAAGCCTGGGTCGCCAAGGTACTCATCCTTGAGGATCTTGATCGCGACATGGCGACCAATGATGAGATCGGATGCCTCCCAGACCTCGCCCATGCCGCCGATAGCGATCCGGGAGAGTAGTTCGTACCGTCCACCAAAGGTCTGACCAACACTTGGCCTCATTTTTTCAGCACCGCCTCTAGTACCTTTTTTGCTATGGGCGCGGCAGTCCCGTTACCGAACCCAGATTGCCCCAATCCCCCGCCATCCTCGACGACTACCGAAATTGCGTAGCGAGGCGAGTCAGCAGGGGCAAAACCTGTGAACCAAAGCGTGTACGGGGATGAGTCACCGTTTTCGGCGGTGCCTGTTTTTCCGGCCACACTGACTCCGACCATTCTTGCATTACTGGCTGCCCCAGCTTCGACGTTGGCAACCATCATCCGCGTGAGCGCGGCGGCCGTCTCTGGGCTCATCACCCGGCCGTACTCGCTCGGCCGGGTCTCTTGGAGCGGCGAAAGGTCCGTGCCGAGAACCCTGTCGACGAGCGACGGTTTCATCATGAGGCCGCCGTTCGCAATCGCCGCCGAGACAAGCGCCATCTGCAGCGGCGTGGCCCTGACCGAGAACTGGCCGAACGACGCCAGCCCGGTTTGCGCTTCGTCGAGCACCCGGGGAAAGACGCTGGCTTCAGTCTGCGTCGGAATTTGAAACTCGGAGTTGAACCCAAACTTCTGGGCCTGCTCGCGCAGCGCTTGCGCGCCAACTTGAAGCCCGAGCTCGGCGAACGGGATATTGCAGGAGAACCGCAGCGCGTCGGCAATCGAGACTTGTTCCGTAGCCAGCCCGCCGCAGGTGCCCTTTCCGGAATTGTGGATCACGGTCTGCGTGCCCGGCAACGTGAACTCCGCGGGATTCGGGAGCATCGAATCCGGGGTGAATTTGCCGGATTCTAGTGCTGCAGCCACCACCACCAACTTAAACGTGGATCCGGGCGGGTTCATGTCGCCGCCGGTCGCTCGGTTCAGGAGCGGCTTACGCGGGTCGGCGACAAGCGCCGCGTACTGCTTCTGCAGTTCGGCGCCGTCGTGAGTGGCGAGCACATTCGGGTCGAACGTCGGCTTCGAAACCATGGCGAGGATACGACCGGTGGATGGCTCGGTCACGACCACGGCGCCTTGCAGGTCGCCGAGGGCGTCCCACGCCGCCTGTTGCAAGCCCGGGTCGACTGATACCTCGACGGTGGCGCCGGCTGGCTCGAGACCAGATATGAGGCGCTTCAACGACTCAAAGAATTGTGTGTCGTTCGACCCGCTGAGGAACGTGTTGGTGGATTGTTCGAGTCCCGTCGGTGCCCCATTCAGCGGAAAGAACCCGGTAATCGGGGCATAAAGCGGCCCGTTTGCATATTGACGCTTAAATTTGTACGCGTCGCCGCTCGGCACTGAGTCGGCAATCGGCTTACCAGCCGCGAGGATTGGTCCCCGCTCGACCGAGTAGCTGGCGTAAAGGGTACGCACATTGCGCGGGTCTGCGGCGAGGTTGCTTTGTTGCGCGGTCTGGATGACGGTCGAGGCGCACAAGAGCGACACGAACATCGCCAGCACGACGAGCGAGAGTCGACGCAATTCGCGATTCATCCCTCAATCACCAACCTTGGTGCGTTCCGCACCGTGTCACTCAGCCGCAACAGCAGCGCCACGATCACCCAGTTCGCGACCAATGACGAACCACCCGCGGCAAGGAAGGGTGTGGTGAGTCCGGTCAGTGGCAGCACGCGGGTGACGCCGCCAACAACGATGAAGACCTGGAGGGCCACGACAAACGCGAGCCCAATGCCGAGCAGTTTGCCGAAATCGTCTTGGCCGGCCACGCCGATCCGGAATCCCCGCGCGACAAAGATCAGGTAGAGCGAGAGGATCGCGAAGATTCCAGCGAGACCGAGTTCTTCGCCGAGGCTTGCGATGATGTAGTCGCTCTGCGCTACCGGCGTGATATCTGGGCTGCCCTTACCCAGACCGGTGCCGATGAGGCTGCCGTTCGCGAGCCCGAACAGCGCCTGCACCACCTGGTAGCTGCCGCCTGTGGCGGCGTCGTAGCGCTCAGGGTTGAACGGGTCGAGCCAGTTCGCGAACCGCGAGTTGACGTAGGGCAAGAGTCGGGATGCCACAACCGCACCGACCCCGATCAGCGTGACACCAACGAGTACCCAACTCGCGCGCCCGGTGGCGACGTAGAGCATCGACAGGAAGAGTCCGAAGAACAGCAGTGCGGTGCCGAGGTCGCGCTGGAACACGATCACCGCCATGGCGAGCGCCCAAATCACGAGGAGCGGCCCGAGGTCACGCAGCCGCGGGAACCGAATCCCGAGCACCCGTTTGCCCACCATCGAGAGTGAATCGCGGTTGCGCACCAGGTATCCGGCGAAAAACACCGCGAGGGCGATCTTCACCAACTCACCCGGCTGGAAATTCGCGAAGCTTCCGAGGCCGATCCACACCCTTGCGCCGTTCACTTCCCGGCCGATCAGCGGGGCAAGCGGCAGCAATAGCATCACGATCGCGACGAGTCCCGAGAGGTACACGTATCGGAACAGCGTGCGGTGGTTCCGCAGGAACACGATGGTCGCGATCGCGCAGATGATCGCAATCGAGGTCCACGCGATCTGGCGCACGGCGGCGCTTTCCCAGCCGGCGTTGCCCTCTGCGATGTCGATGCGGTAGATCTCGGCAATGCCGATGCCGTTCAGCACAGTGGCGATCGGCAACAGGAACGGGTCGGCCTCGCGCGCGACGAAGCGCATCGCGATGTGGAGCCCGAACGCGAGCACCGAGAGCCCGACGCCGAGCAACACGAGTTGTGTTTCAATGCGCTTCAGCGCCGCGAGTTGCACCAGCACGATCGCGGTCGCGTTGATGGCGCAGGCAACTACCAACATTGCAAGTTCGACGTTGCGCAACTTTTGCGGCAGCCGGATGCGTCGCACCGGACCCGTCCCAACACGCGGGCGCGAGGCATCCGGTCGCGCTTGGGGCGCCTGCCGATTCGCGGCCGTATTCGCCATCACTTCACCGCCTGCAACCGACCGACGATGTTCTCGGCCTCGGTGCGCGACGAAGCTGAGATGGTGCGTTCGACCCGTTGTTGGTCGTACTCGCGCAGGTCGGCGACGTCGAGACCGGTTTCGCGATACACCCGGTGCAGCACAATCGGCCCGAGATCCTGCTGAATGCCTTGGTAGATCGCGACGCGACCGTTGGATTCACCGACGTAGTAGCGGGTTTCGGTCCACTTCACAAAGCCGATGGCGGCGACCGTAATGCCGGCCACGAGCAGGAGGATCCAGACGATCAACCAGACTCGTCGCCGCACGCGCCGGCGGCGATCTTCGTCGATGAGCTCGTCGAGGTAGTCCTCAGAGTCGGGCTCGAAGTGTGTCTCTTGCACATGGTGCGGACGGAACGGGGTGAGCCGGATGGCGCGCCGGTGTGCACCAACCGGCCCGAGTTTCGTCGGCGCGGCCGCGGCACCCACGATGACCGGCGGTGTCTCGGGTGCTGGCGGTTCGCCGATATCAACCAAGACCACGGTGACGTTGTCCGGTGCGCCTTCGTCGAGGGCGGCTTTCACCAACTTGTCGGCAGCGATCTTGGTGCTGGCCTCGCCGAGGAGCGTGGTCAACTCGTCGAATTCGACATAGCCAGAGAGCCCGTCGGAACAGACCAGCCAACGGTCGCCGGCGTAGGTGTCGAGGGTCATCACATCGACGGTTGGTGAGGACTCGACATCACCGAGCACCCGCATGAGCACCGAGCGCCGCGGATGCACCCGGGCTTCTTCTTCGGTAATGCGACCGGCATCGACGAGCCGCTGCACGAATGAGTGGTCGGTCGTGATTTGTCGCAGTTCCCCCGACCGCAGCAGGTACACCCGGGAGTCGCCGATGTGGGCGACCACGACCTGGTCTCCGAGCACCGCGACTGAGCTCAGTGTGGTGCCCATACCCGCAAGTTCGGGGTGATCAGCGACGGTCTCGGTGATGCGGCGGTTCGCCGCAATCAGCGCATGCTCAAGCGCGGCGCCAGCGGCGGCAGCGCTTTCGTACTGTTCATCAGCATCGGCGACACGGTCCGTGGCGAGTGAACTGGCGACGTCACCACCGGCGTGCCCACCCATGCCATCGGCGACAAAGAACAGGTGGCGACCGGCGTAGCCGGAGTCCTGGTTCTGTGAACGAACCTTGCCGACGTGCGAGACCGCGGCGCTCGCCTTGACGTGCACCACCGGCTACCCGCGCAACTCGAAGGTGGTCGCGCCCACCTTGATCGTCGCGCCGAGCGGCACTGCGGTCGGGGTGTGGACGCGCTGCCCGTCGAGGGTGGTGCCGTTGGTGGAATCGAGGTCTTGCAGCATCCAACTGCCGTTCCACAACATGAGCCGTGCGTGATACGTCGACGTATAGTCATCGCGAATCACGATGGTGGAATCGCTGGAGCGACCGACCGTGATGGTCTCGTGCGCGAGCGGGAACTCGACCCCGCGTTTGCTACCAGAGGTAATGACGAGCACCCGGGCGTTGTCGGTCGTTGCGGGTGCGCCGGCCTGGTTCTGCGGTTGCACCCGAATGCCAGCACCGGGGGTGAGCGGCGAACTCGGGTAGTCGGTCGGAGTGCTCGCCGTGACCGGCGCGGCGGATGGCTCGGCCGCAAGTCTGCGCACGCGTTGGCCGAACAGGTCGCTGCGCAGGGCGTACACGATCGCGAACACGAACACCCACAACAGCAGCAGAAACCCGAGTTGGAGAACGAGGAGGGTGAGTTGGCTCATCCGGCCCCCCAAAACCCATCGGGTGATGCGGCCGTCGTGCCGCCCCCGGCGTTCGGGCCACGACGCACCGATGATGCATCGGCTGACTTCGCCACCACCTGGAACACGATGCGGGTGCGGCCGATCTGAATCACCGAGCCTGGCTCAAGTACCTGATCGCTGACCTGCACCCCATCAACGAGCGTGCCGTTGGTCGAGCCGAGGTCGCGCACGCGACCGCGACGACCATCCCACTGCACCTCGGCATGCTGCCGCGATGCGCCGGTGTCGTTCAGGGTGATGTCAGCCTCGGTACCGCGCCCAAGGATCGTACGGGCTTTATCGAGCGGATGCTTCGTGCCACCGATCTCGAGCACTGGGTGCCATCCGACCTCGCCACCAACCGTCTCTGAATCGACCTCGACGAGGCCGAGCGCGAGGCGTCGGTCTGGTTGCAACGTGATGCTGACCGGTCCGGCGAACTGGAACCGTTGATCTTTCGCGTGCCGATTGAGCGCCGCGGTGAGCTCTGCGAGCAGCGTTGGCCCGAGTTCGAGCATGCGCGCGTGGTCGTCTGGAGAGATGCGCACCGTGAAGGTATTGGGCGCGAGCACGCGGTCGCGCGCGACAACGGCAGCCTTCGTGTCGAGTTGCCGCTTGAGGGCTGCAGCGATCTCGACCGGTTGCAGCCCCGAGCGGAAGGTCTTCGCGAACGCGCCATTGACGACACGCTCGAGACCTTTCTCGAAGTTTTCCAGTAGGCCCACAGGTCTCCCGATCGCTCCAACAGGGGTTGCGTCATCGTACCGTGACCGCCTTGGAGTGAGGTTTCAGCTCTCAAATGGCGAGGATGCCGCTGAGATGGTAGTCTCGCGTGGTTGGCCGCATGCGGCCTTCGCGCGAGTGGCGGAATGGCAGACGCGCTGGCTTCAGGTGCCAGTACTCGTAAGGGTGTGGGGGTTCAAGTCCCCCCTCGCGCACCAAATCACCGGCGTCTCGAGGGTTAACCTCGGGGCGCCGGTTTTGGTTTGTTGCGCCAGGCTAGGGCCGTTCGCGCACGGCTGGAGGGTTAGCCGGCGACCTTCTTGATCAGGTCGGTGAGGGTGGCTTCGGTCGCGGCATCCGAACCCGTAATGCTCCAGGCGGCCGGATGCAGCGCGCTGCCCTCTTGGAAGGCCGCAGCGTCATCCAACGGCACCGACGCCTGCCGACTCACACAACAGGGGGTCAGGTTGCGCTTTTCGGAACCGGCAGATGTCATCCGGACATCCATCTGTAGGCGCTCCAAATCGGCTCGCCGGTCGAAAGGTGGGATAACGCATGAGATTCGAGCACAAGCAGATGTTTAGGGCAGCCACAGTGGCAGCGACATTTGTCGGGCTGATGAGCATGGTCGTGACGCAGCCTGCATTAGCCGACCCCGGCGATGAGAACGGCGCTGCGGTCGACCTGTCGCAGCCCTCGGATGCCATCTTCGAAACCGTCGACGGCAAGCGGCTCCAGACAATCGCCGTCGTCGATGACGTCGGCGAGCGGGTTGTCACTGGTCGGACCGCGGCCGGCGAGGCCGCGACCATCGTCATACAGAGTGTCCCCGTCGGCAGCTTAGCTGGACTCGTGGATACAGAATCTTCCATGGCGGAGCCTGGCGAGGTGGACGAAAACCCCGGGCCGATCGTCGAAACATTCAAGTCCGAGTTGCTTCCATCAGGCCCTGAGATGTGGCAGCCGTCGTTCGCATACTCGGCCACGGAAACGACCGCGAGCTTCAGTTGGTATCTCGCTGCCGACGAGTTCGATGTATTCGTCGATGGAGAGAAGGCGGGCACTAGCACCGGCCACACCTTTGAGCTCGGCGATCTCGATCCGGGGCACACTTACCGGGTCGAGATTGTCGGGAGCACTGCTGAGACAGGCGAGAGCTTGCCGGCTTCGAAGACCATCGAGTTGCGTACTCAGCCCACGGGCCTGCAGGACCCATCCCGTCAAGTAACTGATCAGATCGCACCGCTCACGTACCAGGCGTACACGACGGCGTTCACTCACCGAACCTTCATCCCCGAGGCCTCCGTGGGAGCATGGATGTGCAATTGGGGAGATTCGTCGTATACCTTCGACGGCGACAATCGGTCGTACTCGTATCCGAACTTTGATGAGCCATGGCAGACGCCGAACTATCGGACACTGATGTTCGCCAATGTCAACTGGGACAACCCCGCACCGTACGACGTCATCGGCGTCAAGAACGTCGGTCAAAGCGTGACGCGCCATAACGGAGCCGTCGTGCACGCGACGTACGCAAGCATGGACCAGATGCTGTTCCAGAACGTTTCCTCTGGTGGTGCGTACGCCCAAGTGCGGTTCAACCACACCTCGTCGAACCCTCACTGCAAGTTCTTCGACGCCAATTACGGAGGCTCGATCAAATACAACGAGATCGTCCGTTTCTACCGCAGCGGGCTTGTTGAGGTGGTTGGGTGGCGAAAGCCGGTTCCCGCACATGAGGGATATGCACGTTTCAACACGAGCGGTACCCCGGTGTACGACGTGTGGCTCAACGTCTTCCAGAAGCCAAACCAGGGCTTCGGCTGCCTCATCGATGGCGCCTGCGCGAACGACACGATTAACGCATCGCGGTCATACTGAGGGATATGGGCATGAACGAGCAGCCGAAACGGGCCGTTCGAGTCATCGACGCCTGCTCGTTCGTTGCCTGCATTCTCCTGGCGATCATCGCCGGCGTTGCGACGGTGGTGTCAGGCTCGCCGAGCTACCAGCAGGGCACGAACCGCGCTGTCCCGTTATTGGAGTCACTCGCCGAAGCGAGCGTTCGCGCTCTTGCGATTGGCGTACCACTGACATTGTTGTTGGGCCTGCCCGTCTTCTACTGGCTCTACTCGAGCGCCCAGCCTGCTGTGCGCTCAGTCGTGCTGCTCGGTGTGATTGGCGCGCTTCCAGGCATCGTGCTCTTGTTCGTCGGCCTTGCAACACGGAACGAACTGGTGTTCATCGGCATCTATCTCGTTGTTGGCGGCGCGTGGAGCGGGGTCCTCGGCGCGACCTTGTTCTGCTTTCTCCGTCGTGTGCCGGCGGTGCCGATCGCACTCGCGGCGCTCCTGATCGGCGCGGGGGTCGCCGGGGCCATGCTCGCCAGGTAGGGCCAACTGGAGCGAATTCATGGTCTACCGCAGCAAGACGTCTACACACGGGCAGAAATCGACAGGCGGCTACGGTACGCGAAGTTCACGCGCGGGGTCCCGGCGAGACGCGAACACGGCGGGCCACAGCGCCGCCAATGTCGCCACCGCGACGGCGAGCAGATCGACGCCGACAAAGAACTCCCAGGGCGGCAATGGGTCTTTGCTCAGGAGGAGCGCGACGGTTGCGACAAGGGCCCCGGCCGCAGAGCCGATCGCTGACACTATTGCGACCTGAAAGAGCACCAGCCCGACGATAAGGCTTCGCGTCGCACCGAGCGCGCGGCGTCGTCCGAAGTCCTTCCGCCGCATCGAGACGAGACCGTATTGGACTGCAGCGACGAGGGCGGCGCTGACGCCGAAGATCAAGATCACGAGTTGACGGCCGTAGCTGCCGAGTTGGCCCCGGATGGCCTCTCGCAGCTGTGCGAGCGCCTCGCTGGTCGTGATCGTGACCTTCGAACTGTCCTCGGCGTCGAGGAGCCCGCCGACGGCCTTTCCGACCGGGCCGACGAGGGAGGGGTCTCTCGCGACGACGATCAAGGTCGCGACCCGACCGCTGAACGTCGCTTCGGGTGCTAGGAGCGTGGGGGTCATGTCAGCGAGAAAACTCGGGATCCGCAAGGCGCCGAGCACACCGTAGCCGAGGCCGTCTTGTGCTTGGACGCCGCCCGCGCCTTGTCTCATTCCAAGGGTGGCCAGGGCGTCGGTAGAGGCCCACGCGGTATTGGCACCAAATGTGGCGAACGTCGCTGGGATGCCGAGCTCGGCGGGTGCGCTTGTCCACAGTGGTCGCAACGCGACCTTCTCACCGCCGGGTCCGATGGCAGAGTTCGTTACGTCGCGAGGAAATCCGAATGCGCCGGCCCACTCGATGCCTTCGATGTTCTGAATGCGGGTCACTACGCTGGCGTCGAGGCCAGCTCCGGCGTCCGCACGCACGACGATGGCTCGAGTGCCCTCGTCGTCGATCCTGCTCAGCACAGCCTGTTCAGCACCGACCGTCCTCCCCGTGGTGAGAAACACAGCTGCGCACATCCCCGCCACAATGAGTGTCGCGACGAGCGAAGCTACCGGTTGCGCGCGACTACTCGCGAGGGCCTCAATGACGAGCAGCTTGAGCTGCCGCGCAAGGCTCACAGCTTCACCTCGACGTCACAGCGAGCCACAACTCTCGGGTCATGGGTCACCACGACGACCGCGGCACCCCCGTTGGCGTGTCCTCGGAACGCATCGAGCACCACGTCGGCCGAGGCGGGATCGAGGTTTCCTGTGGGCTCGTCCGCAAGGACCACATCGGGGCTGTGGAGCAGCGCGCGGCAGAGTGCGATGCGCTGTGCCTGACCTCCGGAGATTTCGCCTGGGCGCGCGGTTGCGCGGACGGCGACTCCGAACCGGGTGAGCAGCTCCTGCGCCCGCGGGTATACCTCGTGCCGCGGCTTGCCGCGGTAGAGGGCGGACTCTGTGACGTTCTCCAAGACGGTTCGGGTCGGGTCGAGTGCAGCGTCTTGAAAGACGAATCCGAACCGCGCGGCGCGAAGTCGGGCCCGGGCAGCGTCGTCCAGACCGCTGACGTCGTTCCCGTCGAGAAGCACTGCACCGCCTTGCGGCGTCAGCATGAGACCGAGGAGATAGAGCAGAGTCGACTTTCCTCGACCCGAGGGTCCGGTAATCGCAGTAACACTGCCCGCCTCGAACCGAGCGTCCCATCCGTCGAGCAGCGTGGTGCCCTTCGAGTATCCGAAGGTGACCTTCTCGGCGACGAGCACGATTATCCCTTCGCCGGTATGCGCACCCTCGTGCCCTGATCCAGACCGGTGATCGCGCTCATTCCTCGTGCACTCGCAAGAATCTCGACTTTGTGCTCGATGCCGCTGGCATCGAGCACGACAACTGTCCCGTCCGCCTTGGCGTCAAGGGCTGCGCTCGGTATGACAAGACCATCCACCTCAGGAACGAGTTCGATTCTCCCTGAGTACGTTGTCTGCTCGGATACCGCGATCGCCGCACACGCATCGCCACAAATGAAGTCGCCGTGCGTCGGCGCCAACAAGATTTGCATCTGCCCGTCTGTATCGGTTTCCCGGCCGCTGACGGTGGCCTCCCACACGTCGCCGGTTGGGGCATCGAGTTTGACGACCGCGTCGGTAGGGATGGCAGCAGACTGCTGCTCAGTCACCGGGATTCGGAACTCGGGAGAGCCATGCAGTGTGCTTACCGCCCGCTCACCACCCACGACTCGATTCCCGCGTGCGATCACATCAGCGTCGAGCCAGACCCGAACTGGAAGGCTCGGTATGAACACAATGTCGCCGACGCGAACAACACCGTCGACGGGTACGCCGAGCGATCGCTGCCATGCCTTCACGGCTTGCTCGGTAGTACGATCGAACACCCCGTCAGCCGGTTGGGAATGGAATCCGAGCGTGGCGAGCAACTGCTGCAATTGGACGACGTCGTCGCCCTCGCTTGTTCGGGTGAGGTCGCGGAATGAAGGTGTCGAGCCCTGCGCTACGACGACGGGGCGCAGGTTCACCGCATAGAGCACTGTGCCAGCGATGACTTCCTTTCCACTCTCGAGCGCAACGGAAGTGACGACACCGACTGCATCATTTGTCCCGACGGACTGTGGCGCCCATGCCGCCACCACATTGAGCGACAGGGTTGAGCCCACGCTGCCCGGAACGACCTCGACAGTCGTGTACCGGGTTGCGTCGAGGGCGCCATGACGGGGGGCGAAGACGACCGCGCCTGCCCACCCGAGTGCGGCGGCGATCAGGACGGCGGTGATCGCGAGAGGAAGACGCCACCTGCGGGTTTTCGGGGTATCAACGGGCTGCGCTTCGCTCATGTTTCTCCTCAGCGACGTCTGCATTGGTACTCAATCCACCGCTCAGACCAATCTCACTCATCGGGGAAGAGCGCGTCGGAGGGAGCTATCTGCGGACATTCTCGTTCGAGCTGGTTTCGCTCCTCGTTTGAGAGCTCGAGCGACACCTGGCCGAACGGGTAGAACGGGTCCGTCGAATATGTGTCGATGAACGTCTGGCGGCTGGGGACACCGACGGTGCTGTAGCCGTGCTTCTCGAGGCAGGGAATCACGCTGTCAACGGTCCAGTCATATTGGATACCCCGCTGCTTGTCGGTCCACTGGGCGGCGTATTTGGGAATCGTAGGGTAGGCAGCCCAACACTTGAACGTTGCGAGCGCGAACGCTGATTTCTGCCCTTCGGGGATATACCATGACCCATCCGGCATCTGCGTGAACCCTTGGTCGCGGACGCAGGGATCCAAGTAGGTCTGGCCCTCCTCCGGCTTGATCCACTTCACGATCTTGACGGTGGGCGGATTGTCGACGTGCAAGTACTCAGCCGCGTTGCTGACGTAGTCGGCGTAGTACGCCGCGTCATCTGCCTTCAGGGCGTTGTCGGGCGCAGCCTCGGCGGAACATCCCGTGAGTGCAGCGCCGAGCAGCGTAGCCGCTATTGTCAGTGCGCCTATTCGAGTCGTCATGAGCCCGATTCTGAGCGAGGCGATGGCGGGCTGAACGAAGCCCGCCATCACGTACTCAAACGCCGCTTCCGATCCCGTGGCCAACCGAGAACACACCGCCCGTCGTAACGGTGGAGCTCGTGATCCGAACCACACGCCTCGGATTGCATTCCAGGTACCCGTGACGTTCGTCTGTGGCGCTCGCCGATAGTGCGGGTTGCGGGTACCGAAAGCACAGCGAGTGTCCCCGCCGCGGCGGCCGTTGTCGATTTCTTCATCGTGCGCTCCATTCTTCGATGTGACCTGTTGCTCTCCTCGTTGAGAGGTGCCGCCGGAGACTGGCGGCAGTGCGAGTGTTCGCCCTGCATCGAAATGTCCGGCAACCCGCGATTGGTTCCATCCCTGATATTGCTAATGCGGTGTTTGGCCAGCATGTGCCTGAGCTGAAGCGTCGTGTCGCGACGAGTGGGGGGCGTCGTCCGAAGCCGCCTCATTCGTGCAGGATCTGTCGGAAGCCGAGCACGCCGTTTCGGAGCGAGGTGATGGCGGGCCCCCCTTGGGCCCGCCATCACCTCTGTTGAGCCGCAACTGCGAGCCGTTCTTCCAAGTGAGATCTTGCACTTTTCAGATAGGTGGCAGAGCGATTGTTCCCCCAGAATCAAGATGTCCGGCAGGTCCTGATTGGTTCCATCTCCGACATTGCCGAAGGCAGCGCATCCCGTAACGGGTAGGCTGGCGGTCGCCGCGGGGCTCGTTGGTCGCTGCTTGCAGCCTTGATAACCAGGGCATTCCAAACTGCGGTGCAGGGCAACGCTCCGTCGAGCAAGCTGTCACGGGAAGCGGGGGGGCTCGGTGTCAATCCAGGGCGACCAACCTTTCGGTGGCGACGGTGAGCTGCTGTTTCGGCTGTCACGCGGCGATGAGCGCGCATATCGCCAGCTCCACAACGCCCACGGCGCGGCGGTGTATCGGGCTGCGTTGGTCTTGGTGCGCAAACCGTGGGACGCGGAAGAGGTTGCGGCGACGGCGTTTTTCGAGCTCTGGCGCAAGCGCGCTGACGTTCGCCTGGTTGACGACTCGATTCTGCCGTGGCTGCTGACCGTCACGGCGTTTGTCGCGAAAAATCAACTCCGTTCAACGTTTCGATACTCACGGTTGTTGCGACGGATCCCGTCTGACGGGCCCGCCCCCGACCATGCGGACGAGGTCGCGGAGAATTTGGACGACCTCCGAATCTCGCACGACGTGCGGAACGCCCTCCGAGACTTGAACCCCAAAGATGCGAGTGTGCTGTTGCTCTGCGTGGTTCACGAGCTGCCGGTGAAGGATGCCGCGCTCGCACTGGGGATTCCCGAAGGGACCGTGAAGTCGCGGTTGTCACGGGTAAAGTCACGACTGAGGGTCAGTCTGCAGAGCTACGCTCCGTCGGCAGAAGGAGTCGAAGGGTGAGTCGTACCGAACGCGAAATGCCGCATCACTCGGCGATACAAGAGCTACTCGTCGAGCAGATGCGGGCCGACCTGTTGCGCCGGGCGTGGTGGCAGACCTTGCCCGGTCGCATCGGCATCGTGGGGGCAGCGCTCGCAATTTCAGGCGCCGCCGTCGCGGCAGTTGTGATGCGCGAATCACGCCCAGTCAGCGACACGGCTGTCGTTCACTGCCTTGACGTCGCTGCGCGAGCAGTTGATGGCTCGCTCCCCGGGTCGGCCGTGAGCATCGCTGCACCCGACGGCGTGGTACCGATCGACGACGCGGCGGCAGTCTGCGAACAGGTGTGGCGGAGTGGCTCCGCCAACGAGACAGACCCGCTGAACCCGTTCCCGACGCCGGGAATTGCCCCCGAAGATGTCACGGTTTGTGTGACTGATACGGGCGAAGCCGCGGTGGTCCCGAGCCGGATCGAGTGTTCCGTGTTGCAGCTGCACCCGTATCAGCCGAAGGTGCCAACCGGTCGGTAGACGATCGACGAGCTGCGCGCGGCCATGAAGCCCAAGGTTGAGCAGTACGGCGCACACGTCAGCACATCGCCGCCGTAATTCGTCAGGTCGTAGTGCGACGCCCAGCAGTTGCTCAACCCCTCGGCCGAGCGCACGTTGTTGTCCCACCCGCTTGGCAGCGTCGGAAACCCATAAGTCACTCCATAGCAACCGCTCCCGACGCCCCAGTGGATGAGTACCGAACCAGATCGCGACGTACTGGTCCAAGCCTTACCGACCGTTACGGTGCTGGCCGCAGCGAGTGTGGCAGACACGCCTGGCGATGCCTGCACCACTTGTTCGAAGTCGCCGGGTGCGCCAGCTTCGATGAACTGTTCCGCGGCCTCCACGCTCTCGAAGCACGAAATGACGGTCGGGAGTTGCTTGGGCAGCGGTTGGCCCTCGGCCACGGCGACCCCGCCTACCGTACAAGCTGGCGACACCTCTGGCTCGGCGGCCGAGGCGGGGACTGGGCTGAACGCGAATGCCGCTACGACAGCGGTACACACGAACAGGATGATGCGATTTGACACCGATTCCTCCTACAGGGTTCGTCCTGTATGTCCTGGAGGGGTGATTCGGTTCCACGCGCCGGTCTCAGCGGGCAGACGCCTACTCGAGTAAGTGCCGCCGTGTCATCCCGGTGCTCGTTCTATAGTTGCTGGTTATGAGCAGCGCAGCGCATGAGATCCTCCACCTTCGGGCGGCCGACACGTCGGTGATCATCGACCCGAGGCCAGGCAACGCACCGGCGATGCTCTACTGGGGTCCGTCACTCGGAACCCCGTCGGCCGATGAACTGCAGAACATCGTGCGCATGCTGGCGATCGAGGGCCGCAGCGCCGATCTCGACACCGGCTGGGGCCTCACCATGGTGCCGCTCAGCGCCGATGGCTGGTGTGGTGCCCCAGGCGTCGCCGGCCACCGCAACTCGACCGCGTTCTTGCCGAGGTTCGAATGCATCGCCGCTGACGCGAGCATCGACCGCGCGGTGCTCACCCTGCGCGACGCGAACACTGTGTTGACCCTCACCATCACGGTCGAGGTGCTGCCGTCTGGTTTGGTGCGTCAGCGCCTCACCCTTACGAACGACGCGGATGCCCCGTATGAGGTGCTCGCGCTGCGCGCCGGGTTCCCCGTGCCGCCGGAGGCGACCGAGATTCTCGACTTCACCGGCAAGTGGGCGAAGGAACGCCAGCCCCAGCGGTACCCGTTCACCTACGGCCGCCACGTGCGCACAAACCACAAGGGCCGCCCAGGCCCGGATGCCCCGTTGCTGCTCATTGCCGGCACCCCTGGGTTCGCATTCGAACGCGGTGCCTGCCGCGCCATCCATGTCGCGTGGAGCGGCAACGCCGAACTCGCCGCAGAGCGCGACCCGTTCGTCGGCGGTGGCGTGCTCACCGGTGCCGAAGCACTGATGCCTGGCGAGATGGTGCTCACTGGCGGCGCTTCGTACGAGGGCCCATGGGTCTACGCCTCGCACGGCGACGGTCTTGACGCGGTGGCCGCCCGGTTCCACGATTTCCTGCGGGCCCGGCCGGAGCATCCGACCAGCCCTCGACCGGTGATTCTGAACTGCTGGGAAGCCGTCTATTTTGACCACGATGAGACGCAGCTCACCAAACTTGCTGAGGCTGGTGCGGCGATTGGCGTTGAACTCTTCATGCTCGACGACGGCTGGTTCCTCGGCCGCCGCCATGACCGGGCCGGCCTCGGCGACTGGTCGGTCGACCCGGCCGTCTGGCCGAACGGCCTTGCCCCGTTCATCGACAAGGTGCACGCACTCGGCATGAAATTCGGCATCTGGGTTGAGCCCGAGATGGTGAACCCTGACTCTGACCTCGCGCGGGCGCATCCGGAATGGATTCTTGGCCCGGTCGGCCGAATGACCGCCGATGCCCGCCAGCAGCAGGTCGTGAACCTCGCGAACCCCGACGCCTACGCGAACATCTTCGGCCAGCTGGACCGGTTGCTCGGCGATCACGCGATCGACTACGTGAAGTGGGATCACAACCGTGAACTTCACGAGCCGGGCGATGTGCGCACCGGCCGCCCGGTGGTGCATGAGCAGACGCGCGCGCTGTACCGCCTGCTCGACGAGCTCAGTGCGAGGCATCCGAATGTTGAATGGGAAAACTGCGCATCGGGCGGTTCTCGCATCGACCTCGAAATCGTTGCCCGTACGCACCGCACGTGGGTGAGCGACTGCACCGACCCCGCCGAGCGAGCGGTCATTCAGCAGTCGACCGGCCTGTTGCTGCCGCTCGAAATGATGGGCAACGACATCGCCACCGAGGCGAACCATCAGACGTCCCGGATGTCGTACCTCGACTTCCGAGGTGGCATCGCCCTGCTCGGCCACCTTGGTATTCAACTGGACCTCACCAAGGAGCCCGCGGCCGAGATCGCCGCACTGGCGACGTGGGTTGAGCTCTACAAGACCCACCGTGCGCTGATGCACTCGGGTCGCGCAGTGAACGTCGACGCACCGGATGCCTCACGGATGATCCGCGGCGTCGTTGCCCGCGACCGTTCACACGCACTGTTCACGATCGCGCAGCTCAACACTTCGGTGTCGGCGGCGCCCGGGCGGGTGCGGTTTGTCGGGCTCGACCCCGATGCCCTCTACGAACTGCGGGCGGCTCCGACGCATGCGATTCGACGTGGCTATGGCGTGTCGACCTGGTCACCGGATGGCGCGCGCCTCTCTGGGCGCACCCTCGACCTGATCGGCATCGAAGCGCCGCTGATGAGCCCCGAACAGGTCGTGGTGCTGAGTTTCGAGCGGGTGGGCTAACCCGCGCGCCGTGTGGCGCTGATCGATTCGGAGCGGGCTTCGCTCGCGGCGAGCGCTGCGTCGATGAGCGCCGGCGCCGGGTCGTCGCTGGTCAGCCACTCGGTGGCGAATGTGCCAGGGATGAGCACCGGCATCCGGTCGTGGATATGCCGCAGCCAGGGCACGGCCGGGCGCATCACGATCGAGTAGCAGATAACCGGCTCGCCCGACTCGGTGACGCCGCGTTGTGTGACGGCGGCCATGCCGAACAGTGGCGGCGGGGCATCCGCGCGGTGTTCGACCTCGAAGTCGTACCACACCCGGTCGGGCTTTTGCAGTTCAAACCACGACGTCGCGGGCACGATCGCACGCCCGGGCAGACGGCCGGGTCGGCTGCCGAGGCGTTCCGAGCGGGTGTTGATCGACGGAAATTTCGAGGGCCGCCCCTCGACGAGGTAGCCCCACCAGGCTGAGGTGAGTTCGATGTGACTCGACTGGTCGGCGGTGAACACCGGGTTCAGATTGCGCAGATGGCGGCCCGTCGGCCGCAGGGGTTCATTGGCGTTCGTGGCGGCGAAGGCGCGCAATGACTGCAGCACGCCCGCGTCGGCAACGTCAATCAGGTCGTGTTCGTCGAACCGGGGATCGAGCCCGTAACTCGCGCACATGGCTTCAGAGTACGCGCGGCAAGGTGAATCCGAATTGGGTGCCCGCGCGACCGGTACGCGCCGACCGGCTCGCGCCCAAGCGTTCGGTGTGAGTCGCTGCCGGCAGTTCGAAGTGAGCGCTTGCATACAACTCCAATCACCTGAGAAAATATCAGCATGGTGGGGGCAAGAAGGACGACGGCTGGGCCGGTACTTTCGCCAATTGAACTGTCAAAAAATGGCGAGCGGGCATCCGATTTGGCCTACACGCAATTATTTGACGCCATTCGCGATTTGCGACTACCGCCGGGCACAACACTGAGCGAACCCGACCTCGCCGAGCAGCTTGAGGTGAGCCGCACCCCGATCCGCGAAGCGGTCTCTCGCCTGGTGAACAACGGGCTGGTTTCGGTGAAGCCGAAGGTTGGCACCGTGGTTGACCCGATCCCGATGTGGGCGGTCACCGAGGCACAATTCGTGCGCGAACTGCTCGAAGTTGGGGCGTTCAAGGTCGTCGCGGGGAGCCACGATCGCGATGTCAGTGAAATGCGCCGGCTCATCGACGAACAGCGCGAATGTCAGCACGACGCGAATATCGCCGGCTTTTTTCACGCCGACGAGTTGATGCACGAACAGTTGTTCGTGTTGAGCGGGAACACCAGCGTCTGGGGATCGCTGCGTGCGATGAAGGTGCAGCTCGACCGAGTGCGCCGCCTCAGCCTGCCAGACCCTGCGCGCATCACCTCACTCATCGCCGAGCACGAACACATCGTCGATGCGCTTGAGGCCGGCGATATCGAGCGCGGCGAGTACTGGCTGAAACTGCACATCGGGCGGGTGCGACACGACGCCCCGGCCCTTCGGACGGCGCATCCCGAGCTGTTCACCGACTAGCGCGCAACCCTCACACCATCGTGTCGAGAATCGCGATGAGTTGTTCGACCGTGGTCGTCGGGTTCAGCACCGCGAATCGCACATTCGGGCGACCCGCGTGTGAGCTTGGGGTCACGAATGCTTGCCCGTCGGCGAGCAGGCGCGCGCTCCAGGCGTCGTAGTCGGGCAGGAGCCATCCATCGCGTTCGAAGACGACCACCGAGAGCTCTGGGTCTTTCACCAACCGGAACCCGGGTCGCTGCCGAATGACGTCGGCGATGGCGTGGGCCACTTCGATGGTGCTGGTGACGGCCTCGCGGTAAGCCTCGGTGCCGTAACTCGCGAGCGAGAACCAGAGCGGCAACCCACGCGCCCGCCTGGTGAGGTGCACGGCGTAGTCGGTGGGATTCCAATCGTTGCCGTCGGTCAGGGTGTCGAGGTACTCGGCGTGCTGGGTGTGCGCGAGTCGAGCGATTGCCGGGTCGCGGTAGATGAGCGCGCACGCGTCGAACGGGGCGAACATCCACTTGTGCGGGTCGACGATGAGCGAGTCGGCTGCCGCAACGCCGGTGAAGTGGGCGCGCACGAGTGGGGACAACATGCCGGTCAGCCCATAGGCGCCATCGACGTGCAGCCAGAAGTCGAACTCGTCCTTGAGGGCTGCGATCTCGTCGATGCGGTCGATGAGGCCAAAGTTGGTCGATCCGGCGGTGGCGACCACCGCAAAGACGGATGCGCCGTACTTCACGAGTGCGTCCCGCACCGCATCGCCGGTGAGGCGCCCGTCGGGCCCCGGCCGCACGGCGACGGCCTCAATATCCATCACCTTGGCGGCCGCGACGACCGATGAATGCGTCTCGGTGCTGCACACCACCCGCCACCGGTCGGGCCGAACGCCGCCGCGCGTGCGCAGCGCGTGGTCGCGCGCCGCCACCAGCGACGAGAGGTTGCCGAGCGTGCCGCCCTGCACGAATACGCCACCGGCGCTCGCAGGGAGCTCGAACTCACGGGCGAGCCATCCGAGCACCTCGTTCTCGGCATGCACGGCACCCGACCCCTCAAGCCAGGAGCCAGAGTAGACGGCACATGCCGACACGACGAGATCAAATGCGGTGGCCGCCTTGGTAGGCGCGCACGGCATAAATGAGAGAAACCCCGGATGATCCGTGGTGATGCACGCCGGTGCCAGCACCTCGCCAAACAGCGCAAGCGCGCGGTCCGCGCCGATGCCGTCGTCGTTCACCGTCGTGCCGACGCGCGCGGTGAGCTCGGCGGGGGTCATCGGGTGGTCGAGCGGGGTGTCTGTCGCGAGGATCCGCTGCCTCGCATAGTCGAGGACGAGATCAACCAGGTGCTCGTTTTCAGAATTCGGCGTGTGCATACGCCGCGCGTGGTTGGTCATTGATCCTCCGGATTCAGCCCGCACGCCATTGTGCCGGTCAGCGCGCCGTTTGGCCAGGGCGGGCGCCGGTAGCATGGGCGCCGTGCAGGCACCACAGGCAACCTTGGCGATCGACGCGGGGCAAAGCGGCATCAAGTTCCGGTACCGTGACCCAGACCAGGTCGCCGAATGGGCGGTTGGAGGCATCCGCACCGATCTCCCTCTCGCGCCGCAACTGAGTCAAGTCATGGTCAATGCGCTCGCGGGCCGCACGGTCGCGACGGTGGGCATCGGGTCATCCGGATTCGCCGAAGGCACGATTGACGCCGCCGATCTGCTCGCCGCCGCCGCACCATTCGGTGCCACCCAGCTGCGGCTCGCACACGACTCGATCACCGCGTATCTCGGGGCGCTCGGCGACGCCCGCGGCGCCGTCACTGCGGCTGGCACCGGGGTCGTCACACTTGCGGTTGGCGCCAACGAGGTCACCCGGGTCGACGGGTGGGGTTACCTGATCGGAGATGCCGGCAGCGGCTACTGGATCGGCGCGCAGGCACTCACCGAGGCGATGCGCCAGTTCGATGGGCGCAGCCAGCCGACCGGACTGCTTGAGATGCTCCGGCGCGACTTCGTCGACCCGACGATGGCCTACCTCGACCTACAGAGCGATGAGGGCAAGGTGGGACGGATTGCCGCCTACGCGCGCGAAGTCGCTGAGTTGGCGGAACACGACTCGGCGGCACGAAACATTCTCGAACGCGCCGGCGCTGCGCTCGCCGAGAGCGCAATTGCTGGCCTACGGGTGGTTGGTGAGCTGAGCAGCCCAGCCCCGCAGGTCTGCGGGGTTGGCGCGGTGTTCGGGTCATCGCTCGTGCGCGATGCGTTCGAGGCGGCAGTGCGCGCGCAGGTGCCAGCGGCGCAGGTCACGATCGGTGAGTCACACCCACTGGATGGCGCAGAACGCCTGCTCGCGGTGAGCGGCGACAGCGCGCTCCTCCCGCATATCGCGCACGCCTCGAGGCCCCAGCAAGCGGCGTAGGCTCGAAGCGAGGAAGTCGGGAGACCTCGTTGCGGTTATTTTCACGAAAGCCACGGTTTCGGCAGTTCGATCGAGACGAACTGCCTGCGCGTCGCGCCCCGAGCATCGCCGAAATGGTCGATGAAGGCGTGTTGATGGCTGAGGCGGCGGCCCGGATGTCGCTGCGGAACGTGTTCATCGTCGAGGCGCTCCGTGGTGAGGGGTTCGACGACATCTCGGCGAGAGACGCGGCCCGCCAGGCGCTGTTCGACCTCGAGCGCGAATCGAAGGCGACCGCTCGGCGCACCATTGACACCCGCGAACGCGCCGAACACCGTGAAGGCCGCGCGACCCATCAGCACGACTACCGTCGCTCAGACTCGTCGAACCTGACCCGGCGCGTCCGGGTCTACGACGAGATCGCCCGCCGCCTGCAGGGAACTGCCGATGATGAGGTCGCGCTGGCAGCGCTCATCGCTCGCGCTCGCGAGGAGGCCTGGTCTGATGTCGCCGGCGCTATCGAGAGCAAACTCGATCGGGACTGGCAGCAATGGGATGCCGAACCCGAGTACCCGGCCGCGCGTGGTGGACGCATTCTCGAACTCGAAGACGATTTGCGCAGAGCACTCGAGGGGCGCGCCGTGCCTGACGCGGCCGAACAGGAGTCGCCAGCATGAGCCATCCACTTGACGCCATCGAGTTTCGTCGCGCCGATGGCAGCACCACCTCACTCGCGGAATGGGCGGGCAAGGCGGTACTGGTCGTGAACGTGGCATCGCGGTGCGGGTTGACACCGCAATACGAAGCCCTCGAATCGCTGCAGCAACGCTATGCCGCGCGTGGTTTCACCGTGCTGGGCTTTCCGAGCAATCAGTTTCTGCAAGAACTCTCATCGAACGACAAGATCGCCCAGTATTGTTCGAGCACCTGGGGCATTTCGTTCCCGATTCTTGACCGCGTGCGGGTGAACGGTCGGCGCGCTGCACCGCTGTTCCGGGCGCTCGAAGCAACGCCTGTGCTCGACGGTAAGGCTGGCCGGGTCACTTGGAACTTCGAAAAATTCCTGGTCAGCCCAGATCGACACGTGCAGCGGTTCCGACCACATATGGTTCCGGATGACCCGGCGATCATCGCTGCGATCGAGGCGTGTCTTCCGGGCTAGACCTTGAGAATGCGGGCGAGTTGCTCGACCGAGTGCACGACGGCGTACGCCTCGCGCGCTTCTGCGGGTGAGCCGTAGCCCCATTCGACCAGCACCGTCGGCAAGCCGTTCGCCCGTGCCCCGTCGGTGTCGTAGGCGCGATCGCCGATCATCACGGCATCGGTCGGGTCGATCCCGCGGGCACGAAGTCGGCGCATCGCCTCAGCGACGATATCGGCCTTCTTGCTCAGCGTTTCGTCTTCGCTGGCGCCGGTCACCACGGTGAAGTAGGGCAGGAGGTCGCGGTGCCGCAGAATTGCTTCAGCCAGCGCCTCAGGCTTCGAGGTAGCGAGCGCGACCGGAACCCGAGCGTCGTGGAGGCGCTTCAGTACACCGAGCACGCCCGGGAACACCGGCGACTTGAGCGCTGCGGCGCCATAAATTTCGCGGTAGCGCGTGAGTACCTTCCAGGCATCCGGCTCGTTGAGCCCAGCCATACGCATGAGGCTGTCGAGCAGCGGTGGCCCAACGTATGCGCGGAGGCCCGCGGCATCCGGAATGGGAATTCCAAACTCGGCAAAGGTGGTCGCCAGTGCCGCTGTGATGTCGTGACCAGAGTCGACGAGGGTGCCGTCGAGGTCGAACAGCACCGCCGACCAGGTGGCGACCGGAGTTTGGGTTTCGGGTGGGGCGAACGTCACCCAGACATCCTAGGCGGGCGATTCGCAGACACCCGCAAACGGGGGCCGCATGACGTTCGATTGCGATCGACTGCCCGACTTGGTATCGGATTTCATAAAAATGCTTTATGTTTTGTATCGCGATCGCATACCTCTGACCGAAGGAGCTCACTTTGGCGAAGCAAACAAAAGTAGTCACCACCCTCATCGACGATTTGGATGGCGCCGTGATCACGGACGCCGGACAGACGGTCTCATTTGCACTCGATGGGGTGCAGTACGAGATCGATCTTTCGAGCGACAACGCAGCGAAACTCCGTGCGGCCCTGGCGCCATACACGGCGGTTGCCCGCTCGTCGCGTCGCGCAGGAACCCCTTCACGGGGCTCGAACAAGGCCGAACTTGGCGCCGCCCGTGAGTGGTTGCGCTCGCAGGGCCACCACGTTTCCGAGCGAGGACGCATTGCTGCGAACCTGCTCGACCTGTATCGCAACAAGCGCTAGTCGACTTACCGGACCCGCGCGTCAGAACAGACGCGCGGGTCCGCTGTCGATGCCCTTCATGGCGTCGTAATCGAGCACCACGCACCGGATGCCTCGGTCTTCGGCCAGGGTCCGTGCCTGCGGCTTAATTTCTTGTGCGGCGAAAACGCCTTGCACCGGCGCGAGGAGCGGATCGCGGTTCATCAGTTCGAGATAGCGCGTGAGCTGCTCGACACCGTCAATGTCTCCGCGACGTTTCAGTTCAATCGCGACGCTTGCGCCCGAGGCATCCGTCGCCAAAATGTCGACCGGGCCGATGGCCGTCATGTATTCGCGGCGCACCAGGGAATATCCCTCGCCAAGCAGCTCAAGTTGATCAGCGAGCAGAGCTTGCAGATGCGCCTCGACGCCATCTTTTTGGAGCCCAGGATCGATGCCCAACTCATGGGCTGAATCGTGTAACACGTCGTAGATGTGAATGTCGATCTGGTCGGCGGTCTTGTGATGCCGTACTGACCACACCGACTGCACCCCGGCCTCGCGCAGCACCTCAGTAGGTTCACCTTCGGTGAGCGAACACGGTGGGCTCATCCAGTTCAGCGGCTTGTAGCTCCCGCCATCCGAGTGCACCAGCACGCTGCCGTCGGCTTTCACGAGTAGCAACCGAGTGGCGAGCGGCAGGTGCGCGCTGAGCCGGCCGGAGTAGTTCACCGAGCAGCGGGCAATGACGAGGCGCATTGTTCCAACGTAGCCGCGCGTGCCGTGGCCCATCAACGCGCGTCGGTTGGTCGGGGTGAACGCGGCGCGCCGCCACCAAGCGGGCCTGCCTGTGGAGCATCCCGGCCGCGTATCGGTGGCTCGGCGTAGGCTCATAGCCATGACTGTCTCAGGCCTGACGCTCGACGAACTTGATCCCGCCGTACGCCCGAACGACGACCTGTTTCGGCATGTGAACGGACGCTGGATTGAGCGCACCGAGATCCCAGCCGACAAGGCACGGTGGGGGTCGTTCATGGTGCTGCACGAGGCTGCCGAAGCGGCGGTGCGGCAGATCATCATCGAGGCGCAGCAGGCCGAACCAGGCACAGAAGAGCGCAAGGTTGGTGACCTCTACGCGAGCTTCATGAACGAGCAACGGGCGAATCTGCTCGGCGTTGCGCCGATTGCGGCGCAGCTGCTCGAGGTGTCGCTGGTGAACTCAATTGACTCGCTCTTGCGACTGCTCGGCGAGTTCGAACGCCAGGGGGTCAGCGGTTGGGCGCAACTCTTCGTCGACAACGACCCGGGCGACCCCGAACGCTACCTCGTGTTCGTTGAGCAGGGCGGCATCGGGTTGCCCGATGAAAGCTACTTCCGCGAGGAGCGGTTCGCGCCGATTCGCGAGGCGTACCGTGCCTTCATCGAGCGGATGCTGGGGCTCGCGCAGCTCGACAATGCAGCCGCGCGTGCCGATCGCATTTTCGCGCTCGAGACCGCCATCGCTGCCGTGCACTGGAACAACGTCGACTGCCGCGACAGCGAGAAGACGTATAACCCAACCCAGTGGGCTGAGTTCGTCGAATCGGCCGGGGCATCCGGTGCCTCGATCGACGGATGGCGTGACGCGATGGGCATTCCGGACGGCGCGTTCGACACCCTGGTAGTACGCCAGCCGTCGTTCGTGGCCGGGCTCGGTGCATTGCTTACCGCAGACCGCCTGCCGGCGTGGCGCGATTGGCTGGCCTGGCAGGTGATTCGGGGCGCGGCCCCGTATCTGAGTGCTGAGTTCGTCGACGCGAACTTCGACTTCTACGGGCGCACGCTGAGTGGTACGCCGCAGATTCGTGACCGCTGGAAGCGGGGCGTCTCGCTCGTCGAGGGCGTGCTTGGTGAGGCGGTCGGACGGGTCTACGTTGAGCGCCACTTCCCGGCGGCAGCGAAGACCGAGATGGACACGCTGGTGCAGCACCTGATCGAGGCCTACCGGCAGTCGATCAGCAACCTCGAGTGGATGAGCCCAGAGACCCGCACCCGGGCGCTCGACAAACTTGCGAAGTTCACCCCGAAGATCGGCTACCCGGTGAAGTGGCGCGACTACTCGTCATTGGCGATCGACGCGAACGACCTCATCGGCAACGTGCGTGCCGCGGCCGATTTCGAGTTCCACCGTGAACTGCGCAAGATCGGGTCGCCCATCGATCGTGACGAATGGTTTATGACGCCGCAGACCATCAACGCGTACTACAACCCGGGGTTCAACGAGATTGTCTTCCCGGCGGCGATTTTGCAGTACCCGTTCTTCACCCCCGACCGCGACCCGGCGGCGAACTATGGGGCGATCGGTGCGGTCATCGGGCACGAAATCGGGCACGGGTTCGACGATCAGGGTTCGAAGTACGACGGTGACGGGCGGCTGACCGACTGGTGGACCGAGGCCGATCGAGCGGCATTTGAAGCGCGTACTGCCGCGCTGATCGCGCAATATGACGCGCTCGTGCCGGCACAGTTGGCGGGGGCCCGCAACGGCGAGGCAGAGGCAGCCGGCGGTGCGGGTGATGCAGGCGAGACGGCTGCTGCTGACTCGGAGGGCGGCGAGGCCGAGGCATCCGGTGCCATACACGTGAACGGAGCGCTCACCATCGGCGAAAACATCGGTGACCTCGGCGGCCTCGCGATCGCGTGGAAGGCGTACGAGATCTCACTCGGCGGTTCGGCTGATGACGCGCCAGAGGTTGACGGGCTCACCGCCCGGCAACGGTTCTTCATCGCCTGGGCCGAGGCGTGGCAGATGAAGGCGCGCGATGCCGAGGTCGAGCGGTTGCTCGCGATCGACCCGCACTCGCCGAACGAGTTTCGCTGCAACCAAATCGTGCGGAACGTTGGCGAGTTCTACACGGCCTTCGGGGTGACCCCCGAAGACAAGCTCTGGCTTGACGAGTCAGAGCGGGTGTCGATTTGGTAGCAGGGCACCCCGCCGCACCCCAGGTTGGAACCCGCCGGTGAGCCACGCGCTCACCGGCGGTGAGGTTCGCGTGCCTTCGCACGCACGTGGGCGCCGGGTGCGCCGCGGACGGCATCGCGGAGAACCGGGTGACGACAAGTTTGGCGGCACCGTTGACGCGCTTGCCGGACTGGCCCGCTCCGGCATGCAGGTGTCGGCGCGCGCCGTTGAACTGCATTCCGGGCGCGAGCTGTATGCCATCGACGATCACATCTCGATGCCGACCGCGTCGCTCGGCAAGGTGCTGCTATTGATCGAGGTCGCCGACCGAGTCGTGCGCTCCCCAACCACCTCGCTGACGCGGGCTGCGCCAGAGTCCGGTGGATCGCCGTTCGCGGGGGCACCCGGCATCTGGCAACACTTCCAAGGCGATGCCCTTTCGGCCGCCGATCTCGCGGCGCTGGTCGGTTCGGTCAACGATGCCGCCGCATTCAATGCGCTGACCGGATGGGTCGGGCTCGCCGCCGTTCGTGTCAGGGCCGAGTCGCTCGGGCTCAACAAAACCGCGCTGCTCGACGAGTTCCGCGCCCGCCGCGGACCTGATGATGCGCCGCAGTTGTCGATCGCGTCGATGCGTGAGCTGTGCTGGCTGCTCGGCGCGTTGGCGCGCGGCGAAATCGTGAACCATCACGTCTCGGCGCTGGTGGTCGGGTGGCTCGCGCTCGGCTCGGACCTCTCGCTCGTGGCATCCGGATTTGGACTCGACCCGAACTCACATGCCGTCGGCGACCACGATGTGTTGCTCATGAACGCAACCGGCGCCGAGCGCGGGGTGCGCGCAGAGGCAGGCGTGCTCCAGGGCCCCCGGGCAACCGTTGCCTACTCCGTTGCGGTGACATTTGCAGACACCGACCTCGGCGTGCGGATGCGCGTGCTCGAAGCGCTGCGGCGCTGCGGGCACGAACTACTCGATTTCGTGCACAGCTCACCGTCGTAGCCGAGAGTGAGGCGGGTGCGCCCGGGGCACCCGATCGGCCGGTCTGTTGCACGCGGTGCCGGCTAGACCACCGGCCTATCGACCGAGTGAACGCAACAGGCTGAGCGCTTCACGCGTGCCGACCGTCGGCAGGTACGCGCGACCGAGTGCGAGTGCGATCGCTGGAAGGCTGATTGCCTCTGGGTATGCGAGCGACAGCGTCTCATACTGCGGGTGGAACTTTGCTTTATACCTGAACAGACTCTGAAAGCCGTACGCCGGTTCGAGAGTGCGCGCCAAAAAGTCGAGCACGCGGGCGAGCCCGGATGGTTCCTCCGCACATTCGCCCGGCGCGAGCGGTTTGGTGGCGAGCGGAGCGCCAGACAAACTCATCACGCCACCGCCTTGGGCTTTGATGTGCAGGGCGACCGAGGCGAGCACGAACTCCATCACGCCAGGCATGCTGTCGTCGGCTCGGCGCATGAAGTCGAGGGTCCATCCGATGATCTGCCCACCGCGAAACACCGGCAGCCAACTTGTCACCGCCTGGAGTCGGTCGTCTGGCCCGACAGCGAGCATCAAGCGCACATCCGGATGCTTCAACTCGTCGATGCCGCCAAGGGTGAACCCCATCTCCGGCAACTGCTTTTCACTCACCCAAGCCTCGGAGAGCGCGAGAATCTGGGCGCTCCGGGTCAGGCTGAGCTCGCGCCAGGTCGTCCAGACTGCCTCGATACCTTCGCTCCGGCCGCGATTCAGTGGGTAGCGAACCTTCTGCCAGCGCTTGCCGTCGAGGGTGAGGTCGTCGGTCGGAACGAGGGTTTCTTCGCCGACCGAGGTGTGGCGCCATCCGAGCTCGTCGAACACCTCAAGCACGTGCGAATGCACGCTGTAGAACACCGGCGTGATGCTCGCACGATCGCAATAGGCGATGAACTCGTGGATCACGGCGGCTTCGCGGCCCGGGGCACAGAGCGGGTCGCCGAGCACAATGGCCACGCCGCTCAAGACTCGCACGGCGAGTGCACCGTTGCGGTCTGCGGTGAGCCAGGGGGTATTGCCCTCCCAGGTGCTCATGAAGCCGAGCGTGCCGCCACCAAAGGTGTGCAACAACTCGCGGTGGCGCGCGACGTTGGCGGCGGTCGCGTTGGCGCGACTGCGAGAACGGAGCAGCCAGAGCGAGGCGGCGATGAACACGGCCCAGAACGCGACGCCGACCCAGTGAAACGCGAATGCGGTGAATCCGCCGCTCGGCACCACCGTGAGCCCGAGCCCATCGCGAACCGACCTTGGCAGAAACCTCCGGAGGACATCGAGCGCGACATCACCGGGCTGGGCTGCGTACATGTAGTTCGGGAGCGATACCAGCCCGGCGACGAAATAGGTGGCGGCCAGCAGCACAAACGTGACGACCACACTGAGCCAGAACCTGCGAAGGGCTGAACCGTTCACTCGCACGGTGAATCGGCGTCGCGTCAACACGAGCACGGTGAGCGCGACCGCCGGAATCAACAGCCCCGAGATCGCGGTGACGAAGGCTTCAACCAGATCGACGACGCTGAGATTGGCGAAATCGTCGCCACCTCGGAGCGAAATGAACTCCGAGGCGCTGATCAGGCGGATCGGGCTGTTCGTGACCGCAATGACCACGGTCACCACCGCGGCGAGCCAGAACGCGAACCGCCGCCCGCGGCGCAATCCGATCGCCGCGACAATCAGCAGCGCCACTGGCACGAACCCGAGCCAGAACCCGCCAGCACCCTGGTGCCCATAGCTCGCAAGTGCCGACTGGCACGCCTCGGAACGAACGGCCGCCTCGCAACTTCGACGCACTGCCGCCAGCGAAACCGACTGTTGTGGGGTGAGGTAGGTATTGGTGGCGAAGGGTGTGAGGTGTGAGTGCGTGACGCGCGAAACGATTGGGCCGATCGCGGTGATCGCGATGACGGCGGCAACCAGGTTGCGCGATTCCGCGTGTGAACTGTGCAACTGGAGCAGGTGGCCACCGGCTCCGCTGCGGCGACCTAGGCGACCCAGGCGACCCAGCGCGAGTCCGCCGAGGGCGGCGAGCAGGCGGTACACGTTCGAAGGGTCACCGTCGAAACAGACGAACATGATCAACAGTGCAAAGGTGACCAACCGAATGCGCCGCCGCCAGAGTTGGCCGAAACACGCGGTTGCGGTGATCAACGTGCCGATGATCGGGTTGAGGGGGTCAAGGGTGACGTCGGCGATCGTGTGCCTTGACCACCACTCGCCAGCGGCGTGCCCCAGCCATTGGGCGGTGACGCCACCAAGCACACCGATGGTTCCGGTCGCCAGAAAGGCCACGATGGTTCGCGCGGCGCCGAGGCGGTGCTCGGCAATCCCGAGGAGCACGACCGCCGCGATCACCGCTGCGACCGCCTGGAACGGGTCGTACGGCACGAACCAGCTCGTCGCGATCGTCCACCAGCGCCCGTCGACGAACACGTTGTGGGCTCCGGCCCCGAAGGTCTGGCCGACCCACTTCGTTGGGTCATGGGCAATCGTGCCGAACACACACGCGGTCAACAACAGTGTCGCGGCGAGCGACAGGCTCAGGGGGATGACTCGCAGGAATGCCAGCAGTTGGCGGCGGGTCATCCGGCACCGACCAACAGGCCGAGGCGGGGGAACAACGCGGCCAGCGCGCGGTCAAGCCCGCCGGACAGCGCGGGGCCGACGTGACCGGCTCCGGGAATGACGAACAAGGTGGTGGCCATGCCGTGGTCATGTGCGGTCTCGGCAAGCCGGGTGGCGCCTGGCCCATAGGTACCGTCGGCCGAGCCGTGGGTGAAGACCGCGAACGAGTCGGAGTAGGTGCCCGTTCGTTCCATGATGGTGCGAGGCTTGATGGCGTCGTATGCGGCGCGATTGCCACCGAACACGTCGGCAAGGGTGCGCGTTGCGTTGTCGGCACCGGCGAATTCTTCGGGCGAAATGGCGACCAGATTGCCGAACACCGCTGGGTACTTCGCCCCGAAATACGCGGCACACATGCCACCGTTTGAGTATCCCGCGACCGTCGTGTGCGCGGCATCGGCGCGGACGGCGAGATGCGCGAATGCCCAGGGCAACACATCGCGCATCACGTAATCCTCGACTTGCCCGCGCTTCGAGTTCAGGCAGAGCGGGTCGTTGGTTGGCGCTCCGAGTTGGTCAACGACGATGACGATCGGGGCGAGCCCATGATTCGCCGCGGCGAGTTTGTCGAGGGCATCGGCGATCGGGCCAACGTCGGGGAAGCCTGGTTGGCCCATCATCATCACCATGAGCGGCAGCTTCGGTGGGTTCGCGGTGAGCGCCGCCGGCGGCAGGTAGATCTCCGGAGTGCGCGCGGCAAAGTTTGAGACCGTGTTCGGGATGCCGCCTGGAATCAGTCCGCGGGCCCCCTTGGTGGGCATATCGGATGGCGGCGACCACTGCGCTGCGAGTGGTCGGTGTGGGTCGTCGCCGCTGACGCTGGCGTTCTTCGAGACGTTCGGTGGAAGGCGCACCGCCTGCGCGGTCGAAATACCCAGGAGTGAGCCAAGGGTGGGGTTCAGGCCGTATGCACTGTTGACCCCAATGGCGCCCGCGGCGAGGATCGCGATCCCCGCGAGCACTGCAAGCAGCCTGCGCCACCATCGGGCGCGAACGAGGTTCGCGGCGGTGACGGCCAGTGCGCCCGAGACCGCGGGCACCCACCACCAGACGCCAGGTTCGACCGGTGCGCCGAAGACGCGCAGCTGGTTGACCAGGAAGACGAGCCCGGCACCGAGCGCGGCGCCGCCGAGGAAGAGGAGTGCTCCGAACCGCGCCCACCGGAGCGTCAGGTGCTTCGCCGCAACGAACCCAAATGCGATGAGCGCTCCCGCGTACGTGAGGAGTGACACCCACCCATCGACAATGCTGACGTTGAGCACCGCGTCGCCAAAGTTCACATGTCCCCCTCATGCTCCGACCTTTGACGATACGGGTGGTCGGGTTTCCTCCGCGTGAGCGAAACTGAGATGCTCAGCGATTTCGTAGGATGGTTCGGATCGACCTCGGGCAACTTCGCCCGCCGCACCATTGGAGCCACCGTGGCCGCACCCAGCCGTCTCGACGCCGTCATTACCCTCGCGCAGCACCGCGGGTTCGTTTTTCAGGCTGGTGAGATCTACGGCGGTTCCCGCTCGGCATGGGACTACGGCCCCCTCGGCGTCGAACTGAAAGAGAACATCAAGCGGCAGTGGTGGCGCACGATGGTGCAGTCGCGCAGCGACATGGTCGGGCTCGACTCATCGGTGATTCTGCCGAAGCAGGTGTGGGAGGCATCCGGTCACGTTGAGGTCTTCAGCGACCCGCTCGTCGAATGCCAGAGCTGCCACAAGCGGTACCGCGAAGACCACCTGATCGAGGCATTCGAGCAGAAGAAGGGCCGGGCGCCTGAGGGCGGCCTGGCCGGCATCGCCTGTGAGAACTGCGGCACCCGCGGGCAGTGGACCGAGCCGAAGGCGTTCTCGGGGCTGCTGAAGACGTTCCTCGGGCCGGTCGACGACGAGGCCGGCATGCACTACCTGCGCCCAGAAACCGCGCAGGGCATCTTCGTGAACTTTGCGAACGTCGTGCAGACCGCGCGCATGAAGCCCCCGTTTGGGATCGGGCAGATCGGGAAGTCGTTCCGCAACGAGATCACGCCCGGGAACTTTATTTTCCGCACGCGCGAGTTCGAGCAGATGGAAATGGAATTCTTCGTTGAGCCGGGCACCGACGATGAGTGGTTCGAAACCTGGCAGCAGATCGCCTGGGACTGGTTCACTGACCTTGGCCTCCGCACCGAAAACATGCGGTTCTTCGAGCACCCTGCCGAAAAGCTGTCGCACTACTCGAAGCGCACCGTCGACATCGAGTACCGCTTCGGATTCGCGAGCGGTGAGTGGGGCGAACTGATGGGCGTCGCAAACCGCACCGACTTCGACCTTGCCACGCACTCGAAGCACTCAGGCAAAGACCTCTCGTACTTTGATCAGGCGAAGAACGAGCGGTGGACGCCGTACGTGATCGAGCCGGCGTACGGGCTGACCCGCGCGCTGATGGCGTTTTTGGTTGACGCGTACCACGTTGAGCAGGCACCGAATGCAAAGGGCGGCTTCGACGAGCGCACCGTGCTTCGCTTGGATCCGCGTCTCGCGCCGGTGAAGGTGGCCGTGCTGCCGCTCTCGCGCAACGAGCGGCTGTCGCCGGTCGCCCGCGAGCTCGCTGACTCGTTGGCGAAGGTCTGGAACATCGACTTCGACGATGCCGGCGCCATCGGCCGCCGCTACCGTCGCCACGACGAGATCGGCACGCCCTTCTGCGTGACGGTCGACTTCGACACGCTCGACGACAAGGCCGTGACCGTGCGCGACCGCGACACCATGTCGCAGGAGCGCGTGGGGCTCGACCGGCTGCAGGGCTACCTCGCGGAGCGGCTGCTCGGGGCGTAGCTCGCCGGGTTAGGCGCGATCGGATGCTTCGGGCTCACGCCTGAGGCCCCGCCGCTGCGGCGTGCGAGTTAACGGCGGTCGGATGCCTCGGGGCTGATGCCGAACACGGCGGTGACGCCGTCTGCCCAGACCTGCGGTTCGCCCGCGCGGGCGTAGTCCTTCGCACGCACCATTGGTGCGTGCAGCAACACCCCGGCCATGTGGCGGAGCGCGGCTTCGGCCGAGCCATCCGCATCGCCGCGGTCACGCGCGCGCTCGATCTCGGACTCGAGGATCGACTCAACGTGCTGGCGCAGCGCGACCACCGTTGGCGCGAGGTCGAGCTCGTGGCGTCCGACGCTGAACTCGCGGGCGGCGTCGCTGACGATTGCGCGCGCGGCGTCGGTGGCGCCGAGCTCTTCAATCGGCGCGTGAATGCGGATCGTTTCGAGATCGAGCAGCTCGATGCCGTCGAGGTCGAGCACGTCGGGGGCGATGTTGCGTGGCATCCCGAGGTCGATGAGCAGGGTTCGCGCTTCGCGCGCGGCGTCAGGCACCGGGCACACGACACGGAACGCAGCGAGCGCCGTCGACTCCGAGGCATCCTGAATCGCGGCCCGGCCGCGTTCGATGATGGCCCGATCGACGACGTGGTGCTCGACTGTGGTGCAGGTGATGATCACATCGACCGCGGCGGCAACGGCCGGGAATTCGGCGCGGGCGACCGCTGCGATGTCGTGGCTCGCGGCGAATTTCGTGGCGCGACCCGACGGCGAGAAGACGCGAACGTCGGTCACCCCGCGGTCACGGAGTGCGGCGAGGGTGGCACCGGCGTACTGTCCGGTGCCGATCAGCAGCACGCGAGCCGCGGCCCAATCGGTCACGCGCCCCGACGCGAGGTCGAGCGCGAGGCGCACCAGCGAGCGGCCTGCGCCGCCGACGCCCGTGCGGTTCTTCACCTCACGCGAGGTGCGGGTCGCGTTCTGGAACAGGCGCTCAAGCTCAGGCGTCGTGGTGCGCTCACCGCGGGCGTGCTCGAGGGCGCGACGCACCTGACCGGCGATCTCGCCTTCGCCGACGACGACCGATTCAAGACCGGATGCCACGGAGAACAGGTGTCCGGCGACGCTGTTTCCGTGCACGAAGCCGAACGTCGTGCGCAGCTCTTCGGGTTCGAGCCCGGCGACCGAACCGACCGCGCGAATTGCCTCGTTCACCACGTCGACCGGAGACTGCCCATCATCGACGGTGAGGTCGAGGTACGCTTCGTACCGGTTGCAGGTCGCGACAACAACGGCTCCGCCGATGGCTGGGTGCTGCGTTTGAATGCGCGGGCCTGCCGCATGCGCCGTCGCCGAGAGACGCTCGAGCAGGTCGAACCCGGCGTTCTTGTGGCTGGCGGTGAGGCAGATGAGCATCCCCGCAATTCTACCGAGCGGGGTTGGATGCCTCGGGCGGCCCGTTACCGGGAGAAATCCGGGTGGCCAGCCCACCCCCGCACCCCACCCAACCGCGTGACAACCCCGCCCGCCCCGCCCCGCCCCAGGCCCAACCCCGCCCCACCCCCGGGCCCCGCCCCGCCCCCACCCCGCCCACCTTCATCGAGTTCCAAGTTTTTGTTGCATCTGGTCGGGTTTTGCAACAAAAACACGCGACTCGATGCACGAGCGAGGGCGTCGCGGGCGGCTGGGGCGGTGGATGCCCGGCGGGCTCGGCGAGGGCGCGCATCAACTCGCGAGAGAATGGGCGGGTGAATCAATCGGTCGTTGTTCAGCTGCCCGCATCCCACCCGTTGCAGTCCGGGCGCACCGACCAATCGCGACTGGTGCGCTCGTACCGGGGGCACGCGGTCGACACGACGCCAGTGTGGTTCATGCGGCAGGCGGGGCGCTCGCTGCCCGAGTACCGCGAGCTGCGCGTCGGCACCCGCATGCTCGACGCCTGCCTCGACCCGGCGCTCGCCGCCGAGATCACGTTGCAGCCCGTGCGTCGCCACCGGGTTGACGCGGGCATCTTCTTCTCGGACATCGTCGTGCCTTTGAAGTTGGTTGGCGTTCCGGTTGAGATTCAGCCCGGCCGCGGGCCGGTTTTTGAGCGCGGCTACGCGGATGCCTCGGGCGTCGCTTCGCTCACCTCGATCGACCCGGCCTCACTCGACGGGGCGATCGCCCCGATCACCGAGGCCGTCGTCCGTACGGTCACCGCGCTCGACGACCTGCACGCCGAAGGCGCCACCGGGTCGACCCCGCTGATCGGCTTCGCCGGCGCCCCGTTCACCCTTGCGGCGTACCTCGCCGAGGGCGGCCCCTCGAAGGACCACCTCGCCGCCCGCACCCTCATGCACGCCGACCCCGGCGCCTGGAACGCACTCATGGAGTGGTCGGCCGACGTCACCGGGCGGTTCCTCCGCGCACAGGTGCTGGCCGGGGCATCCGCTGCGCAGCTCTTTGACTCGTGGGCCGGCGCGCTCTCGCTCGCCGATTATGAGCGGTTCGCGGCGCCCGCCTCGGCGCGGGCGATGTCGTTCGTGCACGACCTCGGCTACACCGACAGCGTCGGAGCGACCCAGACGGTGCCGACCGTGCACTTCGGGGTCGGCACCGGTGAGCTGCTCGGCGCAATGCGTGCCGTCGGCGCTGACACGGTAGGCGTTGACTATCGGGTGCCGCTTGATGTGGCGCTCTCGCGCGTTGGCAGCGCGACGGCGCTGCAGGGCAACCTTGACCCGGCGCTGCTCGCGGCGCCCGCGCCGGTGCTGGCGGCGGCCGTCAGCGACGTGCTCCGACGCGGGTCGGATGCCCCGGGGCACGTGTTCAACCTTGGCCACGGGGTTCCGCCAGAGACCGATCCGACGGTGCTCACTGAAATTGTGAAGCTGGTGCACGACGGCGGGCGGCGATGAGTGGCGTCGACGGGGCAGCCGACCCGGCGCCCGATGCGCCCGGCGCCGCCCCAGCCGAGGTCACACCTACGCAACCTGACTTCGATGTCGTGGTGGTCGGTGGCGGCGTTGCCGGGCTTGTCGCTGCACGTGAGTGCGCGAAGCGGAGGTTGTCGGTTGCGGTATTCGAGGCATCCGAAGCGGTTGGTGGTTGCGTCGGGCGGATCACGTTGGGTGACCTCACCCTTGATTCCGGCGCCGAGGGGTTCGCGACCCGCAATGGATCGGTTGCCGTGTTGCTCGACGAACTCGGGCTCGGTGACGACATCGTGGAGCCGAACCCGGCGGGTGCCTGGCTGATCTGGGGCGGTTCGAACGGGGTCGACGCGGCACCGTTGCCGACAACAAGCGTGGTGGGCATTCCCGCGAATCCGCTCGCGGCCGATGTGCGCCGCATTCTTGGCTGGCCGGGCGCGCTTCGCGCCTACCTCGATCGCGTGCGCCCCTATCTGAAGATCGGTCGCGCCGAGAGCCTCGGTGACCTGGTGCGAGAGCGGATGGGCCGCGCCGTACTCGACCGGCTCGTCACGCCGATTGCCAGCGGCGTGTATTCGGCCGACGCGACCCTGCTTGAGGTCGATCGGGTCGCGCCTGGGTTGAACGCCGAACTCACCCGGCTCGGCTCGCTCAGCGCTGCGGTCACAGCGTTGGTCGCCGAGCGGAAGGCTGGTTCGGCTGTGCTGGGCCTGCGCGGCGGCATGCATCGGCTCGTTGACGCGCTCCGCGCCGACGCAGAACGACTTGGGGTGGTCGTACATACCGGCAGTCCGGTGCGCTCGCTGAGCGCTACCGATGAAGCGGATGCAGCGGATGCAGCGAGCGGGGCCTCGATTCGTCTCGACGTCGGCGACGACGCCTCAATTACCGCAGCACACGTCGTGTTCGCGTGCTCAGCGACTGCCACACAGGCGCTCGCCGCCGGCGTCGTCCCAAACCTGCCCGCGCCGATGCAACCCGCAGGGCAGGCCGTTGAACTCATCACGCTGGTGCTACATACCGGTGTGCTCGACGACGCTCCTCGCGGTACGGGCGCGCTCGTGGCGGAGGGCGCACCTGGCGTCGCCGCGAAGGCGCTCACCCATTCGTCCGCGAAATGGTCGTGGCTCGCTGAACCCGGTCGCGCGGTGCTTCGACTGTCGTACGGTCGCGCCGGCCACCCGAACCCGCTCGATGGGCTCGATGATGCCGCTGCCACCGCACTTGCCGTGCAAGACCTCAATGCGATCCTCGGCGTCGGCCTGAGCACCACCGACGTGCACGCATTTGCTCGCACCCGTTGGCAAGACGCTGCCTCGCATGCGACGCTCGGTCAGGCCGCCCGGGTGCGCGCATTCGAGCGGGCCGTGAGCGATGCATCGAATATCTCGGTGACGGGCTCGTGGATCGCTGGAACTGGGCTTGCGTCGGTTGTGCCGCACGCGATACAGGTTGCTGCACAAGCCGTGCAGGCGGTTCTCATGCCGAAAACTGCATAACAGCGCGGTTACATTACGTTTTCGGAATATTCACAGCCCAAGGGGTTGCGATTTGGGCCCGCGGGCATAGCCTAGAAGCCGAGGTCGCGCAGCTTTGCTCGGCCGGAAGGCAGGGTTCTCATGCAAGGCAAGCTTCTTCTCGTCATCGGACTCGCAGCCGGGTACGTGCTCGGTTCGCGCGCAGGGCGTGGTCGCTACGAGCAGATCAAGCAGGCTGCTGACAAGTTTTGGAGCCAGCCGCAGGTGCAGAAGGGCGTCGACACCGCCAAGGACTTCGCAAAAGACAAGCTTGGTGATGCTGGCGAGGCAGTGCTCGACGCGGCCAAATCGGTCATCGCGAACGTGACGAAGTCGAAGAAGCCCGAAGCGTCGGCCAAGCCCGCCGCCGACGCGTCGTAGCGAGCACCTCATGGCCACTTCGAAGCCCGACGACGACCGCTCACTGGTCGACCTGCTGACCGATCTGCCGAATCACATCAGCGCGCTGGTGCGTGCCGAGTTCGACCAGATCAAGGCAGAGACCACCTACAAGGCGAAGCACTTTGGGATCGGTACCGGCATGTTGGCCGCGGCCGCATTTGTTGCGGTGTTCCTGCTCGGCACGCTGATCGCCACGCTCATCCTGGTGCTCGCGATCTGGCTCCCGGCCTGGGCCGCCGCCCTGATCGTGTCGGGCCTGCTGATTCTCGTCATCGCCGTGCTGGTGTTTATCGGAATGGTGAGTTTCCGCAAGGGTTCCGAGCCGCTCGACTCGCTCGACAGCTTCAAACGCGACATGAACGCAGTGAAGGGGGTGGGCGAGTATGGGCGAAAGTGACCTCGTGCGGCACCACGGCACATCCAGAAATCACGGCGCGGTCGTCGTCACCCAATCACGATCGGATGCCGCTCGCCGAGCCCGCAACCTCACTCGTCTTGAGGCCCGGGAGGCTACCGAGCAGGCCCGCGCCGACCTCGTCGCAACGCTGAACGCGCTCGAAGACAAGTTGAACGTGCCGAAGCAGGTCGCGAAGAAGGCTGAAGCTGCGAAGGCCAAGGCGCGCGGGTTTGCCGAGACGCAGCCGGCCGCCGCGCTCGGAATCGTGCTCGGCGTCGCCGCACTCGCGATCGGCGGCATCACCTGGGCGATCGTGCGGGCGGTGCGCAACTAGTTCGACGCACGCAGCGTCAGCCGTGCCATTTGGGCCCAAAAGTGCCAGAACGGTGCACGTACACCGCGTCGGTGCACATTTGAGCCCGCGCGACAACCAACGGCGGGTGCCCCGGGGCCAAACTCCGCAGGAACTCGCGCCGGTTGTCAGCCCTTCGCGCCCGGCAGGTCGTTCGCGAGATCCCACACCAAGCGCAGCGGATCGCGGGTGATGTCGGCGTCATCGTCGAGAAACTCGCTCATCGCTTCTGCCCAGCGCTGCCCCACCGTCGGGTCAGCCGACGGTGCCGCGCAGAAGGCGGCGAACGATGGGTCAGCCGTGATCACGTGAATCAGGTCGAGGCCATCGCGGAAGATTTTCCAATTGACGATTCCGCCCGCAAGCAGTTGGTCGCGGTTCGCGTCGGGCAACACGGCGTGGGCTTGTTCGTAGGCGAGTTCTTTGCCTGGCTTCAGCCGGGTGCGAGTGACGACAACTTCCATGTGGGCGCTCCTTCACCCGACGGCGGCGCCGGGCATACCTATGCTGCCATCGTCTCGAAGGGCGAGTGGGATGCCACCGGCCGACGCATCCACACGGCGCTGTTTTTGGTGGTTCGACCCAACAGGGGGAGACTTGAGCCATGAGCGAGACAGTGCAGCACGGGGCATCCGAAATCTCTGAAACAGGCCCGGAGGGCTTCACGCTCTTCGCCGTCTTGCGCCGCGACCCGAACAAGCCGAGCGTGCTCGACGGGCACGACGTTCCCGGGTTCGTGCGGCAGCTCGATGACCTCGTACGGGTCGTCGGCGACGAGGGCGTGACGGTGCGCGGCTTCTACGACGTGAGCGGCCTGCGCGCCGACGCTGATGTGATGATCTGGCTGCACGGGCCGACCGCCGAAGGCCTGCAATGGGCGCTCCGCGAACTGCGGCGCTCCCGCCTGCTGCACCCGCTGCTCCCGACGTGGAACGCCATGGGCGTGCACCGCGACGCTGAGTTCAACCGCCAGCACGTCCCCGGGTTCCTCCGCGGTGAAGAGCCGCGCGGATGGCTCTGCCTCTACCCGTTCGTGCGCTCGTATGAGTGGTACCTGCTCGACCCGGCCGAACGCGCGCGCATGCTCGCCGAGCACGGCCGAAAGGGTGCCGCCTTCACGAGCGTCGTCGCGAACACCGTTGCGACCTTCGCGCTGAGTGATTACGAGTGGTTGCTGCCGCTCGAATCCGACGAGCTCACCGACCTGGTCGACCTCATGCGCGACCTGCGCGCCACCGACGCACGTCGACACGTTCGTGAGGAGGTGCCGTTCTACACCGGACGCCGCATTTCCGCCGCCGAACTGGTCGAGGTGCTGCAGTGAGCCCAAAGCCACCGGTTGCTGAGTCGGTGTACTGCGCACCGGGTGCCTGCGTGCCTGCCGCAAGCGCCCCCGCGCAAGACGGCCGCGAGTTTGTCGAAGCCCCGGTCAACTACGACGGCATTCTGCTCGCCGGGTTCGGCGGGCCAGAGGGTCAGGATGACGTCATCCCCTTTCTGCGCAATGTGACCCGCGGCCGTGGCATCCCCGATGAACGGCTTGAAGAGGTCGCCCACCACTACCGCGCGTTCGGCGGCGTGAGCCCGATCAACCAGCAGAACCGCGACCTGAAGGCCGCGATCGAGGCCGAACTCGCCCGCCGCGGCGTCGACCTTCCGGTGTTCTGGGGCAACCGCAACTGGGACCCGTACGTCAACGACGCGCTTCGCGAAGCGGATGCCTCGGGCCGCGCCCGACTCATCGCAATCGCGACCAGCGCCTACTCGTCATATTCGAGCTGCCGCCAGTATCGCGAAGACATCGCCGACGGGCTCGCTGACACCGGCCTTGGTGAGCGGGTTCAGGTCGACAAGGTGCGCCAGTTCTTCGACCACCCGGGCTTCGTCGCGCCGTTCGTTGAGAGCCTGCGGGCTGAGTTCACACGGCTCGGGGCGGAGCATCCGGAACTTGACCTGTCGACCGAGGTCGAGGTGTTGTTCACGACGCACTCGATTCCGTCGGTCGATGCCGCGAAGTCTGGGCCCGCCGACCGCGGGCTCGGCGAGGGCGGCGCGTATGCCTCCCAGCATCGCGCGGTCTCTGAGGTTGTCATGCGACAGGCAGAATCGGATGCCCCGTGGCAACTCGTCTACCAGTCCCGCTCTGGTCCGCCGTCGATGCCGTGGCTCGAGCCCGATATCAACGATGTGATCGCTACGTTGCCGGCGGCGGGCCGGAAGGCCGTGCTGATCGTGCCGCTCGGATTCGTGAGCGACCATATGGAAGTGCTCTGGGACCTCGACACCGAGGCGCTCGCGACCGCCGCCGAGCATGGGCTGATCGCCGCGCGCACGGCGACGCCGGGCACGCATCCGGCATTCGTGGCGGGGCTTGTTGACCTCGTGCTTGAGCGGGTTCAGGGCCGGCCGGTGGCCGACCGGGCTGCGCTCACCGAGCTTGGGCCGTGGTCAGATGTGTGCCGTCCGGGATGTTGTGAGAATGCGCGGCTGGGGTTCCGGCCCGCGGTAGCGGGGGTGGCGCCATGAGCGCGAAGTCAGCAGCAGAACCACGGGTGATCCGGGTCGGCACGCGCGCCAGCGCGCTTGCGCTCACCCAAACCAAGTGGATCGCCGACCGCATCGCCCGCGCAGCCGACGCCACGGTCGAGATCGTCGAGATCACCACCCATGGCGACACGTCGCGCGCGAGCCTCAGCCAAATCGGCGGCCAGGGCGTGTTCGTCACTGCGCTGCGCGATGCGTTGCTGCGCGGGGAATGCGACCTAATCGTGCATTCGTTGAAAGACCTGCCGACGGCCGAGCACCCTGGGTTGCGGCTCGCGGCGATTCCGAAGCGTGAAGATGCGCGCGATGCGCTCTGCGCGCGCGACGGGCTCACCCTGAAGACGCTTCCGGCGGACGCGAAGGTCGGCACCGGTTCACCGCGGCGTATCGCCCAGGTTCGGATGCACCGGCCCGACCTCGAGGTCATCGATCTGCGCGGCAACGTGGACACCCGCCTCGGCAAGGTCACCTCTGGTGAACTCGACGCAGTGCTGCTCGCTGCCGCCGGACTCAGCAGGCTCGGGCGGTTGGCCGAGGCATCCGAATTGCTCGACCTTGGTGAATGGCCGACCGCACCCGGGCAGGGGGCGCTCGCCGTCGAAACTCGCGCCGAGCGCGGGCCGCGCTGGCTTGAGCACGCGCTCGAATCGGTTGACCACGCGAGCACCCGGGCGACCGTCGCCGCAGAGCGACTCGTGTTGGCCGGGCTCGAAGCCGGATGTTCGGCTCCGGTCGCCGCGTCTGCGTTCATGGAAGATGAATTGTTGTTCCTGACCGGCGCGGTGTACGATCTCGACGGGACTCGCGTGCTAACGAGCGCGCATGCCACCACCCCTGAGAGCCGCTCCGCAGCCCACCTGGCCGAAGCCGCGGCCGACGCCGCACAGCGCGTCGTCACAGAATTGCTCGGCAACGGCGCCGCTGATCTAGCTCCACTCCGTGGGGCCTGAAGGAGACGCGGTTGCGCGAGTTCGAGCCAGTCACGGGCATGTTGCCCGTACTGTCACCCGGTGAGGGCAAGTCCCTGACCGGATGGCGCGTGCTGGTGCCTCGGGGAGGCCCGTGGGGTGACTCGGTTGCCGGGCTCTTGCGCGCCCGTGGTGCACAACCGGTCGTCGCTCCGATGATCAACTTCGCGCCCGCCGACGACCAGCAGGCATTGGTCGATGCGATCGAACGACTTCGGGATGGCGCCTACGACTGGGTGACCGTGACCAGCGCAACCACGGTTGATGTGCTCGCGTCGTACGGCGCGGTGATTCCCGACACGACGAAGGTCGCCGCCGTTGGCGAGACGACCGCGGCTGCACTGGTCGCCGCCGGGTATCGCGCTGACATCACGCCGTCAGAAGATTCATCGGCGCAGGCGCTGCTCGACGAGTGGGCGGTTGCTACCGACGGAGCACCGAGTTTGCGCGTGCTCACACTGCGCTCCGCCATCGCGAAGCAGGTGCTCTCCACCGGTCTTGCGCGCATTGGCCACCAGGTTGACGCGGTCGTTGCGTACCGCACGATCGGCGTGCCGGTAGCGCCGAAGGTGGTTGAAGACGTGCGTGCGGGCCTCATTCAGGCAGTGCTCGTGACCTCGGGTTCGGTCGCCGAGCAAGTGCAGGCGCAGCTCGGACCGGTGCCCGCGTCGACGCTCGTCGCGGCGATCGGCCCGCAGACCCGCAAAGATGCCGAGAAGGTCGGCCTTCGGGTGGACGTCGTGGCCGATGAGCGCTCGGCGAACTCGTTGATCGACGCCGTCGTGCGCGCGGCTGGCGCGCGATAACTCGCGCAATACCGCACGCCGTAGGCTGGACGGGTGACTGACGCGCCATCCGTTCGCCCTCGCCGATTGCGTACGAGCCCGGCGATGCGCCGCCTCGCCAGCGAAACGCGCCTGCATGCAGCCGACCTCGTGCTGCCGATGTTCGTGCGCGAGGGAGTCTCTGAACCGCAGCCAATCGCGTCGATGCCGGGTGTGGTGCAGCATTCGCTCGAGAGTTTGAAGCCTGCGCTCCACGAAGCCGCCGAAGCCGGTGTCGGCGGGGTCATGCTGTTCGGCGTTCCGGTCACCCGTGACGCAACGGGATCGCAGGCCACCGACCCGAACGGCATTCTCAACGTTGCGGCCCGCATCGCGGCCGATGCGGTCGGCGACGCGCTCGTCGTGCAGACCGACCTCTGCCTCGACGAGTTCACCGACCACGGCCACTGCGGCGTGCTCGACGCGCTCGGCCGGGTCGACAACGACGCCACCCTCGAGCGGTATGCCGAGATGGCAGTGGTGCAGGCCGCGAGCGGGGCAGCCGTACTTGGGCTCTCGGGCATGATGGACGGCCAGGTCGCGGTCGTGCGCGACGCACTCGACCGAGCGGGGTTCATCGACACCGCCCTGCTCGCCTACTCGGCGAAGTATGCGAGTGCGTTCTACGGGCCGTTCCGTGACGCGGTCGAATCGGCATTGGATGGCGACCGCCGCACCTACCAGCTTGACCCGGGCAACCGTCGCGAGGGGCTGCGCGAAGCGCTGATCGACATTGCAGAGGGCGCCGACTTCGTCATGGTGAAGCCAGCGGGCAGCTACCTCGACGTGCTCGCCGAGGTCGCCGCGGCATCCGAAATTCCCGTCTGGGCGTACCAAGTCTCGGGTGAGTATTCGATGATCGAGGCGGCCGCAGCGCACGGATGGATCGATCGCGAACGGGCCGTGATCGAGTCAGTGCGGGGCATCCGCCGGGCCGGCGCCGACGTTGTACTCACCTACTGGGCCGCCGAACTCGCCGCCTGGATTCGCGCGGGCCGCGCGTAGGCGGCCTACCCCAATCCGTTCGAGACTGTGCCGCCGTTGCACGCTTTGAGCACATCTGCTGGCAGGGCTTCACCCTTCGGGAGCGATTTCATCTGATCGTCGGTAAAACCTTTTGGTCCCGGATCTGGAAAGTCAGTGACGCCGTGCTCGCGCATGCACTTTGCGAAGGTGAGCAATGTTGCGATCTGGTCTTGTGAGAGCTCCGAGCTCGCGATCATCGACTGCGGCACAAACTTGCTGCAGGCGCTGAGCATCTCGTTGAATCCAGCCGGTCGTTGGGCCGGAAACTGCACCTCCCCGGCAGCGTTGAACGACACGTCGATGCCGTGCTCCTTTGCGCACTTCACGTAGGCGTCGCCAGCGTCAGCGGCGGCAGGCTGAGATGCCTTGGGATTGTTCGCGAGGGTAGCTACTGACGGGGGCGCCGTGCACGCAGTAAGCGTGAACGTGAGCGTGACCGCGGCGACGGTGCCACACATCAGCGTTCGAAGTGCGTGCAGGCGGGTGAGTTTCGTCATGAGACCTCCAGGTGTGGAATGCGGACAATATCCATGCTGGCAAGGCCGGGTTATCGTCAGCGTAAAGCGCAGGTACGGTGCGTGCGGCGCAGCGACGACGTCGAACGTCAACTACGCGAACTGCGCACCCATGAACGCCCTTGGCGTAGCCTGCGCCTAGGCTGAGTTTGTGACTCGGGTGCCCACCAACCAAGAACTCTTCGACCGGGCCCGCGCCGCGATTCCCGGCGGGGTGAACTCGCCGGTGCGCGCGTTCCGCTCGGTGGGCGGCACGCCGCGCTTTTTGGTCGCCGCGAAGGGCGCCTACGTCACCGACGCCGAGGGTCGCGACTACGTTGACCTCGTCGCCGGCTGGGGTCCCGCGATCTTGGGTCACGCTGACCCGCGGGTGATCGAGGCAGTTCAGGATGCCGCCAGCCGCGGCCTTTCGTTTGGTGCAAGCACCCCGGCAGAGACTGAATTGGCCGAACTCGTCGAGGCGCGCGTCGCCCCGGTTGAGCGGGTGCGGCTGGTATCGACCGGCACCGAAGCCACGATGACCGCGATTCGCATCGCGCGTGGCGCGACCGGGCGCGACCTGCTCGTGAAGTTCGCCGGGCACTACCACGGGCACTCAGACGGGCTTCTCGCTGAGGCCGGATCGGGTCTCGCGACCTACGCCATGCCGGGCAGTGCCGGGGTGCCGGCCGCGATCGCGGCGCTCACGCTCGTGCTGCCGTACAACGACCTCGCCGCTGTCGAAGCCGCGTTCGCCGAGCACGGCGACCGCATCGCCGCGGTGATCGTTGAGGCTGCTGCCGCGAATATGGGTGTCGTTGCCCCGTTGCCAGGGTTCAACAAGGCCCTGGTCGAGATCGCCCACGCGCACGGCGCACTCGTCATCGCCGATGAGGTACTCACCGGGTTCCGCGTGTCGGCAGCCGGATGGTGGGGCGTCGAGCACGGGACATCCACCGAATTCACGCCTGATCTCTTCACCTACGGCAAGGTCATCGGCGGCGGTATGCCGGTCGCCGCGATCGGTGGTCGCCGCGATCTGCTCGAGTTGCTCGCGCCGCTTGGCCCGGTCTACCAGGCCGGCACGTTGAGCGGTAACCCGGTCGCCGTCGCGGCCGGCGTGGCGACACTCAAGGCAGCGGATGCCTCGGTCTACGCCGCGCTCGACCAGGCTGCCGCCACGGTTGCACGTGAAACCTCGGCGGCGCTGTCGGCGGCAGGTGTCGCGCATGCCGTGCAGACCGCGGGCAACCTGTTCAGCTTCGTGTTCGGCGAGGCCGTCGCGGGCGGCGTGACCGACTACGCGGGTGCGCAGCGGCAGGAATCGTGGCGCTACGCCCCGTTCTTCCACGCGATGCTGGGCGCCGGGGTCTCGCTACCGCCAAGCGTGTTCGAGGCCTGGTTCGTCACCGCCGCGCACGATGACGCTGCGATCGGGCGCATCGTCGAGGCGCTGCCAGCTGCCGCGCGCGCCGCCGCGGCAGCGACCCCGAATTAGCCGCACGCAATCGCAACTTCCCGGCGCCTTCTCAGCCAGAGTGGGGCAGGATGGAAGCATGGTCAATCTCCGCGTGCACCCCGACCGTATCGAAGTGCACCTGACTGCCCCCGAGAAGTCGCTCACGCTGCGCTCGTCCGACGTGGTGATCGAACGGTCCAACATTCGGTCGGCCACCTTGACGGATGACCCGTGGGTCTGGGTGCGCGGCATCCGCCGCCGCGGGGTTGAAGTGCCGCTCGTGCTCGCCGCCGGCACCTGGAAGCACCACGGCGGTGCCGACTTCATCGTCGTGAAGGGCAAGCGCCAGGCCGTCGTGCTCGAACTCAGCGGCGGCGAATTCGACCGCGTGATGGTCACCACGGCCCACGCTGTCGAACTGATCCGCCGGCTGCAGCTCGATGCGCCAGCGAAGAAGCCGGCGAAGCCGCGCCGTAAGCCGGCCGCGGTTGACCCATCACCCGAACCCACCATGCCAGCCGCGTAGCGATCTGGCGCCGGCGCGTCGTGGTACCGCGAGTACCGCGCTACGTTCGGCGTGTCGAAGGGCGGGAAAAGTGCAGGGAACGCGAATAAATGCCGTGTTGTTGCACTTTTTGCGCACCGCGACGCGCTCAGCACGGCGCAGCGCGCCCGGGCGGGCGCGCGCTCAGGGAGGGGGCACCAACCGGATGCCGCCCCTACGCGATCGTCGAGTTCGCGCTCGCCACAACGAGGAGCACGATGGCGGTCAGCGGGAGGGTGCCCTGCACCGCTGCGGCTCGAACGTAACCACGACCCGTTGTGGTGAGCACGATTGCGGCGGCAACCATTGAGGCGAGTGCAAACAGGGTGAGTGTGGTTCCTGCCAGCGCGAGCCCGCCGTTCCAACCGAGCGGCCCAGCCGACCGCATGACGAGCCCGACCACCACACCAATCGCCAAGAACAGGTTGTAGAACCCCTGGTTGTAGGCGAGCGATCGCGTGGTGTCGGCCTGCTCCTGGGTGCGCAGCCCGAACCGGCGCCAGACCCGCTCGCGGCGCCACCAGACGCTCTCCATGAGAAAGATCAGCACGTGCAACAGAGCGGCGGCAGCCGCCAGCACGGAGCCGATCACGGTGATCATGCGGATGCGCCAGCCAGGGCGAGATCGGATGCGCCAGCCAGGGCGAGATCGGAAGGCGCGGCCGTAGCGGCGCCCACCCCGCCATGGGCTGCACAAGCCACGGCCACGCACGACTCGCACACCACGAATTGCTGGCGGCACGAGGCATCCGGGCAATTCACGGTGCGTTTGGTCGCCTCGCCGCAGCTCGCGCAGCGGCCGATGACCTCGGCGTGGTCCGAGAAGTCCATCGAGCCGCGGCCGTCGAACACGTAGAGCGAGCCCTTCCAGAACCCGTCATCGCCGAAGCGCTCGCCGTAACGCACGATGCCGCCATCGAGTTGGTAGACCTCGTCGAACCCGCGACTCTTCATCAGACCCGACAGCACCTCGCAGCGGATGCCGCCGGTGCAGTACGTCACGACCGGCCGCCCCTTGAGGTGGTCGTACATGCCAGAGTCGAGCAGCGAAACGAAGTCGCGAGTCGTATCAGTTGGCGGCACAATCGCGCCTTCGAACCGGCCGATCTCGGCCTCGAGCGCGTTGCGTCCGTCGAAGAAGACGACCTCATCGCCTCGCTCGGCGACCAGTTCGTGCAGCCCATCGGGGGTGAGTTTCGCACCGCCGCCGATCACGCCATCCGCGTCGACCTGCAACTCGCCGGGCGCACCGAACGAGACGATCTCTTCGCGTACCTTGACGCTCAGCCGGGGGAAGTCGAGCGACTGCCCCGCAGCGTCGAGCCCGGTGCCCTCGCTCCACTTCACATCGACGTGCTTGAATCCGGGGTAATCGCGGGTTTTGCGCACCCACCGCTTCACCGCCGCGAGCTCGCCGCCGAGGGTGCCGTTCAGCCCGTGAGCCGAGATCAACAGCCGCCCGCGCAGCCCGAGGCCTTCGCAGAGGTCGCGCTGCCACAGCCGAATGGCATCGGGGTCGCTGAGGGGCGTGAACGCATAGAACAGCACGATCTTGGCGAGGGGCATGCATCAAGGGTACGTCGGATGCCTCGACCGCACGTGTGGCACTTGCGACGTGGTTCGGGTCGACGGCGGTGGCCGGCAGTTCGCTGCGGTGCTCGCGATAGCGTGACCGTATGAGCGAGCGCGTGCGACTGACCGTGACCGACGGGCTCGGTCGCATCACCCTGACCCGCCCCGAGGCGATCAACGCGCTGAGCGTCGACATGATCGGCGACCTCGCCACGGCGCTGGAGGGGTGGCGGCACGACTCTGAGGTCGCGACCGTGCTGCTCGATGGCGATGGGCCGCGCGGGTTCTGCGCCGGCGGCGACCTGCGCGAGGTGCTCGGGCACTACGACCGCGATGGGCTCGACGGGGCGCTCGCCTACTTCCGCGCTGAGTACGAGCTGGATCTCGCGATCGCCACGTACCCGAAGCCGGTCGTGTCGATCATGCACGGCGTGAGCATGGGCGGCGGCATCGGCCTTGGTGGGCATGCGACCGTGCGGGTGGTCACCGAGACATCCCGGCTCGCAATGCCCGAAACCCGGGTTGGGTTCACCCCGGATGTCGGTGGCACCTACCTGCTCGCGCGCGCGCCCGGACGCGTGGGTGAGTACCTCGCGATGAATGCGGCGACCATGTCGGCCGCCGATGCGATCTGGGCCGGGTTCGCTGATTTGTTGATTCCGTCTGCCGCGGTGGCAGATTTCGTCGCCGCGCTCTCGGAGCGAGCCGACCCGGGCAGCCCCGCCGAACTCGCACTGCTCTTCGATGAGACGCCCGAGGCATCCGATCTCGAAGCCGCGCGGCCCTGGATCGACGCGTGTTACTCGGCCGGCTCTGCGCCCGAGATCCTCGATCGGTTGCGCGCCCGGCCTGAGGCAGCGGCAGCGGATGCCGCGGCCGAACTTGAGGCGCTCTCGCCGACGGCGGTGGCGGTGGCGCTCGCGGCCGTGCGCCGAGCCCGCGCCCTCGGCACAGTGCGCGCAGTGATCGAGCAGGAGTTTTGCACGGTGGCGTTCATGCTCGGGCAGCCCGACCTGCGGGAGGGCGTTCGGGCCCAACTCATCGACAAGGACCGGTCACCGCGCTGGAGCCCGGCACGCATTGCCGACCTCGCACCCGGTATCGGGGCAACGGCGCTCGACTGGTACACAGGCCAGGGTCCGTTCGACACAAAATAGCGGCGGCCGACGTGTTCGTCGACCGCCGCTGCGGCGCTAGGAGGCAAGCGTCGAGGTTGGTTATCCGTGGACACTGCCGAACATGATGCCAGTGTCACCAGCGCAGGCTTTGTTCGCCTCGTTCAGACCGGGGTCGTTCAGCACGGCCTCGGGCGGGGTGAGCTGCCCGTCAGCGTTCGGGTCTGGGAAGTCCTTCAGGCCGTGCTCGCGCATGCACTTGGCGTAGGTCTTCGCGTTCTCCATCGGAGTCTTGCCGTTCGACTTGGCCGGATCAGTCAAGCTGCCGCCCGAGGTCGTACCGCTGCTCCCGCTGGCTGCGCTCGGCTGGCAGTCGCCGAGCGCCTCCGAAATCTGTTCGGGCGTGGCGTCCTTCGAAAACTCGGGGGTGCCGTCTGGGCGGAGGGTGGCATCGAGTTTGTGCTGCTTCAAGCAGGCGATGAGCGGGCTGGTCGCGGCCTGGGTGGCGCCGTCGAGTGAAGCCACCTTGGCGTCACTCGCCGAACAACCGGTCAACACAATCAACATGGCCGCCGCCGCAGCGGCTCCGAACAACTTGGCACGCATGCCGACTCCTTCTGCCGCAAGGGGATGGGTGCGGCAAATTCAGTGAACCAAGCGGTCCGTTTCGCCGTCGTTAGCGATCCGAAACTCGTGAAACGCGGTCGAGCGAGCGATTCGCGCGCCGAAGCGCACGCGTTCAGGATGCGCGCTGCACCCGCTCCTCGGTGAGGCACGCCTCGAGCGCGACCCAGGCAAGCATCGCGCACTTTACGCGCATGATGTATTTCGAGACCCCGTGGAACGCGATCGCATCGCCGAGCACGTCTTCATCTGGCGTGCCCGCACCCTTCGAGCGCAGCATCTCGCGGAACGCGTCGATCAGGTGCTGTGCGCCCTCGAGCGTTTGACCGGTTGCCAAGTCACTCAGCGCCGACGCCGATGCCATTGAGATGGAGCATCCGTCGCCTTGCCAGGCGAGGCCCGCGATTTGGTCGCCGTCGAGTTTGATGCGCAGGGTGAGCTGGTCGCCGCAGGTCGGGTTGTACTCGTGGTGCTCATGGTCGGCGCCGTCGAGCGGCCCATCGCCGTGCCGCGACTTCGCCAGGTCGAGAATGATGTCCTGGTAGAGCGATTCGAGGTTCGTCACGCGGTGGCTCCTGCGGGGACCTTGAAGAACCGCTGCACTTCGGCAAGGCCCTCCATAAAGCCGTCAAGTTCGGATGCCTCGGTGTACACGTGTGCGCTCGCGCGCACGGTCGCGGTGAGCCCGAGGGCGCGGTGGAGCGGCTGGGCGCAGTGATGGCCGACCCGCACGATCACCCCATTCGAGTCGAGCACCTGCCCGACGTCGTGCGCGTGCACGCCATCGACCGCGACCGAGACGAGCCCGGCACGGGGCGCACCAGGCGGCGGGCCAACGAGGCGGATACCGGGCATCGCGGCGACTCGTTCGGCCAACTCCATTGCGAGCGTCTGCTCATGCGCGGCGACCGCCGGCATGCCGAGTTCGTTCAGGTAGCCCACCGCGGCGCCGAGCGCAATCACCTGCGAAACCGCCTGGGTGCCCGCCTCAAACCGCAGCGGTGCGGGTAGGAACTCAGCGTCGTCGAGGGTGACCTTGGTGATCGTTGAGCCGCCAGTGCGGGCGGGTGGGAGCGCGTCAAGCAATTCGGCGCGACCGGCGAGCACACCGAGCCCGTTTGGGCCGAGCATCTTGTGCGCCGAGAAGGCGGCAAAGTCGACACCGAGATCGGTGAAGTTCGTTGGCCGGTGCGGCACCGACTGGCAGGCGTCGAGCACCACGAGCGCACCGCGCGCATGGGCGAGTTCGACCACTGCGGCGACATCGGTGATTGCGCCGGTGACGTTCGACACATCAGCGACCGCCACCACTCGGGTGCGGTCGGAGAGTGTGACCGCCAGATCGTCGAGGCTCCACAAGCCCTGCTGATCGACGCGGACCGCGCGGAGCACCGCGCCGGTGCGCTTGGCCAGATGCTGCCAGGGAATGAGGTTCGCGTGATGCTCGGCCTCGGTGATGACGATTTCGTCGCCCGGCTGCAGCGCGAACCGGGCGGCGGCGGAGCCGCCGAGCCCGGCCGAGGCATCCGCCATGCCCAGCGACACCATGTTGATCGCATCGGTCGCGTTGAGGGTCCAGACCACCTCGTTCTCGGCGACGCCGACGAAGTCGGCCACCGCGCTGCGCGCCTCTTCGAACAGATTCGTTGACTCACCGGTCGCGTTGCTCGCGCCGCGGTGCACCGGCGCGATGCCGCCGGCGAGGTAGTCGCGCTCGGTGTCGATCACGACGTTCGGGCGCTGCGAGGTCGCGGCCGAGTCGAGGTACGCGGCCCCGGCTGCCGCAAACGCCGCAATGCCCGGGAAGTCGCGCCGAATCTCGGCGACCGACCGGGCGCCCACGAACTCGTTGCTAGTCATCGTGTCTATCGTCCCACGCCAGGCGGGGTCGGGGCAGTTCGTGCTGGATTGCCCAGCCCGGGGCGCGCCAACATGCGGGCCGGCCGCACGGCAACGCGGGGCGCACCGCTTCGCCCCTGCACACGCCCCGGGACGTAGGGTCGTTGCATGACATTTGCCGATCAACCGCGCCCTGACGAAGTCGCCGCGCTCGTTCGGAAGTGGGTCGCGGATGCCCCGGGCCATCCGGTTCCGCCATCGGCCACCCGCCTGGCCGAACTGCTCGCCGACCCGAACGGTCTCGCCTATGCGGTGGGGTTCGTCGACGGCGTCGTGCGGCCCGAAGATATTCACGTTGCCGCCCGCAATTTCGATGCGATTGCCAAGATCACGCCGAAGACCCTGCCGCGGTGGCTGCAAGCTTCGTCGCGGGCTGCTGGCTTTTTGGCGCCGCTCGTGCCGTGGGTGGTGGTGCCGATTGCCCGGCGGGTGCTGCGCGAAATGCTCGCGCATCTGGTGCTCGACGCTTCGCCGAAGCGCCTCGCCGAAGGCATCACCAAACTGCGCGCCGATGGGTCACTGCTCAACCTGAATCTGCTTGGCGAGGCCGTGCTCGGTCGCGGCGAAGCCGATCGCCGGCTCGCCGGGGTGTTTGAGCTGCTGCGGCGCGACGATGTCGACTACGTCTCGATCAAGGTGTCGGGTGTCGCCAGCAATCTCACGATGTGGGGGTTCGACGAGGCCGTCACTGAGGTGGTCGAGCGCCTCGCGCCGCTGTACGAGTGTGCGGCCGGGTCATCCGGCAAATTCATCAACCTCGACATGGAGGAGTATCACGATCTCGACCTGACGATCGCGGTCTTCACCCGACTGCTCGACCGCCCTCAACTGCAGGGTCTGCGTGCGGGCATCGTGTTGCAGGCATACCTTCCCGACTCGATCGATGCCATGCACACGCTGCAGGAGTGGGCGGCCGCGCGCCGCGCGGCTGGTGGCGCCCCGATCAAGGTGCGCCTGGTGAAGGGCGCGAACCTGCCATTGGAGCGGGTCGATGCGACGATGCATGGATGGCCCACCGCCACGTTCGACCGCAAAGTTGATACCGACGCGAACTACCTCCGCATGCTGGATTGGGCGCTGAACCGCGGGCGCCTCGACGCGGTCGAACTCGGTGTTGCGGGCCACAACCTGTTCGACATCGCGCACGCGTGGTTGCTCACCAAAACCCGCGGTCTTGAGCATGGGGTGTCGTTCGAGATGCTGCTTGGGATGTCGGCCGGGTACGTTGCCGCCATCAGCGCCGACGTTGGACCGGTTCGGTTGTACACGCCGGTGGTGCGTCCAGGTGAGTTCGATGTTGCGATCGCGTACCTCGTGCGACGGCTCGATGAGGCTGCGGCGCCGGAGAATTTCTTGTCGGCTGCGACCCGGCTCGGCGACGATGAGGCGCTCTTCGATCGCGAGTTCCAGCGCTATCTCGCGTCGCGCGACGTGATGACGGATGCCCCGCCGGTGCCGAGGCGGCGCCAAGACCGTGCGCTCGAGCTTGACCAGTGGGCCGGGCACGGGCTCGCCCCAAACGCATTGTTCCGTGAGCCGATTGCGGCGAACGTGCCAACGCCCGATGCGACCGAGGCGCAGGCGCTCGAGCTCACCAACGTGGTGCTCGGCCTGGAGCGTGGCTCGCAGCCCGATGACCGGTTGCTGCCGGGTTCGGTTGCGGGGCCTTCCGGCGCCCAGTTGTGGCCCGACCTCGGGTCGACGGGCGTTGTGCCAACGGCCGCGACCGACCTTGCCACGCCGACCGGTGCGGTCGCCGCGGTCACGGGTGATGCGATGACCGGTTCAGTCGCAACTGCACCGACCCGGGCGCAGACCGGATCCGTCCCGACGCTCGAAGCGCCGAGCAAGACCGCGTTCAAGAACACCCCAGACACCGACCCGGCACTGCCGCCGAACCGCCGTTGGGGCCGCGCCGCGCTTGCACGTTCGGCGTCAAGCCAGCTCGGCGTCGATTCGGTGGTGGCCTCGGTCGTGCGCGATGCTGCGGCGCTCGACGCACTCGTGCACACTGTTGCCCGCGCCGGTGCCGACTGGGGTCAGCGCCCCGCGGCGGAGCGCGCCGCCGTGCTGCACCGGGTCGGTGTCGCACTCGCCGCGCAGCGGGCCGAGTTCATCGAAGTCATGGCAGCCGAAACCGGCAAACTCATCGCCGAGTCTGACCCTGAGGTCTCCGAGGCCATCGACTTCGCCCACTATTACGCCGAACGCGCCCGCGAGCTGGAGCGGGTGCCGGGTGCGGCCTTCGTGCCGGCCGCCGTCACCGCGGTCACGCCGCCGTGGAACTTCCCCCTCGCGATCCCCGCGGGCGGGGTGCTCGCCGCGCTCGCGGCCGGCACCGGTGTGGTGCTGAAGCCGGCAACTGCCGCGCGCCGCTGCGGCGCGTTGCTGGCCGAAACCCTCTGGGCGGCCGGTGTGCCGCGTGAACTGCTCGCCCTCGCGGTGTTCGATGACCAGCAGATCGCTGAACAACTCATCACCCACCCCCAGGTCGATCGGGTCGTGCTCACCGGCTCGTACGAAACCGCCGAGCGGTTCCTGCAGTTGCGCCCCGGGCTGAAGTTGCTCGGCGAAACCAGCGGGAAGAACGCGATCATCGTCACGCCAGCGGCCGACCTTGAGCACGCGGCCGCCGACATTGTGAAGAGCGCATTCGGGCATGCCGGGCAGAAGTGCTCGGCCGCGTCAATCGCCATTTTGGTCGGCTCGGTCGCCCACTCTGAGCGGTTCCGGCGGCAACTCGTCGATGCCGCCCGCTCGCTCCGGGTCGGCGTGCCGACCGAGTTCGCGGCCCAGGTTGGCCCGCTCACCGGGCCGGCAAACGGCAAACTGCTGCACGCGCTCACCCACCTCGGCATCGATGAGGAGTGGCTCGTTGAGCCACAGCAGCTCGATGCATCCGGTCGTCTCTGGTCGCCGGGTGTGAAGACCGGCGTGAAGCCCGGTTCGTATTTTCACCTCACCGAGTTTTTCGGGCCGGTGCTCGGCATCATGCACGCGAGCACGCTCACCGAGGCGATCGAACTGCAGAACGCCGTCGAGTATGGCCTCACCGCGGGCCTACACTCCCTTGATCCGCATGAGGTGGCGATCTGGCTCGACCGCGTCGAAGCCGGCAACGTCTACGTGAATCGCGGCACCACGGGCGCGATTGTGCAGCGTCAGCCATTCGGCGGCTGGAAGCGCTCGGCCGTCGGCGCGGGCGCCAAGGTGGGCGGCCCGAACTACCTGTTCGGCTTTGGCGATTGGATGCCGCAACCACCCACCTCACAGTCGAGCACCCTGCACCTGCGCGGCTTGCCGCCGCGCATTGCCGAGCTCATCGAGTGCGCCCAACCGTCACTCGAGTTCGAATCGTTCGAGGTGCTGCGCCGCGCCGCGCTCTATGACGAGGTCGCCTGGCAGACCGAGTACGGCGTGAGCCGCGATGTGGCGGCGCTCGGCGTCGAACGCAACGTGTTCCGCTACCGGCCAGCGAGTGTGACCGTGCGCATCAGCGACGGTGTTGAGCTCGGCACAGCGATGCGGGTGCTGGTTGCGGCGTTCCGCGCGACGAGCCGGTTTACTGTCTCATCGGGCATTGAGCTGCCGCGGCCGGTTCGTCGTCTGCTTGCGTCACGACACATCAGCGTGACCACCGCATCGGATGCCTCGTGGATGGCGTCGGTGCGCGCAGGCACACCGCTCCGCGAACGCGTGCGCCTGGTCGGGGGAGATGCCGCAGCGCTCGCCACTGCGCTCGGCGGCCGGGCCGATGTTGCGGTGTACGCGAATCCGGTCACCCGCTCAGGCCGCGTCGAACTGTTGCCGTTCTTGCGGGAACAGTCAGTGTCGATCACCAACCACCGGTTCGGTACCCCGACTCACGACTTCGACGACGTGCTCTGATCTGGGAGTGCGATTGACGCGGTCGGCGGGGCTGAGAACGCGACGGTCGCGCCCCATCGGTGATCGGGATGTTTCGTGAGTCGCATGCCGCGGTACCCGATCAGCCAGGCGAGCCCGAGCAACGCGGCGACCCCGCCCGCGATTGCTGCGACACCGAGGCCCCATCGGGGTCCCCAGATATTCGCGACGGCACCCACGATCGGGGCGCCGATCGGCGTGCCGCCGGTGAGTATCGCGAAGTAGAGCGCGAGCACCCGTCCGCGCAGCGCCGAGTCGGTCGTGGTCTGCACGTACCCGTTCGCGGTGGTGAGCATGGTGACCACGGTGAACCCGAGCAGCACGGTTGACGCCGCAAACCATTCGTACGACGGCATCACCGCTGCAACCGTGGCCGACACCGAGAACCCGGCGGCCGCCAGCATCACTACGCGCAGCCGCGCTCGCTCGCGCCGGGCCGAGAGCAGTGCGCCGGTGAGCGACCCAATCGCGAGGATCGAGTTCAAGAAACCGTACTCGCCGGCCCCGCGGCCGAATTCCACCGCCATCGTCGACGAGAAGATCGGAAAGTTCATGCCGAACGCACTGATCAAGAACACGATGATGAACACGATCATCAGGTCTGGGCGACGCCACACATAGGCGAACCCGGCACCGATGCCGCCGCGGGCACGGGCGGCACGGGGCATCCGTTGTTGATGACGCACGCGCAACAAGAACAGCGAAACCAGCACGCCGAGGAACGTGGCGGCGTTGATCACGAACACCCAGCCCGAGCCGACCGCGACGATCAGCAGGCCGGCAACCGCCGGGCCGATCATGCGGGCGGCGTTGAAGGATGCCGCGTTCAACGCGACGGCGTTCGAGGTGTCGCCCGTGGTCACGAGGTCAGAGACGAACGATTGCCGGGCCGGAATGTCGATCGCATTCACGACGCCAAAGATCAGCGCGAACACGTAGAGATGCCAGAGCTGTGCGTGCCCGTACACGAGCAGCACGCCGAGGGCCAGTGCGAGCACCATCATTGACGACTGCGTCACGACCAGCACGCGGCGGCGATCGAAGCGGTCGACGATCAGTCCGGTCACGCCGACGAGGAGCAGCCCCGGCCCGAACTGCAAGGCCATCGTGATGCCGACCGCAAACGCGTTATTGCCGCTCAGTTCGGTGAGTACGACCCAGTTCTGGGCGGTGGTCTGCATCCAGGCACCGATGTTCGACACAAACGCACCGATGAACCAGATGCGGTAGTTCACGTGCGCGAGCGACCGGAACATCCGGGTCAACTCAAACCAGCCCCCGGTTGGCGCGCCGAACGATACGCGGGGCGCGTCCGCTGAGGAACGAACGCGACGAGTCGACGACGAACCCTTGTCGCAGCACCTCGCGCCCGATCAGCATGCGGAAGCCCATCTGGTCACGGTTCGTCAGCGTGAATTCTGCGGGGACGGTGTACCCATGAATGACCACATCAAGGAGCACCACGATGCGCTCCTGCACATGCCCAGACGAGCTGCGCACATGACGCCGGTCGTGCACCTGGCATTCGACCTCGACGGCATCGGTGGCGACGTTCTGCCAGGGGTGAATGCCGAATCGAACCCCGGGAACGCCATCAAGATCGATCTCTTCAAGGTCGAAGGCGTGCAATGCCGAGGTGCGGGCCCCGGTGTCGAGCTTCGCCTTCACCCACTCGACGCCGAGCTCTGGCAGCGCAACCCATTCACGCCACCCGGCGGTGATTGTAGGGTGAGGCTTGGTCACCGTTCCATCTTCGCAGGGAAGCATCCGTGAAACTCGCTATCTTGTCGCGCGCCCCGCACGCGTACTCCACGCAGCGCCTCAAGACTGCTGCGCTGCAGCGCGGTCACGACGTGCGTGTGCTGAACACGCTGCGCTTCGCGATTGACCTCTCGGGCGACGAGCCAGACCTGCAGTACCGCGGTCGGCCGCTCAGCGACTACGACGCGATTCTGCCTCGCATCGGCAACTCGATCACTTACTACGGCACCGCCGTGGTGCGGCAGTTCGAGCAGATGGATGTTTACACGCCGAACACTGCGAACGGCATCTCGAACGCCCGCGACAAACTCCGTGCATCGCAGATTCTCTCGCGCCACAACATCGCCATGCCGGCCACCGCGTTCGTGCGTAACCGCGCCGATGTGCGACCGGCCATCGAACGGGTCGGCGGCGCCCCGGTCGTCATCAAGTTGCTCGAGGGCACCCAGGGCATCGGCGTGATCCTCGCCCCAGAGGTGAAGATCGCCGAGTCGATCATCGAGACACTGCACTCCACCCACCAGAACGTGCTCATTCAACGGTTCATTGCCGAGAGCCGCGGGCGAGACATCCGGGCCCTTGTTGTTGGCGACCGGGTGGTTGCGGCCATGCGCCGCACCGCCCGAGGCGACGAGTTTCGCTCCAACGTGCACCGCGGCGGCACCGTCGAGCCGATCGATTTGCCGCAGGCATATCGGGATGCCGCGGTCCGCGCCGCGCAGATCATGGGCTTGAAGGTGGCCGGCGTCGACATGCTTGAGGGCGCCGATGGCCCGCTTGTGATGGAGGTGAACTCGTCACCGGGCCTGCAGGGCATCGAGGCGGCGACGAACCTCGACGTGGCTGGCGCGATCATCGACTTCATCGACCACCAGGTTGGGTTCCCCGAGATCGACGTGCGCCAGCGGCTCACGGTCTCGACCGGCTACGGCGTTGCCGAACTCGTCGTGCACAAGGCTGCCGAACTCGTCGGGCGCACGCTCGGTGAGTCTGGCCTCTGGGAGCGCGATATCACGGTGCTCACGCTGCACCGCGGCACAAACGTGATCCCAAACCCGCGCAAGGGGCAACTGCTCGAGGCCGAGGACCGGCTGCTCTGCTTCGGCAAGCTCGAAGAAATGCGCGGGATGATTCCCGAGCGCAAGAAGCGCCGCGCGCGGGTGCGCAAACTGCCGAAGACCGCGATCTCAGACGCCAACGCGCCTCGCGGTAGCGACGGCTAGCGGCGCTCGCGGTCGACCAGCGTCGACAGCACCACAGCGCTGCGGGTGTGGTCGACGTTCGGCGCGACGCGCACTTTCTCGAGCGCGACCTCGAGGGCCTGGTTTGACTCGGCGCGGATCTTTACGATCGCGTCGGCGCTGCCGGTGACGGTTCCGGCGTAGACAACCTCGGGCACCGCGGTCAGTTGCCGCCGCAGTTCGTCTGGCCCAACGGTGCCCCGGCAGAACAGTTCAACGAACGCCTCGGTGCGCACGCCCTCGGCCGCCGGGTCGAGCACCACGGTGAATCCGCGAATCGTGCCATCGGCCACCATCCGATCGACCCTGCGCTTGACCGCCGACGCCGACAGCCCGACCTCACTGCCGATATCGCCGTACGAGGCGCGCGCGTTCTCACTCAGCCGGTCGACGATGGCCCGATCGAGATTGTCCATGTCAGGAGTGTACGACCGCCCAAATTCGAGCCGCCACGCGACCGCCGGTACCATGGCACAAGCTGATGTGCGACGAAAGGACGATCAGTGCGTACTGTCGTCGTGATCCCGACGTATAACGAGCGTGAGAACCTGCCGGTTATTGTCGGCCGCGTCCGCGCCGCGATCCCCGCCGCCTCGGTGATGATCGTCGACGATAATTCACCGGATGGCACGGGCAGGCTCGCCGACGAACTCGCCGCTGCCGACTCGCAGGTGCTGGTCAAACACCGCACCGGCAAAGAAGGCCTTGGCCGGGCTTACCTCGACGCATTCGCACAGGCGCTCGACGCCGGGTTCGAGGTCATCGTGCAGATGGATGCCGACCTCTCGCACCAACCAGAAGACTTGCCCGCGCTGCTCGCGGGTCTCGAATCGGGCGGTACGGAGCATCCGGTCGATCTCGTCATCGGCTCACGCTGGGTGCCGGGCGGCAAGATCGTGAACTGGCCATGGCACCGCATTCTCATCTCGCGTGGTGGCTCGTGGTACGCGCGCACCATGTTGCGCGTGCCGACCCGTGACGCGACCGCGGGGTTCCGCGCGTGGCGCGCAAGCGCGCTGCAGTCGCTGCCACTCGATGCGGTACAGACCAAGGGCTACGGGTTCCAGGTCGACATGCTCTGGCAGGCGTTCCAGGCCGGGCTGCGGGTGGTTGAGGTGCCGATCACGTTCATCGAGCGGGTCGTCGGCACGTCGAAGATGAGCACGAAGATCGTGATCGAAGCGATGCTGCAGGTCACCCAGTGGGGGCTTGCCGCCCGGTTTGGCAAGCGGGCACCGAAGTAGCGATTCGCGTCGTTACCCTGCCTCGGCCGCGACCTGCTGCAGGGGCGAACGGTGCAGTTCGGCACCCAGCCACCGCTGAATGCGACCGCCGGCCTCAAGTTCGAGGATGGTGTGCGTTGCTGGCGCGATGCCATTCGCGGTTGGTGCATTGTCTGTCGCTGACCGAGCATTCGCCGCCGGAAACTCCATGACCGTGTCGAGCACGCGATGGTCGCCGGTAATGCCAGGCACCCCGCTGCCGCCCCTGAGTTCCAACGATTCGACAAGTTCCGGATGCCCCGCCCGGGTGACCTGCGCAACGTTCACCACCCGACCACCGCGCTCACCATGCCGCCCGAGCACGAGGGTCTCGCGGATGGTGGCGCGCGAGTCATCCGCCAATTTCAGGTGCAGCGTGCGCGTGACGTCTGCGCCGTCGGCGATGACGAACGGCAGCCCCGCCCAGCGGAGCGTGGCGCCCGTGCCGAGTTCGATGTCGACGTGCCACGAGGCGGGCAAGCCTTCGCCGTCGTAGGCGACGGTGCCGCCGATGTCTTCGAGTTCGAGCGCGCAACCCGCGGCGACGGTGACGTTGACGCGCACCTGGTCGCCGCCGAGCAAGAGGGCCTGGCCGGCGATGAGTCCGACGCGGGCGGTGTGGCCGTCGACGTTCAGGCGGCGCGCGACGACCGAACCAGAGTGCAGGGTCAGGCGGCCGCCGTCACGGTCGGGTTCGAATGCGATGAGGGTCGGTCGGGATGCCCCGGCCGATCCGGTGGCGTGGCTCAGTTCGACCGCCCGTGGGTGCCGTGGTCGTGCCCGTGGCCGTCGTGTGAGTGACTGTCGGCAGGCGCCTCATCGTGGGTGTGGAAGTAGCCCTCGCCGTCTTCGTCGGCGTGGAAGTGTGGCGCCATTGGCCCCGGATCCTGTGGGGTGTGCGTGCCGCCGCGGTGTGAACCGAGCAGCGCGAGCACCCACGCCTTCAACTGCGCAACTGACGCCGCATCGGTGCGCGAGAGCGCGATGACGGCGCGGCCCTCACGTGCGGCCGTGGCATCCGACACCATCTGCGGTACGTCGACGCCAACGTATGGGGCAAGGTCGGTCTTGTTCACGATCAGCAGGTCGGCGCGGGCGATGCCCGGGCCACCCTTGCGGGCCACATCGCCACCACCGGCGACGTCGAGTACGAAGATCTGCGCGTCGACGAGTGCGGGCGAGAAGGTCGCAGTGAGGTTGTCGCCACCCGATTCGATGAGCACAATGTCGAGCGGCGCGAAGTCGGCTTCGAGGTCTTCGGCGGCGAGCAGGTTCGCGGTGATGTCATCGCGAATCGCGGTGTGCGGGCAGGCCCCAGTCTCGACGGCGCGAATGCGCTCAGGGTCGAGCACGCCGGCCGAACGCAAGAACCGGGCATCTTCGTCGGTGTAGATGTCGTTCGTGATCACGCCAAGTCGCAGCTCATCGGCAAGTGAACGGCAGATCGTCGCGATGATCGACGACTTGCCGGTGCCGACCGGTCCGGCGATGCCGAGGCGCAGGGCACGGGTCGAGGTGTTGGCGCTGACGGTGGTGGCAGTGGGTTCAGGCACGGAACAGCCTTCGGGTCAGGAGGTTGTGGGCCTCAGCCCACCCCTCAGCTTCAGGGGCACCCGCCGCGGGAATCGCGTCGGGGGAGTCACACGCTGCCACCTCGGCAACGAACGGTTCGGCCGCCTCGCAGGCATCGAGAACCCAGCGTACGGTGCGGGCCGGGTCAACCGGGTCGAGTTTCAGCACCGCGGCGGCTGCGCTCTGCGCATCGTCGTACACAACCGCTCGCACGAGTTCGGCGGGGTTCATGCCGCACGCGGCGCCGATCGCGCCGAGCACGATGGCACGTGATGGGTCGGGTAGGGCCGCGCAGGCGGTGATGGCCGGTTCATCGGGCCAGGTTGCCTTCGCGAGCCGCAACAGTCCACGGCCCAAACGACGGGATGCCTCGCGCTGCGCCTTGCTCGGCGTGCGCGCCGCCCAGGCGCCCTCGACGGCGGCGAGCTCTGCGGTGCGGTCTGCGCCGAATTTGCCGTTGCCGTTGCCGTTGCCGTTGCCGTTGCCAGGCCCAAGGTCAGCCCGGGCAGCATGTTCACCTGAACGGTCGCTGGTCGAGGCATCCGGTGCACCGCTCAGCACCCGCATCGCGACCACTGCTGCGCCCGCCTCAACAAGCGACGAGGTGCGGGCGCGCCCGGCGAGCAGCGCGCGCACATCGGCGTGGCCAACCCCAGCGAGGAACGCAGGCTCCATGCCCGCCGAGTGTGCATGCCCACCCGACGGCAACCGGGCATCGCCGAGCAACATCGCAATCGTGGTCGACGCCACACCCGCAACCCCGCTCACCGAGCCAACCCCGCTCCGGCCCGCGCCAACTCCCCACGTAGGTGCCCCGCCACGGTGGGCACTTCATCGAACCGCAAGTTTTGGTCGTGTTCCTGGTGATTGAGCGACCAAAACTTGCGGTTCGATGAGTTGAACCGGTGCTTGTTCGTCGTACCCCTGAGCAACGGAACCTTGCGTGCTGGTGGGTTGTGGGGTGATGCGCCGACGTCCGTAATCCGCACCGAGTTGCAAGCTTCGGTTCCATCTGGGTGCGCAAAGCAACAACAGGGCGCAACTCGACGCCATGCGGGGTGGGATCCAGGGTGGGATGCGGAGCTTGGGGCACTGGACGAGAAAACCCGCCCCGACACGACGACCATTAGAACAACGAGTAGAGGCGGGCGAGCGGGAGCTCGGTCGCGGGCGCAGGCTCCACCGGTTCGCCGTCGATTGAGATGGCGAACGTGTCGGGTCGAATGTCGATCTTCGGCAACGCCGTGTTGTTCTTCAGATCGTGTTTGGTGACCGACCGGGTCGGCGCCACCGCCGCCAGCTCGCGGCGCAACCCGAGTCGACCAGCGAGGCCGTCGTCGAGCGCGGCTTGCGCAACGAAGCTGATCGAGACATCCGACCCGATCGCATCGCCGAACGCGGGCCGCATGAGCACCGGTTGCGGCGTCGGAATCGACGCGTTCGGATCGCCGAGCGCCCCCCAAGCGAGCGCGCCACCCTTGACCACAACGTCGGGTCGGATGCCGAAGAACCGCGGATCCCAGAGCACGAGGTCTGCGAGCTTGCCGACCTCGACCGAGCCAACCGTGCTGTCGATGCCGTGCGCGATCGCCGGGTTGATCGTGTACTTGGCGACGTAGCGCCGCGCGCGTTCATTGTCGGCGGCGTAGTTCTCGCTGAGGCGTCCGCGCCGCGCCTTCATGACGTGCGCGACCTGCCAGGTGCGGGCGATGACCTCACCGATACGGCCCATCGCCTGCGCATCTGATGACGTGATCGAGAGCGCGCCCAGGTCGTGCAAGATGTCTTCGGCCGCGATCGTCGTCGCCCGAATCCGCGATTCGGCGAAGGCCAGATCTTCAGGCACGGCCGGGTTCAGGTGGTGGCACACCATGAGCATGTCGAGGTGCTCAGCCACCGTGTTTACCGTGTGCGGCAAGGTCGGGTTGGTCGACCCCGGAATGATGTGCGGCAGGCCGGCGATTGAGAGGATGTCGGGCGCATGACCGCCACCGGCCCCCTCAACGTGAAAGGCGTGGATGCTGCGACCACCGATTGCGTCGATGGTCGACTGCACGTACCCGGCCTCGTTGAGCGAGTCAGAGTGCAGCGCAACCTGCAGCCCCCACGTGTCGGCAGCGCGAAGGGCGGCGTCGATCGCGGCTGGTGTCGAACCCCAGTCCTCGTGCACCTTGTACCCCGCGGCACCGCCGAGTGCTTGTTCCTCCAACGACTCCTGCGAGACCGTGTTGCCCTTGCCGAGCAGCAGCACGTTCACCGGCAGCCGGTCGAGCGAGCGGTGAATCTGCTGCAAGTGCCAGGCGCCAGGGGTGACCGTCGTCGCCTTCGACCCCTCGCTTGGGCCGGTACCGCCGCCCACGATCGTCGTAATGCCGGTCGCCAGTGCTTCGTGAATCTGCGATGGCGAGAGCAAATGCACATGCGAATCGATGGCCCCGGCGGTGAGAATCCGCCCCTCGCCCGAGATGACATCGGTGGATGGCCCGATCACCAAACGCGGGTCGACACCGTCGGCAATGTCTGGGTTACCGGCGCGGCCAATGCCGACAATGCGCCCGTCGCGGATGCCGACATCGGCTCGTTCGATGCCCCACCAGTCGAGAATGATCGCGTTCGTGATGACCGTGTCAAGCGCGCCATCCGCGCGGCTTCGCCCGGACTGCGCCATCGACTCGCGAATCGATTTTCCGCCACCGAATACGGCTTCTTCGCCGCCGACGGTGTGATCGCGTTCGATTTCGATCCAGAGGTCGGTGTCACCGAGCCGCACCTGGTCACCGACAGTCGGCCCGTAGAGCGCCGCGTAGCGTTCACGTGAAATCGACCCCATTACGCGCCTGCCTCTCCACGAATCTGAATACCGGGCACGAGCCGCGCCCCGCGCAGCGCGACCGCGTCAAGCTCACGGGATGCCCCGGGCTCGAACCGCTGCGACGTACCCGACGGAATGTCGAGCCGGAACCCGGTCGCCGCCGCCCGGTCAAACGACAGCGCCGCGTTCACGTCGGGCAGGTGAATGTGCGACCCGATCTGAATTGGCCGGTCGCCCGTGTTCACGAACACGAGTCGCACCCGCTCCTCGGCGGTGCGGTCGGCGTTCAATTCGATCTCGCCCGGCTGCACACGAATGGCACCGGGCCCGCTCGTTGCGCTACTCATGGGTGGCGTCCTTTCGGTTGGTCTGAGAATTCGTGCGGCTTCGCGTGCTGCTGCGCAACATGAAGGAGATGGGTGTGATGGGGTCAGACACGCAGCATCCGATCATTGAATCGGATGGTGCAGGGTGACGAGTTTGCGCCCGTCATCGAACGTGGCCTCAACCTGCACGTCGGAGATCATGTCGGCGACGCCCGGCATCACGTGCTCGCGGGTGAGGACCGTGCGCCCCTCGTCCATCAGGTCGGCGACGAGGGCACCGTCGCGTGCGCGTTCGATCACCCAGGTGCTGAGCAACGCCACCGCCTCGGGATAGTTCAGCTTCACGCCGCGCGCGAGGCGGTCGCGCGCGACCATTCCAGCAACGCTGAGCAGCAACTTTTCGGTATCAGCTGGGGTGAGATGCATGGGTTTCCTTGAGTCGGATGGCGGTTGGCGCAGTCGGTTAGGTGCGCGACAGCGCGGTCTTTGTTGAAGAACGGATGGCGGCGGCTGCCCAGGCAGCGCCGATGGCGACGGTGAAGGCGAGGCCGAGCCATCCGATATCGATGACGTTGGCGAAGGGCATCGAGCTGCCGGCCGACCCGAGCAATGTCGCGAGCTGCGCGGCAGCGACAACCAGGGCGATACCGATCGACATGACCGCGGTAATGGTGCGGTAGCTCACGCCAAGCGGCGAGCCGGAACCCCAACGGTACGCGCGATACGCGAGCTCGCCCTGCGCGCTGTCGAACCCAGTCATGCCGGCCGCGAACAACACCGGCAACACCAACACCACCCACCACGGCGCCGCGGTCACGGCGGCGCTCGCCGCGAGCGCGAGCAGGCCAATCTCGGTCGCGGTGTCGAACCCGAGGCCGAACAACACCCCGATGAGATACATCCGCGACGGCCGATCGAGCACGCGGTCGAACCTACCGAGCAGCCAGCCGACTGGGCCGCGCGGTGCGCTTGCGCCTTGCCGAATCGAGGCGATATTCGCGAGCGCGACCACGATGAGGAACGTGCTCGAGACGAGCGGCCCGATCGCTCCAGCCCACTGGTGTACGGGCGAGCTGTCGTCGGTCACGAGTGGCGCGATCAGCGGGCCGGCGGCGGCGATCGCGAGGCAGAGTGCGGCAACGACCGTCGAGTGGCCGAGCGAGAACCAGAGCCCAACTCCGCGGGGTGAGCGGCCGGCGCCAACGAGGCGACGCGTGCTGCCGTCGATCGCCGCGATGTGGTCGGGGTCAAACGCGTGACGAATACCAAGCAGGTATGCGGTGACGCCGATTCCGAGCGAGGCGAGCGGGGCCGCACTCATGCCGTCAAGGGTCGCCCCAGATGGCACCACGAGGGCAAGCAGCGCACCCCAACCAACGAGGTGGAGCGCAGCGGTGACCGCAAGCGATGGCACCAACCGTGCACTCATTCGACACCCCCTTGGCGGCTCAGATCGACCTGTATTACGGAGGCTAGCAAGTGGGGTGTTTCGCGTTGATTTCGCGTCTGCAGAGAAAGAGGTGGCGACCCCGCTCGACACTTAACCGGCCCGACACACTCGGGCAACTGGCGCGCAACGCCCAGCCCGGATGGTGGGGAGGGCCAGCAATCACAGCCGACGGCGGCGGACCCTCACGATTCGTCGCCGTTTTCATTTCTTGAAATGGAGCACCACATGATCACTTCCCGCCGAACGCGCTTCCGCACGCTGATGGCCACCGGCGCCCTCGCCGCAACGAGCGCGCTGATCCTCTCGGGTTGTGGCGCTCGCGCCGGCGACCCGGCCGCCGCCGCAGGTTCGTCAGCGCCAGCCGCCGCCAGCTGCGTCGACACCTCAGGCTCGACCATCAAGCTCGGCTTCTTGAACTCACTCACCGGGGGGATGGCCATCTCGGAGAAGACGGTCTCGAACGTGCTGCACATGGCCGCCGACGAGATCAACGCCAAGGGAGGCATCCTTGGTAAGAAGATCGACTACGTCCAAGAAGACGGCGCAACTGACTGGCCAACCTTCGCCGAAAAAACCGAGAAGCTGCTCACCCAGGACTGCGTCGCCGCCATCTTCGGTGGCTGGACCTCGTCCTCGCGCAAGGCCGTGAAGCCGGTCGTTGAGAAGCACAACGGGCTCTTCTTCTACCCCGTGCAGTACGAGGGCCTCGAGGCATCGCCGAACATCTACTACACCGGCGCCACCACGAACCAGCAGATCATTCCCGCGATGGACTTCTTGGCCTCGAAGGGTGTGAAGAAGCTGTTCCTTGCCGGCTCTGACTACGTGTTCCCTCGCACCGCGAACGCGATTATCAAGCTCTACGCTGCGAAGCTCGGCATCGAGATCGTCGGCGAAGAGTACGTGCCGCTCGACAAGGATGACTGGACCACCCAGGTCGCGAAGATCGTCGAGGCGAAGCCGGACTTCATCTTCAACACCATCAACGGTTCGTCGAACGTCGGCTTCGTCAAGGCGTACTACGACGCTGGTCTCACCCCAGAGAAGACGCCGATCATCTCGGTGTCGATTGCTGAAGAAGAGGCCCCAGCGATGGGTCACGAGGTCACCGGCAACTTCGCTTCGTGGAACTACTTCCAGTCGTTGAAGACCCCGAACAACCAGAAGTTCATCGATGACTGGAAGGCCTACCCGGGCAGCAGTGGCGTCACCTCTGACCCAATGGAGGCCGCGTACATCTCGCTGTACCTCTACAAGGCCCTCGTTGAAAAGGCCGGCTCGTTCGATGTCGACAAGGTGAACGCTGCGGCGAAGGCCGGCGGCATCACCTTCGACGCCCCAGAGGGCAAGGTCGAGCTCGACGGTGAGAACCACCACATCTCGAAGCCGGGTCACATCGGTCAGATCAACTCGAACAACCAGTTCGATGTGGTCTGGGAGTCTGACGGCTTCATCAAGCCGGACCCCTTCCTGAAGGGCTACGACTGGTTCCCGGCTGCCGTGCGTGACGCACTGGTCAAGGCCGCCGGCTAGCCACGACAACCATTCGGGGCTGTGTGCTGCCCTAGCGCACAGCCCCGAATCATCCATTCCTCTCGCCAGCCCACGATTCGCGCAGAAAGACCGTCGCTATGGATGCACTCATCCCGCCGTTGCTGAACGGCACCGCGCTGGGAGCCCTGCTGTTGCTCGCTGCGCTCGGCCTCACACTCACCTTCGGTCAGATGGGGGTGATCAACATGGCGCACGGCGAGTTCATCATGGCTGGCGCCTTCACCGCCTACCTGACCCAGCTGGTCATTCCAGAGAGCAGTTTTTCGATTCCGGTTGCGTTGCCGGTCGCGTTTGTGGTCGCCGGATGCCTCGGGCTTCTGCTCGAGGTCACGATCATTCAATGGATGTATCGACGGCCACTCGACACCCTGCTCGTCACCGTCGGGGTCTCACTTGTGCTCCAGCAGGCAGCCCTCCAAATCTTCCCCGCCCAGGGTGTGCCGGTTGAAAACCCCGCCTGGTTGCAGGGGCAACTGAACGTCTTCGGCTACGCGTGGCCGCTGCGGCAGCTCTTCACCATCCTCGTTGCCGCTGTCTGTGTCGCCGCGCTCGCCGCCTGGCTGAAGTACACCTCGTTCGGCCGGCGCATTCGCGCGACCATGCAAAACCGCGACCTTGCAGAGACCCTCGGCATTCGCACCCGCACCGTTGACCGGGTCACCTTCTTCGTCGGCTCCGGTCTCGCTGGCGTCGCTGGCGTCGCCGCTTCGCTGATTGGTGGCACCAACTCGCAGATGGGTGCGCAGTACATCATTCCGGCGTTCTTGGTGGTCGTCGCTGGTGGTATCGGCCAGATCAAGGGCACCGTGATCGCTGCCCTCGCGGTTGGCATCGGCATGGCGACCTTCGCCGACCTCACCACCGGCAGCTTGGCGCAGGTGCTCGCCTTCGCGCTCGTGGTGATCTTCTTGCAGATCCGACCGCAGGGTCTCTTTACCGTTCGCACGAGGGGGCTCGCATGACCGCGCTTACGAAACTCGCGAAACTCAAGCCGTGGGCCTCACTCATCGGCATCGGCGTGTTCGCGCTGCTGTTGCTCGTGGTGGCCCCATCGGTGCTCTCGATGCACTGGATCAGCAACCTCGGCAAGTATTGCGCCTGGGCGCTCGCCGCCGTCGGCATCGGCCTCGCCTGGGGCCGTGGCGGCATGCTCGTCATGGGTCAGGGCGTGTTCTTCGGTATCGGTGCCTACTGCATGGCGATGCACCTCACCCTTGAGACGGCGGGGCCGGGAGGCATCCCTGGGTTCATGCTCCTGTACGACCCGGGCGCACCATTGCCCGCGTTCTGGGAGCCGTTCCGCAGCGAACTTTTCACGCTGCTGGCGATCCTGCTGTTGCCGGTGATCGTGGCAGTGGTACTCGGCTGGGCGCTGTTCAAGCGGCGAGTGAAGGGAGCGTACTTCGCGATCTTGACCCAGGCGCTCGCGGTGGCGCTCGCCGTGCTGATCAGTTCGACGATCCGCGAAACCGGCGGCGACACCGGCCTCAGCGGGTTTAAGACCTTCTTCGGTTTCTTGCTCAGCGATGACGCCAACGTGGTGATGATCTACCAGATCGCCGCGGGGCTGCTGATCGTGTGCATGCTCGTGGTCTGGCAGCTCTACCGCAGCCGGTTCGGCGAACTGTTGCTTGCGACGCGCGACGCCGAAGAGCGCGTGCGGTTTCTCGGGTACGACCCGGCGAACGTCAAGCTGTCTGCGTTCGTGATCGCCGCGCTGATGGCGAGTCTCGGTGGCGCGATGTTTGTGCCGCTGGTCGGCATCATCACCCCGCAAGAAATCGGTGCTTCGGCCTCGATTCTGCTGATCGCGGGCGTCGCGCTCGGCGGCCGCGCGACGCTGTTCGGCCCGGTTCTCGGTGCGATGGCGATCGGATGGGGGCAATCGAGCCTTGCGTCGAGTTGGCCAGAAGGGTGGGTCTACCTGCTTGGCCTGCTGTTCATCGTCGTCACGCTGTTGCTGCCAAATGGGCTCGCCTCACTGTTCGGCAAACTGAAGGATCTGGTGCTCGGCGCCAAGCGGCGAACGGGAGGGGCAGCATGAGTGGCATCAGCGAGCCCACCATGACGGTCTCGAACCTCACGGTGAGCTTTGACGGATTCACCGCGGTCGACGGGGTCGACCTTGAGTTGCGCACCGGGCAGGTGCACTTCTTGATCGGGCCGAATGGAGCGGGCAAGACCACACTGGTCGACGCCCTCACCGGGCTCGTACCGGCGACCGGCACAGCAACGTACAACGGCTTGAACCTTGTCTCGATGAAGACGAACAAGATCATTCGCGCGGGCGTCGGCCGTACCTTTCAGACGGCGACCGTGTTTGATGAGCTGTCGGTGCTGCAGAACCTCGACATCGCTGGCGGCTTGCATCGCAAGGCCTGGCAGCTCCCATTCGTGCGCCGTGGCGTGCCCGACTACGTCGAAGCCGCCCTCGAAACCATCGGTCTGTCTCGCCTACGCGACACCCCGGCGGGCATTCTCGCCCACGGTCAGAAGCAGTGGCTCGAGATCGGCATGCTGCTGGTGCAAGACGCGAAGGTCATGTTCCTCGACGAACCGGTCGCGGGCATGAACGCCGATGAGCGCGATGAGACCGGCACATTGTTGCGCCGCATCGCTGCCGACCGCACCATCGTCGTGATCGAACACGATATGGACTTTGTGCGCAATTACGCCGACTGGGTGACCGTGTTGCACACCGGCCGCCGGCTCACTGCAGGCACGGTCGAACAGGTGCAGGCAGACAAACGCGTGCAAGAGGTCTACCTCGGCACGGCCGCCGATGCCGAGGTCGAGGGCGAGGGGGGTCACTGATGCTCGAAATCAAGTCGGTCACGGCCGGGTATGCCCGCACCAAGGTGCTCCACGAGGTCAGCATGTCGATTCCAGCTGGGCAAGCGGTGTCGGTCATGGGGCACAACGGTGCGGGCAAGACGACCCTGCTCCGCGTCGCGACCGGGCTGATTCCGCTGATGAGCGGTCAGGTCTTGATTGACGGCGAGGATGTCTCGAAGCTGCCGCCGTCGGGTCGGGTGAAGCGCGGGCTGGGGTACGTGCCCCAAGGGCAACAGTGCTTCCCACAGATGACGACGCTTGAGAATCTGCAACTCGTCGCGAAGCGCAAGTCAGATATCGACGAGGTCTTCGATCTGTTTCCGGCGCTCAAAGACCTCCTCGCGCGCCGCGCCGGGTTGCTTTCCGGCGGTCAACGGCAACAACTTGCGATCGCGCGCACGCTGTTGACCAAGCCACGGTTGCTCGTGCTCGATGAGCCGACCGAGGGCATTCAGCCGAACATCGTCGCCGATATCGAACGAGTGATCATCGACCTCACCCGTCGCGGTGACCTCTCGGTGCTGCTCGTTGAACAGCACGTTGGGTTCGCCCTGCGATCGACTGGCAATTACTACGTGCTGCAGGCGGGCCGAATCACAAGTTCAGGTGAAGGTGGCGCAGCTGCCATCGACCAGGTGCGGAAGGCCATGGCGATTTAGCGACGCGTTCTGCGGAGGGAGACAACCACTCGACACGCGATACGCGGGCGACGGTGTAACACGACGGGCATCTGCTTGAAGTCCGGCGGAAACACCTGTCAGAAATGCTGGCCCGACCCAGCCTGTCGACCCGAGGAGTCCCACGTGACGAGCGTTGCCGAATCAACGACGCACCCAAGCGCGAGCGGAGATCTCTCCGCAGCAAGTAAGGCGACGAAGGAGTCGCTCGAGGACTACACGCTGCGCTTTGCGCCTCGATCATTCCGCAAATGGGGCGCGGGAGTGGTTGCCACCAGTGCGCTCGGCGGCATCGCCTACCTCGCGGACTTCGCGATCGGCGCGGATATCGGCATCGCCCACGGGACATCCAATGCATTGCTTGGTATCGGCGTCGCCGCGCTCGTGATCTTCGTGACCGGGATTCCGCTGGCCTACTACGCGGCGCGGTACAACATCGACCTTGACCTCATCTCGCGCGGTGCCGGATTCGGCTACTACGGCTCGGTCATCACCAATGTCATCTTTGCGACATTCACGTTCATCTTCTTCGCGCTCGAAGGCTCGATCATGGCGCAGGGGCTCGAACTCGGGTTGGGGATTCCCCGACCAATCGGGTACGCGCTCTCGAGTTTGCTGATCATTCTGCTGGTGATCTACGGCATGAATCTGCTCACGAAACTGCAGGTCTGGACGACGCCGCTCTGGCTGATCCTGATGGTGGTACCGGTCGGGTACCTGATCATCACGCACCCCGATTCGATTGCGACCTTCTTCGCATACGAAGGCACGGCGAAGGATGGCACGCCACTTCACCAGGGCATCGACCTCGGTTCGGTGATGCTCGCCGCTGGCGTGTGCCTGTCGCTCATTGCGCAGATCGCCGAGCAGATCGACTACCTGCGCTTCATGCCGCCGAAGACCCGCGAGAACCGAGTGGCCTGGTGGCGCGCAGTCATCCTCGCCGGACCTGGCTGGGTCGTCTTTGGTGCCATCAAGCAGGCGCTCGGTCTGTTCCTCGCCGTCTACCTGATCGCGTCGACCGACCCAGCTGCAGCGACCGCTGACCAGCCGGTGCACCAGTTCCTGGCTGCGTACAAAGACATGATGCCGCTGCCGGTTGCGATCGCCCTCGCCGTGATCCTCGTCGTGATTTCGCAGATCAAGATCAACGTGACGAACGCGTACTCGGGCTCGCTGGCCTGGACCAACTCGTTCACCCGTGTCACCCGCACCTACCCGGGTCGGCTCGTGTTCGTCGTCGTGAACGTCGCGATCGCGCTGTTCCTGATGGAGGCGAACATGTTCAGTTTCCTCGGCGAACTGCTCGGCTTCTACTCCAACCTCGGCATGGCCTGGATCGTGACGGTGGCGACCGACATCCTGATCAACAAGTACGTCTTGAAGCTCTCGCCAATTCAGCCAGAGTTCCGTCGCGGCATGCTCTACGCCTGGAACCCGGTCGGCGTGGTGTCGCTGCTGCTCTCAGGCGGCATTTCAATCGCGATGTTCTTCGGCGCATTTGGCGCCGAGGTGCAGCCGTTCTCGCCAATCTTCGCCGTGGTGATCGCGTTCCTCGCGACCCCGCTAATGGCAATCATCACCCGCGGCCGGTACTACCTCCGTCGTACCGATGACGGCATCGAGGCGCCAATGCTCGACGCCGATGGCAACCCATCAGGTGAGACGCTGCTGTGCCTCGTCACCGGTATCGAGTTCGAGCGGCCCGACATGATTCGCTCCGCCGTGGATGGCCCGAACGGCGAGCCGCAGTACATCTCGTCGCTCGCGCTTGCGACCGACAAAACCGGTGTGCATGTCCTGCCACCGCAGGACCGATTCGAGAAGCGCGGCGTCGCCGGTTAGGCGCCGCGCGGCGCAGATGTCGACTCGCGGAGCACGAGCGAGGGGCTCAGGCTGATGCGGTGAATCGGCCGCGCGGGGTCGGCGATTCGCTTCAGCAGCAGGTCGACGGCTGCGGCACCGACGGCTTCACGTTTCGGGCTCACCGCGGTCAGTGCCGGGCTGAACAGGTTGGCGACCTCGTCGTCGTAGGCAATGACCGAGAGGTCACCTGGCACCGAAATGCCACGTGACATCGCGAGATCGACGAGCGCCATCGCATCAGGGTCGGGGTGCGCGAGGATCGCGGTCGTGCCGGTCGCGATCGCGCGATCGAGCGCGCCAGACACGCTCTCGGAGTAGTCAGGGTCGGATGGTCCGGCCACGAGTTGCTCGAAGTGCTGCGTCGGCGTCAGCCCAAGCTCGCGGCACGCCGCCTGCCATCCGGCCGCGATCTTGCGCGCGGTTGGCGAATCGCGCTGCAACACCAGACCGACATTCTTGTGGCCGAGGGCGGCGAAATGGCGGGCGGCAAGCAGGGTGCCGAATGCGTGATCGCTGGTGACCGACTCGAACGGAGTGCGGTCGGGGAGCACTGAGCCGTCGCGCTCGACGAGCACGCTCGGCACACCGCAGTCGCTCAGTCGTTGAATCACATCTTGGGCGTAGGGCGTCGACGTGTTCGGTGCCACGATGAGCCCCCGAACCCCTTCGGACTGTACGAGGCGCTTGATCAGCGGTCGTTCGTCTTGCAGTTCGTACGATGCGCCGCGCAGCAGTATCCGGTAGCCGGCCTGGTGCGCTGCCTGCTCCATGCCGCGGGCAACCGTCGGCCAGTAGTACGTCAGTGACGGCACCAAGACCGCGATCGCAGGCGCGGATGGGTCGAGGGGTGGTGGTTCACCATGCTTGCCACGCGCGACCGCCGAACGGTTCACAATCGACCCCTCGTGGCGCACCGCGCCGCCGTGCACGCGTACCAGCACGCCCTCTTCTTCAAGTTGAGCGAGGTCACGTCGAACGGTGACCGGGGTCACGCCAAGGTCATCGATGAGCTGCGACACCCGTATAGTGCCGACACGATCAAGTTCCGCCAGGATGTGAGCGCGCCGCGCCGGTTGCAGTGGAGGACGTCGGTGATCACCATTGGCCATGTCAGGTTCCTCTCCCTCGAGTGCGACGTTATCGACGATAATGCATGAAGCACAAGAACCAATCAGAAACGCACAGAATCGATCGGTCTGGCGGATTCGACCGTGACCTTGATTGCCCGGCGATCTGTGACGTCGAGCTCGAGTCGGGTGAGCGACGCGCCCCAGATCGCCGTGAGCAGAGGGTCGTCGATTGACAGGACCGTGCTGGTCGCCGCGACGTCGCCCGGCCAGCGAATGACCGCGGGGGGAGCGCCTTCGAGGGGCGTGATGTACGCCGCACCGGCACCGAGGCGCACCTCCCCGGCGAGGAGCATCCGAACCGACGTGGGCGGTTCTGGTGACGAATCGGTCCATACGTCGAGATCCCAGGCGTCGTCGATCACGACCCGGGCGGGGGCGGCGCGGTCGAGCCGAACGGTTCGTCGCCACGAGTGCAGCCCAGGCATCCGATAGGCGTCAGCGAGGTCGAGGCTCAGACCCCCGTCGACGGGATGCGCATCACGCGCGGCGAATCGCTCACCCGCCGACTGCGCAACCCCGCGCACCTCCGGCACCGAGTGCCACGAACTCTGCATCGACCAAATGTCGTAGCGGTTCGGCCCGAAGGTCTGCGCGGTGTAGGTGGTGCGCCCCGCATCGACGATGAACGGCACCCCATCGCTCGCGACGATGAACGACCCGACGTCGTTGTGGTTGTGGTGCTCAGCATTGTGCCCACCTTTGACCGCAATGGCGAGGCCCGCCTCGCTCCCGGCCCGCTCCCGAACGACGGCGAGCCCGACCGAGGGCAACCACACCTCGACTGGGAGCGGCGAGTCGGATGCTGCCGCCGCAGCCCACTCACGATCAGCGAGCGCGACCAGCAGCCGGCCAAGGCCAACCTGCTCAGTCGCGACCGGTTCGCTTGGAACCCGGTGCGACGCGGCAAACCGCATCGCGTCGGTATCACCTACGCGGCGAGCAAAGTCATATGGGGCCGCCCAGCTGCGCTCGATCTTTGACTTCGCCATCGCATCGGCGACGTTCACGAACCAATCGCCACCGAGTTGCATGCGGTGGGGGAAGGCGATCACATTGCGAACGGCCGGGATGTCGGCTCCGAACGCATTGGCCGCACCGGCGGTCACGTGCGCAAGCACCGCCAGGCCCTCAAGCGCACGGCACGCACCCTGCCACCAGTAGTCGTAGCCCTCATCAATCGCGCCGTCTGCCGGAAGCACCGCGAGGTATCGATCCATGCCCTCGACCGCAGTCGCAATGACCTGTGCGCGGAGCGCCGCCTCACCCGCGCCGTCGAGCAACCGGGCGGCCGCGACGATCAGGTTTGAGTGGATCCAGGCGTTCCAGTTGCTCGGGCGGCGTTCGTGCCCGATCCACCACCAGTCGCGGCGCTCGAGGAACGGATCGAACACCCGACGCTTCGCTTCATACCGAATTCGGCGGCGCAACCCCGGATACCGGTCGTCGAGCTGAGCGCCCAACACGTGATCGGCCCACGCCAACTGGGCGACCATCTCACCAACCCCGAGGTCAATCACCGGGTCATCGATCACCGGCACGACCGAGCCGTACTTCGCGTGCGCCTCATCGTGGGCTGGCCAGCACCACGTGCTTTGCTCGCAGACCAGGGTGATGCCATTCGCCACCTCGTCGAGGTCGGCATCGTCGAGCGTGATCGCCGCGGCCACGACTGCGCGGCTGAGCCGCGCTTGCCGCGCAAAGGCGGCGTCTTCCCAGTTGCTGCGGTCGCCGTCGCGGTGACAGCGGGCGGCGTCACTCGCAAGTGGTTGCGGCCAGGGCATCTCGCGCTCGGCGGCGACCCTGGTCATGATGCGATCGACGGTTGCGTGTGCGTCGGCGATGCTCGCCCAGGCAGCGCGATCGGATGCCACGGGCACCGGCAGCGCCTGCTCAGCGTCGATCAGGCTGGCGGCGATGTCGACCGAGACGAACGCCTCGGCCAGGGGGCCGCGAACGCCTGGAGCGATGGTTGAGGTCGACATGTGGGTTCCTCTGCGTTGAGATTCCGGTCCGCGCGCACCCCGCGAGTTCGGCCACCCGAGGCGTGCACTGCCTTTGAGCGTACTGGAGCGGACAGCACCGGCTGATCGATCATGATCGATTGGTGACTAGTACTTTTGCGATCATGTTTGCGTTGTTACTCTCTCAAAAGTGATCACCTCGCCACGAGGTCCCGCCAATTTCGAAGGAGAATGTCGTGAGTGCAGCCATTGCCGTACACAGCGACTGGACCCGTGAACAGTGGCTTTCACACGCAGACCGAATGCTCGCAGGCGCACAGCGCTTCGCATCGACAGGCAACGGGCGCATCACGCCTCCCGGCCTCGAAGGTGGCTACGGCCGCGCAATCGACGGTCTCGAAGGCTTTGCTCGCACCTTCTTGCTCGCAGGGTTCCGCATCGCGGGCGAGCGCGGCCAAGGGGTCGACTCGTTGATCGAGTTCTATGCCAAGGGAATCGCGACCGGCGTCAACCCCGAAGCCGCCGACCGCTGGGTTCGCCCGGAGGAGCACCCGCAGGCGAAGGTTGAGGCGGCGTCGGTCGCGCTTGTGCTCGATCTCACCCGCGAATGGATCTGGGACCGGCTCGATTCGGTCACACAGCAGCGGGTGATCAACTACCTCTCGGCCGTCGTCGGCGACGAAACCTACCCCCGCAACAACTGGGTTTGGTTCCGGATTGTTGTACAAACCTTCTTGCGCTCGGTCGGTGGTTCGTGGTCTGCTCAGGACGTGGCCGCAGACTTGGCGTTCCACGATTCGCTCCGCCGTCCCGATGGTTGGATCTCCGACGGGCGGTCGCGCGCGTTCGATCACTACACGGGATGGGCACTGCACCTGTACCCGGTGCTGTGGGCGCGCATGCAAGGCGCGGCAGATCTCGCAAACGGACGCACCGCCGCCGACATCGAACTGCTCGACCGCTACCTGGTCGACGCCGTCGCGCTGGTCGGCGCCGACGGTGCACCGCTGTTCCAGGGCCGCAGCCTGATCTATCGCTTCGCGGCCGCCGCCCCGTTCTGGGCCGGCGTCATCGCGGGCGTACCGTCGACCTCGGCAGGGCAGCTGCGTCACGCAGCAAACCTCGTCGTCTCGCACTTCGCCGACGCCGGCGCCCCCGATGAGCGCGATCTGCTCACCATGGGATGGCACGGCGAATGGCGCAAGCTTGCGCAGTCGTACTCGGGCCCGGCGTCACCGTACTGGGCGACCAAGGGCATGCTCGGCATTTCGCTGCCTGCAGATCACCCCGTCTGGACGGCACCGACCGAGCAGCTGCCGGTTGAGGCATCCGATGATCTGCGCGTGATTCGCGCCGCAGGATGGCTCGTCTCGGGCACGAAGGCCGATGGCATCGTGCGCGTCGTGAACCACGGCACCGACCACGAACCGCTCGGATCGACCGCCGGTGACTCACCGCTGTACGCCCGCTTTGGCTACAGCACCGCGACTGCGCCGTTGCACGATGCTCAGGCGTGGCGCGAACCGCTCGAGCAGTCGGTTGCGTTGATCGACGACGCCGGGCGTGCATCGCACCGCGCCGGCATGGAGCTGCTTGACGTGTACCTCGACGGCAACGTCGCGGTCGGCGCGTCGATTGCGGACGCGCACTGGATCACCCCGGATGCCGACCAGCACCGCCACGGCTCGGGCATCGTCGGCGAGGCGACCCCGGCGGGGCGCATCCTCACCATTTCGCTTGTACGCGGGGCTTACGAACTTCGCCTCACGCGCCTCACTGAACTTGCACCGACCGCGCAGACCCTGCGGATCGGTGGCTTCGCGCTCGCGGGCGACACCGCTCCGTTGGAAACAACGGATGCCACGACTGCGAGTGTCGCGATTGATCGCGACGCACGCACCAGCAGCATTCAGTTGTTGCTCGGAGCTGGACGGGCATCGGTCGTCACACGCGGCGACGCGAGCCCGCTCGGATCGCAGGCCGCCGTGCCCGTGATCGAACTGCCGGCACGCGGCGACGAATGGGTCGCTGCGCTCGTCGGTCTCACCGGTGGGGCAGTGCGGTCGGCCGCTCAGCCCGCCCTCGAACTCGTGGAGGGCGCGGCGACCGCCGCGACCGTCACCTGGCCCGATGGCGTCTGCACCACCCACACCCTCACAAACTTCCGTTCCGCCCTGGCGGCACGGTAGCCAACCCGGTCCCCGCAAGGGCCGGAATCAATGCAAAGGAGCACCAACCTTATGTACCGCAAGATCACAATGGCAGCGGCGGTCACCGCTGTCGCCGCGCTCGCGCTCGCTGGCTGCAGCGGCACGAGCACCACCACCCCGTCGGCAACGCTCGATAACTCGCCGGTGAAGCTCACCATGTCGGCCTGGAACCTCGCGGCAACGCCGACCAACGAGTTCAAGGCACTTGCTGACGCGTTCACCGCTGAGCACCCGAACGTCACGATCGAGCTCAAGGACTACGACGCCGCGAAGTACCCGACCCTGGTTACCGCTGACCTCGCCGCGGGCACCGCGACCGACCTGATCACGATCAAGACGGTTGTCGACGTGGTGCCGTGGGCCGAAGGTGGCCAGCTCGCCGACGTGTCGGACGTCAAGATCGGCGACGGCGTCAAGGGTGGCGCTTCGTACAACGTTGATGGCAAGCAGTACGCGATCCCTTACCGCCTCGACGGCAACGTCATCTACTACAACAAGGACCTCTTCAAGGCTGCCGGCGTGGCAGACCCAGACGGCACCTGGACCTGGGATGACTACGTGGCTGCAGCTGAGAAGCTGAAGACCGGCCTCGCGGCCGCTGGCAGCAAGGCCCTTCCGGCCTACCAGCACGGCTGGAACACCCTCACCCAGAACTTCGCGACGGTCCAGACCGGCAACGACGTGCTCAAGGGTGACTTCAGCTACATGAAGCCGTACTACGAGCGCACCCTCAAGATGCAGGCCGATGGTCTGCAGCTTCCGCTCGCAACTGTGACCGCGAACAAGACCACCTACCAGGCTCAGTTCGGCAAGCAGTCGGCCGCCATGGAAATCATGGGCACCTGGTACGTCTCGACCCTCGTTGCACAGCAGGCGAAGGGCGATGCTGACAAGTTCGCTTGGGGTATCGCACCGGCACCACAGAAGGATGCCGCTGCGACGAAGGCTCCGGTCACCTTCGGTGACCCGACCGGTATCGCGATCAATGCGAAGCTCGAGGGCAACAAGCTCGCAGCTGCGAAGGCGTTCCTCGCGTTCATCGAGTCCGAGAAGGGCGCTTCGAAGCTTGCTGCGATGGCAATCACCCCGGCATTCATCAACGACGCAGTGACCGCGGCGTACTTCGGTCTCGCCGGCGTTCCGACCGACGACCTGTCGAAGAAGGCATGGAGCGGCCAGAAGATCCTTCCGCAGAACCTTCCGAACGCGAAGCAGCCAGTTGCGAACACCGCGCTGGTCGCGATGCACAGCGCGATCCTGACCGGATCGGGTGATATCGACAAGGCAATTGCTGACGCTCAGGCTCAGTTCAAGAACTCAGCGGGATAACCCAAATCATTGCTTCGGCGGGGCACCATTTCGTGCCCCGCCGGAGTAGTGTCCAGATCAATTACGAGAAAGGACGAGAGTCATGACTGCTATTGCCACTGATGCCAGCGTGTCGTCGATGCCCCCGGCTCACCGACGAGGGTCGAAACTGCGGCGCCGGAACACGTTGATCGGCTGGAGCTTCATCCTTCCGAACTTCCTCGGGTTCGCGCTGCTCACCCTGATCCCGGTGCTGGCGCTCTTCTACCTCGGGTTCACGAACTGGAACATCTTCGGCACCGCCAAGTGGACCGGTCTTGCAAACTTCCAACGCCTGATTGGTGACACCACTTTCCACACGGCGCTGATCAACACCTTCTACTACGCGCTGATCCACATCCCGTTGAGCTTCGTCGCTGCGCTGGGTCTTGCGCTGCTGCTGAACACGAAGATCCGCGGCGCTGCGTTCTTCCGCACGGCGGCGTTCTTCCCGTACATCACGTCGATCGTTGCGATCGCGGTTGTCTGGAACCTGCTCTTCAGCCCGCAGTACGGTCCGATCAACGAGTTCCTTCGCTTCATCGGAATTGCAAACCCGCCTGGCTGGTTGCAGTCGCAGGAATGGGCGATGCCGGCGACCGCGATCGTGAGCACCTGGCGCGATATGGGCTATTACATGATCCTGTTCCTGGCCGGACTGCAGGCCGTGCCGCGCGAACTGCATGAAGCGGCCCGTATGGATGGCGCCGGCGTCTGGCAGCGGTTCTGGAATGTGACCATGCCGTGCCTGCGGCCGACAACGTTCTTCGTCACCGTCATGTTGACGATCAATTCATTCAAGGTCTTCGACCTGATTCTGGTTATGACCGGTGGTGGCCCCGGTAATGCAACGCTGGTGCTCTCGCAGTTCATCTACAACCAGGGCTTCGAGCAGAACAACTTCGGGTACGCCTCGGCAGCCTCGATCGTGCTGTTCTTCATTTGCCTGCTAGTGACCATCGGCCAGTTCCTCATCAACAAGAAGCGGAGCGCATAATGTCGGCAACCGAACCAGCAGTGGTCCGCCAGGGTGAGCCTGAGTCGGTCAAGCAGGGCCTGGACGACATCGCCCAGCATGTGCCGAGCCCCGGCACGGGCCGCGGTGCACGCTCCGCCGGTCGCGGCATTGCCCGCGCGTTCGGGTACCTCGTGCTCATTGTCGCGGCGATCGGCCTGCTCATCCCGTTCTTTTGGACGATTTCGAGCGCACTGAAGCCAGCCAACGATGTCTTCACCGTGCCGGTGCAGTGGCTTCCGCAGACCTGGAAGTTCGACAACTTCATTGACGTGTGGACCAAGGTCGACCTGCTCACCTGGTTCCGTAACACGCTGCTGCTTGCGGTCGTGGTGACGATCCTCCAGGTGCTCACCGGCTCGCTCGCGGCCTACGGCTTCGCGCGGATGAAGTTCCGCGGTCGTGACGCGCTGTTCATCGGCTACATCGCGACGATCGCGGTGCCGTGGCAGTCGTACATGATCACCCAGTTCATCCTCGTGTCGAAGATGGGTCTGGCGAACACGCTGTGGGCGATTATCCTGCTCCAGGCGTTCAGCGCCTTCGGTGTGTTCCTCATGAAGCAGTACTACGAGACGATCCCAGAGGAACTCTCTGAGGCGGCTCGTATCGACGGTCTGAGCGAGTACGGTATCTGGCGGCGCATCATGCTCCCGCTTTCGACGCCGGCCATCGCGAGCCTCGTGCTGCTCACGTTCGTCACCGTGTGGAACGACTACCTCGGCCCGCTCATCTACCTCCGCAACCCCGACCTCTGGACCATCCAGCTGGGTCTGCAGACGCTCGTCAGCAACCAGTTCGAAGCTGACTACGGGTTGATGTTCGCCGGGCTTGTTGTCTCGATGATTCCGATCGCGATTGTGTTCGTGGCGGGTCAGAAGTACTTCATCGAAGGCATCGCGACCAGCGGCATGAAGGGGTAGCCAACATGGCCCGCAATTCTTACGAGGTTGCGAATGCGGCCTTCGCAATTGCGAGCCTTATTCTGACCACCAATCTGATGCTGGCCATCACGAGCCTTCCGCTCTTGGTGCTGGCGATGACCACCGATCCAACCATGACCTGGCCGCTGATCGCCGTTGCCGCGGTGATCAGCGCGCCAGGCATCCCCGCCGCGTATCGCGTGTTCCTCGAACACCGGGCTGGCGGGACCGGCCCCGTTCGGGCGTTTGCGCGCGGGTACCGGGCGACCTGGCGCAAGACACTGCTCGTCGCGTTGATCGTGGTGGCGGTCTTGGTTGTGCTCTACGTCGATGTGCATGCCGTGGCAAGACTCTCGTTTGCGGTGGTGGTGGTGCCGTTGCTCTGGATGCTTGCGATCCTGAGCCTCGCCGCCGGCATGCTGATATTCGTTGCGCTCGCCGAAGACCCGAAGGCGCGTGTGCGCCGACTGGTCCGGGCCGCGCTCGTCCTGAGCGTGCGGCGCTGGTACCTGACCGTGGTGTCACTGCTGCTCGGTGTCGTGCAGATCGCACTGTTCACGAACATCCCGGCGCTTGCCATTGGCGTGACGGCGTCGGCCGTGCTCTACCTCGTCTGGGCCAACTCCCGCTACACCCTGCGCCCAATACTCCCCGCCGCCCAGAACGCGGCGGGTTCACCGACCGACTCACAAGGACTGCTGTAATGACCTCCCAATCCTCCGCAACTGGAGCGCTCGCCCTGACTGAAACTGACCTTCGCGCGGCGCTGGACCAGGCCTTCGCGACCGTTCGGGCCAACATCGCGAACTTCGGCGATGCGTACCCGGATGACTGCACCGTCGACGGCACGTACCAACTGCGTCAGCACAGCGCCGAGTACCCGCACGGCGCCAACTACGGATGGACGACGAGTTTCGTGCCAGGCATGCAGTGGATCGCCTGGGAGGCCACGGGTGATGTGGTGTTCCGCGAAGCGGCGTTGCGTCACGCCGACGACTTCGCCCGCCGACTGACCGCACTCGAAGACCTTGACCACCACGACATCGGATTCCTGTACAGCCTTGCATCGGTTGCCCCGTGGAAGGTTCTCGGCAACGAAACTGCCCGCGACACGGCACTCGCCGCTGCGAACCACCTGATGACGCGGTTCCTTGAACCGGCCGGCATCATTCAGGCGTGGGGCGATCTCGCTGATCCATCGCAGCAGGGTCGCGCGATCATCGACAGCCTCATCAACATGCCACTGCTCACCTGGGCCTACGAGCAGACCGGTGAGGAGCGTTTTGCCGACGCGGTTCGCCGGCACACGGCGCAGTTGCGTGACCACATCATTCGCCCCGACAACTCGACGTTCCATACGTTCTACTGGGACGTTGTGACCGGCGAACCGCTCCGCGGTGCGACGGCGCAGGGCGCGCACGATGACTCATGCTGGTCACGTGGGCAGGCGTGGGGGATCTACGGGTTCGCGATGGCGTTCCGCACGAGTGGCGACCCGAGCATGCTCGACGCCGCTCGTCGCTGCACCGACTACTTCCTGGCCCACCTGCCTGCCGACGACGTCTCGTACTGGGACCTTATTTATAGGGACGGCAGCGATGAGCCTCGGGACAGCTCGGCCGCGGCGATCGCGGTGACCGGTCTGCGTGAACTGGCCGAGGTCGAGACCGATCCCGCCCGAGCGCAGCAGGCCACCGAGTTTGCCGACCGTATTCTGGCCTCGCTGATTGCCAATTACACGCCGGCCGAAGGCACCTCGAACGCGCTGCTGCTGCACGGGGTGTACAGCCTGCCGGGCGGCGCCGGCGTTGACGAGGGCAACCTCTGGGGCGACTATTTCTACCTTGAGGCCCTGATGCGCACCCTGAACCCCAATTGGCGGCCGTACTGGCTGACCGCGAAGCAGGAACAGGCGTAATCCGGTGCGGTTTGTCACGATTCGCACCGCAACCGGTGAACGCCCAGCCGCAGTGGTCCCAGCATCCGATGGGGATCACGTGCTTGACGTGGCCGATCTCGCGCCACGCCTCGAGTTGATCCTGGCCGATGACGCGCTCATCGCTGCATCCCGCGCCAACATCGAAACGGCGGATGCCTCGGCGTTGCCGTTGCTCGTTGACGTCGACCTTGCGCCGCCGGTGCGGCCAAGCAAGATGCTGCTGCTTGGCTACAACTACCGAGGGCACGTGCCGGATGGGGTGGACCCGAAGGCGAATGACCCGCAGTTCCCCGACGTCTTCGTGAAGACGCCGAACACGCTCGGCGGCCCGAACGACCCGGTGATGGTGCCACCCGGTGCGGTTGACGTTGATTATGAGGGCGAGCTCGCCGTCATCATCAAGAAGCGGGCCCGAAATGTCTCGATCGACGAGGCGCTCGAGTACGTCGCTGGGTACACGATCCTGAACGACGTGTCGGACCGTGCTTGGCAACGTCGGCAGAGCCAGTGGGCGCTCGGCAAGTGCTCAGATGGTTTCGCTCCGCTCGGGCCATGGGTCGTGACCCCTGACGAGATCGCTGACCCGCAGGACATGCTCGTCGAGGTGGTCCGTGAGGGTGTGGTGACGGTGTCACAAAACACGTCAACCACCATCTTCAGCGTCGCCTACGTCATGGCACACCTGAGCCGCGTGCTCACCCTCGAACCCGGTGACCTCTTCACCACTGGCACCCCGCAAAAGTTGCTCGAGGCGCAGCCGAACCACCGCCCGCTCGCTCCGGGCGACGAGGTGACGGTGCGCATTTCAGGCCTTGGCGAACTGACCACCCGATTCACCGCCTACCAGGAGGCGACCGCATGATTCTCGACTCGTTCAAGCTTGACGGCCGTGTAGCAGTGATCACCGGCTCGAGCCGTGGCCTCGGTCAGGGCGCGGCGGTCGCACTTGCCGAAGCGGGTGCCGACATCGCGCTGATCGACCGGAGCGAACCGACCGAGACGATCGCCCTGATCAAGGCGACCGGCCGCAAGGTGCACAGCATTCAGCTCGACCTCGGGTCGGCGGATGCCGCAGCCATCCACACTGCGATCGACGATGTGGTGACCACGTTCGGGCGGATCGACATTCTCGTCAACAACGCCGGCACGATTCGTCGTGCACCGGCCGCGGAATACTCGGCCCAAGACTGGGACGACGTCCTCGCGGTCAACCTCGACTCGGTGTTCCACCTGTCGCAGGCTGCCGGGCGGCACATGCTCGCACAGGGCCACGGGCGCATCATCAACGTGGCCTCGATGCTCTCGTTCCAGGGCGGCGTGTTCGTGCCGGCCTACACGGCGTCGAAGCATGCGGTCGCGGGGCTCACGAAGGCGCTCGCGAACGAGTGGGCCGCATCCGGCGTCACCGTGAACGCCATCGCGCCCGGGTACATGTCGACCGACAACACGGCGGCGCTTCGCGCAGACGCCGCCCGTGAGGCATCCATCCTGGCCCGTATCCCGGCTGGCCGTTGGGGCACGTCGGCTGACCTGCAGGGCGCCTTCGTATTCCTCGCTTCGGATGCAGCCGCCTACGTGACCGGCGCGATCGTGCCGGTCGATGGCGGCTGGCTCGTCCGCTAACCACTCTGAACCACTACACAGGAGCACCCATGGAACAGCGCTACGCAACGAACCCTGACCAGATCCCCGGGATGACGACGGCTGACCTTCGCGGCCAGTACCTCGTGCCGAACGTGTTTGTGCCGGGCGAGATCAGCCTGACGTTCACCCACCACGACCGGATTGTGCTCGGCGGCGCCGAGCCGGCGGGCAAGACGCTGGAGCTCACCGGATACCCAGAGATTCGCAGCGAGACGTTCCTCGAGCACCGCGAACTCGGCATCGTGAACGTCGGCGGCACCGGCACGGTTACCGCCGACGGCGAGGTGTACACCCTCGCCAAGGGCGCCTGCCTGTATCTCGGCCGGGGCATTCAGGCAGTGTCTTTCGCTGACGCCGGTGGTGCCGATGAGTCGGGCGCGCAGTTCTACCTGTTCTCGGCCCCGGCGCACACGACCTACCCGTCGGTGTTGGTTGCTCCGGGTGAAGGCAACGTGCTCGAGCTCGGCGACCAGCTCACGAGCAACCGTCGCACGCTGACCCAGATCATCCACGAGAACGGCGTGAAGTCCTGCCAGATTTTGGTTGGCACCACCCAGCTGCACCCAGGCTCGATGTGGAACACGATGCCCGCCCACACGCACGACCGCCGCACCGAGTGCTACCTCTACTTCGACGTGGCCGAAGATGCGCGCGTGATTCACCTGATGGGTCAGCGCGAAGAGACCCGGCACCTCATCGTGGCCGACCGCCAGGCCGTCATCTCGCCGAGCTGGTCACTGCACTCGGGCGTCGGCACCGCCGCCTATTCGTTCGTCTGGGCGATGGCCGGTGAAAACCAGGAGTTCACCGACATGGACCCGGCGCCGATCACGACCCTGAAGTAGCGCCGGTCGCGTCGTGACCGACGCCTGGACGAGGCCGTCGAGGGAGCATCCGCTGCCGCTGCCGCTGCCGCTGCCGCTGCCGCACAGAGTTCCAGCAGTTATCGGCGCCTGCTGGCGCGATGCTGCCGAGTCGCTTGCGCGAGTTCCAATGTTGCTGCGCGAGGCTCGGTAACTCCCCGTACGAGCCGTCTCGCCACCCAGGATTTGTTCGAATCTGATCGGTGGTGGTTTGCACAAACCGAGCCTTGACATCGGCGCATTCGCCTGGTTAGTCTACGTCTACGCCGATGCGTGAGCGATCACGCTTTTGATCGAGATGGCCGTAAGCGCCCTCGACTGACGCAACTATTGTCCGAAAGGCAGTCCAATGAAGTACACCCGGTATACCCGTCCCTTTGCCGCAGCGGCGGTCGTCGTCGCTGCCGCCCTCGCATTCAGCGGCTGCGCAAGTGCAGCACCCGCAGCGCCGACGCCCACTGGCCCAGTGGACATCACGTTTTCGTCATGGTTGCGTGGCTCGCAGCAAGTCGTCGATGCATTCAATGCGTCGCAGAAAGACGTCATCGTGCATTTTGAATCGGTTGCATCGGGCGTTGATAACTATCCACAGCTGGCGAAGCAGGCTGAAGCGCACACGCTGCCTGACGTCGTCACCACCGAGTATTCGCGCGTTGCGGATCTCGCGTCGCAGGGAGTGCTCGCCGACCTCAGCAAGATCGCGGGTGACTTTGTCAAGAAGTCGTACCCGGAATCGATCCAGTCACTCGTGACCTTCGGTGGCAAGACCTGGAGCGTGCCGCTGGACGCGGGGACGGTTCAGTTGTACTACCGTGACGATCTGTTCAAGCAGTACGGCGTGAAGGTCCCCACCACCTGGGATGAGTACTACACCGCCGCGAAGGCCATCAAGGCTGCAGACCCGAACGCACGCATCGGTTCGACGGTGCTGAGTGACATGGGGCTGCTTGCCGCGCTCGCTTGGCAGAACGGCGCGCAGTGGGCGAAGGCGGGCGACAAGGCGTGGGACATCCACATTGACGACGATGCCACGCTCGCGTGGGCCAAGAGCTACCAGAAACTCCTCGACGAGGACCTGGTCTGGAAAGACGAGGCTCAGGCGCTCCAGCAGAAGCAGGCATCCGGTCAACTTCTTTCGGTGATTTCAGGTTCGTGGTACGGCGCGGGGCTCTCGCAGACGTTTGCTGACCAAGCAGGCAAGTGGCGGGTCGCGAAGCTCCCGGCGCCTGCGAGCGGGCCATCGACGGGAATGTTGGGCGGTTCGTCGTTCGGCATCTCGAAGGACAGCAAAAAGGCTGACGCCGCACTCAAGTTCATCAAGTGGATGACCACGACGCCTGAGGGAATCAAGGCGCGAATCAACGGCGGCATTTCGACGGTGTTCCCGGTGAATGAGACAGCTCGCGCGGCTGCGGTGGCTGCCTTCGACCCGAAATTCTTCGGTGGTCAGGACATCTACAAGGTCGCGGCCGAAGGGCTCGCCAACATCCCGAAGTGGACGTGGAGCCCCGCGACCGCAACCACGATGAGCGCTCTGAATGACGCATCGGCCGCCGTGAAGGCCGGCACGGCCCCGCTCGCGAGCATGTTTGCACTCGCGCAGAAGGCAACGGTCGACGCGCTGAAGAACCGCAACATCGCGGTCAACTAATGTAAGCCCGCCCTCCCTCCCATTCCGGGGAGGGAGGGCGGGCCGTTCCAGGCTGAATCGCAGTCAAAGGCACCAACGAGCACAAAGGAGTCCGCATGAGTGCCACATCCCAACATGGCCGACTTGCCCCACCGCCCACCGCCCCCGGAAACCGGGGACGGGGGAGGAAACGTATCGTCGGGGTAGCGGCGGCATTTCTCGCCCCATTCTTCGTGTTATTCCTTATCTTCACCATCGTGCCGCTCATCTATGCGTTCGGGTTGAGCTTCTTCAGCGAGAAGTCGAGCGGGCTCGGATTCGAAGGCAAAGAACGCAACTTCGTCGGTCTCGACAATTTCGTCCGCGCCTTTCAGGACGACAAGTTCCTGGCGTCGTTCGGCAATGTGTTCGTATACTGTCTCGTCTACATCCCGACGATGATCCTCATCGCGCTGATCCTTGCCCTGCTCCTCGACTCACTGGTGGTTCGGGCCCGCGGGTTCTTCCGTTTGGCGTTCTATGTCCCGAACATCGTTCCCGGTCTCATCGCGGCCATCATCTGGTTGTACCTGTACACGCCGGGGATCAGCCCGCTGGTGCAAGCCTTTGAGTCCACCGGAGGCAAGTGGGATCTCACTTCGCAACTCTCAGCGGTGTTCTCGCTGGCAAACCTCGCAATTTGGTTGCACACCGGATACAACGTCGTGCTGTTCTACGCGGCGTTGCAGGCGGTTCCACGCGAGGTTCTCGAGGCCGCCACTATTGATGGCGCTGGCGCCGTGCGAACCGCATTCGCCATCAAGGCTCGACTCATCAGTGGCGCGATCGGGGTTGCTGTCTTGTTCACCATCGTTGGCGCGATGCAGCTCTTTGCCGAGCCGTTGCTCCTGACCTCGCGCGCGACCGCGATTTCGAGCACGTACACCCCGAACATGTTTATTTATCAGGCCGCGTTCGAGCGCAACGATATCGGCTACTCCGCCGCGACAGCGTTCATCTTCGCAACTGTGATCGGTGTGCTTTCGTGGGCGGCCACTCGCTTCACCCGGAAGGCACAAGCATGACTCAGGGACCGGTTCGAGCAGCGGTTCGCCGAATGCCAGGAACACGCGATGGCGCGTTGGGTCGGAGTCCGCTGCTCTCGCGACTTGCCGTGCACATCGTGCTCATCGTGTTCGCGCTGTATACGCTGCTGCCGTTGACCTGGTTGCTCATCGCCACGACGAAGAACACTGCGGATCTCTTCGGCACGCCCGGGTTTTCGTTTGCGAGGTTCAGTCTTGGCGACAACCTCGTGCGCCTCTTCACTGTTGACGACGGCATCTACGCTCGCTGGCTCGGCAACACGTTCGTCTACGCCATTGTTGGCGCCGCGGCATCCGTTATTGTCTCGTTCTTGGCCGGGTACGCCTTCGACAAGTTCGAATTCCCCGGCAAAGAACGCTGGTTCGCGTCGGTTTTGATTGGGGTGCTTGTGCCTGCCGCGGTGACCACCATGCCGCTGTACCTGCTCGCATCCGCGACCGGAATCGTCAATACGTTCTGGGGTGTGTTCCTCCCCTCGATCGCGAGTCCGTTCGGTGTCTATCTTGCGCGCATCTTCAGCAACTCATACGTGCCGAACGAAGTCATTGAAGCGGCACGTATCGACGGGGCGCGTGAACTCAAGATCTTCACAAGCATCGTGTTGCCGCTCATGCGGCCCGGTGTTGTGACGCTGTTCCTGATGGCGTTTTCGGGTATTTGGAACGGGTTCTTCCTGCCGCTCGTCATGCTGACCGACACCGCGCTGTACCCCGTTGCGCTTGGTTTGTACACCTGGAACGGGCAAGCTGTCGCAGACCCGTCGATGGCCGCGGTGGTCATCACTGGATCGCTGATCGCGATGCTGCCAGTGATCGGACTCTTCCTTGGACTGCAGCGGTTCTGGCAGGCCGGCATTGGAACGGGCGCTGTGAAGTGACCGCCGCCGTTGCACCGGAATAATGAGTGCCATGAACTCGCGGATCACCATCGACGACATCGCCGCTGCGGCCGGCGTCTCGCGTCAAACAGTGACCCGCGCAATGAACGGCATGCCTCGCATCAGTGAGTCGACGCGCGCGAGGGTCTTGGAAGTCAGCGAACGCCTCGGCTACCGCCCCAACCGGTTCGCGGCGAACCTGGCGCGCACTGCCCAAGTGAAGTCGATCGGGTTGGTCGTCGACTCATTTCGCAACCCCTATTACGGCGAGTTGACCGCCGACCTGCTCGAGGCTGCACGAGAGCACGGGTGGCATGTGTCGCTGTGGTCGCGTGAGCAAGAGCCGGTATTGGAGTTGCTCGCACGAATTGCCCCAGAGCTCGACGTCGTCATTGGGTATATCGACGAGCCGGATGAGTCGAAGATTCTTACCGCGGCTCGCGGCACCCCCGTGATTCTGGTGAGCCGAACCGCGATCTCGCCGAGTCTCAATTCCGTCGACTTTGATTTCCAGACCGGATTCCGTCGATTGGTCAACGAACTCCGGGCCAGGGGGTCCCGGCAATTCGGGTTCTTGGATAGCCACGATGCGGGGACCATCTATGCTCCGAGCAGTCGTCGGCTGGCCTACGAGGCCGTCGTCGACGAGTGTTCGGCTCATGCGGTGGTGGTGTGCGATGCACCAGCTCGTGCGCTCGACGGCGGCGAGCGCGGGATGTTTGCCTTGCTCGACGCATTCCCCCACGTCGACACCGTGCTGGCCTTCAGCGACCTTATGGCCATAGGCGCCTTGCGCGCCGCGCGCACACGGGGGCTCGCCGTTCCGGCCGACATTCGAATTGTCGGCATTGACGGACTTGGGTTGGGCACCGTTACCTCGCCAACGCTGACCAGTCTGGCGCTTGTTGGGCGCGAACTCACCGACGCGCTCGTGGCGGTCGTCGAAGGTGCGCTGGCTCAGAGCGCCACCGCCACGCATCGGTTGATCGTGCCCGATATTTGTTGGCGAGAGTCCGCCTAACGAAGCGATGTGTTGACGTTGAAGCGACCCGGAGTGCCGACCGACACGCTCGCCGGCTACCGGGAACTCGACAACAACCTCGGCAAGTAAACCGTGCGAGCCGTGAGCGACGCGGTCGCGACCGGGGTCCCGCCACGTACGTAGAACTTCGAACACTCGGGCGGGCCCTTGCAGAGGCGAGCTGCAGTCGACGACATTGACAGGGGTCATCCCGCTGGCTATTCTACGCGTGAGCGATCACGCATGTTGATCGCATGCCCGACAGAGAGATTCACTTGCTCGCACTACTCATCGCGTCGAAACTGGCCGACACGTCAACGCGGCTCCTGGCCGCGATTCTGGGCTGCGTGCCATTGCTCATCGTGTTGCTCATCGTGCAGCGCCAGATCGTGGACGCCGTAGGCGCAGTGAAGTGAGTGAGTTGACCCCAACCTCCGTCGAGACATCGCTCGCCGAAATTTGGCGGCGCATCGATTACGTCGAGACCATCGCGCCGCCTGAGGGTGCGATCCGCCCTCAGGCATCGAGTGGCACGAGCACGGCACGCACTCGTAGCTTGAACGGTGAGTGGCGAGTGCGTACCGCCGAAACTGTGGCCGAAGATGCAGCAGTAGCGGTCAGCATGGACACCCCGATTTCGGATTGGCGCACCATGACAGTGCCCGGTCATTGGGCATTCCAGATGTTCACCAGACCCTGGTACACGAACTCGGCGTATCCGATTCCGATCGACCCGCCGCATGTGCCGCACGACAATCCGACGGTGACGTATGTCTGTGACTTTCAACACGATCTCTGGCTGAACTCCCGAACGCTTATTCGGTTCGATGGGATTGAATCGATTGGCCAGGTATGGCTGAACGATCATCTGGTGGGCGTGACTCGCGGCAGCCGCCTGCGGCATGAGTTCGACGTGACTGAGCTGCTGGTCGACGGCGCGAATCGCCTCGTCGTTCGGGTACACCAATGGTCGGCGCAGACCTACGTCGAAGACCAAGACATGTGGTACCTGCCAGGGATCTTCAGGGATGTCACCCTCGTTGAACTGCCGATCGGCGGTGTTGGCGACGTGTTCGTACATGCCGACTTTGATCACCACACCGGGGCCGGAATGCTGCGGGTTGAGGCAAGCAACGACGCCGTGGTGCGAGTGGCCGAGCTCGGCATCGAAGCGACCGCAGGGCAGTTAATCCGCGTGCCAAACGTGTCGCCGTGGACCGCAGAGACACCCAGACGTTACGTCGTCGAAGTCTCGACCCCGACCGAAACGCGAACACTGCACGTGGGATTCCGCACGGTCGCTATCGTCGACACGCGGCTTGAAGTCAACGGCGTCCCGATTCTGCTCCGTGGAGTGAATCGACACGAGTGGCATCCCGAGCGTGGACGCGCACTCGATCTCGAGAGCATGGTCGCGGACATCCGATTGATGAAAGCTCACAACATCAACGCGGTGCGCACGAGCCACTACCCGCCGGCCGAAGCGTTCCTTGAGCTCTGCGATGAGTACGGGCTCTGGGTCATCGACGAGTGCGATTACGAGACGCATGGCTTCTACCACGCTGGTTGGCGTCGCAACCCCTCGGCCGACCCGGCGTGGGAGGCATCGCTGATTGACCGGATGGCCCGGACCGTCGAGCGCGACAAGAATCACCCGAGCGTGATCATCTGGTCACTTGGCAACGAGGCCTACATCGGGTCGAACCTCGCCGCGATGGCCGAGTGGACGAAACGCCGCGACCCCGCCCGCCCGGTGCACTACGAGCGAGACTTCGACTGCGAGTACGTCGACCTGTTCGGCATGATGTATGTCTCACATGAGTTGCTGAACGACATTGGTACTCGGGTTGAGCGCATCGATGATGGCTGGGGGCTTCGGCTCGAGCCATCCGCCACGCCAGACGTCGGCACACCCGCAGAACTACGACGACGCACGTTGCCGTTCATCCACACCGAATACGCCCACGCGATGGGCAACGGGCCAGGAGGCCTCGTCGAATATCGCGACCTCATGGAGCGCTTCCCGCGCATCGCTGGCGGCTTCATTTGGGAATGGATCGACCACGGTATCACCCAGTTCACAGAAGACGGCCGGAGCTATTACGCGTACGGTGGCGACTTTGGTGAGCCCATACACGATGGCGAATTCGTGATCGACGGGTTGGTGTTCCCAGATCGCACGCCCTCGCCCGGATTGCTTGAGACAAAAAAGGCGTACGAGCCATTTCGGGTGACGTTCACCGATGACGCGGTGATCGTGCGCAACCTCTACGACTTCACCGATTCGCGGCCGTTCCGGGCAACGTGGCGTTGGGATCGAGAGGGAATTCAGGTGGCGTCCGGCACGCTTGATCTGCCGGTGATTGCACCTGGTGAATCCGCCGAGGTCCCTCAGCCGGCTCGCCCGGTCGGTGACGGCGAAGTCGCACTCACCGTTTCGATCGTGACAACCCAGGATGCCCCGTGGGCGCCGCTCGGGCACGAGATTGCCTGGGGGCAGTATGTGGTGACTCCCGATCCGCGGCCTTCGGCGGTGACCCCGCTGGCCAGCGGTGTGGCGGCACTCGTGAGGCCCAGCACGGCGCCGCTTCGCCTCGGCGGTGCAACGTTCAACCCGCGGTCTGGTGCGCTTGAGTCCCTTGGCGATGTTCAGTTCACCATCTCGCCGGTCGTTGACCTCTGGCGTGCCCCGACCAACAATGACGCACGACGTGAACGGCAGGGGAGCATCCGCGGGGAGGCTGCCCAGTGGCTGGCCGCCGGGCTCAACGCGATGGACTTCTCACCGCGCTCACTCGAGGGCGACGGGGTTGGCACCCTCACTGTGCGAGGCTGGCTCGGGCCACGGGGCTACCCCCACGGGGTTGCCACCACGTTCGAGTGGACCGCGTTTGGAGACGGCTCCCTTGAACTGAATGCCACGATGACGCCAGAGGGCGAGTGGCCAAGCAGGTGGCCGCGAGCAGGAGTTCGCTTCGGCATCCCACGCACGCACGACCGCGTGTGCTGGTACGGGTATGGACCGGGTGAGGGGTATCCAGACACTCGGGCTGCACTCAAGCTTGGGTACTACGAGTCATCAGTTGCTGAGCTGCAGATCCCCTACGTCAGCCCACAAGAGAACGGCGCCCGGCCGGGGGTGCGGTGGCTTGAGCTATCTGGTGCCCACGCTGGCGCCCGGCTCCGCGTCGAGGCGCTCAGCCCCCTCGGGTTCACGGCTCGCCCGTGGACCTCCGAAGAGCTCGAATGCGCCAGACATAGCACCGACCTGTCGGCAGGGCCGAGCACCGTGGTCACCCTTGACGCCGCGCTCGACGGTGTCGGCTCAGATTCGTGTGGTCCCGGGGTACTTGAGCAGTATCAACTCACCCCGCGTCCATTTGCAGTCCGCGTGCGTTTCGCACCCCTGTTGTAGTTGATGCCGCCAGCGCCGGTTGCTGGCGGCATCAAGTTGGGAAGTTCATGGTGGTTCCGCGCAGCGGAACCACCATGTTCCACGTTTGGGTCGCGTTCATGAACTCGCCGGGACCATCACCGGTGGCGAACAGCATATGGGTGGGCCGACCGTGTTCGAAGAGCACGAACGGCCGTTCCAGGCTGCCCATCACTTGCTCGGTGCCGTCATCCCATCGGATGGTTCGCGTGTACGCCTTCTGGCCCTCGTCGGCGACCCAGTGAAACCCATCGGTCGAGTGGGCGTGCATCCCCGCATGGTATTCACCGCAGATGTTGCCGGTCATGTCCTTCGCGATGAGTTCGTACCCGTCCGGCCCGCGAAACAGGAACGGGTCTTCGAGGTTGAAGCGGTCAGTGGGGAACATCGGCTCGTCAAGCCGCGTGGTGTACGGACCGAGGTAATGCGGTGCGGTGGCGACCCCGAGCGCCATCACCTCACCGTGCAAAAACCGCGGGTACGGGCGCTCCGCATAACTGCGGGTCTTGTACACGAGTAGCACCGAGCCATCCTCGTGAATGAGTGGCGCCGGGTTTGACGTGAAGAAATTATCGAACTTGTCTGGCCGCGGCAGCAGCACCGGCGCATCACGACGCTTGAACGGGCCGGTCACGCTCGTGGCGGTGGCAATGCCGATGCGTTTGTTCGATCGGGCCACGACGACCCGGTCGTCTTCATGCGCCACCGGGTCGTCGCCGGGTTCGATATCGGGAAACGGATGCGTCGTGCCGACGTAGAACAGCACGTAGGTGTCGCCGTGTTTGATGATTTGTGGGTTGAACGTGGAGCGGCCGTCCCAGTACTCTGCACCGCGCGATTCGAAGACGACCTCAGCGAACGCGTAGGGGCCTTCGGGGGTGTCGGCGACGGCACGCACGATTTCGGAACGCAGGAGCCAGCTCGGATGCATCGGCTGATCGTTCGGCCATCGCACCGAGAACAGGTGGTAACGACCGTCGTCGCCCTTGATCACCGAGCCGTCCCAGACCCAATAGCCATCCATGCGAAATCCGCCGGCGCGCGGGGCCGGCAGCATGAGCTCGGCGAAGCTCATCGAGTAACCGGTTCTGGCTCTTGGAGGCGCACCGCTCGTACCCGCCGCCAAAGCAGCGCGCCGATCACGAGGGTTGCGATGAGCGGCACTGCGCCCGAGATGACAAACCCGAGTTGCGGGCCGACCGCCTGGGTGAGCGCCCCGACCACGACCCCGTTCAGCGCTTGGCCGCCGACGGCGACGATCAGATAGATCGACATCACGCGCCCGCGAATTGCGAGGTTTGATGAGAGTTGTGTGAGCGACTCGGCCCCGGTCATGAACATGATGACCCAGAATCCGATACCGACCAGTGCGGCCGCGAAGTACCACTCCGAGGCGATAATGCCGGCGCTGACCACCAGCACGGTGGCGATGGTGCCAGCCACGACGATCGTGCGCAACCGCAGGGTGCGGCGCCGGGTCGACATGATCGAGGCAGCGAAGGCGCCGGCCGCGATCAGCGACGTGTACAGGCCATACCCCGAGGCGCCCGAGTTGTACCAACTATGCGCCGCGCCGGCGATGAGCACGCCGAAGTTCAGCGAAAAGGTCGCGACGAAGCTCAGCAGCAGAATGGTCCAGAAAATGGATGGCTTGTTCCGCACATATCGCAGTGCCTCTGCAAACTGCCCAGAGGTGCGCGGTTGTTTGGTCACCGGTACCAACTCGGCGCGGCGCAGCGTCAGAATGGCGAGGCATCCAAATAGCCAGGTTGCCGTCGTAAAGGCGATACATATGCCGGGCCCGGCGACCGTGAACGTGAGCCCAGCCAACACCGGCGCGATCAGCGCACCGCCCTGGAACATCGTCGAGTTGATGCTCACCGCATCGCGCAGGTGCACATGCCCGACCATCTCGGCCTGGAACGCGGCCCGGGCCGGCCCGTCGAACGCGCCGGTCACGCCGAGCCCCACGGCGACCGCCCAGATCTGCCACACCTGCGCCGTACCGAGCAGAGCGAGCACGGCGAGGGCTGCAAACAGCAACGACTGCAGTGACATGGTGACGAGCAGGATGCTTCGCCTGGGGAACCGATCGGCGAGCACCCCGCCCCACACCCCGAGCAGGAGCGTCGGCGCGAACTGCAACGCGGTCGAGACCCCGATGAACGCGACGCTGCCGGTGGCCTGGAGCACCATCCAGTCGGCGGCGATGCGGTGGGTGAATCCGCCGAGCGTCGTAATGAAGAGCGAGATGGCATACCAGCGGTAGTTGCGGTGCTTCAGCGCACCGATACTCGCCGTCCACCCGCGCCGTGCGGTGATCGCCGGCATCGCTGCCGTGATGGTGGAAATGTCGATGGGTGAGGTGTTCATCGCACTGCGAGGGTACCGCGGGTGGGGATATCGCGTGGGGCCGGTCGGCGTCGCTACGACGCCGGAACGATGACGCGCGGCTTCTTCGGCCGCGTCGCCGCCTTCTCGGCCGCAACCGCGAGGTCGCGACGAATCGGCTGCATGCGCGTCAACTGGGTGACGTGCTGCGGGCCGAGGTCGGCAAGGGTCGGTACCTCGAGCAACTTCATCGTGCGCACGATTTCGGTGCGCAGAATGTCGATGGTCTTGTCGACACCGCGACGTCCGCCAGCCATCAGCCCGTAGAGGTACGCCCGGCCGATCATGGTGAAATCGGCACCAAGGGCGATGGATGCCACGATGTCGGCGCCGTTCATGATGCCGGTGTCGACGTGCACCTCCATGTCGTTGCCGACTTCGCGGGCAACGTCTGGCAGCAGGTGGAACGGAATCGGCGCCCGGTCAAGCTGTCGCCCACCGTGGTTCGAGAGCACGACACCGTCGACGCCGTGGTCGGCGAGCGCGCGCGCGTCGGCGACGGTTTGCACGCCCTTGACCACGATCTTGCCCGGCCACATCTCACGAATGATGCGAAGGTCGTCGAACGAGATAGTCGGGTCCATGGCCGCGTCGAGCAGTTCGCCGACCGTGCCGCCGGTGGTCGAAAGCGATGCAAACTCGAGCTTCGGCGTGGTCAAGAAGTTGATCCACCACGCCGGCCGTGGGAGCGCGTTGATGATCGTGCCGGGCGTGAGCGCCGGCGGAATCGAGAATCCGTTTCGCTTGTCGCGCAGACGCGCCCCGGCGACCGGAGTGTCGACCGTGAAGAAGATGGTGTCGAAGCCGGCGGCAGCGGCACGCTTCACGAGGTCGTACGAGATCTCGCGCTGGCGCATCACGTAGAGCTGGAACCAGTTGCGCCCGTTTGGGTTCGCCGCCTTCACGTCTTCGATCGTGGTGGTGCCGAGCGTCGACAGCGTGAACGGAATCCCAGCGGCGCCAGCCGCGGTCGATCCGGCGATTTCACCCTCGGTCTGCATGAGCCGGGTGAACCCGGTTGGCGCGATCGCGAATGGCAGCGCCGAGCGCCCGCCGAGCACCTCGCACGAGGTGTCGACCTCTGGCACACTGCGCAAGATCGACGGATGGAACTCGACATCTTTGAACGCCTCGCGTGCACGGGTGAGCGAAAGCTCGCCCTCGGCCGAGCCATCCGTGTAGTCAAATGCGGCCTTTGGCGTGCGCCGTTTCGCGATCGTACGCAGATCGTCGATGGTGAGCGCCTTCGACAACCGTCGATCGGTCGGGTTCAGGATCGGCTTCTTGAACTTCATCAGCTCAGCAAGCTCGAGTGGGTTCGGAAACTGGCGCTTCACCATCAGTTGGGTCCTTCGTTGCGGGTTGGTGGAACGATCTCGGCGTAGTACCCCGAGATGTGGTCATGAATGCGGGAATGGGCGGCCGCGGCATCCCGAGCATGAACGGCGGTGAGGATGCCCCGGTGCTCTGCCCGCAGTCGATCGCGGGTGCGCGGCCAGTCCGCGATGCGGCTCGCGCCCTCGCTTGCGTACGCCTCGATGCCCGCGCGAAGTCCGGCGAGCATGGCGGCTATCACGGTATTTCCGGATGCCTCGGCGAGTGCGAGGTGGAACGCCGCGTCGAGGGCGAGGAACTCGGCCGCGCTGAGCGTGTCGCTGTCCATGGCGTCGAGTAGGGCATTCGCTTCGGTGAGTTGGTCGGATGTGCCGTGGCTGGTGCACAGGTCGCCGACCACACCAGCCTCGATCACGAGGCGGGTGCGCACAATGTCGGCGACCGGGAACCCAGTCGCCGATACTTGGAGGCGCATGAGGGTGCTCATGGCGGTGCCGGGCGTGGCGATCACGATGGCGCCAGCGTTCGGGCCTGATCCGGTTGCGGTGCGCACGAGCCCGAAGGCTTCGAGCACCCGGATTGCTTCGCGCACACTTGAACGGCTCACCCCGAGCTGTTCGGCGAGGGCGCGTTCGCTCGGCAGTCGGTCGCCCGGGCGGACGTCGCCGCCGAGGAGCTGGGTTTCCACGTGGGCGAGCACCTGCTGCCAGGCGCGGGAGTCACCCTTGACAATCGTCATGCTCGCCCCTTCGCGTTTGTGGTCGGACCACGCTACCACGACCAACGCCTGTGGTCAGGCCACAGCCTGCAACACAATGGGGCGGCGTCTGGGGCGCGGCGCCGAGAGTGTGCGGTCACGCAAACGTGGCAGTTTCAACCAATGTCTTCATTGCCACGCCACGCAGGAGACACCGATTGTTCATGATCCGAACCTAACTTCGCACCAGGCCGGCATCACCCCTCGGTGGACGGCACAACGAGAGGACTCCATCACATGCATGTACGCACCACCCGCGGCCTCGCGCTGGTCGCCGTTGCCGCAGCTGCCGCGCTGGCGCTGAGCGGTTGCGCTGGCTCAGCTGCACCCAAGTCAGGCGACGGGGCATCCGTCGATTTCAAGACCGTGAAGAGCGCGAAGGACGCCGGTGGCCTCGAAGCCCTCGTCGCAGCCGCCGAGAAGGAAGGCGCGCTCAACGTGATCGCCCTGCCGCACGACTGGGCGAACTACGGCGAAATCATCGCCGCCTTCAAGGCCAAGTACCCGAAGATCAAGATGAACGAAATCACCCCGGATGCCTCGAGCTCCGAGGAGATCAAGGCGGCCGAGGCCAACAAGGGCACCGACCAGGCTCCTGACGTGTTCGACCTCGGCGCGACTGTTGCCCTCGCGAGCACCGACTACTTCGCACCGTACAAGGTCGCGACGTGGGCCGATGTTCCAGACACTCTGAAGGACGCAGACGGTCTCTACGTCGCCGACATCGGTGGGTACGTCTCGGTCGGCTACGACTCGGCGAAATACCCAGAGCCCAAGAGCCTCGACGACCTGCTCAAGCCGGAGTACAAGGGTGCCGTTGCATTGAACGGCGACCCGATGAAGGCCGGCGCGGCAATCGCAGCCGTTGGCTGGGCGTCGGTGCAGTCGGGCGGCACGCTCGACGACTTCACCCCCGGTATCGACTTCTTCGCGAAGCTGAACAAGGCTGGCAACTTCGTCAAGGTGCAGGCCACCACGGCCACGATTGTGCAGGGGGAGACCCCGGTCGTCATCAACTGGGACTACCTGAACGCCACGGCGACCGAGAAGGTCCCGACGTGGAAGACCGTCATCCTCCCGGGCAAGGGCTACGCGGGCTACTACTTCCAGGCGATCAACGTCGATGCTCCGCACCCGGCAGCTGCTCGTCTGTGGCAGGAATTCCTCTACACCGATGAGGCCCAGAACATGTGGCTGAAGGGTGGCGCTCGCCCATCGCGCGGCGAGGCAATGGCGAAGGCTGGCACCATCGACAAGGCGCTCTACGAGAAGCTCCCGGCGGCTCCGACCGACGCGGTGCTCCCGACCAAGGAGCAGTCGAAGAAGGCTGGCGAGACCATCACTGAGAAGTGGGCCGCAGCGGTTCAGTAATGACCACTGACACCATCACACGCCGCGGGGCCGGGCTAACCAAAGCTCGGCCTCGCGGTCGCGGGTTGCCCTTCGCACCTGCCCTCGGCCTGCTGCCGTTCGCCATCTACATCACGGTCTTTCTCGGCATTCCCGCCGTGCTCGCGGTGCTCAGCGGGTTCCAAACCAAACGCGGCGCGTTCACCCTGAACAACCTCGGGGTGTTCACCGACCCGAAGGTGCTTGCTACCTTCGGCAGCACGATTTGGCTTGCGGCGGTCGCCGCGATTATCGGCGCGATCCTCGGCGTGCTCATCTGTCTCGCGCTGCTCGGGCTGCCGGCGACGAGTCGAGTCCGCACGTTCACCAATGCCGCCACGAGCGTGTTGGCCCAGTTCGGTGGTGTCACGCTCGCGTTCGCGTTCATCGCAACGGTCGGCCGTACCGGCCTGCTGACCCAATTCTTGGACAACACCCTTGGTATCAATATCGTCGAGAACGGCGTGTGGCTCTATAGCCTTGGTGGCCTCGTCTTGCCCTACGTCTACTTTTCAACGCCGCTGATGGTGATCACCTTTATGCCCGCTCTCGCTGCGCTCAAGCCACAGTGGGCCGAGGCGAACCTCGCCCTCGGCGGCACCCGCCTCGGGTTCTGGCGTCACATCGGGATTCCAGTGCTCGCGCCCTCGTTCTTCGCGAGCCTGTTGTTGTTGTTTGCTGGCGCGTTCTCGGCGTACGCGACGGCCGCTGCCCTCGTGTCGCAGGGTGCGCCGATCGTGCCGATTGGCATCGAGAACGCCCTGACCAGCGAGTCAGTGCTTGGCCGTGCCGGCATCGCCGGTGTGTACGCAACCGGAATGATCTTGGTCGTGGTCGTCGTGATGTTCGCCTATGCGCGCATTCAGCAGCGAGCAGAACGGTGGCAACGATGAAGTCAGCAGCGACGATTGCACCCGGCCGCGGCTACCGCTGGGTGGTCGGCATCGTGCTCGGCGCGGTGTTTGCGGTGCCGATCTTCTCGATGATCGAGTTCACCCTGCGCGATCCAACGGGCGGCTACTCGCTGAACCACTGGTTGGCGCTCGGTGACTCAGGCTTGGCATCGCAAACCGGCCCCATCTGGGAGGGCCTCGGCAACTCCGTTGTGATGACCATCGTCACCGTCGCGGTCATGTTGTTCATCGTGACGCCGACGATTCTGCTGGTCACACTGCGGTTCCCGAAACTGCGGCGCCCCCTCGAATTCATTGCGCTGCTCCCGGTCTCGGTGCCTGCCATCGCGCTGGTGGTTGGCCTTGCCCCGGTGTACCTGGCGATTTCACGCACGTTCGGCACCGGCGTCTGGTCGCTCGGTCTCGCCTACGGGGTGATCGCGCTCCCCTACGCGTATCGCGCTATTCAGGCATCGGTCGACGCCACTGATGTGAAGACGCTCGCCGAAGCTGCGCGCACGCTCGGGGCATCCTGGCCGAATATCTTTCTTCGCGTGTTAGTGCCGAATCTTCGCCAGGGCCTGATGGCGGCGAGTTTGCTCACCACCGCGGTCGTCTTCGGTGAGTACACCTACGCTGCGCTGTTGGTGCGTCAAAACCTGCAGACCGCGCTAGTGGTCGTCGGCCAACAAGACCCGTTCACCGGCGTTGCATTCTCGCTGCTCTCGTTGTTTGGGGCGTTCCTGCTTCTCTACTTCATCAGCCGCGTGGGTAGCGCTGGCTCCGCCGGAACCACCCGGCGCTCAACCAAACGAAAGGTTCGAGTCGCATGAGTCTCGGCACCCCAGCATCAGCAGTCCTCAACACCACCGACAATTCGGTGCTCGCCGAGCGCGGTTCGGGCGCCCCGGTCGAGTTCGTGGGCATCACGAAGGACTTCGGCAACGGTCCGGTGCTCAGCGAATTCAATCTCGATATCAAGCCGGGGGAGTTCGTCTCGCTGCTCGGCCCATCGGGATGCGGCAAGACCACTGCGTTGCGGTTGCTCGCTGGGCTTGAACAGTCGACGAGCGGGATCGTGCGCATTGGTGGGGCGGATGTCTCGAACGTCCCGACCAACAAGCGTGACATTGGCATGGTGTTCCAGTCGTACTCGTTGTTCCCGCACCTGACGGCGCTTGCCAACACCGCGTTCGGGTTGAAGATGCGCAAGGTCGCAGCGGCCCAGGCCACCAAGCAGGCGCAAGATGCGCTCGACCTCGTGGGCCTTGGTCACCTCGCCGACCGCTACCCGCACCAGCTCTCGGGTGGCCAGCAGCAGCGCGTTGCGCTCGCCCGCGCCCTCGTCACCCAACCAAAGGTGCTCTTGCTCGACGAGCCGCTCTCGGCGCTTGACGCGAAGGTGCGCGTGCAGCTTCGCGATGAGATCCGACGTCTGCAGTTGCGCCTCGGCATCACCACCGTGTTCGTCACCCACGACCAAGAAGAGGCGCTTGCGGTCTCCGACCGGATCGCCGTGATGAATGCCGGACGTATCGAGCAGATCGGCACGCCAGAAGAGCTCTACCTCTCGCCAGCGTCGCCGGTGGTTGCCTCGTTCGTTGGTCACAGCTCGGTCGTTCCGGGCGAGGTGGTCGACGGTCGGGTGCGCGTCTTCGGCGAGACCCTGCCGCTCATTGGTGAATCACCAGATGGCCCGGTCGATGTGTTCATCCGCCCAGAAAACGTGCAGATCGTGGCATCCGGTGGCATCGTCGGTGTGGTGCAAGAGTCGACGTTCCTCGGAAGCTTCCGGCGCACCCTGGTGCTCACCGCTGATGGGCACGCGGTGCGCGTGCAACATGCGGCTGACCAACTCCTGAACTTCGGCGATGTGGTTCAGGTGGCGGTGCAGGCGGCGCCGGTAGCGGTGCGACCGCGCGGCTGACGCAGCGGGCCGGGCGCATGGCCCGATCCGCACGCCTGAGTCGATGTTTAGTCACTGGTTTGGTTAAAACCATTGACCCGGGACCGACTCGCGGGATACGTTTGCGACAGCACCAAACTCGGTCAGACATCGGAGGTCTTGCCGGGGCGAACGACGGCGTTCCACATCCAGATCCCTCGTGCGCAGCAGGTGCGTCGTCTGAACGAGAGGGACACGCCATGGTCAGCGCGCGCGCAACGCAACGAACACTTGCCACTGTCGGAGCACTCGTGCTGTCGGCGGTCACCGCGGTGACAGCCGCCGGCCCCGTGGTCGCCCAACCGATGGCGGTGTCGCTCGGTGCGGCAGCTGTGCTGACCCCGACCGAGGAGTGGGCAGCGGAGTCGGCGATCCTCGACGCGTACAAAGGTGTGTACGACTCCACCACCCCGATCCGCCAGTCGTGGAACACCCAATACGCGCCAGACGGCCCGTTGATGGGCAACGGCACCGTGCTCGGCTTCGCGGCAGGTGACCGTAAGACCCAGAACATCTACCTCAGCCGCTCAGACATGTGGCGCGACCGCGATACGAACAACGGCCAGCAGTACACCGCACTCGGCGGCCTGAGCATCGGCGTCGCGGGGCTCGTCGACCTGGCCCGCGGCAAGACGGTCACCGCGAGCGGGTCGGTCGGTGCCGGTGAGGCCCCGTCGATGCTGACCGACGGGCTCGACTCAACCAAGTGGTGCTCGACCACCGCCACGAGTGGCAGCTCAACGCACTGGGCGGTCGTCGACCTCGGTTCGGCCCAGGCCGTTGCGCGCTGGGTGGTCAAGCACGCGGCCTACGGTGGTGAAACGTCGTCGTTCAACACCAAGAACTTCAAACTGCAATACGCGACGGTGAGCAACCCGCAAGGCGCAAACAACGCCGATTGGATCGACGCCGACACGGTGACCAACAACACCGCTGCCATCACCGACCGCAACCTCGCGGCATCCATCTCGACCCGGTACGTGCGCCTCTTGGTGACGACCCCTGACCAGGGCACGAACGGCGCAGTACGCATCTACGGGCTCGAGCTCTATGCGAACACCGCGACTGCGGCAGCGGCCTTCCGCTACGAGGAGGACATGAAGAACGCCGAGGTGTTCGCGCGGTCAGAAACCGGCTTCGAATCGAACACCTTCATCGCGGCAACTGAGAACCTCATGGTCACGACATTGACGAACCCCACCCAGTCTGCGCTGCCAATCGAGGTCAAGAACTGGACCGCGAACAGCAACACGACCGCGCAGGTACAGGGCAACACCATGGTGGCGACCAAGGCCGGGGTGAGTGTGCCAACGTCACGCCCAAGCGGCACCGGCACCTGGGGTGGGTTCACCGTGAACGTTGCGGTGGCTTCGACGGTGGTCGGCGCATCCAACCTGGTCGTCGCGAATGTTGATTCGCACACGAATAAGTCAACGTTTACGCTGCAGCCCGGCCAGACCGTCACGATTGTCACCGCAGTGGATGGCGGCAAGCAGACCGCCTCGACGAACACTCAGGCGCAGGCCATTCAGCAGGCCATCGACCACGTGAACGCCACTACCCCGGCTGCCGCAACGTCGGCCGTGCGCGATGCGCACCGCGCCTGGTGGAAGCAGTACTGGCAGAAGTCATTCATCGACATTGCCGACCCGGTGGCGGAGCGCTTCTACTACGGCGAGATGTACATGCTCGGCGCCCAAACGTCGACGTCGAGCTCCGGCAACGCCGGACTCCCAACCGGCCTGTACCCGTGGACCGGGGCCGATACCCCCGGCTGGCAGGGGGACTTCACGACCAACACCGATATGCAGCGCCAGGTGCATCCGCTGGTCGCGGCGAACCGACTCGATGGCATCGACAACTACATGCGCATGCTCGAGAGCTACTGGCCAGAGGCGCAGCGTCGCTCGGCGTCAGTCGTCGACTTGAACCGGGTGATCCAGGGCACCGGTGGCCCGTCGTTCACCCAGGGCATCCCGGGTGGCGCACTCGTGCCGACCCACATTGGGCCGTGGGGCGCATCGACCGAGTTGTCTGGCACCTATAAGGAGTACTGGAACTGCCCATCGGATGCCACGGCCGCACTCATGCCCGTGATCAAGCAGTGGCAGTACACGCGCGATGATGTGTTCCTCCGCGACCGGCTGTACCCACTGCTGCGGACCGTCGCCACCTTCTGGGAGGGCTACGTCAAGCTGGAAAACGGCAAGTATGTGGTCTACGGCGCAACGCATGAGGGCGTCGCCGGACGCAATGCGATTCTTGACCTGGATGCCGCAACGTACGCCCTGCGCACTGTGATCGCCGCGGCGAACGTGCTCGGTGTTGACGCCGCAAAGATTCCGGTCTGGCAGAACATCGTCGACAACATGAGCCCACAGCCGACGTTCACCTATAACAACAAGACCGTGATCGGTGATGTTGAGGGTCGCACCCAGACGAACCCCGGGCCCACGTTCGACGGCAACCCGGTCACGATCCAGAGCGTGTACTACTACGACGTGCTTGGAATGACCGCGCCGGCCGCCGCGAAAGAGAAGTACCTGAACTACATCTCGATCTCAACGTCGACGAGCGCGCGATTGCTCACGAGCGCCACTCGGATCGGGTACGACATCGGCACGATCATGACGAAGCTGAAGCAGAACGCGTCGCCGCTGCGCGGCAACAACACCTCTGCCGTTGGCTTTGCGCCGAATCTGCTCGGCACGATTCAGGACTCACTGTTGCAGAGCAACGAGGGGTTCTTGAATGTGTTCGCCAACTGGTACAACGACCAGGCGGCGAGTTTCACGAGGCTCCGCGCGGCCGGTGGGTTCTTGGTGACCGCATCGCAGGATGCCACGGGGAACGTGACCAGCCTCCAGGTGACCAGCGAGAAGGGCATTCCGCTGTCGATCCTGAACCCGTGGCCGGGTCAGCAGGCGGGGGTCTTCCTGAACGGCACCCAGATCGCGTCGACGACGTCGACCAACTCGCTCGGTCAACTCTTGAACGCGAACACCCAGGCGGGCGCTACCTACGAGATCAAGAAGCTCACTGCGCCGCCCGCGCCGACGTTCAGCTCGGGTCTTGAGTCAGGGCAGACCGCGCCGACGTGGCTGAACACCGTTGACACCACCGGGGGCGGATTGAAGAACGTCGGTGGTATCGCCGGCACCACCGCGCCGGAGCTCGCCATTCGCACCGGAGAGTACGCCCACACCGGTTCATCGGCCCTGATGTACTCAGGCTCTGCCAACAACATGGGCACGGTGGTCTCCGACCACTACGCCTACTTGAAGGCGTTCGACCTGTCGGCGAGTCCGATCCCAGTGACGACCGGGACGACGCTCAGCTACTGGGTGTTCCCGCAGTCGAATGCGACGTCGTCGTGGGTACCAGCCGGGTCGACCGAGAGCACCTGCGTTGCGGTGGATCTCATCTTCAACGACGGCTCGAACCTGCGCGACTCGGGCGCCGTTGACCAAACCGGTGACCGTGCGCACGCCGCGTACCAATGCACCAAGCTCACCCTCGACGCCTGGAACCTCGTCACGGTAGACCTCGGCAGCAAGAAGGCAGGCAAGCAGGTCGTGCGGATCAACTTCGCCTACGACCACCGCGGCACCAACTCCGGTGGGTACCGCGGGTACTTCGACGACATCACGATCCAATAGTCGAATGCGTCGGTGCATCCGGAACTTGCCGGATGCCCGTACCCAGCGAAGCCGCGGTGCGCACCCACCGCGCCTTCACCCAGTGTTCGTGCGGAAGTCAGCGACAGGTGGCATGGTAGGTCGGGTGCATATCCTGACCATCTGTGCTGCAGCCCCGTCGTTCCTACTCGAAGGCGGGCACCGTGGCTGACGTAACGCCAAACCGGCGCACGACCGTCGAGGCAACGATTGTTCGGGCAGCGGCGGGCACGCATCCGCGTTACCGACAGTTGACGGATGCCCCGGGCCTCCCGCACCTCGTGCGCGATGACCTTGCGCCGCTTCCCGCTGGCGAGGGCACGCCGATCGTGACGATTGCGCACCTCAGCGATATTCACTTGATCGACCCCGAATCGCCAGCGCGGTTCGAGGTGACCGAGCGCATGACGCATCGTGACCAGGCGAGCCGCGAACAGGTGGAAGACATTGGGTCGTACCGCCCCCAGGAAGCGTTCACCAGGCAGGTGCTCGATTCGATGGTGGTCGCGGTCAACGGTGCGGCGGCGGGGCCGCTGAGTGGTCGCCCGATCGATGTCGCGATCACCACCGGCGACACGAGTGACAACGCACATGCGAACGAGATCGGCTGGGCGCTTGACGTGCTCGAGGGCGGGCCAGTCACACCCGGCTCTGGTGACCCCGAGGTCTATGCCGGGGCAGGCGGACCGGTCTTCGACTCAGACCAGTACTGGGTGCCGGAGGGCGAGCCAGCCGACTATGCGCGGGTTGCCGAGGGGTTCCCGGCGGCGCCGGGGGCGCACCTTGCGTCGAAGCGTGGGTTCGAGGCATCCGGGCTCGATGTTCCGTGGCTCTCGATCTACGGCAACCATGACCGACTCGTGGGCGGCGTGACGATGCCAACCGACGCGAGTCGGGCGCTGTCGGTGCAGGCGCTCAAGGCGATCGAGCCGCGCCCCGATGCCGAGGTACACGATGCGCACACGTTGAAGCGGGCGCTCGACGAGCTCGACTTCGCAACCTACGGTGCCGCAATGGATTGGCGCACCGTCGCGGTCGACGCGGGCCGCCGCCTGGTCGAGCGGGCCGAGTGGGTGGCCGCGCACTTCCGTGACGGCGCACGCCCGGCGGCGCATGGCTTCACCGAAGCAAACCGGGCGGATGGCACGGCGTACTACCGACACGATGTGGCTGGGGTGACGTTTTTGGCGCTCGATACGGTTGTGCCGGCCGACGGCTGGGATGGCTCACTCGATCGCGTACAGCTCAGCTGGCTGATCGGCGAACTCGATGCGGCTGGCCGCGAGCGACGACTGGTCGTACTGATGAGCCACCACACGAGCACCACCCTCGGGTTCGATCCGGCGGGTGACCGGGTGACCTCTGCCGAGCTCATCGGCACGGTGCAGCAGCACCCTTGCGTGATCGCTTGGCTCAACGGGCACACCCATGCGAACGAGATTCGCCACCACGGCACGTTCTGGGAGGTCACGGCCGCGTCGCTGATCGACTGGCCGCAACAGGCCCGGATCGTTGAGGTGGTCGACCACGGCGACACGATCGTGATCGGATGCACCCTGCTCGACCATGCGGCACCCGCCACCTGGGCGGGCGGGGTCGACACGCCGCTCGAGCTCGCGTCGCTCTCACGTGAGCTCTCGGCAAACACCTGGCAGCGGCATCCGTTCGACTGGGCCGGGGAACTCACCGACCGCAACGTGCTCTTGCCGCTGCCGCACCCCTTCGCTTAGGCGGCGTTCACCGCGTTGATCAACCCCGTCAGGTCGGGGTTGTGCTGCCCGGGCGGCGCGATCACGCTCGTGAGCAACACCAGGCAGCGGTCGCGCGATGGGGTGACCATGAACTGGGTGCCGTTCCAGCCGCCGTGCCCGAACGAGTCGGCCGTGAGCAGCGCCGGGTCGCGGGGCAGGTTCCAGCTGAAGCCCCACTCGACCGGGCGGTCCTCGGTGAACGGCTCCAATCGGGGGAGCCCAGTGGTGCGCGGGCGGCGCATCCATTCGTTGGTCACTGGTTGCACGAGCGTGCCGTCGTCGCGCAGCAGGGCGCTGCCGACGGCGAGCAGGTCGGCCGCGCGACCAAACAGGCCTGCCCCAGGGTGGGCAAGGGTGATGAAACGTTCCCAGTCGAACGGGTGCGCCTGTAGGCCGGCCGGCACATGGCGGGATGACTCGGCGTCGAACGTGAACCCCTCAGCGCCGCTGCGCGCGATATTCGTGAGCGTCTGGTCTGCCCACGGGCTGCCACCAGCATGCTCGATCAGGGCGGCAACGCCCTCGTACGCAATGCTGGAGTAGGCGGTGATCTTGCCCGCAATGAAACGTCGACCCGGGGCGAGCAGCGAATCCCGCAACGGGGCATCCAACCCTGGTTCGACCATGCCAGCCGTATGGCTCACCAGGTGGTCAAGCACGACCGGGTCGGGGCGCACGCCGGTGAACTCCGGCACCGCATCGGTGAGCGGCGTGCCGCCTGCGAGCTTGCCCTCCTCGATCAGCCGCAGCGCGGCGAGCGCCACGATCGGCTTGGTGATCGAAAACAGCGGAAAGTGATCGTCAGCCGACGCGCCACCGAACGCCTCAATTGAGACGATGCCCGAGCTATCGGCGATGCCGAGCACGGCGTTCGGGTAGGCGCCAGCGTCAACCCGGCGCGCAACCCACTCGGTCGCATGTGTGAGATCCATGCGTCGATGCTAGTTGCGCGTGGTGCAGTGCCCGGTCATCCCTGAGACCATTGGCATATGGCGACGTTCACCGATGCGTTCGGGATCGAGATTCACTATCAGCACTGGCGGGTGGAACACCCGCGTGCGGTGGTGCAGCTCTCGCACGGCGTCGGCGAACACAGTGGCCGGTACGCCCATGTGATTGCAGCGCTGAACGCAGCAGGCTACTCGGTCTGGGCCAATGACCACCGCGGCCACGGCGAGACCGGTCGCGCCCAGTGGCACGGCGACCTCAGCAAGATCGGGCAGCCGGGGCCGGGCGGCATGAAGGCGGCGCTCGCCGCGGTCGAACAGTTCACCGAGCTCATTCGCGAAACCGAGGGAGACCTGCCGCTGGTGCTGCTCGGGCACTCCTGGGGCTCGCTGATGGGCCAAATCATGTTGAACCGGCATCCGGAACGGTTTGCTGCCGTGGTGTTGACCGGAACCGCCTACCGGGTGCCCGGGTACATGGATGCCGGCAACCTCAACCGCCGGCACCAGCACCTCGGCACGACCGGCGTCGAGTGGCTCTCGCGCGACCCCGCGGTCTCGGCGGCGTTCGTCGCCGACCCGCTCTGTACGCCCACCCCGCTGATCAAACTGTTCGGGCCGATCGGCGCGTTTCGTATGGTCGGCATTCCGAAACGCCACCTGCCGGATGTCCCGGTGCTGATCATGATCGGCGGCGACGACACCCTCGGCGGTGAGCGCAGCGGGGTGCGGCTGCTGCGCTCGCTCGTGCGCCGCGGGGGACTGCGTGATGTCGAACTCGTGGTCTACCCCGGCGCGCGGCACGAGGTGTTCAACGAGACGAACCGCGAGGAAGTGCTCACTGACCTCATCGCCTGGCTCGATGACCGGTTTACGGTGCGCACATGAGTTGGTGGGGCTGGCTCATCGTCGCGGCCGTGGTCATCGCGGCTGGCTGGTTCGCGCAACGCCGCGGCTGGATCGACCTCACCGGTAAGGCGAAGTCGAGCGGCAAAGGCATGCTGCTCGTCGCAGACGAGATCTTCGCGCCGAACCGGCACGAGATCATGTTGGAACACGAGAAGCAGGAGCGGTTGCCGATTCCTGCGCCGATTCCGGGCGACGGCGATCTCGGCATCACCGACGCCGATGATCGACCCAGGTTCCACGGCCAAATTCGGTTACATGGCTGACGAGGGCGCAGGCGCTGACGCGGACGCGGGTATCGGCCGGGTCATCCACGGCGAAAACCTTGAGGTGTTGTCGACCCTGGCCGACGGCACGTTCACGATGATCTACCTCGATCCGCCGTTCAACACCGGCCGGTCGCAGGGGCACGCCACCGCGACGCACACCCGGATGCCTCGCGCCGAGGCCAGCGACGAAGCATCCGATCTGGCATCTGGCGACGGCCCCGGGTCGCCTGCCGAACTGCCCACGGCGGGCCCGGGCGCGGTCGTCGGGTTTGCGGGCAAGTCGTACCAACGCCTGCGCGGAGAACTCGTGAGTTACGACGACCAGTTCGAGGACTATTGGGCGTTCTTGCACCCACGACTGCTCGAGGCGTGGCGCTTGCTCGCCGATGACGGCACCCTGTACCTGCATCTCGACTACCGCGAAGCGCATTACGCCAAGGTGCTGCTCGATGCGCTGTTTGGGCGCGAGTGTTTTTTGAACGAGTTGATCTGGGCCTACGACTACGGTGCGAAGACGAAGCGGCGATGGCCGTCGAAGCACGACACGATCTTGGTCTACGTGAAAAACCCGGCGAACTACTGGTTTGACTCGGCGGCCGTGGATCGCGAGCCATACATGGCGCCCGGCCTCGTCACGCCAGAGAAGGTGAAGCGCGGCAAACTCCCAACGGATGTCTGGTGGCACACCATCGTCGCGACCAGTGGCCGCGAACGCACCGGCTACCCCACCCAGAAGCCGGAGGGGTTGCTGCGGCGGATGGTGCAGGCTTCCACCCGAGAAGGCGACTGGGTGCTCGATTTCTTCGCCGGGAGCGGCACCACTGGGGCCGTGGCAGCCGCGCTCGGCCGCCGATTCGTGTTGGTCGATGAGCATCCCGCGGCGATCAAGGTGATGCGTCGGCGGTTTGCCGCCCTCGATGGAATCGCCATCACCTCCCCCGTTTTGGGGGCACAGGAACGCGCCGTAGACTTGCCCCGATGATGAGACCGAACACCGGACGCGTGTACATCCAACGCCGGCGCATGATTGCCGCACTGATCGCGATCGGAGTGCTCGCGTTGATCGCGGCTGTCGTGATCGGGTGGGTTGCGCGATCCTCTACCGGGAGCGGCGCACCGCGGGTTACCGCGACGCCATTGTCGACGGTCGATGGATCGCCGACGCCGACGCCGACGCCGACGCCGACGGCCGCCCGCCAAACGCCGAGCCCCGCGCCATCCCCGAGCTCGGTGTCGACATTTGACCGGAGTGCCCACTCCATCGACGACCCGAACAGCATCTGGGTGGTAGTCGACAAAGTTCGACCGCTGAACCCCCAGGACTTTGTGCCCGAACTGGTCACCGTGGACGTGCCACACACGTATGAGCCGCGGCTGCGACCTGAGGCGGCGGTTACCTACAAGGAGATGTTTGATGCGGCCCTGACCGAGGGGGTGCATCTTGAGTCGAACAGCACCTATCGTTCCTTCTCGCAGCAGACCCAAAACTATGGCGACGGCTCAGACCCGACCACAGCGAAACCGGGACACAGCGAGCACCAGACCGGGCTCGCCGCCGATATCGGCGCCGCCAACGGCAAGTGTGCGTTCGAGGTTTGCTACGGCGACACCCCTGAGGGCAAGTGGTTGGCTGCCAATGCCTGGAAGTACGGATGGCTGCTGCGCTACCCAGCCGACAAGGTTGCCGTCGCCGGGTTCCCGTACGAGCCGTGGCATTACCGCTACATCGGCAAAGAACTCGCGGCCGAAATGCACCGTACCGGGGTGACAACGCTGGAGGAGTTCTTCGGCCTCCCGCCCGCGCCGGACTACAACTAGCCTGAACTCGCTGGTCGCGTTCGGACAAAGGAGCCGATGTGTCGAAACCCCACCGCCACGTCAGCCCCACGTTTGGTCGCAACTGGCTCGTGCTTCGAGCGGCAACGGCGGGGTTGGCCACACTGGGCGTGCTCGCCGGGCTCATCGTGAATATCGATCGCGCCGGGCGCGAGCGGCAAGATCTCGCACTGGTACTCGCCAACTACTTCAGCTTCTTCACGATCTTGACGGCGCTGTGTACGGCGGTGTCGCTCACGGTCGCGGTGGTGTGGTGGGCGAGGCATCCGGATGCGCCGACCGAGTCGCGCGGCATCGCGATCGCGCTGCTCACAGTGACGAGTGCGGTGATTCTGGTCGGCGTCGTCTACAACGTGCTGCTGCGCGGTGTGCCGTCTGCGATCGCCGAGACAGACCCGCCGATGATCTCTCTGCTCGACCGGTTCACGATCGAGGCGCTGCATGTTGGGCTGCCCATGCTGCTCATCATCGACCTGGTGTTTGCGCCACGCCGACGGGTGGTCGGATGGTGGGCGCTCGCGATCCTCACTGGCTACCCGGTGCTGTGGACCGCCTACACGATGGTGCGCGGTGGGCTCGTGCCCGACCCGGATGGCAGCAAGTCGTACTGGTACCCGTATCCGTTTCTCGACCCGAACGGCGCCGGCGGGTGGCCGTCAGTCTGGGCGCACATTGGAGCGATCACCGTGGGCTTTTTGGTGATGGGTGTTGCGCTCATCGCGACCACGCGGGTTCGCGCCGGCCGCTAACGCGCATCGCCCCGCGCCCCCGTTTGCGCCGCGCGCCCCACCGCCACCGCGCCCCACCGCCAGCGCCTCCGCACCGTGCGCCGTGCGCCATCGCCACCGCGTCACGTGCATCGAACTGCATGAATCCGTCGCTACTGAGTGGCTGGAGCGACAAATCCTTGCAGTTCGATGCCAGGTGGCCAGGTGGCCAGGTGGCCAGGTGGCCAGGTGGGCCGTTGGGCAGGAGCGCTGGTGCACGAAGCTGGGGCGCCGTGGGCCGGACGCTACGCGCCGAGCGCGTCGCCCACGATCCGCTGTGCCTCGGCCTGCACGAGGGCGAGGTGCTCCGGCCCCTTGAACGATTCTGCGTAGACCTTGTAGACGTTCTCGGTGCCGCTCGGGCGGGCCGCGAACCAGGCGTGCTCGCTCTCGACCTTCACCCCGCCGATCGCGGCGTCGTTGCCCGGTGCCTTCGAGAGTCGTGCGGTGATTGGGTCGCCCGCCAGCGTCGTGGCGGTAATGCGGTCGCCGTCGAGCTTCGAGAGGGTGGCCTTTTGTGCGGGGGATGCCGGGGCATCCGTTCGCTCGTAGGCAGGTGCCCCGAACTGCTCGGTCAATTCGGCGTAGAGCGCTGACGGCGACTTGCCGGTGACCGCGCGAATTTCTGACGCGAGAAGGCAGAGCAGAATGCCGTCTTTGTCGGTGGTCCAGACGGTGCCGTCGAAGCGCAGGAACGACGCGCCGGCGCTCTCTTCGCCACCAAACCCGACCGAGCCGTCGACGAGCCCCGGCACGAACCACTTGAACCCAACCGGAACTTCCCAGAGGCGCCGGCCGAGCGATGCCGCAACGCGGTCGATCATCGACGACGACACGAGCGTCTTGCCGATCGCGGCGTCGGGGCGCCATCCGGGCCGGTTCGCGAACAGGTAGTCGATCGCGACCGCGAGGTAGTGGTTCGGGTTCATCAACCCGCCGTCGGGTGTCACGATGCCGTGGCGGTCGGCGTCGGCGTCGTTGCCGGTGAGAATGTCGTACCCGGTGTGCGCGAGCACGCTCGCCATCGCGTTCGGGCTTGACGGGTCCATGCGAATTTTGCCGTCCCAGTCGAGCGTCATGAACGCCCAGGTGGGGTCAACGGTCTCGTTCACGACGGTGAGGTCGATGTCATAGGCATCGCGAATTGCGGCCCAGTAATTGACGGATGCCCCGCCCAGCGGGTCTGCGCCAATACGAATGCCCGAAGCGCGAATCGCGTCGAAGTCGATCACGTTCGCGAGGTCGGCGACGTAGGCGGCCTTGAAGTCGTAGGTGCCAACGCGCTCGGCGACGACCGAAGCCTCAGCCCCGACGACGCCTTCGAGCCCGGCCTCGATCAGCTCGTTTGCGCGGGCGGCGATCCAGCCCGTGGCATCCGAATCTGCCGGGCCACCGTGCGGCGGGTTGTATTTGAAGCCGCCATCTTGGGGTGGATTGTGGCTCGGGGTAATTACGATGCCATCGGCTTCGCCCTCGGCCAGGCGGGCCGGGTCGTTGTTCCACGAGAGAATTGCGTGGCTCAGCGCTGGTGTCGGTACGAAGTCGCCGTTCGCATCGGCGAGCACTCGCACGTCGTTGCCGATCAGCACCTCCAGCGCGGTGGCCTGCGCGGGCGCGCTGAGCGCGTGGGTGTCGCTGCCGATGAAGAGCGGGCCGGTGATGCCCTGTGCCGCGCGGTACTCAACGATTGCCTGGGTGGTCGCGAGAATGTGCACCTCGTTGAAGCTGCCGTTCAGACTGGTGCCGCGGTGGCCCGAGGTGCCGAACGCGACCCGCTGCTCGGCGATCGACGGGTCTGGCACGATCTCGGAGTACGCCGCAATCAGCGCGTCAACGTCGATCAGGTCGGATGGGAGGGCGGTGGTTCCGGCGCGCTCATGCATGACTCAAGTTTGGCAGCGACCTGCCTGCTTCGCGCGGCACACGACCGTTTGCGCGCGCCCCAAACAGAAAGGGATGGCCCAGGCTGATGCCCGAGCCATCCCCGTAGATCTGCGCGTTAGTTACTGGGGGTGCACGCGGTGGTCAGGTCGGCCATCGTGGTCTGAACGGCCTCGGCCTGCTGCTGGAACTTTGCCTGGTCGAGGCTCGCCGGGTCCTTTCCGAAGTCGACGATGCTGCCCTTGAAGTCCTTGAGCGCGATCTCGGCGGCGTCGACGGCCTGCTTCAGCTCAGCGTCGTTCACCTTCGATCCTGCGGAATGGAGCCCGTTGACCAACTTGTCGAGTGCGTCGGCGGCGGCGCTGGGATTGGTCTCAATCTCCGACATGGCGTTGGTGAGTTCGGCATCGGCAGAGAGCGCCCTCGAGATCTCAACGCATTGCACGGCCTTGGTGATGGTCGGCGCCGCCATCGCTGCGACCACCAGCAAGACCACCAGCGCGATGGCGCCGAGAATGACACCGACGTAGCCGATGATCAGTGCCGCCACCGCGAGCCCACGACCATTTTCGCGGGACTTCTTGATCTGCGACAGGCCGATGTGGCCGAAGATGATTCCCCAGAGGCCGCCGAACCACACCGTGATGATCGCAACGATTGCCATGGTGTTCGTCTTCGGTGCTGCCGGGGCGAACTGAGGCGCACCCGGGGTCGGTGCGTAGCTCGGCGCCTGCGGCGCCGGCGGTGCCGGAGGCGCGGGCGGTGTGTAGGCCGGGGCCGCGTACGCGGGCGGCGCAGGAGGGGCGACGGGGGGTTCGCCGGCGGGGATGGTCTGGTCTTCGGTCATGGCGCTGCTCCTGGAGTGTTCAACGCAGGGGGCTGCGCTGCGGTCTATTGGTTGCTCGAACGCACAAACAATATCGGCGCGCTCAAAACAACGCGTGTAGGTTCACAGCGATTGCAGAGATTGCGAGGCCGGCAAGTGCCCCCACGACCGTGCCGTTAATCCGAATGAATTGCAGGTCGCGCCCGACCTGCAGTTCAAGTTTCTCGGTGGTCTCGCGCGGGTCCCAGCGCTCGACGGTTTCGGTGATCACCCCGGCGATTTCACCGCGAAAGCGGGCAACCAGGTCGGATGCCGCGGCCGTAGCCCAGGCATCCACCGAGTGCTGCAACCCGGTGTCGGTGGCGAGGCGGCCGCCAATGTCGGCGAGTGCCCGCGTGAACCCGGCGCGGAGCGCGCTGTTCGGGTCGGCAAGTGCGGTCGATAGCCCGGCTTTCAACTGCGCCCAGAGTTCGTCCGAGAATTCGCGCACTCGAGGGCTTTCGAGCAGATCACGTTTGATGCGCTCGATGCGCGCGATCATCGCCGGTTCGTGTTGCAGGTCGTCGGCGAGCTTCGCGAGATAGCGGTCGATTGCGCCGCGCAGCGGGTGGTGCGGGTCGTCGCGCACCGCGGCTACGAAGTGCAGCGCCTCGGCGTGCACGCGGTCGTCGATGAGCTGATGCACGGCCTTCGGCACCCAGGCGGGCAGGCGGTGCGAGACCCCGAACGATCCCGGGTGTTCGGTGAGCCAACCCTGCGCCTGCACGAGCAGCGCGTCGACCGCGGCCCGCTGCTGATCGGCGGCGACGACCTGCGCCCCGAGCCGACCGATCGCAGGTGCCCATTCTGGTTCGAACAGGTGCCGACGGGCGACCTCGGCGACGAACGATTCGACCTCGTCATCGCTGAGCAAATTGAGCACGGCAAGGCCGGCACGGGATGCCTCGCCGGCCACCCGTTCGGCATTCGCCGGCACGGTCAACCAGGCGCCAACCCGACGCGTGAGCGCGAGCCCGCTGAGCTTGCGGCGCACCACCTCGTCAGAGAGAAATTCATGCTCGACAAACGAGCCAAGCGTGGCGCCGATCTCGTTCTTGCGGGTCGGAATGATCGCAGTGTGCGGAATCTTGAGCCCCAGCGGGTGCCGGAACAGCGCCGTCACCGCGAACCAGTCGGCGATGGCGCCCACCATCGCACCCTCGGCGGCGGCGCGCAGGTAGCCTGCCCACTCGTAGGTGTCTTGTAGCCAGTACGCCACTGCGAACACGACGGCGGCGCCGATGAGCATGGCGGTGGCAACCCGCTTCATGCGCTGGAGCGCGCTGTGCCGTTCGGAGTCAGTGATCGTTGCGGTGGCCATGGCACCTGACGCTAGCGGCATTCGGGGAGGCGGTGCCGTTCGGCACTGGAATGGTCGCTGCGCGAAGACTCAGTCGCGAATTGCGATAACGAGTTTTCCGGTCACTCGCCCGCCTTCGCTCACGGTGTGTGCGCGAGCTGTTTCTTCGAAGGGGAATACCGCTTGCACGTGGGGCCGAAGGGCGTGTGATCGGCAGCCGCCACACCGGCGAAACAACCTGGGCGTGTACCAGTTTCGACCTTCGCGGCCGAGCGACACAGGTGACCTACCCCGCCTATGGTGGTGCGCCAGCCCGCACGGTGACGAACACCTACGTCGACGCCGCCGCGAGTAATGACCCGTTGACCGTGAAGGTGACAGACCCGTTGACCGTGAAGGTGACAGACCCGGCCGGCACGATCACCACCCAAACCGACCTCCTTGGTCGGGTGAAACGCTACGTCGACGTGTGGGGCGTGACCACCACCGTGACGTACAACTTGCTCGGCCAAGCCGTCAGTTCAACGGTCACCCCTCCCGGCGGCGCCGCGTCGACGGCGTCGTTGACGTACAACGTGAACGGGCAGGTCGAAACGGTTACCCAAGATGCGGTGCTCCTGGCTGATCCGGTTTGCGACGGGTACGGGCAACTCAGCCGGGTGACCTACGCGAACGGGTCTGCGTTGAACGCGCTGGACCGTAACCAGGCGGGTGCGACCACCGGGCTGCATTGGACGTTCAACAACGCCCAGCCGGGCGTCGACGACCTGGTGTACCGTGCCCAGTCGGGCCGGATTGTCGCAAACACGCTCACGACAGGCACCACGAGTTACGCGTCACGCTATGGGTTTGATGCTGCTGGTCGGTTGACGTCTGCGGTGATCCCGGGGCACACCCTCACCTACGGGTACGGCACCACGGCCCAGTCGGGGTGTGTTGCGAATGCTGGGTTGAACGGGAACCGGGCGACCAGCACCGATACCCCGACTGGTGGCACCACGTCGACGACGTCGTATTGTTACAACGCGGCCGACCGGCTGCTCAGTACCGCGGTGACTCCTGCGGTGTCTGGTCCGGGGTTGAACCCGGTCGTGGCGGGGCTCGCCACTACAGAGCTTGGGTATGACTCGCATGGGAACACGTCAAAACTTGCGGACCAAACCCTGAGTTACGACATCGTTGATCAGCATCTGAAGACGCTCCTCACGGATGGCACCCAGGTGGCGTATCTGCGTGATGCGACGGGTCGGATTGTGCAGCGCACCGAGACCCCACCGACCGGCACCCCAACGGTGGTGAGGTATGGGTACACCGGCGCTGGTGATGGTGCCGCGATTCTGCTCGATGCGGCGAACCTGGTCACGGAGCGGGTTGCGGGGTTGCCGGGCGGGGTGACGGTCACGTTCAAACCTGCTGGGCAGGTGTGGGCGTACCCGAACATCCACGGCGACATTGTCGTGACCGCTGACCAGGCTGGGGTGCGTGGTGCGGGGGTATTCCGGTACGACCCGTTCGGGCAACCCGTGAACCCGGTCACGAACGAGATCGGCACGTTGGTGGCGGATAATGCGGGCCCGGACACGTTGACCGGTGACGCTGACTTCGGGTGGGTTGGTGCGAATCGGAAACTCACCGAACATGCCGGTTCGATCCACACGATCGAGATGGGTGCCCGCCAGTACGTGCCCGCGTTGGGCCGGTTCCTCGAAGTCGACCCCATCGAGGGCGGGGTCACGAACAACTACGACTACCCAGCAGACCCCATCAACGGATTCGACCTCAGCGGGGAGAAGGGATGCGAGGTCTGCAGCGGCGGATCCAGCACACCCATCGACTGGCTCCTCGTGCTCGACGTGGTCTCGATCGGCATCATGTTCATTCCTGGCGTAGGGACCGCGATTGGCGTGGGGCTGAAGGCGACGTCAGTGGTCCTCCGGGCGGGCTCACTAGTTACGCGCACAGCCAAAGTAGAAGCGTTCATTGCCCGAGAAGGCGCAGGCCTGCTGCGCCCAGGTCCGTACGCCTCTCGATCTATACCTGGCGACGCGACGCGCAACTTCACTAGACCTCAGCGCGCAGCAAATAATAGAAACATGGCTGAGGGCGGGTGTCATACTTGTGGTACCAGGGACCCTGGCACGAGGAGCGGGAACGCAATCCTCGACCATCAACCACCGTTATCGATGAGTAGCGGGCCCTACCGGCTGTACCCACAGTGCCTGTCATGTAGCTCGCAACAAGGGCTATACATCGCTAATCGAGTGAACCGGGGAATGCAGTGAACCAGGAGACGAGCGCTGCGGTTCCGTACAGCGTGTTGCTCATAATGGACCCTGAAGTAGGACGCCCACCAACATCATTCGGGGTGGGGACAGTAGCAAGCACCCCAACGTGTGTTGCTGTCACCGTCTTAAATGACGCCGACGGCCCAGTGTCGATCGAACTCACTGACAGCGCTACGCCGTCACACAATTCGCCAGTTCTGCTGTGGACAGGCGAGCTCGAGACATCCGGCCGCATCGCGGTTCTAAACGTTTACCACGACGTCCTATTGGTCTGCCCCGCCCGCGGCGTTGCGAACGTTGCCATATGGGCCAACAACACCTGGGAGCCCGACCAGATCCAGGTGCTGGTTGATCAGCTATAACGGCGTCGCCGATCGATAGCGTCGCCCGAATTCCGCATGACGGACCAGTTGAAGCCTTCGCTTCTGATGCGCGCTCGTGGCCGTCCTCCGCGACACGCGAACCTTGTTCGGCAACAGAGCCCCGGGTGGCGGAGACCAAGTGGGCAGCCTTGCGGCTTGTCGTGCCGTGTAAGACGCCGTGGATGCTCTGGAAGCCTCCGTGGGAACCAGACAGTATCTATCTGGCTGAAGGACGGTCGATGCCTTGCATATCCGACCACCGTGCGGCGGTTGCGGAGGGTACTGAAGACTTGTCGGGCGGTGCGTGAAGCGGTGGACGCCTGGCAACGACACCAAGCTGAGCGCTGACAAAGCAGTGCAGTGGCCGCGGGCCCAGTTCACCCAACTCCCGCCGCCAACCCCCGCTCGTTACACTCGACGCATGGCCGACACCGCAGCATCCGAGACGTACTCCTACCTCGGGCCGGCGGGCACATTTACCGAGGCGGCGCTGAAGCAGGTCGCCGAGGCGCATGGCAAGCCGTGGCGCTCGGTGAACAATGTCGGCGAGGCGCTCGCTGACGTGATCAACGGCCGCTCGGTCGCCGCGATGATCGCGATCGAAAACTCGGTCGAGGGTGGAGTCTCTGCGGCACAAGATGCGCTCGCCACCATCCCGGGGCTTCGCATTATTGGTGAGTATCTGGTGCCGGTGAACTTCGTGCTCGTCGCCCGCCCCGGCACCAAACTTGCCGACGTGCACACGGTGAACGCGCACCCGGTTGCGTACGCCCAATCACGTGGATGGCTCGAGCAGCACCTGCCAGACCACGGGCACATTCCCGCCGCAAGCAATGTGCAGGCCGCGACCAGCCTGTTCGAAGAGGGCAGCAACGCTGACGCCGCCGTGGCCCCGCCGGGCATCGTCGATCAGCTCGATGTTGCCGTGCTCGCCACCGATATTGGCGACAACCCGAACGCGGTGACCCGCTTCGTGCTGGTGAGCCGGTCGAAGGCGATCCAACCGCGCACCGGAGCCGACAAGTCGAGCGTCGTCGTCGAACTGCCAGACGACCGCCCGGGTGGCCTGCTCGCCATGCTCGAACAGTTCTCGACCCGCGGAGTGAACCTCTCGTTGCTTGAATCACGCCCGATCGGCGACTCGCTTGGCCGGTACCGGTTCGTGATCGACCTCGACGGGCACATTGAAGATGAGCGGGTGGCCGATGCGCTACTCGGCCTTCGGCGGTTTTCACCGGGGGTCACCTACCTGGGGTCGTACCCGCGTGCCGATCAACGCACCGTCGAGTACCACTCCGATTACGACGATGACGTGTTCATCGAGGCTCGCGATTGGTTGCGCGCGATTCTCGCGAGCGAACCGGATGCCTAATCCTGCGGATGCCTCGGGCGCGCCGCCGCACGAAGCATCAGCCGTCACGATCCACGGGCTGACTGTTGACGACCAAACCCGGTGCGTGCACTACCAAACCGAACTCGACATCGTCGCCATCAAGTTCGCCTGCTGCGGCAGGTGGTACCCATGCCACGCCTGCCACGAGGCATCCGAATCGCATGCCGCGACCCAGTGGCCGGCTGACGCGTTCGACGAACGCGCCATTCTCTGCGGCGTCTGCCGCACCACCCTCTCGATCGACGAGTACTTCGCGGCGACCGGCTGCCCGGCATGCGGGTCGGCGTTCAACCCGCGTTGCGCGCTGCACCGCCACCTCTACTTCGCGGCCGAATCCTGCGATCCGAACGCAACCGACATCACCGCCGGGTCGCGGGAGCGTTCCGCCCCTACGCTGATGACATGACAACGGATGCCTCGACGGTGAGTCCTTCGGAATCGGGCACCGGCGCGCCCGCACCCACCCGCACCAAGCCGGCCACACGCGCCGATGTCGCGAAACGGGCAGGGGTCAGCACTGCCCTCGTCAGTTACGTACTCACCGGCGCCAAACCGGTCGCCCCCGCCAGTCGCGAACGGGTGCTCGCCGCGATCGCCGAACTTGAGTACCGCCCGAACCTCACCGCCCGTGCGTTGAAGACCGGGCGCACAAATACGATCGCGGTGCTCATTCCGTCACTGCAATCGGCGTTCTACGCCGAGTTCGCGAGCGAGTTCGAGGCAGAGGCCGCCGCCCGCGGCTGCACGCTCACGCTCGCCAACTCACACGAGGCGGGCGTCGACGAGTCGACCTTCGTCGCAAGTTTCTTCGACCGCGGTGTCGACGGCGTGATCATCGCAAACCCGCGGCAGCAGGCGCATGAACTCGATCCGCAGTTGCGGTCGCGGCCGGTGCTGTGGATCGACACGTACGACCCCAGCGCCACCGCCCGAAGCATGGGTACCGATTCGCACCGCGCCGCCCGCGAGCTGGTCGAGCACTTGATCACCGTGCACGGGCACGATCAGGTCGCGATGGTGCTCGGCCGGTCTGATCGTTCTTCGCTGGACCCACGCGTTGACGGATGGCGCGAGGCCCACGCCGCGCATGGCAAGAAGCCGGGGCGCCTTGAGGTCACGTCATGGGACATGCGGGGTGGTCACGAAGGCATGCGGGCGCTGCTCGAGCGGGGCACGCCGCCGACCGCGGTGTTCGCCGCGAACGATGAGATCGCGATTGGGGTGCTGCGCGGTGCGGCCGATGCCGGATTGTCGGTGCCGACCGACCTTGCCCTCGTCGGGTTCGATGGCATTGCAGCTTCGCGGTATATGGCTCCGAGCATCACGACCTATCGGCAGCCGTTGCGTGAGATGGCTCGCGCGGCGATTGGCTACGTCGTTGATGGCCACGTCTCGCCCGGCCACCAGGAATTTGCTGGCGAATTTCAGCTCGGCGAATCGTGTGGGTGCGGCCGGTAGGCCGCAGCTCGCTGCATCCGGTCTCGTCGGTGCGTGAACCCTCGCCTTGCGCGTGAACCGCACGCGGCTGCCCAGTGAACGCTTGGTAACAAATCCAATTCGGCGCTTGACGCGGCAAGTTACTTGAGTAAACTCGGGCCAGGGTTACGCGAGTAACCGTTTGACAGAGCCGTCGAGAGGAGCAGATCGGATGTCCACCATCACCACCATTACGCAGGCACCAACTGTTCGCCGCCGCAATCGACGTGGTCAGCTGACCGGATGGTGGTTCGTTCTGCCGTTCACGCTCTTGCTCGCGCTCGTGTTGCTCGCCCCGATCGCGTACACGATCTACCTCTCGCTGTTTCACAGCTCGGCATTCTTCGGCGGCAACGAGTTCGTCTGGTTCGCCAACTTCGGTCAGGCGCTCACCGACCCAAAACTCTGGGATGGCGTGATCCGCGTCGGCCTGTTCATGGCGGTGCAGGCACCGATCATGATCATCCTCGCGCTTGCCGCCGCGCTCGCCCTCGACAGCGGCCGGCTGAAGTGGGCGCCGCTCTTCCGCATCGGCATCTTCTTGCCGTACGCGATCCCTGGCGTCGTCGCGGTCATGATCTGGACCTACATGTACGGGTCGCAGTTCGGCCTGGTGCGCGACCTCAGCAACCTGGTCGGCTTCGCGTTGCCCAACCCGCTCAGCAACGAGCTCATCGTTCCGGCACTCGCGAATATTCAGATGTGGAGCTTCCTCGGCTACAACATGCTGATCTTTTTCTCGGCGCTCCAGGCCATTCCGCGTGATCTGTATGAGGCAGCGGCGATCGACGGTGCTGGCCAGTGGCGCATGATCTTCAGCGTCAAACTTCCGCAGATTCGCGGGGCGATCACCGTGGCCACCGTGTTTACCGTGATCGGCACGTCGCAGCTCTTCACCGAGCCGGCAATCCTTCGGTCGGTGGTACCCGGCGTTATTTCCTCGTTCTTCACCCCGAATATGTACGCCTACTCGCTCGGATTCACGGCGAACCAGGCCAACTACTCGGCAACGGTCGCGATCCTCGCTGGCCTCGCCACGATCGTGATCGCCGGCATCGTGCAGCGAGTTGGCAACGGCAAGAAGGAAGCCCGATGAGCACGACACTCGAGCGCGCCGCCAAGACCCAGGCAAATCGGATTCCGCAGCCGAAGTACAAGACCCGCGGCACGATCATCATCACGGCGCTGATGACGATCATGCTGGGGTACGCGTTGGTTCCGGTGTGGTGGCTGGTCGTCAACGCATCGAAGACGAACCAAGACCTCTTCACGACGCCCGGTCTCGTTCCCGGGAGTTCGTTCGCGTTGTTCGACAACATTGCCCAGGTCTTCACCGAAGACGGCGGCATTTTTGTGCGGTGGATGGGGAACACCCTGCTCTACGTGGTACTCGGCACGATCGGTGTCGCCGTGGTCTCTTCCCTCGCGGGCTACGGTGCCGCGAAGTTCAAGTTCCCGGGGCGTGCGGCGCTGTTCGTGGTGATCCTCGGTGCACTCGCCGTTCCTGGCAGTGCACTTGCCGTTCCAACCTTCTTGTTGTTCAGTCAACTGCAGCTGACCAACACGATTTGGGCCGTGATCTTGCCATCGATGATCAGCCCATTCGCGTTCTTCTTGATCTGGGTCTATGCCCGCGACGCCGTGCCAGATGAGGTGCTTGAAGCTGCCCGCATTGACGGCGCCGGCGAGTTCCGAATCTTCTCGACAATCGCGCTGCGCATCATGGCGCCGGTGATCATCACCGTCGTGCTCTTCGCCTTCGTGAGCAACTGGAACAACTACTTCTTGCCGTACATCATGCTCAACGACAACAAGTTGGCCCCGCTCACCATCGGTCTCGCCCAATGGAACGCAAGCGCCGTGCAGATCGGCGGAAAGACGCTCTACAACATCGTCATCGCCGGCTCGCTCGTCACCGTGCTCCCGATCGCCGCCTGCTTCCTCACCCTTCAGCGCTACTGGAAGTCCGGCCTCACCACCGGCGCCGTGAAGTAGTGCTCACAGACCCACATCCGACCATCTCTCCCAACAGACAACGACAACAGCATCGTGAAAGGAACACCAATGCAATCTCACATCACCCGACGCACTGCCATCAGGGGGGTTGCCGCGCTCGCCGCATTCGCAACCGCCGGTCTCGGCCTCTCGGCCTGCGCACCCTCGGGCAGCTCAGGCGGCGGCATCTCGCAGGCAGACATCGACGCTGCGCTGAAGAGCACCACCGACATCACCCTCGACGTGTGGGGCTGGAACGACGCAGCTCCGGCCTACGCCGAGTTCACCAAGAAGTACCCGCACATCAAGGTCAACTGGGTCAAGAACGAAGGCCCGGGCGATGTGCTCACCAAGTTCCAGAACGCGGTCAAGGCCGGTTCGGGTGGACCAGACCTGCTTGGAGTTGAGTACCAGGCGATCTCGCAGCTCGCACTGCCAGGTTCGTTGCAAGACCTCTCGGCGGCGGGCCTCACCGACACGCTGAGCCAGTATGTGGACTCGGTGCGCAAGGGTGTGCAGGTCAACGGCAAGCCGTACGCATTGCCGAACGACCAGGGCCCGATGGTCATGATCTACAACAAGGCGCTCTATGCACAGGCAGGTGTCACCAGCGCACCGAAGACGTGGGAAGAGTTCGCTGACGCAGCGAAGAAGATCCACGCACTCGCACCTGACGCCTATATCGCAAACGCTCCCGACGCCGGTCTCGCGACCAGCCTCCTGTGGGCATCCGGTTCGAAGGCATTCCAGGCGTCGAGCGCCAAGGACCTGAAGATCAACCTCCAGGATGACTCGGCCAAGAAGGTTGCGACGCTCTGGGGCGACCTCGCCAAGGAAGGCCTGCTCTCGCCAGTCGGCACCTGGTCAGATGAGTGGAACCGCGCGCTCGATAACAACAAGCTCGCGACGCTGCTGATGGGCTCGTGGATGATCAACGGTCTCGACGACCACGCAAAGCCAGCAGGTAGCTGGGATGTCGCGCAGATCCCGTCGTTTGACGGCAAGCCAGCCAGCGCAATGAACGGTGGTTCGGGCATCGCGATGGCGGCCGGGAGCAAGAAGAAGGCGGCTGCGGCCGGTCTGCTTCAGTTCTTGTCGAACCCAGACACCCAGCTCGCCAATGCGCTCGCGGGGAAGGTGTTCCCGTCGATCAAGTCGGTGCTCAGCAACAAGGACTTCCTCGGGCAGGCGTTCAAGGCATACAAGCCGGGCTTCAAGGCGAACGAGCAGGGTCTCAAGTCGGCCGAAAGCGTGGTTGACGGATGGCAGTACCTGCCGTTCCAGGGCTACGCGAACGATGCCTACAAGAACTACGTGTCGAAGGCCTTCACCGAGAAGACCGATGTGAACGCAGCCTTCGTGGCATGGCAGAAGGACCTCGTTGACTACGGCACCTCGCAGGGCTTCAACGTCAACAAGTAGCAACGCGTAGTGGGGGACCGTCGCAGTCGGCGGCGGTCCCCCATTGCCATCTCAGGGCCAGCCGTATCCTCGGGCCGAAAGGGCACTTCCACCATGTCGCGATTTCAGATCGGACCGACCGACTTCGAACTCGATGGTCAGCCGGTGCGGATCATTTCGGGCGCGCTGCACTACTTCCGGGTGTTCCCAGAGTTGTGGGCTGACCGCATCGAGAAGGTGCGCCTGCTCGGGCTGAACGCCATCGAGACGTACATCCCGTGGAATGCCCACTCTCCAAGCCGAGGTGAATTCCGCACCGACGGCATGCTTGACCTTGCCCGTTTCATCGACTTGGTGCACGCAGCGGGCCTGTACCTGATCATCCGTCCCGGCCCGTATATCTGTGCAGAGTGGAACGACGGCGGGCTCCCGCGGTGGCTCACGAACGATCCATCCGTGACGCTGCGGCGCAACGAACCGAACTACCTCGCCGCGGTCACCGAATACGTGGAACAGGTCGCCTCGATTGTGGCGCCCCGCCAGATTGACCACGGCGGACCGGTCATCCTCTACCAAATCGAGAACGAATACGGCGCCTACGCCGATGACCACGACTACCTGCGCGCGCTTGCGCAACTCACCCGCGATGCGGGCATTACCGTGCCGTTCATCACGGTCGACCAGCCAACTGCGCAGATGCTCGCCGACGGCGGCATTCCCGAGATTCACCGCACTGGGTCGTTTGGCTCAGCCGTGCCAGAGCGCCTTGCCACACTGCGCGAGTTCCAGCCGAGTGGGCCGCTCATGTGCAGTGAGTATTGGATCGGGTGGTTCGACAGCTGGGGTGAGTACCACCATGAAACCAGCGCCGCTGCGGCGGCACAGGGGCTTGACCAGCTGCTGTCGGCCGGGGCATCCGTCAATATCTACATGCTGCATGGCGGCACCAACTTTGGCACGACCAACGGCGCCAACGACAAGGGCGTGTACCGGTCGATCATCACGTCATACGACTACAGTGCGCCGCTCGCTGAAGACGGAACTCCGACCGACAAGTTCTGGGCGTTCCGCGACGTGATCGGTAAGTACCGCGAGCTTCCGGAAGCCTCGCCCGCAGTGCGCGCGCCGGCGCCTGCATTCTCGGTTGAACTCACGTCGCAGGTCGATGCGTTCGACGTGTTTGGGGCGATCTCAACCGCGACCGTTGCCGAGCGTCCGCTGACCCTTGCACAACTGGGCTCGACGAATGCCTTCACTTGGTATCAGACTCAGGTCACTCGACCCGGAGTGCTGCACGCTCCAGAACTTCGTGACCGCGCGCAACTGTTCTTGAATGGTTCGGCAGTGGCGCTTCTCGACCGTGAGCAGCGGGCGTTCGCCGCAACCATTTCGTCGACCGGTCGACTCGACCTGCTCGTCGAAGACCTCGGTGGCGTGAACTACGGCGTTCGCCTCGGCGAAGACAAAGGGTTGTTGCCGCCGGTTGATATCGATGGTGTGGAGTTGACCGAGTGGCAGACGGCGCCGATTGACCTCAGCAACCTGGATCCAATTCGCGCTGCGCTCGCCGATGGCGCACCTGCCGGTGTGACCGGTGGCCCGCTCTTTGCTCATGCTGAGTTCACGGTGCCTGGCGGCGGGAGTCGCGATCTCTTCCTGGATAGTTCGAACCTTGGGAAGGGGCTCATCTGGGTGAATGGGTTCTGCCTCGGCCGCCACTGGACGCGCGGGCCGCAGCGAACGCTGTTCGTGCCGGGTCCACTGGTGAACGACGGCGTCAACGAACTGCTCATCTTCGAGACCCTCGCGCTCACGAGTACGGAGTGCCGTTTCGTTGACGCCCCTGATCTTGGCGCGGTCGAGCGATAACCGATTCAGCGGCCGTGCGTCGAGCACGCTCCTGGGTGCTCGACGCGAACTCGGTGCTCGGTTCCCGGTACGAGTCAGGGTCTCGTTCGTGAGTCTCCCTCGAGCAGGGTGGCGATCAGTGTGTCGGCCGCTCGTTGGGGACCCGCACGAGCAGCGCGCCGGGGTCGATCCGGAACTGCGCTGACACGATCTCGCCGCAGACATCACCGTCGATCTCGAACGGCTGCGGTTGGCCCTCAACCGCGAGGTAGAGGCTGCGGCCACGCTGGAAACTGATTCGCGGTGGCCGGCGCCCGGTGGTCGCCGCAATGTACTGCCGCCCAACCGCCGTTCGCCGCAGCACTCGATGCTCCCAGGTCACGGTTCGCCAGATGAGTAGCCACCCGAATGGGCTCCGTGGTTGCAGCAGCACGACGTCGAACGCGCCGTCGTCGACCGAGGCGTCTGGTACCAGCGCTGCCCCACCCGGCAGGGTGCCGACGTTCGCGACCAGGGTGCCGGCAACGCGGGCGCGCGACATCCGACCCTGTTCGACTCGCAACCACACGCGGTGCGGGTCGGTGCGCCAGAGGCGAAGCCCGGCGTCGACGTACGCGAGCCAGCCGACCCGGCGCTTCAGCTCAGGGTTGGTGTTCGCGATCAGGGTGGCATCGATGCCGACCCCGGCCACGACGAGCGAGAGGTCGTCATCTTCGCGCCCACCCGGTCGCAGCGCGCGCACCCTGGTGATGTCAACCGGGTGAGGTGCGCCGGTAAACGCCGTGATGGCCGCGGTTTCGAGGCTCGTGACCGAGATGCCGAGATTGCGGGCGAAGAGATTGCCGGTGCCGATGGGCACGATCCCGAGGGGCACGCTGGTTTCGCATACGACGGATGCCACGGCCCGCACCGTGCCGTCACCACCCGCCGCGATCACCCCGTCGACTCCCGCGTCGAGGGCTGCACGCGCCGCAGCTCGCCCACCGTCGTCGGCCGCGGTCGCAAACCAGAACGTCGGCTGCGCGCTGGCCTGAGCTTCTGCGAGCCGAACCGCGTGACGCAGGGCAGCCTCGCCCGACTTGCTCGGGTTGAACACCACCGCAAAGCGGGGTGCCGGCGCGACCTCTGGCACGATGCCCACGTTATCGCGATGGGGCGGCATCCCCGCAAGTCGCCGCACAACCTGCCGCCGTTAGACTCGGGGGGTGATCGATCCCGCGCTGCTCAGAGACAATCCCGATGCAGTCCGCCGCTCGCAAGAGTTGCGCGGCGACCCGGTCGAACTCGTTGACAGCGCGCTCGCCGCCGAGGCGAACCGACGACAGGCGATCGCCGCGTTCGAGGCGCTCCGCGCTGAACAGAACGCCCACTCGAAGCTCGTCGCCAAGGCGCCAAAAGAACAGAAGGCCGAGCTCGTCGCGGGCGCTCAAACCCTCGCGACGGCCGTGAAAGCCGCCCAGCAGCGCAGCGCCACCGCCGACGCCGAGTTCACCGCCGCGATGCTCAAACTTGGCAATGTGCCGATCGACGGCGTACCCGCCGGTGGCGAAGACGACTACATCGTGCTGAAGACGGTCGGTGACCAGCCATCCTTCGACTTCGAACCCCGCGACCACCTCGAACTCGGTGAGATTCTCGGGGCCATCGATATGGCGCGCGGCGCCAAAGTCTCGGGCACCCGGTTCCACTACCTGCGGGGGGTCGGCGCTCGTCTTGAGATCGCGTTGATGAACCTCGCGCTCGACCGCGCGCTGGCGGCCGGGTTCATTCCGCTGATCACGCCGACGCTCGTGCGGCCCGAGATCATGCAGGGCACCGGGTTTCTCGGCGCCCACGCCGATGAGATCTACTACCTGCCAAACGACGACCTTTACCTCACCGGCACCAGCGAGGTCGCGCTCGCTGGCTACCACGCGAACGAGATTCTCGACCTGACCGATGGCCCGCTCCGCTACGCCGGCTGGTCAACCTGTTACCGCCGCGAAGCGGGCAGCGCCGGCAAAGACACCCGTGGCATCATTCGCGTGCACCAGTTCAATAAACTCGAGATGTTCGTCTACATCGACCCGGCTGAGGCCGAGGCCGAGCATGCTCGCCTCCTCGGCTGGCAAGAGGAGATGTTGCAAGATCTCGGGCTGCACTACCGGGTCATCGATACCGCTGCCGGCGACCTCGGCTCGAGCGCCGCCCGCAAGTACGACGTTGAAGCGTGGGTGCCGACCCAGGGTGCGTATCGTGAGCTCACCAGCACGTCGAACTGCACCACGTTTCAAGCTCGCCGCCTCGACATTCGTTCACGCACCGAGAGCGGCAAGACCACGCCGGTCGCGACGCTGAACGGCACGCTCGCCACCACCCGCTGGATCGTCGCGATCCTCGAAACGCATCAACAGGCGGATGGCTCGGTGGGCGTGCCCGAAGCGCTGCGCCCGTATCTCGGCGGCCTCGACCTCCTCACGCCCGTCGCATGAGCGCCGCTGCCCGTCAGCACTCGCCCGGCCCCTGGCTGGTCGCCCTCGACGTTGACGGGACCGTGCTGCACCATGACGACCGCCTCGACCTCGCGGTGATCGAAGCGGCGCGTGCCGCTGAAGCGCGCGGTCATGCCGTCACCCTCGCCACCGGCAGATCGTGGGCGACCGCTGGCCCGATTTTGCACCGGGTTGGCATTCGCCCCGAATACGTCGTGTGCGCCAACGGCGCGATCACGATGCAACGCGATGACTCGCACCCGACCGGGTACGTGCCGATCCACGTCGAGACGTTCGACCCAACCCAGGTGCTCGAACAGATTCGGCACTACCTGCCAGCCGGCAAGTTCATGGTCGAACTGCCAGACGGGTTTCGCCTCTACACCCCCGGCATGATCGAGTGGAACCTCGAGAACGCCCGCGAGGTCTCATTCGAGGGCCTGCTCGACCAGCGTGCAACCCGTGTCGTCGCAGTGAGCCTTGACCACGGCCTCGAGGAGTTTTTCGAAATCGTCGAGCGCATGGGCCTGCACCACGTCTCGTACGCGGTCGGGGTCTCGGCGTGGCTCGACGTCGCCCCGTCGGGTGTCAACAAAGCCACCGCGCTTGAGCGCGTGCGCGGATGGCTCGACATTCCGCTCGACCGGGTGCTCGCTATGGGCGATGGCCTGAACGACCTTGAGATGTTTCACTGGGCGGGAGCCGCGGGACGCGCGATCGCGATGGGCCAGGCCCAGCGACAGGTTCAGGATGCCGCGACCGAGGTCGCTCCAAGCGTCGACGAATGCGGCGTCGCCGTGGTGCTCAGCACCCTTCCGTAGACCGCGCGAAGCGCGGCCCGAGGCATCCGATTCGCGTCGATAGCGGTGTTTGTTAGACTCGCGGGATGCTTGCGACCCCTCGCAGGCATGGAGGGCTGTCCGAGCGGCCGATGGAGCCAGTCTTGAAAACTGGTGGGCAGCAATGTCTCGTGGGTTCGAATCCCACGCCCTCCGCGCTGATCGGGAGCTGGTGACCACATGACGTATGAGCCAACTGAACAGGGGGTGGCGTCACGCCCGCTCCGCCACGCCCGTCTGACGCCACGCCGTGCTTGGCCGAACGTGCTCAAAGGCGTGGCGTCGGCGTTGGCCGTGGTGCTGATCGGCAGTTCAGGGGTCGCCGCGTACGCAGCCTGGGACCTGGTTGCTTCGACGAAGCAGACCGTCAAGCTTGCCAGCGACAAGATGCTCGAGAGTGTGCCGGATGTCGGCGCCATCGACGGCGGTGTGAACCTCTTGCTCGTCGGCAGTGACAGCCGCGAGGGTCAGGGCGCCGCATTCGGTGAAGGCACAAAAGAGGGCGAGGGCGTGCTCAACGACGTCACGATCTTGCTACACATCTCGCAGGACCACTCTCATGCCGAGGTCATCAGCATCCCGCGCGACACTATCGTTCCGGTCCCGGAGTGCGACAACCCGCGTGAAGCGGGTGACACGCTGTCGGCTCTGTCCGGCGTGAAGATCAACTCGGTGCTTTCGTACGGCGGACTACCCTGCGTCGTGAAGACTGTCGAGAAGTTGACCGGGGTCACCATCCCATTCGTCGGCATGGTGCAGTTCACTGGTGTCGCGGCGCTGTCTGAGGCCGTCGGCGGAGTCGATGTCTGCATTGCAGAAGAGATCATCGACCCGTACACGAACACGTATCTGAAGCCGGGTATCCAGTCGTTGGAAGGCATTGCGGCGCTGCAGTTCTTGCGCACCCGTTACGGTGTTGGCGACGGCAGCGACCTTGGCCGTATCTCGAACCAGCAGGTGTTCATGTCGGCGCTCGCGCGCAAGCTGCAGTCGGGCGGCGTGCTCGGCGACCCGGCGAAGTTGTACGGCATTGCGAAGGTTGCGCTCGCGAACATGACGCTGTCAGACAGCCTCGCGAACCCCACCCGCATGATCCAGATCGCGAAGGCGATGAAGGACATTGATCTGAACAAACTCGTGTTGATTCAGTACCCGACCTCGTACGTCGAGGGCGGCGGCGCTGTGAAGCCGAATTCGTTGTCGCAGCTTGTGAACAAGGCGCTGCAGGCAGATCAGCCTGTAGCGATTAGTCCGGATGCCGACACCAACGCCTTCACGTCTGCCTCGGGGCCCGGGGCGACTGCGACCCCGCCCGCGACGCCGGGTGCGACAACCTCGGCGTCGCCAGCGGCGACCGACGCAGCGGGCGCGACGCCGTCACCGACCGGCGCGCCCCTGCAACCGACCGAACTGCCCTCCGGCGTGACCGGCCAATCGGCCGAAGAGACCCGGTGCTCGGCCGGCCGCGACGGCCGCTGAGCGGGTTTTCGGTTGCGCGCGCGTGCGCGGCATCCGGCTATGATGGCTAACGCGCGTGCGTAAGCATGCGAGGAGACGTCGCATAGTTCGGCCTAGTGCACCACCCTGCTAAGGTGGAGACCCCGTAAGGGGTCCGAGGGTTCAAATCCCTCCGTCTCCGCCAAAAAATCCCTGGTCACCCTCGTTTGTTTCGGGGTGCCCGGCGCTCGCCGCCGAGTCGCCGCCGAGGTTGACCGTGACCCTGCTGAGAGGTTCGGCGGTGGGCGGTGACGATCTCACCTCTACGGCGCGAGCGACCCGCTGACACCAGCAGCGGCAGGCAGATGCACCCGCACATGAAGTCCGCCTTCGGCGCGACCCGACAACTCAAGCGTGCCGCCATGAGCGCGTACGGTCGACGCGACAATCGCGAGCCCCAGCCCAACACCGCCTGCACCCGACTCGGCGCGCGTGCGGCCCGCCGCGCGCACGAACGGCTCGGTCAATGTTTCGACGAGCTCAGGCGGCAGCACTGCACCGGTGTTGGTCACGCTGAGTTCGACCGAGCCGGCGAGGGCCGCCGTGGTCACCACCACCCTGCCGCCCGCCGTATTGTGTGCGATCGCGTTCGTGAGCAGGTTTGTCACGAGTTGTTCAATGAGCGTGCGGTGGCCAAGCGTGACGGCTGGCGCCAACGAGGTGTGTATCGAGATCGCGGATGTCTCGGCCTGCGCCGCAAGCGTCGAGACCACGGCAGCGGTGATCGCCGCAAGATCGATCGGCGCGCGTTCGAGCGATCCACCACGGCCAGCCCGGGCAAGCGCAAGCAACGACTCGGTGATGGCAATTGAGCGATCGTTCGTTGCCGCGACCCGGCGCAACACCTCATCGACGTCTCTGCCAGCCTGGTCGGCCCGCGCGACCTCGACCATAGTGCGAATGATCGCATGTGGGGTGCGCAACTCATGGGACGCGTTCGCAGCGAATCGCCGCTCTTCATCGAGTGTGTGCTGCACGCGGTCGAGCATCGCGTCGAAGGCGTCAGCAAGCTCGGTGAGCTCATCGCGCCGGCCGGCGAGCGCAATACGATGGTCCAACTCGCCGTCGCGTACCCGGCGAACCGTGTCCGTGATGCGATGCAGCGGGCGAAGCATCCGCCCGGCCAAGAGCCAGCCACCGATCAAGCCGAATGCGATGAGACCGCCGAGGGTCCACCAGGCGTATCGCACGAAGACCTCGGTCAGGTCGCCGCGAGTTGGCGCCCCCGCCCCGGTCGCTGTGTAGATCGGCACCACCGGCACGAACCGCAGCGCAAGCAGCCCGACGACAAACAACGCAATGCCCGCGACGATGAGGAAGCCCGCATAACTCAGCGCAAGCCTGACCCGAACCGACGGCCCGCTCGGGCGCTGCGGGCTAGTGATCGACATCGTGTTGGGCGGAAGCGAGCACGCGGTACCCGACGCCCGACACCGTCTCAATAAGCCACGGCTCGCCAAGGCGCTTGCGCAGCGTCGAGATCGTGATTCTGACCGCGTTGGTGAACGGATCCGCGTTCTCGTCCCAGGCCTTTTCAAGCAGGTGCTCCGCGCTCACCACCCCACCCCGTGCACGCATCAGCACTTCGAGCACCGCGAATTGCTTGCGGGTCAGGCCAACGTAGCGCCCATCGCGAAAGACTTCGCGTCGGAAGGGATCGAGCCGCAACCCGCCAGCCTCGAGCACTGGTGGCTCAGCAGCGGGCGACCGCCGACCGAGCGCGCGCAGGCGTAGTACGAGCTCGCGCAACGCAAACGGTTTGGTGAGATAGTCGTCGGCACCGCATTCGAAACCGGTCTGCTTATCGTCGAGCCGGTCGGCCGCCGTCAACATCAGAATGCGCGGGCTGGTCGGAACCACTGAGAGTTGACGTGCGATCTCATCGCCGTTCGGTCCAGGAATATCGCGGTCGAGCACCACCACGTCGTACTCGTTCACGGCAAGCAGCTCAAGGGCCGCGTCGCCGTTGGGTGCAATGTCGGCAGCGATGGCTTCGAGACGCAGCCCATCGCGGATTGCTTCGGCCAGGAACAGCTCGTCTTCGACGATCAACGCGCGCACCAGATCAGCCTACTTTGGGGGTGTATCGCAAACGTATCGAAATTGGCGTACGGCCTCGCAACATCAGGCTCGGTGGGATGGTGACATGACCGCACTCACCTCTTCGGCTTCCTTGTCGCCGCAGCGCGCACGCAGTGCGCCGGTTGCGGCTGTCCGCGCGCGAGAGACCATTGGCATCGTCGCTCCCACGGTGCCAGCTGAGCCCCAGCTTGCGACGTTGCCGGCGGTGCCAACGCTTGAGGTCGACTTGAATGCCGTGGCCGCTAACGTGCGGACACTCGCTGCGACCACGTGCGGTTCGATCATGGCCGTGGTGAAGGCCGATGGGTTCGGGCATGGCGCGGTGCCCATCGCGATCGCTGCAGTGCAGGCCGGGGCGACGAGCCTCGGGGTTGCCACAATCGACGAGGCGCTCGCACTACGCACTGCGGGCCTCGATGTGCCACTGCTCAGTTGGCTGAACCCGGTCGGGGCAGATTTCGCCACCGCGGTGGCCCACGATATTGACCTGGCAGTGCCAACCCTCGCGCACCTGAACGCGGTCGCTGCGGCCGCGCACTCGATCGGCCGAGTTGCCAGAGTCCATCTGCACGTCGACACCGGGCTGCACCGCGATGGGGCTCCCCGCGCCGAATGGGCTGACCTGAGTGCGGCGGCGCGCCAAGCCGAACGACTTGGTGTGGCCACGGTGGCTGGCGCGATGTCGCATCTGCCGTGCGCTGATCGGCCGGGGCATCCATCGACCATGGCGGGGCGCGCGGCGCTCCTCGATGCGGTCTCGGTGATGCGCGCGGCAGGGCTCGACCCGGCCCTCGTGCATCTTGCGACCACCGCCGCAACCCAACACGCCCCCGAGACCCACTTCGACCTGAGTCGAATCGGCGCTGGGCTCTACGGCATCGGTCGAGGGCTGCGCGCAGCGTTGACGCTGTCGGCGCCGATCGTATCGGTGAGCGAGGTGGCCGCGGGCGATGCGGTCGGGTACGGGCAGACCTGGGTTGCGTCCGGGCCGACGCGGCTCGGCCTGGTCCCGCTCGGCTACGCAGACGGGATTCCGCGCGTGGCATCCGGAATCGCGGAAGTCTGGGTGCAAGGTCAGCGGCGACCGATCGTCGGTACTATTTCGATGGATCAATTGGTGGTCGACATTGGCGAGGTGCCAGTCGAGGCTGGCACGCGGGTGACCATCATTGGCAACGGGGATGCCGGCGAGCCAACCGTGTTTGAGTGGAGCCGCTGGTCGCAGACCGTGCCGCACGAGATCATGACCGGATTGGGCGCCAGAATCACCCGCGTGTACCGGGGCCTGCAATGAGCCGGCAGACGGTGACCGTGATCGGCGGTGGCGCAAACTGCGAGCATGAGGTCTCGCTCGCATCGGCAGCTTCGGTGAGTGCTGCATTAGACCCAACGAGGTTCGTGGTGCAGTCGCTCACAATCGGGCGCGATGGCGGGTGGCAAGACGCTGCGGGAACGTCGATCGGGTTGAGCCGGGCGGTCGCGGCGATTCAGCACTCCGATGTGGTGTTCCCGGCCGTGCACGGCCCGGGCGGCGAGGACGGCAGCCTTGCCGCGCTGCTCGAGTTCGCCAACGTGCCCTACGTGGGGTCAGGGGTGCGCGCCGGGGCGCTGGCAATGGACAAGCAGACGACAAAGCTGATCGCACAGTCGGTCGGGGTCAGAACCGCGCCGGGGGTGGTGGTCACCGCATCGAGCGACCCGTTGCCGACCATGACGCTGCCGCTGGTGACCAAACCGGTCGCCGCGGGATCGAGTTACGGCGTGACGTTGGTCACCCGCGCCGCCGAGCTCGGTGCGGCAATCGACGCGGCGCTGCAGTTTGATGACCGCGTGCTCGTTGAGCAGTGCATCGTCGGCCGCGAGGTTGACATCGCGGTGCTTGGTCGAGCGGACGGCACCATGCTCGTGTCGGCACCGCTTGAGATCGTCGTGGACAACGGCGTGTTCGACACCGAGCTCAAGTACGACGGGAGCGCCGACTTTCGCGTGCCTGCGGATGTCTCGGACCGCACGCTGCGCGACCTGCACGCTCAATCGCAAACGCTCTTCGCAGCGCTCGGCTGTGCAGGCGTCGCCCGGTTCGACTACTTCGTCACCGACGCCGGGTTGGTGCTCAACGAGGTCAACACCATGCCTGGCATGACCGCGCAGTCACAGGTTCCTCGTATGTTCGCTGCGGTTGGTCTCGAGTACCGATCACTCCTCACCGAGCTCGTCGATGCTGCGCTCAGCACGCCGAAGCCGAGGCGGTAGCCAGTAACCCGACGCCTCTTCGAATTCCGAAGGCGTCGCCAGCCACCGACTCGCCGCGAGAACAATCCAATATCCCGCAGCGGGTGGACTCAGTGGCGCGGCTTGCGCGGAGGGCGATCGTCGTCGCGGCGCGCCCCACGCCCTGGGCCACCCGTGTCGAGGCGCAGGTCAATGAGCCGCCCCGAGATGCGGGTGCCCGCGAGCCGGTCGAGCGTCGCGCGCGAAAGGCCCGCGGGCAGGTCGACGAGCGAGAAGTCTGGCCGGATCTGGATCGCACCGAAGTCGTCTCGCTTCAGGCCGCCCTCGTTCGCAAGCGCCCCCACAATCTGACGCGGTTCGACGCGATGGCGTTTGCCGACGGCGATCCGATAGGTTGCCATCCCGTCGCGGCTCGCGCGCGGCCGCCGCTCGCCTCCGTCACGATCGCGGTCGAATGCCCCAGCCCGCTCGCGGCGCTCATGTTCGCCCCGATCGCGTTCGCCGCGCTCGCGGCGCGACGGCGCTGGGTCGGGATCGAGCAGGAGCGGCGAGTCGCCTTGGGCGACCACGGCCAGCGCGGCTGCGACATCCAACTCGGGAACGTCGTTGTGTCGCATGTAGTGGGCGACGATGTCGCGGAAGCGGCTGATGCGCTCTGTCTCGCCCAGCGCCGCGGTGATGCGGTCGTCGAAGCGCGCGAGGCGCGTGACGTTGACCTCATCGACGCTCGGCAGCGGGATCTCGGTGAGCGCTTGACGTGTGGCGCGCTCAATCGCCCGTACGAGTCCGCGCTCGCGCGGCGTCACGAAGCTGATTGCGTCACCCGCTCGACCGGCACGACCGGTGCGACCGATGCGGTGCACATAAGACTCGGTGTCGGTGGGAATGTCGAAGTTCACGACGTGCGAGATGCGCTCGACGTCGAGGCCACGTGCGGCAACGTCGGTCGCGACGAGGATGTCGAGTTTGCCAGTCTTGAGCTGGTTGATGGTCTTCTCGCGCACGGGCTGGGCGACGTCGCCGTTGATCGCTGCTGCTGAATAGCCACGCGCGCGAAGCTTCTCGGCGATCTCTTCCGTCATGCTCTTGGTTCGGCCGAAGACGATCATGCCGTCGAAGTTCTCGGTCTCGAGAATGCGGGTAAGGGCGTCCATCTTCTGCTGGAACGACACGATGAGGTAGCGCTGCGTAATCGTCGACGACGTCGTCGTCTTGGTCTTGATCGTGATCTCTTCGGGGTCGTGGAGGTACTGCTGCGACATGCGCCGGATCGCTGCGGGCATCGTCGCTGAGAAGAGCGCGACCTGCTTGGTGTCAGGGGTATCGGCGAGGATCGTTTCAACGTCTTCCGCGAAGCCCATCTTGAGCATCTCGTCGGCCTCGTCGAGCACGAGGTACTTCAACTCGGTCAGGTCGAGCGTTCCCTTGTCGAGGTGGTCCATGATGCGTCCGGGCGTGCCAACGATGACGTGCACGCCGCGGCGGAGGGCCGACAACTGCACGCCGTACCCCTGGCCGCCGTAGACGGGGAGCACATGCACGCCGCGCAGGTGTGATGCGTACTTCTCGAACGCCTCGCACACCTGCAGCGCGAGCTCGCGCGTCGGGGCAAGCACGAGCGCCTGCGGCGTCTTCTGTGACAGGTCGAGTCGGTCGAGGATTGGCAGGGCGAAGGCCGCCGTCTTGCCCGTGCCAGTCTGGGCGAGACCCACGACGTCACGACCGGCCAGCAATGGCGGAATTGTCGCCGCCTGGATCGCCGAGGGCGTCTCGTACCCGACGTCACGGAGCGCCGCGAGCATCGAATTGCCCAATCCGAGGTCGGCGAAGGTCATCGAGGTGGGCTCCTGCGGAGCCGCTTCCTGGATCGGAGCATCAGACGTGGTCACGCTTCAGGGTAGTGCGCACGCCCCCGCAACGCGATACGCCGCTGCCGGCCGCCGCGGTCGGCAGAGACGTTCTCGCCTGTGGGTCACTGCGAAGCCGCCTCCGGCAACGCGGCCCGTTTTTGCTCGATTGAGCGCCGCAGCGCCTCCATCAGATCAATGACTTCGCCGCCAGTTTCAGGTTCGGCGGTAGTGCCGCCGAACATGGCCGCAGAATCAAACGCCTCACCGCGCTCGATTTTCGCGTCGATGAGCGCGCGCAACTCGACCTGGTACTCATCGACGTAATCACCTGGCACGAAATCGGCGACCAGGCTCTCAACCAGCTGCCTCGAGAGCGCGAGTTCTTTCTCGGTGACGTTGACCTCGGTCTTCAGGGCGGCGAAATCCGGCACCCGCACCTCGTCACCCCAGAGCAACGTCTGCACCACAAGCACGCCGTCTCGTACGCGCAACGCCGCCAGCCGGGTTTTCTGCCGGAGCGCCATCCGCACGATCGCCGTGCGATCGGTGGCCTGCAGGGTCTCGCAGAGCAGGCGGTACGCCTTCGACGATGCAGAGTCTGGCTCAAGAAAGTACGCGCGGTCGAACAGAATCGGGTCGACCTGCGCAGTCGGCACGAACTCGACGACCTCGATCTCGCGGCTGCGCTCAGCGGGCAGCGACTTGAGGTCTTCGTCGGTGATCACCACGAGTTGCTCGCCGTTGTCGTAGGCGCGGTCGATCTCGGCGTACGGCACGACCTCGCCGCAGATCTCGCATTTGCGCTGGTATCGAATGCGCCCGCCGTCGCCGGCGTGCACCTGGTGCAATGACACGTCGTGGTCTTCAGTGGCGCTGTAGAGCTTCACCGGCACGTTGACGAGGCCGAACGTGACGGCACCTTTCCACACTGCTCGCATGGGTTCAGTCAACACCGTTTGGTGGCGACGGGGGAGTGCTGCGCCGATTTCGGCGCGGAGCCATCCATTTCGCGGCAAGATGAAGCCATGCCCGCCCAAGATCGCCAAACGGTCGAGATCGATGGGCGCCGACTCACGGTGACGAATCTCGACAAGGTGATGTACCCAGAGGTCGGCATGACCAAGGGTGAGGTGATCGCCTACTACTCGGCCGTCGCTCCGGTCATGCTGCCGCATCTCGCGGGGCGCCCGGTCACCCGCAAACGCTGGGTGCAGGGCGTCGAAACGGATGCCTCGGCGCATGTCTTCTTCGAAAAGAACCTCGCCGAGCACGCGCCAGCGTGGATTCGGCGCGAGGTGATTCACCACTCTGACGGCCCGAAAACGTATCCGGTGATCGAGGAGCGGGCGGCGCTGGTCTGGCTGGCGCAGCAGGCGGCGCTGGAGTTGCACGTACCGCAATGGCAGTTCGTGAACGGGGTTGCCGCGAATCCCGATCGTATGGTGTTCGACCTCGACCCCGGCCCCGGCGTTGGTCTCGCCGAGTGCGCAATCGTCGCACGGATGGTCCGTGACCTGGTCTCGGGTATGGGGCTGTCGGCGCAGCCGGTGACGAGCGGCAGCAAGGGCCTGCATATCTATGCGCGCATCGACGGATCGCAGAGTTCCGATCAGGTGTCGGCGGTCGCTCGTGAACTCGCCAAGGCGCTCGAGGTCGACCACCCGGGCCTGGTGGTGTCATCGATGAGTAAGGCCGTCCGCGACGGCCGGGTGTTCATCGACTGGAGCCAGAACAACGGCAAGAAGACCACGATCGCGCCCTACTCGCTGCGCGGGCGCGCCCGCCCGTTCGTGGCGGCGCCCCGTACCTGGGACGAACTCGACGACCCCGAGCTGCGGCACCTCGAGGCGCATGAGGTGCTTGCACGGCTGTCGAGTCTCGGCGACCCGCTCGCAGCGCTGCTCGCCGAGCCGGCCCAACCCGTCGGCGGTACTCGGGGAAGGGTCGCAGCAGCCCTCCCTGGGTCGGCGAGCCCGCCGTCTGCGGCACGCGAGGCTGAGGGCCCGCTCGCAACCTACCTGTCGATGCGCTCAGCCGCCACGACGCCCGAGCCGATGCCGCAGTCCGCGTGGGCGGCGCCGAGCGGACACCAACGCTTCGTGATCCAGGAACATCACGCCCGCCGACTCCACTACGACCTGCGGCTCGAGCACGATGGTGTGCTCAAGAGTTGGGCGGTGCCGAAGGGCATTCCGGATGCCTCATCGAACCACCTCGCCGTGCAGACCGAGGATCACCCCATCGACTACCTGACCTTTGCCGGGGACATTCCTGCAGGAGAATACGGCGCAGGCACGATGACGATCTGGGACACCGGCACCTACGAACTCGAGAAATGGCGTGACGACGAACTGATCCTCACCCTCACCGGCAGCGACGATGGGCCACTCGGCGTCGCACGCCTCGCGCTGATCCGCACCAGTGGCGCCGGCGAGAAGAGCCAATGGCTCTTGCATCGGATGAAGGGGGCCGCAGCGGGCGCCCGGCCAACGTTGGCGCCGATGCTCGCGACCGTGGGCCGTGTGGCGCCGGTCCGCAGCGCGGACTGGCTGCTTGAGTGGAAGTGGGATGGGGTTCGCGCGATCGTTCGAATCGCGGACGGCATGGTGACCATTCGGAGCAGGAACGGCAACGACATCACCGCGAGTTATCCGGAATTCGCCCAGCTCGGCCGCGCAATCGTCGGCGATGCACTGCTCGATGGCGAGATCGTCGCACTCGATGGCGATGGTCGCCCAGACTTCGGTCTGGTGCAACGACGGATGCACCTGAAGCAGCCAGCCGAGGTGGCGCGGGCGGCCGCCGAGGTGCCCGCGCGGTTGCTGCTGTTTGACGTCCTTGAAATCGCTGGCACCTCGGTCATCGACCTTGGGTACGAGGATCGTCGCGCGCTGTTGACCCAGCTGCTGGTCCCCGGCACCGGGGTGCCCGTTGAAATTCCTGAGGGGGCCGGCGACGGCGCTTCGGTCGCCGGCGCACTCGCCGAAGCCAAACGCCTCGGGCTCGAAGGCGTCGTCGCCAAGCGGCGGAGTTCGAAGTACCGACCGGGCGCGCGGAGCGACGACTGGGTCAAGCTGAAACTCACGAAGACCCAGTCCGTGGTGATCGGCGGGTATCGCGCCGGCTCGGGCACGCGAGCAGGCATGATCCGGTCACTGCTGGTGGGCATTCCCGACCCAGACGGGCTCAGGTACGTGGGCCGGGTCGGATCGGGATTCTCAGAGGCCGACCTCACGCGGCTGCTCCGGCAGCTCCGCCAGTCGACGCGGGCCGAGCCTTCCCTCACCGGCGTGCCATCGGCTGACGCAGTCGACGCCGTGTGGGTGGAACCAACGCTCGTCGGTGAAATTGAACTCGCCGGATGGACGCGCGCGGGCCTCGCCCGGCATCCCCGCTGGCGGGGCATCCGGCCCGATCTTTCGCCCACTGAAGTGACGCTCGAGACCTAACGTTCCTGGCCGACCCGGCGTACGCTGGAAGCACGCCCCATGACATTTCGGAGGGCAGAACCATGGGCACGCAGTGGGTTGGTGAACTCGCGATTGAGCGGTGGTGGCCGAAACTCGGCATCGAAGAGAAGCACCGGTTGCTTGAGTCGATCGATGAACCCGATGTTGCACTCGACCCGGTCGTCGCGGTCGAGATCCGCGCCATCACCGGCGCGACCGAGTTGCCACCGGGATTGGATGACTCGGCGCGCGCCTTTATCCGAACCCAAATCGAAACCGTCGACTGACTCGATTGGCGTTGACCCGCGCGGGTGAGGTACAGTAACGACGTTGCTGCGCGCTCGCGCGCGATTCAACATGCGCCCGTAGCTCAATGGATAGAGCATCTGACTACGGATCAGAAGGTTGGGGGTTCGAGTCCCTCCGGGCGCACCATCTCAGCGGCCTCGTCGGAAGACGGGGCCGCTTTGCTGTTTGCGGCGTCAATCAGCGTCTCGATCGGCTGCTCGGTGATCCGTGCCCAAGCGACAACCTGCGAGAAGGTCGGCTCGCGTTCGCCGCGCTCCCAGGCGCTAATCGTTGCGCGTGAAGCGCCGATCCGCTCGCCCATCTGAGTCTGGTCGATACCCGCAATCTGCCGGAACATCTGCAACAGAGCGCCCAGCGTAAGTGGTCGGTTGAGTGTGATCGTAGCCATGTTGCGATGGTAGCGCATCGCATGACTCGAATATGCGACACGCCGAGTCCAATACGTGACACGTCGAGGATTGCCTCGATTGTGTTTGTTATGACTCATAAACGACGCACAGAACTCGCGGCATGAGCCTCAACGCCTACATTTGGGCCGCTGACCTGCCGCTGAGCCGTTGCAACGGTACCGCGCACCGAGTGTTGCTCAAACTTGCCGACCGCGCCGACGAACTCGGCTATGGCTCGTACCCGAAACTCGCGACCATCGCCGACACGCTGGAGTGCTCCGTCCGCACCGTGCAGCGTGCGATCCGCGAACTCATCGAGAGCGGGCTCATCCGCGAGGGCGACCAGAGATACGTCGAACACCTCGACGGACGATACCGCCCGACCGTCTACGACGTGCTCACGGCGGCGCTGGTCTTCCAAGAATCTAGGGGTGACATCCGTGTCACCCCTAGGTCATCCAGGGGTGACAAAAAACGGGGTTTAGGGGTGACATCTGGTGTCGCACTAAGAACAGCCCTTAGAACTACTAACCAAGACTTAACTAAAGACCTTACGTTCGTAACCGCGCGCGAAAGCGAAAAGCGATGATGCGCGGGGAGTCGTTGCGTAGTGCGAGCATCTTTGACCGGCTGAGCGATGAAGAACTAGCGCAGTGGCTTGAGAACGACGCACAGGCTATGTCAGGGCAGCCGGGCACCAACAATCATGTAGCTGCGTGCCGGGCTGCCGCTGAGCGGCTTCGGAGCAACCGCTGGCTCGCCGCTCACGATGAGGCGATCCGTGCCGACCAACGCGAGCGCGACGCGGAGGAAGTCGAGAACTACTGGGATGCGTCCGGCGAGTTTGTTGAGTCGAACAACGGAGCACGGTTGGCATTCGAGGCCGTGGCTGCCGCGATCCGGGCAGGTCGTGCGCTGTGAGCTTCAAACGACTGCGCAGGAACTGGTACCCATGCGCTGGCAAGGCGCACCCATTCGACGCGGACAGCGGCTGGTGCACGCGTTGCGGTCAAGTACGCGACGACGGACTTCGAATGCGCCAGGACGGAACCACCTACTACCCCGCCAACCTCACCCCGCCAACCGACGAGCAATGGGCATCCATCGCCACCGACTGGGCACGCGAGGCCCACCCACAGAACGGACCAACCGAATGAACACCGCACTCACCAAAACCAAGTACTGGAGCCGGATGGTCGAAATCGACGCCATGCGCTGGGACGGCACACGCGAAGGCGCACGCGACGTGCTGATCTGGGCGCAACACCTCACCCACGCAGAACCAGGCGCCCGAGGCATCCGCTGGAGCCGCTCGACCGACACGCTCGTCTGCGACACACGCGGTAGCGGCGGAGCGTGGCCAGCCGGGGTGCTCCACGCAGGCGAGGGCGACTGGATCATCTGGGACGGCTCAGGCGAGTTCGTGCCCATGCCCGCCGAGACATTCAACGCCACCTACGTAGGCGTGCGCACACTCGACACGACCCTTCAGCGGGCGGGCTTCGGATTCTGGGGCTGGCTCAGAGGCTGGCTGGGTGACCGGATGGATTCGATCCGAGGCAACCGATGAACGAGCCTCGACCCGACGAAGGCATGATCGCGCTCGTCACCGACCTTCGCCAGACCGCTGAGCAACTCCGCACCCGTGCCGGCAACGAACCCGCAGCACACCTCGGCCACGCGGTCTGGCTGCTCCACTGCGCCACCCAGGTCGAGCGATGCGCCGAACTGATCGAGTCGGGCGAGTGGAGCCACGACGTCGGCGCTTCACTACTCGGCACCGCACAACGCATCGCTGGGAGCACCTCATGTCACCGCTGAGCATCATCACCCTGGTCGTCGCATTCGCCTGCTTCGGATACTCGGCGCAGCAGCGACGCATCGGAGTGGTCACCCTTGTCGGCGTCATCTCGCTTGCCGCGTTCGTCATCCTCGAACTGGTGCACGCATGAAGCCCGGCGCCCGCATCCGCGATCGGGTGAAGGGGCTCGACACCAGCAGGCGAGCCGCACGCCAAGCGCAACGAACCTGGACGCGACAGACCAACTCATGCGTGCACGGCATGCACGAGTTCTGCGCATTCCATGGTTGCGACTGCCCCTGCCACGAGGTCGCAGCATGACCCGCCGCATCCACCGAGGCGACGGCGCAATGCGAGTTGACGTCTGGCTCGACCTCGTCGACTACAAGGCCTGGTACGACGTCGCGAAACAACGCGGCACCACCGTCGCCCGGTTGCTCGCCGACCAAGCACGCCGATCAGTCGACCCAGGAAACCGCCTCGCCCACCGCCACGAGGTCGAGCCGATCGCATCCATGTACGCCCGATGCTGCACCATTGCCGAGATCGCCGCCGCCCACAACCTCACCCGCTCCCAAGTGAACTACCGCATCCAACGCGACCAACTCAAACGGGGCGCAGCATGAGGCCGCGTGTTGAGCGCGCCGTCGCCGACCACGGCTTCGGGCATGGCTGGGTGGTGGTGGTCAATGGCAACGTGTACTCAACGCACGACACATGGCGCAGCGCACTCGACTCCGCTCGGCTGGTTGGCTGGTTGCCAGTGATGGAGCCGACCGCATGAGCGGCTCGCTTGGGAGCGGTCAGGTGTGGTCAACCGGGCGCGTGATTGTCCACTTCGGGAGTGCAGCTGGCACCACCTACGAGAACCCGCCTGTACTTGTGCCACCGAGGAAGGGCAAGGCATGAGCGCCAAGCATGCCGACCCGGACTACCGCAAACACGCCCGCATCATCCGCCAACAGGTAGCCAAGGCCCGGCGTGCGAACCACGAGGTTCGGTGTTGGCGTTGCGGTGGCGAGATCGGTGAGGAACAAACCTACGACGTGGGCCACATCGACCCAGCCGGTGGGCACGCGCTCTCGAACCTCGCACCCGAACACCGCTACAAGCAAGGCCACTGCCTCGGCAACCGTGCCGCTGGCGGCAGGCTCGGCCACACCACCCGCTCCACCAACACCGCGACCACCAAAGGGCTGCTTCGATGGTGAAAATAGCAGATCAGCGGCGTTTTTTTAGCGCCGTCAGTCGTACCCCCGCCAAGGCTCTACAGCCATTCCCCTCCCTGAATTGAGAAGCAACAAGTGACCGAGCCAACGCTGACCGACCTGCTCGATGAGGCCAACTGGCTCGAGTTCCGAGCGCGCATCCCAGCCCCGGCGCAGGTCACCGACCTGGTGACGACGGACCAGACTCGAGCCGAGTTCGTGACCGGGTGCCGGCTACTCCGGCTCGACAAGCGCAAGCGCATCGACAGCGACCAGATGGGGCCGACACCGATCCAGTTGATGATCGCCGACATGCTCAACGGTGGGCGGTTCATGAACGCCGTGCTCGAACCTCGACGCACCACCAAGACCACCAGCATCGAGGCCGTGATCCTTGGGCGCTGCACCCATCGCGAGGATTACCAGGTCGGGTGGACGCTCGCGACGCTCGGCTCGAAGGCATCCGAGCGGTTCCGCAAAGACATCGTCGTGCACCTCGAACGGGCCTACCCAGACCGATCGAGCCGACCGTTCAAGGTCAACGTCGGCAAAGGCACCGAGCACATTGCCTGGCCAAACGGTTCGTTCCTGAACGTCTACGCGCCATCCGGTGACGGGTTCCGATCAGGCGGGTTCGACTTCGCCTGGGTCGACGAGGGCGGCGAAGCAGACCCCGACCTCTCCGAAGATTTGACGATCGCGGTGCTGCCGACGATGGACACCAAACCCGGCGCACAGTTCGTCGTGTCCGGCACCGCCGCAAAGTACCGAGGCGGCAACCTGCTCTGGGACACCCTCTACGGTGAGGGCGCCGGCGTCATCCAACACGCGATCCCCGACAACACCGACCCCGAAGAACTCGAGGCCTGGGAGCCTGACGCCGACCACCCGAAGGCGCGCGTTCGCAAACTCATCGAGATGCACCACCCCGGCGTTGGGTTCACCTCGACGCTCGAGAACGTCAAGCGCAACTTCGACAAGTTCCCGCGCGAAAAATTCCTCGCCGAGTACCTCGGAGTGTTCGGCTCCGAAGGCTCAAACATCGGCCTCATCGCACCCGGCCAGTGGGAGCGCAGCACCGTCGGCGGCGAACCACCAGCACCACCGAAGCGGTTCACGCTCGCGATCGCCATTCACCCCGACGGCCTCTGGGCATCTTGCGCAGCTGCATGGCGATACGACGAAACACCCGACGATCTCGTAGCCGCCGCGCTCGCCCTAGACGGCATGGCACCCGCCGCGATCCCGCGTGTCGGCGTCGGCCTGCTCTGGCACCAGAACGGCGTGCAAGGGTTCGCGAACCGGGTTCTCGCGTTCGCACGCAAGCACAAGACGCCAATCATCTACGACCAGTTGTCGCAGTCCGTCGGCGTCGAGGTCGAGACACTCTCACGCGCGATCCCGCGCCCGACACTCACGCCGGCCACCACATCCGACGTTCGCCGAGGTGCGACCAAGACGCTGAAACTGCTCGACGACGACACGCTCCGCCACTGGCGCACACCGGCCCTCGACCGCGCCGCCGAGATCGCCGTCAAGCGTCCGATCGGCACCGCTGGCGGGTTCGGATTCGGGCGCCCAAAGGGCGACTACGCCGCCGACATCACGCCGATCGAGGCCGTCTCGCTCGCCCTGCAGTTCCTCGACGACACCCAAGATCAAGCCAAGGTCGACGTCGTCTTTGGCTAACACACACAACGTTATGTGCACACGGTTGTGTACGAACTACAACGTTGTGATTAGTTTTCGGTTGTGGGTTTCTGGAGCACAATCTTTGGCGGGGGCAACCCGACGGTCTCGATCGCGTCACCGTGGGCGCCCGCGCCAGAGTTCGCCACGGTCGTCGCAAACGACCTGCTCGGCGACCTCTCCGCATCGGGTCTCGTAACCCGCGACATCGCACTCAAGGTGCCCGGCATCAAGCGTGCCCACGGCATCCACTGCTCGATCGTCGGCGGTCGCACGTTCCGCCTCATGGACAACGACGCACCCGTCGCCGAGCAGCCCAAGTGGCTGGTCTCGTCGGACTCCGGTGTGTCGCCCTACGTGCGCTGGTTCGGCGTCGGCTCTGACCTGTTCTTCCACGGCTGGGCATGCATCGGCCTCGCTCTCGACGACAGCGACGCGCTGCACATCCCGTTCGGCATGTGGGAGGTCGACCCGAACACCGGCCTCGTCACCGCCGACACGCGAATCCCGATGAAGTTCCGTGAGCGACTGATCGTGATCCCGCTCGGATTCGGCGAGAACGGGGTACTCGCCGACGGTGCTGACACCATCCGCGCGAGCCGCGCCATCGATCGCGCCTGGATCGAGCGAGTCGAAAACCCGGCACCGGCGACCGAGCTGCATTTCACCGACGCCCAGTACGACGGCATGAGCCTCAAAGAGAAGCGCAAGATCGTCGACCAGTGGAACGAGCAGCGCAAGCGCGCGGGTGGCCAGACCGCTGTGACGCAGTCGTTCATCGAGGTAAAGGCGCTCGGTAACACCGAGCCAGCCCTGTTCGAGTCGGGCCGCAACGCTGTGCGCCTCGACATCGCCAACCATGCCGCCGTGCCCGCCTCGATCATCGAGGGCGCGAAGAACGGCGGTGGCTCCGACATCGAGTACTCGAACTCGCTGACCACCCGCCACGAACTGTATGACTACGGCACCAAGCGATTCGTGCAAGCGATCGAGGCACGCCTCTCGCTCGACGACGTGTGCGCGCCCGGGCTCAGCATCCGAGCCGACCTGACCGACCTCATGGCAACCGCCACCCCGAACACCGACCCAACGAGCGAGGACTAATGACCACTCCAGCACCGCTGCACATGGCCGGCGGCGACGTATTCGCCTCCCGCGAAGATCGCACGATCACCGGCCTTCTCGTGCCATTCGGCGAAGCAGGCGCCACCAACCTCGGCCGCCTCACCGTCATGGCGGGCGACATCGCTCTGCCTGCCGACCCAGCAATCGTCGGCCTCAACACCGACCACGATCGCACCAGTCCAGTTGGCCGAGCCGTCGCCCTCGAAGAACGAACCGATGGCATCTACGCCACGTACGCAGTCGCGCGCACACCAGAAGGTGACGCGGCCCTTGCCGACGCGCTCGACCCGAACGGGCAGCGCCGGAAACTGTCAGCCGAGTTTGGCCCCGCCGTCATCAAGGCCGGGCGTCTCGTCGCCGGTCACGCGAAACTCTGGGGTTCCGCACTGGTCCCCTCGGGTGCATTCCCATCCGCGCAGGTGCTCGCCGCCGACACCCCCGACGCAGTCGCCACGCCCGCCGCCGAGGTCGCCGCCGACACCACCACGCGCCTCGATGTCGAGGCGCCCGTGCTGCCGACCGAGGTCGCCGTCACCACTCCCGCCGGAGACACCGGCACCTACCTGCCACAGCCAACCGAACCAACAACCCAAGGAGATGCAAACGTGACCGCAACCGCTGTCTCGCCCACGGTGACCTCCGTCACCACCGTTGTGCCGTCGACGCTCACGCCGCCGGTCTCGCCCGCCCTCGCCGCCCACCCCGGGTACAAGCAGGTACTCGCCGCCATGGCGAACTTCCGGGCCAACCCGAACGACCACGACGCACACCAGGTACTCGCCGCCCTCAGCGACATCAAGATCAGCGGCGTCGGCGCACTCCCAGCACCAGGCGTGCTCCAGCCGAACTGGGTCGACGAGGTCGCATCCGGTGTGCCCTACGTCCGCGAGTACATCACCCTCGGCAAACTCGGCACCAACATCACCGCCGAAGGCAAGAAGGGCTTCAAGGTCAAGCGCGGCACCGCCGAGGCGCCAGTCGACAAGTTCGTCGGCGACTGGGACGGCAACAAGGCAGACATCGAGTCGGGCGCCGGGTTCACCCAGCCACTCACCTCGACGCTCAAGCGGTTCGCGCTCGGCAACGACATCGGCCGCGAGTTCTACGACCTGCCCGGCGGGCTCACCGTGCTCGACGCATTCCTCCGACTGGTCGTCGAAGACCACCTTCGCTGGTCGGACGAGAAGGCGCTGGCATCCTGGATCGCCACCGCAGGCGCACCAGTCGCCCCGAAGGTCTACCCGACGAACTACCCGGGCGCGCTCGGCATGCTCATCCAGGGCAGCCTCGCGGTCAAGCGGCGCAAGGCCGACGGGCGCCGGGATGTCCCGACGTTCGCGATTGCCAACGAAGCCGCGTTCGAGGAACTCGCCTACGCTGCAGGCGGTGAGCAGAACCTGCCAGCGTTCGTGTCGCTGAACCTCTCGACCGCCGGGAACGGCACCGTCGACGGCACGATCAAGGTCGTGCAGGGTGACACCGGCATCGAGGACAGCGCCAGCGTCATCGTGGGCTCGGACTACGCCATCGAGTTCGACGAGCTTGCAGGCGGGCCGCTCAAGATCGACGCCCTCGACATCGCACGCGGTGGCATCGACAAGGCCATCCACGGCTACCTGCAGACCTTCATCGCACGCCCCGAAGCGGTCGTGCTCGTCGGCACCGCAGACGCACCGTAATGACCGACCGTGCCTGGTTCGGGGCATCCGAAGACGCACCCGCCGAGGTTGAACGCCTCGTCGGGGCGTGGGTGGATGCCCCGACCGGGAACCTCGAAACCCTCGACATGCTGCTCGAAGTCGCACGCGACCAAGTGTGGGCATACGCGCCAGAGTCAACCGACGACGACGGCGCACCCGTCGATGTACCCGCCGAGGTTCCCGCCCGGCTCGTGCTCGCCCAACTCTCGCAGGTGAAGAACCTATGGAACGCGGGCCGAGTCAACAGCGACGGCGACACCGGAGACGGCGGCTACTCATTCACACCGCGCCCGCTCGACAAGGTCGTGCGCGGCATGATTCGCCACACCGTGGGGGCACCGGATGTCTGAGCCTGACGAGCCAGTCGAAGAGCCGACATCGGTTCGCAAATGGTTGGCATGGTTCCTCGCCCCGCAGGTGCCTGCCGCGTGGAAGATCATCGACTCGCTCACGCTCCCGCCGACGATCGACCGCCCAACGGTCACCCTCACACACACCCGCATCGAGCCCGTACCGGCCGCGCCACTGTCGGACTCGCTCATGAACACGGTCACCGTACGAGTCACCGACCCGCACAAAGACATCGAACGCGCAGAAGCCGCACTCGATGAGGAAGTCACCGACCTCATCCACGCGGTGAAGGGCTCCAACCGGGTCATCTGGGAGAGCGCCGAAAAGGTCAAGACCGCCGACGACGGCTACCTCGCGTGGGACATCACCATCAAGGTGCTCAGCACCGACCCGCCGACAGCACCACCCGCACAGCCTGAACCCGACCCCGCTCCCGAAGGAGAACCAGCAGCATGACCGTCATTGCCCCCGTCATCATCTCGATGTCCGAATCCACCTTCAAGGTTGGTCTGGACAACTATGAACAGTCGGTTTCGTCGGCCAAATTCGTTCCGACAACGCCGATTGCATCATTCACCGGCATTGGTGGCACGACCACCAGCGCAGCAGGTGCCCCTACTTGGGTACTGACGCTGACGTTCGCTCAGGATTGGCTTACCGCTAACTCGCTGTCGAACTACCTCATGGATAACAAGGGCACTACGAAGGTTGTTCAATTGGCCCCGGTCGGTGGGGGTACCGCTTTCGACGCCACCGTGCTCATTGTCGCCAGCGACATCGGTGGGGACGCGAACAGCCTTGCCACCGCATCGGTCACCCTGACCGTCATCGGCGCACCGTCCCTCGCTGGGTAGTTCAACGTGTCGGGGCAAATCTCAGTCTTGGTGAGTCGTGAGTTGCAAACGCTTCTTACGGCTCTCCGTGATGCCCCGAAAGAACTCGCGAAAGAGATTCGCAAGCGCACCAAGCCGGTTGCTCAGGAGGCGTGGCAAGAAGAAGTCAGGGGCCGGGTTACCACCCGGCTCCAGACTCGCGCCCTCCTTGGCACCGCCCGCGTTGCGGTGACCGATTCGCAGGTCACCATGCGCTCGGGCGGCATCGGCCAACTCAGTAGCGGCGTGAAGATCGCCACGATCGCCAGCGCGACCGAGTTCGGGGCGAACCCCTCGAAGGTCATCACCTCGCACTCCGGCAAGGGTAAGGCGTACAAGCGCCGACTTGGTTCGACGTTCGGGCCAGTGCGCAAGAAGGGCAACGTGGTGCTCGGCGCAGCCGCCGAGACCACCAGCCGCATTGCGCGCCTGTGGATTCAGACCGCAGTACGCACACTCCATGAAGCATTCAAGAAGGGCGGGGCCAAGTAATGGCGGGCTTTTCAATCGGCATCGCATCCGAAACGCGGGCTTTCAAGCAGGGCATCGACGCGGGCGTTATCAAGCCACTGGAGAACGCGCAGGACGCACTCTCTGACCTCGGCAAAGACCGGGGGCTAGATCAACTCGAAGGCAGCCTGAAGGACGCTCAACGGGCAACTGACAACCTCGGCGACGAGGTGAAGCAGACCGCCGCGACCATCGAACGCGAGTTCAAGGACTCCTACCGCAAAATGAAGCAGGCCAGCGACGACGGCATGCACGGAGCCAAGGACGGATTGGACGACTTCAAGAGCGAGGCCAACTCGACCGCCAAAGAAACAGCCGCCAGTTTCGATGGATCGTTCGACTCGATTACCGGCATGGCGCAAGAGGTCGCAGCGAACGCGTTCGCAGGCTTTGGGCCAGCGGGCGCGGCGGCGGGCTTGCTCGCAGCAGGCGGCATCGGTCTCGCTACGGCAGCGTTCGGCGCTGTAGACGAGGCCAACGAGAAGAGCCGCGAGGCGGCGGCTGAGTGGGCCGACTCGTACATTGAGGCGGGCGGGCGGATTCTCGACAGCGCGCAGATTCTCGCCAAGGTTCACGAGATCGCCACCGACCCTGAGAAGTACAAGAAGGCCGAAGAGAACGCCAAGCATTGGGGCACCTCCGTGAGCGCCGCAATGCTCGCAATGTCGGGTGACGCCAACGCCCTCGGTGAGGCTACGGACGGGCTCAAGAAGAAGCAGCAAGAACTTGCCGACACCAAGGTCTATTCGTCTCGCGACCGTGACCGTGTCATGGACATGAAGAGCGCAGTGGACGCTGGCAAGGCATCGATGGATGAACTCAACCGCGCGCAGGGTCAGGGCAAAGCGATCGCTGACGCTTACTCGGAGTCGCTCCGGCTGACCGCAGAGCGCACAGCCGGGGCAACCAAGAAGGTTGACGAGTTCGGCGACACCATCTACACCCTGCCGAACGGCCACGAAATCTACATCGACGCGCAGACCGGGCAAGCGACCGACAACGTTGACGCGATCAAGAACCGTGTCTACTCCATCCCCGCCGAAGCAACCATCAAGGTCAAGGCCGACACCAGCGCATTTGATCGCGACATGAACAACGCAATCAACAACGCGTACAACGTGAACGTGACGGCCAACGTTCGCAGTGGAAGGCCGCTCTACTAATGGCAATTCTCACACGCACATGGAACGCGACCACCAGCACCAGCGACCCTACGCAGGTCATGGACTACCGCTCCGAGATGGAGAGCGCAAACATCGTGCTCGACATCCTCGGCGGCGGCACCGCTGTAAGTCACCGGCCCGCGAAACTCCGTACCGGCACGCTCAAGTTTCTCTACACCTCCGAGACGCTCGCGAACACCTGCCGAACTCTGCACGCCAACCCCGGGGTCTGGGCGCTGGCGTACACCGGCAAGACCACCATCGCCATGAACTACGTGGTACCACCGGGCGGGCGCATCACGGTCGAACTCGACTCAACCACGAATAACGCGTGGCTTGTCTCCGTGGACTATCAGGAGGTCTAGCGCATGGCCACTGCAAACTTCACGGTCACCAAAACGGCGACCCTTATGACCTCTCCGAACTACGCGCTCCAGGTCATCGACGGCTCGATCACGATCGATGAAGCATGGAGCCCGCACGTTCAAGCCTCCATCACCATCGCGCGCCCATCCGACGCGGTGCGCGCCTTGCTCGACCCGCGCGACTCCCGACGGGTGCAAATCTTCGTGCAGCGCAAAGACCAACCGGCAGGCGGTGGCGCGCTCACTACGCACTCAAGCCGGGTCTTCAACTTGTGCTTGCGCACCCTCGACGTTGACCACAACGCGGGCACGTACACGCTCACCCTCGCATCCGACGAGTGCCTCATGCAGGATCGCCGCAAGGTCACATCGGGGCTTAACAGCGAATTCATGCCGTACCAGAATTCACTCGGTGATATCGTTGACTACGCGGTGGGCGTCATCGGCGGCACCTACACACCCGGCACCAGCACGGCAGAAGACATCTCATTCAAGGTGCTTGAGAACGCCACCAACCTCATTGCAAACCCGAAGGCGGGGGCCTCGGTTGGCAACTGGATCGCCAGCGGCGGCAACGCCACCCTGAGCCGCATCACCGGCCTATCGGGTATCGGCACAACCAACGTCACCACCGCGTTTCGAGCCTCCTTCACCGGGGCGAACTCGCAGGGCATCTACTCGCAAAGCGACGCCGTCGCGCCGTACAGCACCGTGACCGCCGGACGGCTCTACTACGCGTCGTCGTGGGTGCGCACCAACAAGGCGGGCGGCGCATCCGTTCGACTCTCAATTCAGTGGACGACCAGCGGCGGGGGCATCCTGTCGAGTTCCCACGGGTCAACCATCGCAATTGCCGCGAATACCTGGACACGAATCACCATCGCCGCAACCGCACCCGCAACGGCAGCCCGGGCGGGCCTGTACTCCTACCTTGCGTCCGGCGCGTGGGCCGCTGGCAACACCTACGACATGACCGCAGCGGTCTTAGTCGAGAACCTCGGCACGCCGGGCATGGATTACCTCCAGTTTTTCGACGGCGACGGCCCTAACGTTGTCGAGCTGACCCCGGACGACGACAGCGGGGGCGCGGGTGTCCGCATGGTGTACTCCTACGCGTGGACGGGCACGGTTGACAACTCGACCAGCACCCGCACCCGCACGACATACAACCGGTCAAACGACTCGCTCCTCTGGGCACCCGGCGTCACACTGTGGGAGTTCATCGAACCGCTCGTGAACGCGGCGGGTGGGCGCTTGTATTGCACCAACGTGCGCGAGTGGCACCTAGATGACCGCGTGGACACCTTCGCCCCAGTCGTGAACCTAGAGCAGCGCGTTAACGTCATCGAGGGCCGCGACATCATCGACCTTGGCGACGCGGCAACCGCAGTGACCGGCGTCCTCATCAAATACTCGTGGACAGACTCAGACGGCGCCCAGCACGTCGAATACGACAGCGCGGGCAGTTCATCCGCGCGTGGCTTGTTCATCGAGTACAACGACCGCGCAAACCCCGGGGCCGGCACAGCCGCCCGCATCCTCGGTGCCAGCCAAAACCGAGGCCGCAAGCAAGACGTGGTGTGCATCCCTGACTTCAGCCTCAGGGCTCGACAGCAATGCAAGGTGACCCTTCCCGGCACGCTCCCTCAGATCGGCAGCATTGCGGCGGTCACCTGGAACTTGGGCAACGACACCATGACCGTGAAAACCCGCGACCTTGTAGACGACACCGGCAACCCGATTGTGAACCCCCTATGACGCTGCTCTGGCCAAACGGCACAACCACGATCCCAAGGGTGACTGACGAGTTCGGCCCTCGGCCCTCGATCGACACGAACGACGACGGCCGCCCAGACACCAACCCGTTCCACTTCGGCATCGACCTCGTCGGGTTCCCGATCGTCAATTCACCCGTCGACGGGCTAGTGATCTTCGCGGCCGCGAACGGTGGCGCAGGCAACGAGGTACGAATCAAAGCCGACAACGGGGACGTGTTCCGGCTGTTCCACAACGCCCGGTTCCTCGTCGCTGTCGGGCAGCGCGTCACAGCAGGCCAAGACGTCGCCGTGATGGGCGAGACCGGGCAAGCGACCGGCGTGCACTGCCACCTGCAGGTACACCCCGGCAACGGCGCCGCCGTCGACCCGCGCACCTACTACGCCAAGAACCTCAGCGCTACCGCCGGTTCAATCACCACAACGCTCGAAGGAAACGACATGTCAATCTCATTCGTCAAAGACGCCAACAGCCCCACCGTCTACGTCTGCTCAGTCGACAACGGCCGACGAGTCGGCATCACCAGCTGGTACCACCTGACCCTCTTGCAGAGGTTCCAAAAGAACAACAACAACGACCCCATGCTCATCGTCGAACTCGACATCGTGAAGGCGTACCTCTCACAGCTCGAAGAACCCGACGACACCGGCGAACTCCTCGCCGCAATCAAAGCCATCTCGATCAACCCCGCCCCGATCGTCGCAGCAGTAACCGCCGCACTCACATCCGCAAAGGTGACCGTCGACCCCGCCGCGATCGCCGCAGCAGTCGACAAAGGCCTCGCCGACAACTTCGCCGCGATCCCAGGTCAGGTGCTCAACGCCGAAGCCGAACGGCTCAAGGCATGAGCGAAACCCTCGTAATCGCGCTGCTCGCCACTCTCGGCGTCATCGTGGCCGCGTTCTGCGCAGGCGCAGCCACCCTCGCCGTAGCGCTCGCACGATGGTACGTCGAGAACCGGCTGCTCTGGCTCTGGAACCGGCAACTCGTCGACCACATCTACCGGGGGCTCGGGCCACCACCACCAGGTGCACCCGACGGACTACTCAAATAAGGAGACCCATGTTTACGCTGACGTTTTGGAAAGACACCATCGAGCGCGCGATAGCGACCACCGCGCAAGTTGCGATCGCGCTGCTCGGCGCCGACGGTCTCGGCGTGCTCACCGTCAACTGGCCACAGGTCGGCTCGGTCGCATCACTCGCCGGTCTGCTCGCCGTGCTGAAAGCACTCGCAGCTGCAAGACTCGGAGACCCAGGCACCGCGAGCCTGGTGACCGTCAGCGGTGGCAGGCACGCAGCCGACTAATCTTGGCGCTATGAAGGCACTGCCAATCCTCGGCGTGGCTATCGCCGTCGCACTGTTAACCGGCTGCAGCACGCCAACGCCGCCGCCAACTCAGGGCGAGGTTGATAAGGCACTCGCGGAAGTCGCGACCATGTATCCCAAGCCATCGAAGACCACCGCACAAACAACGGCTCCCGCTACCCCAGCCACGCGGACGGTCACGATCACCATGACTGGATCAAAGGCGGCATTCACGTGGTCAGCGAACGGGTCGGTAAAGCAACTTCGAAACCAGTCGGGCTCGCACACGGAATCATTCACCATCCCCGCTAAGGGGTACAGCCAGGTGGTGTCGAGTGCCGTCACCGAGGATTACCGCGTCACCGACGTTACGTGCACGATCACCGTCGACGGAGTACTCGTCGAGTCGAAGTCGGACGCAAATCAGGCGGCAGCAATGTGCACCTGGACGAATCGCTAGCGAGCATTCGCTCGTCGCGCTTCGAACTCGGTGACACCAGCGGCCCGGTACACAGTGCCTCGCAGTCGTTCATCGTCGAGCACCACGTAGCGCACGGTGGTCGCGGGTGAGGCGTGCCCCATCAAGCGCTGCACGGTGAGGGTGTCGCCGTCGAGGTTGTGTGTCCTGGTCGCGAACGAGTGCCGCAGCGTGTGGAGCGTCCAAGGTGCGTCGAGCACGGCGACCGCCAACTCGCCGACACGCCTCGGCGATAGGTGCCCGTCGATCTCGCCCGGGAACACCCACCCGTGCCCGTGTGCCCTCAGTTCGAGCGCGAGCCGGGGCGTGAGCGGTACCGTGCGCCGCTTGCCGCCCTTGCCGTGCACCAACAGCGTCCACCCGATGAAGTCTTGCGATAGGTCATCGGAATGGATGAGCGCGATCTCGGTGCGGCGCAGACCAGCATCGTGCGCGAGACGCATCACGAGCCGCGTTCGATCGTCAGCGCGCCGCATGGCCGCTTCGTATGCCGATTTGGGAATGGGCCTCGGTGCTGGGGCTGTCGCGCGCACTCGGGGCAACCGTTTCGCTGGCGACCGATCGCAACGCCGGGTGGCCTTGGCCCACTTCCAAAACTCCCGAAACCCTGAGTACCTTGATCGCCGAGTCTCAGGTGCCCAGGTCTGTGCGGCCGCGTAATCGAGCAGCTGCGCATGGGTCAACTCCCACGGGCCGGATGCCGCGCGCCGAGCCAGGTGCTGCAACTGCTCTCGCCGCGCCCGTATCGTCGTCGAGGGGTTCCCGGCCGCGCGGAGGTGCATAACAAACGCGTCGATTGCCGACGCCCAGGGTTCACTAATCATGTGCCCAGGATGCTGTCAGGTTGCTACGCTGTCGGAACGCTAGCCGCCGCGTCCGCTGCCGCCCAAATGACCTGCAATGCCTCGACTGTCAAGTCGTCGCAGACTCCCAACCAGAAGGTTGGGGGTTCGAGTCCCTCCGGGCGCACACCAGCGGCCTCATCGAAAGATGGGGCCGCTTTTGTGTTGCGCGGCTCAGAGTTGTCAAGCAGTTGCGGCTGCAGGTTACGGCCGCCGTGCGGGGTCGTCGAAGAAGGCGCGCAGCAGTGCAGCCGAGGCATCCGCTTCGACGCCGGCGATCACCTCGACGCGGTGATTCAGCCGCCGATCGCGCAGCAGGTCGTATTGGCTGCCGGCGGCGCCGGCCTTCTCGTCCCAGGCGCCGAACACGACGGTGGGCACGCGCGCCGACACGATCGCGCCGGCGCACATCGCGCACGGCTCAAGGGTGACCACGAGGGTGCAACCAGTCAGATGCCAGTCGCCGAGCACCTCTGCCGCACGCCGAATCGCGAGCACTTCGGCGTGCGCGGTTGGGTCACCGGTCGCCTCACGTTCGTTGTGGGCCTGGGCGATGACCGCGCCGTTCGGGCCGATGATCAGCGCGCCGACCGGCACATCGCCTGCGGGCAACGCGCCCGATGCGAGGGCGAGCGCTTGCGTCATCCACTCGCGGTCGTGTGACCGTGGGTCGGTGCCACCGGCCCCAGCGTCACCAGCGTTCACTGCAGTGCCAGTCATCGACCCTCCAACCGCCGCGGTTGCTCCGTAGACTCAAGCCTATGCGCGTGCACATTGCCGACCACCCGCTCGTCACCCACAAGCTCACCGTTCTGCGCGATGTGAACACAAGCTCGTCGACGTTCCGCTCGCTGGTCGAGGAACTGATGACACTACTCGCCTACGAGTCGACACGGAATGTGCGCGTCGAACCGGTCATGATTCAGACCCCGGTGGCCGAGACAACCGGGGTGCGCATCGCGTCGCCCCGGCCGTTGATCGTGCCGATTCTGCGCGCGGGCCTCGGCATGCTCGAGGGCATGGTGAAGTTGCTGCCGAGCGCCGAGGTCGGCTTCCTCGGGATGGCTCGCAACGAGGAGACCCTGCAGCCGACGACCTACGCCGAACGCCTGCCAGACGACCTCAGCGACCGGCAGTGTTTCGTACTCGACCCGATGCTCGCCACCGGCGGCTCACTCATCGCGGCCATTGAGTACCTCTTTGACCGCGGTGCGGTGGATGTCACGGCAGTCTGCCTGCTCGCAGCCCCCGAGGGGCTCGCGGCGGTCGAGGTGGCGTTGCAAGGTCGGGATGTCACGGTGGTGCTCGGCGCCCTCGACGAGCGGCTCAATGAGCACGGCTACATCGTGCCCGGTCTGGGCGATGCGGGCGACCGTCTCTACGGAGTCGTGTAGCGACTCCCGCAGATTCTGCGGCACCACCCGGGGATTCCGCGGAGGCGAACGCGGAAGATTTTTTTCTGGCGTCGTATTTCGAAGAATCTCTCGAGTGTGTCGCTTTGTTGCGAACCCTCGCAGACAATCCACCGTTCATTCGCACAGCATGCATGCAACCCCGGTCGTGGAAGTGTTACGTCGTTTGACAGTGCGCGACGCCCCCGCGCATACTGATCAACATGAACACCGACATCACCGCGACGGCCGCCGGCCTCGCAACCGCGGCATCGCACGCGGTCATGTGTTGTCGAATGTGTAGCTGACCTAGGCACGTCGCCGAGCCCGCCCCCGAGGCAGTGGCTCCACCCTCAGCGGTTTCTCTGGCCCATCCGGCCCATCATTCTTGACCCTTTGGGGTCGCACAGCACTGTTTCAGAAAGTTCACTCATGTCGCTCGCACTCGCTCCCTCCCTCTCTCGTCAGGTCGCCCAGGCTCAGCCGGCCACCCCGGCCACCCCGGCCCCTGCGACGGGGCTTCGCGCGGTTCCGGATGGCACCGAAGCTCGCGGCTTCGTGCTCTACGTCGGCATCGACGAGGCCAAGGCGTTGGCCGATGGCACGAACCTCAACCGCATCGTCGAGGCGCTCCGCAAGGCGGTCGCCTCGGTCTCGCCCTCGGCCGAAACCTACGCCGCCGTCGCGCTCGCGCCGGTTGGCGCCGGTGGTCGCGATGTCGATGTGGTGCGTCTTGCCTTGCAAGACCCGACGGCGCTTGCGAAGCAGCGTGAGACGAGCCTCGACGGCGCCGATGCCGACCGTCACCCGGCCGGTGTGATCATCGACATCTCGCGTAAGCGCGTGCTGCTCGACGGTGAGCATGCGGGGCTCACTTACAAAGAGTTCGAGTTGCTGCAGTACCTCGTGCTGCGCGAAGGCCGCACGATTGACCGCAACGAACTCATCGACGGCCTGTGGTCGGCAGAGCCCGAGATTCCGAGCGAGCGCACGATCGACGTGCATGTGCGCCGCCTTCGCGCGAAGCTCGGCCACTACCAGGACATCGTGCGCACGGTACGCGGCATTGGCTACCGGTTCGATCGCCACGCAGATGTCACCATCCGCCAGGCAGCCACCCCGAGCCCGGATCTGTTCTAAGAATTTTTCGCAACCACTAGCGGACCGTTACCGTACCGTTATAAGGTAGAGATCGTTCCAATCGGTTGCTGTGACGATTGGAATGTGATTGCAGGACACTCTTGGTGCAACGAAAGGGCCGACGGAAGCCTCTCCGCCGGCCCTTTCGCTTTGCCCGGCAATCACCGCAATTGAGCGGCGGTGGCGTCGACGCGTGGTGGCACCAGTGCAGCGGTGGGTCGGGGCAGCCTCGGCACTCGCCGCAGCTCCCGTCATTGTGACCAGCGCGACCAACCAGGCCACCACCAACGAAAACGCGACGATCTCAAACACGGTCAGGTTGTAGAGCTTCAACCCGTCGTAGACATACATGGCCGCGACTTCGACCACGAGGAAACTGCGAGAAAGCCAGGCCAGGGGCCGAGGCATCCGACGTGCGAACCCGCGAGTGCCCAGAGCGAGCGCGGCGAACGACGCCGCGGCGCCGCAGGCGAAGCCATTGTGCAGATCGGTGAGCGTGTCGATCGGCACGACGCCGACGCCGACGAGGCTCACGCCTTCGGCCGTAATGAGTATGCGCAAGGCCGCGAGCCCGCTCCGACGCGCGCCGAACACGGCGCTGGCCACGTACTGGCTGAGCCGCCGCGACAAGGCAACGATGGCGCTGCCGGCGCACATGATGCCGACGTTAAAGCACGCAGCGGCGAGATCGTCACTGGTGCCAAGTGTCGAGAAGTTATGCATCCACCACGCCCCGGTCGGGGTCAAGCTCATGCTCGCCACCGACCCAGAGGCGAGCACCATCCCGACCATGTTGAACGTGCGATAGGTGTCGTTGCCCACGGCCTTGACGTGCAGGTGATGCATGCCCCGGCCGACGACCATGCCAAGAATCGCCGCAGCCGCGAACGCGCCACCTGGCACGGGATGCCACGCGGGTGCGGTCTGTGACACCGCCGTCATGGCAAGCACCGCCCAGACCAGCCCGCTGATCGATGCCCGGCGGCCCACCGTCGCCGCGCTCCCGAGGCCCGGCAGGCGGTCGAGCCCCTCGCGTGACGCTGCAGCAACGGTGAGGAGCAGTGCGACGATCAACGTGACGGTGATCGAGGTGGCGCCGGCCGCAATGCGAACGCTGAGATGGACGGACTCGGCATCGTGAGCATTGACGGAAATGGCGTAGGCGGCCAGCCCGAGGAACGCCGCGTTGAAACTGACGAGCACGCGGCGCACGATCCGGAGGTACGTGGCGTCAGCCGCCTGACCAAGCGTTCGGGCGGGTGCGAGCCGCGGCAGTGCCAGGGCCGAACGCGCGAGTACGCCAACACGGACTGATCCGATTGGGGCGTTCAATTGGGTCATACGAGCTCGTCGTCGCGGCTGTCGGGCGGAGGCCGCGGCGGGGCTTGCGCACGGCTTGGTTCAGGCGAAGCGATCCAAGCATTCGGGTCGAGGATTGCTCAGCATCATATCGGATGCGCGCTGGCTTTGGCCCCCGGAATTGGACGCAATCGAACGCTGTTTACGCAGAATTCACCGTTGGGGCAGTTTGGGAGCGCGAGTCAGTCGAGTCCCTTGATGACGATTGCGTCCGTCGGCGGGGTCGCCGCCGTCTCGACATAGACATCAGGTTCGAGGTAGATGACGCGAGCTTCTGGGACCGCCACCCGAATTCGCGCCTCGATCGAGTTCGTGTGAGCCGCGACATCCGACAGCCGGAGGTCGCTCGCGTAGGTGACCTTTGCAGCGACCAGCAGTTCATCTGGGCCGAGATACAGGGTCTTCATGTGGATGATCCGCTCGACCTCACCACCACTCGTGATCGCCTCACGGATCGCGACCGCGTCGGCGGCGTTTGCGCCCTCGCCAACCAGCAGGCTCTTGGTCTCGATGCCGAGCACGATCGCCACGACCACGAGCAACGCGCCAATCGCGAGGGTGCCGATTGCGTCGAATAACGGATTGTGGGTGAATACGGTGAGGCCGACTCCGAGCAGTGCGAAGACGAGCCCGAGGAGTGCAGCAATATCTTCGAGCAGCACGACTGGCAACTCAGGCGCCTTCGCGTGACGCACGAACTGCACCCAGCCCTGCTTGCCACGCACGTGGTTTGACTCGCGAATCGCGGTCGCGAGCGAGAACGACTCGAGCCCGATTGCCACCACCAGCACGACGATCGGCAGCCACCAGTTCTCGAGCTCATGCGGCTCGTGAAGCTTCGACAGCCCCTCAACGATCGAGAACACGCCACCGACCGAAAACAGAATGATCGAGACCACGAACGCATACACATAGCGCTCGCGGCCGTACCCGAACGGGTGGCTTTCGGATGCCTCGCGCTTGGCGCGGTTCCCGCCGAGGAACAAGAGCAGTTGGTTCCCGGCGTCAGCGAACGAGTGCACGGCCTCAGCGAGCATCGAGGCCGAGCCCGAGAAGATCCAGGCAACGAGTTTGGTGATCGCGATCCCAAGGTTCGCGAGCAGCGCCGCAAGAATTGCCTTACCGCCGCCTGTTGCGCTCATCGATTCGCTCCGCTCGGTCGAGGTCCTGCTCCCTGCCAATCCTAGGATGGTGCCATGAGTGCGCGTCCCGATGTTTCGTTGCCCACGATCGCGTTCCTTGGTGCAGGATCGATGGCACGCGCGGTGCTCACCGGCCTGCTGCGTCCGGGAGTCAGTGTTGCCGGCATCCGGGCGACGAACCGGTCGGCGGCGAACGCGGCAACGCTGGCTGAGCTGCCGGGCGTGCAGTCGTACGCGACCGAATCGGATGCCTCGGCGAACCGCCGCGCCGTTGCTGGCGCCAAGCTCGTGGTGGTCGCGGTCAAGCCCGCGATGGTGCCTGACCTATTGCGCGAGATCGCCGATTCGTTGGAACCTGGGACGGTCGTGGTGTCGGTCGCGGCCGGCGTCACCATCGCAACCTTTGAATCCCTGTTGCCAGCACACGTGTCGGTGGTGCGAACGATGCCGAACACCCCCGCGGTCGTTGGGCGAGCCGTGACTGGTGTGGCGGCGGGCTCGGCGGTGTCGGCGGCAGATCTCGCACTGGTGGTGCAACTCTTCGAAACCGTCGGTGAGGTGCTGGTCGTCGACGAGTCGCAGATCGATGCGCTCTCGACGATCTCGGGGTCGGGGCCGGCGTATGTGTTCTTCCTCATTGAGCAACTCACCGCGACCGCGATCGCGAAGGGGTTCACACCCGAGCAGGCTCGGGTGATGGTGCAGGGCACGTTCCACGGGGCATCCGAATTGCTGGCATCGTCGGGTGAGGAACCCGCCGAGCTGCGCCGTCGGGTGACCAGCCCGAAGGGCACCACTGAGCGCGCGATCGCGGTGCTCGAGGCGGCCAATGTGCAGGGTGTGTTCGATCGGGCCACCGACGCGGCCCTTGCCCGCGCGAAAGAACTCGCCGCCGGGGCGTAGGCCATCCATTCCCAAACCGTCACTGATCGCGGTTCGTTGATACCGTCAGTGCATGGCGTTTACCCTCGACCAACTCCGGAGTTTCGTCGCCGTCGCCGAGGAACTGCACTTCGGGCGAGCCGCCGAGCGGCTCCGAATGACGCAACCGCCGGTCTCGCGCCAGATTCAACGCCTCGAAGCGGCAATTGGCGCCGACCTCTTCGTGCGCGGGTCACGGCGGGTCGAGATCACTGCGGCAGGTCGGGCGTTGCTCGACGAGGCGCGACGGTTGCTCGCACTGGCCGAGGCGGCGACGCTCGCGGCGCGCCGGGCCGGTGACGGCGTCGAGGGCGATCTCACGCTCGGATTCACCGCGACGGCCGCGCTCGGGCTGCTCGGCACCCTGGTGCGCGAGGGCGACGAGTACCTCCCGGGTGTGCAGCTTCGCCTGATTGAACAGGTGACGAGTGATCAGCTGGTGAGCATTCAGGATGGCACGACCGACCTCGGACTGATCCGTCCGCTGAACACCACCGGTGGCGAATTGCGGTCACGGCTCGTGCATCGCGAGAAGCTCGTGTTGGCGCTGCCCACGGAGCATCCACTTGCTCATCGCGACGGGCCGCTTACGGTTGCCGACCTGCACGACGTTGACCTCATCAGTTATGCGCGGGCGAAGGCGCGTTACTTCCACGACCTGGTGGCGTCGATTCTGGTGAACTCCGCTGCGCGAGTCACCCATGAGACCACCCAAGTGCAATCGATGCTCGCCTTGGTCGGCGCCGGGCGCGGGGTGGCGCTGGTGCCGGAGTCGGTGCTGGTGCTCCAACACCAGCAGGTGGTGTTCCGCGAACTGGGCGATCTCGCCGACCCGGTGGTGGAACTGCACGCCGTATGGTCGGCCGAAAATCGCAACCCGGCCCTGGCCCGCGCGCTGACGACGCTCCCGGCATTGCGCCGCCTGACCTGAGGCGCCGGCTCCGCAATCGAGCGTGCGTGAGCAATGCAGGATCGGCATAGTCGAATGCCCGCATCGTGCTTGACGGGTATCAAACCCGGTTCCTAGGCTGGCCACGTACCGCGGATCCGCGGCACCACACCCGCTCTCTGGAGGTCGACCCGTGTCCGCTCTCTCGCCAACGTTGCTCGCCGAACGCATCGGTCACGGACTGCTGTCGTTCCCGGTCACCCACTTCGACGCGAACCTCGAGTTCGACGAGGCCGCCTACCGCGACCACCTTTCATGGCAGTCGAAGTACGACGTCGCTGGTCTGTTCGCAGCCGGCGGCACCGGCGAGTTCTTCTCGCTCACCCCGGCCGAAGTTGACCGCGTGGTTCGGGTTGCGGTTGACGAGGTCAACGGCGCGGTTCCGCTACTCGCCCCGGCCGGGCAGAGCGTGGCATTGGCCCGCCAGCAGGTGAAGAACGCTGAAGAGGCCGGCGCCGACGGCATCTTGCTCTTCCCGCCGTACCTGACCGAAGCCTCGAAGTCGGGCATCGCAAGCTATGTCGAGGCAATCTGCTCGGCGACGAACCTCGGCGTGATCCTCTACAACCGGGCGAACGGCCGCATCGACGCACCGACCCTTGAGCGTCTCGCGGTGAGCTGCCCGAACCTCATCGGCTTCAAGGACGGCGTCGGCGACATCGAGCTGATGACCCAGATCTACGCACGCCTCGGCGATCGTTTCACCTATATCGGCGGCCTGCCAACGGCCGAGACCTTCGCGCTCCCTTACCTGCGTCTCGGCGTCACCACCTACTCGTCGGCAATCTTCAACTTCGCACCGGAGTTCGCGCTCGGCTACTACGACTCAGTTACAAGTGGCGATGTTGACGCGGTGTACACCAAGCTGCGCGAGTTCGTGCTGCCGTACCTCGAGGTGCGCAACCGCGTCGCCGGGTACGCGGTGTCGATCGTGAAGGCGGGCCTCACGGCCGCGGGTCGCCCGGGGTCGCCGGTGCGTCCGCCGCTGCTCGACCTCACGCCGGCCGACCTCGCCGACCTCACCGAGCTGGTCGCCCGGGTGAAGTAACCCCGGCCGGGGCATCCGGAAGTTACTGCTTGCCGACACCCACGGGGTAGTCGTCTGCCGTGAACGCGCCACCGATGAGCTCATCGTCAGCGGGCCCAACGCCGAGCCCCATCTCGGCGGCGTACGCCTGGGCGTCATCTTGCGGGTAGTACCCGATCGCGTGGCCCGCAGTGAGGTCGAATGCGGTCTTGGTGTTCTTCGAGACCGCCCAGACCACGTGACCCCCGGTGGCGGTGGTCGTGCCGGTGGCTTCAATGAGGCGCACGAAGTCGGCAGCCGACAACCAGGTTGACAGGCCGCGCTCAGTCGTTGGCTTTGGCAGCAGCGACCCGATGCGCGCCGAGACCGCAAGCATGCCGTAACGCGAACCGTAGAGGCTGCCGAGGGCTTCCATCGCGACCTTGCTCACGCCGTAGTAGGTGTCAGGCGCTGGAGTCGGCTCGACGATGCCGCGCACCTCGGCGTGCGTGTGCATGCCGACCGCGTGGTTCGAGCTCGCGAGCAGCAGCCGGTTCACCCCGCCCAGGCGGGCGGCCTCAAGCACGTTCCGGGTGCCGTCGATGTTGACGTCGAGAATCGACTCCCAATTGGTCTCGACCGAGTTGCCAGCGAGGTGCACGATGACATCGGCCCCCGCAAACGCCTCGATCAACGACGGGATGTCGGAGAGCTGCGCAACGCGTGCCTCCTCATTCGCGCCCACCGAGTCAACGGCGCGACGGTTGACGAGGATGACGCGGTGACCCTGCTCGGCGAGCAGCGGGCGGATCTGCCCGCCAACGCCCGAGGTGGCACCCGTGAGCGCGATCGTCAATGGAATCGGGGATGTCATGGCGCACTCGCTTCGTATCGCAGGGGTGGGTTGACCGCATCCAGATTACGGCCGCGGGCGGGTTCGAGCGGGGCCGGACGGAAGACCGAACTGGCATGGCGTCATGCCCAGCGCGCATGAGCGGAATGGTTCAGAACGTAGCGGAGCGAAGCGGACCGTGCTGATCAACGCCGGCGCAACGAAGCTGCACCTCTGCCACCTCGGCGTGGCATCGTCCGCTCGGGTCAACGCCGCGCCCGAGGCGCTCGGTTGCTCTCGCAGGCGGTCGAGTGTGACCGGTGGTGCCGACTCACCCACCGGGCTACCGGCGGGTGAGCGCGACCATGACCTCGGAGTGTGTGGTTTGCGGAAACATGTCGAAGAGCCGCGCCTGAGTGGGCCGCCAGGTCGGCATCGCGGCGAGGTCGGTGGCGAGCGTGTACGGGTTACAACTCGAATAGAGCACGTGCTGCACCGACGAATCGTTCAGCCACGACGCCAGTCGCGCGCCGATGCCGCGCCGCGGCGGGTTCACGACGACGAGTTCGGGCGAGACATCCGATCGGAGGGCGAACTCGGTGGCACCACCCGCCTCGAACGCAATGCCGCTCAGCCCGGCCTCGCGTGCGCTCAGCTGGGCGCTCGCAATCGCCTCAACGCTGGTCTCGATGCCGACGATGGATGCCCCGTGCTGCGCGCTTCGCGCGAGGTGCAGGGCGAACCCGCCGACGCCGCAGTAGAGATCCCAGACCGAGGTCGGCGACAGCGCGGCGGCCCAGGTGCGGGCCGTGGCATAGAGCTCGGCCGCGACCGGAGTGTTGGTCTGAAAGAAGCTCTGCGCGCGAAGGTGGAGCACGACATCGTTTACCCGCATCGGCAAGCTGTCGGTATCGGTGAGGACGAGCTCATCGGGGCCCTCGACCGCCGCCACATGGCCCGGCAGCAGGTTGACTGACACCACCCGCAGGGTCGGCAGTTCGGCCAACAACCACGGCAGGTGTTTGCGAATTCGCCCGACCGGCTCGGTTGACCGCAGCACGAACCGCAGCATGAGCTCACCGTCGGGTGACTCGGTGAGGAGCAGGTGTTTCAGCTCGCCGCGACGGCCGGGCACGTCGTACGGCACCAGCACGGCGCGGGTGATGAACGCGGCCAGGACCCCAAACGCGGCGCGATGGGCGTCAGAGCAGATCCCGCACGCCTGGAGGTCAACCCCGTAGCCGTCGGCGTCGAGAATGCCGATGGTCGGGGCATCGACCGTGCCACCAACGACCATCTTGGCCTTATTGCGGTAGGCGGCCTCAGGGCCGGCGAACGGGGCGTGCCAGGTGCCAACACCGAAGGGCGCGAGCAGCGACGCAACCGCGGCCTGCTTCTGGGCGAGCTGGTCGCGGTACGGCACGCCCATCAGTGAGCACGAGCGACACCGGCCCGAGTCGAAGTAGTCGCAGTGCACGAATCCAGGGTATGCGGCGCCGCGAGTACGTCGGCGCCCCGGCGGTCGGATGCCCCGTCGCTACTGCGCGCGCTGCGCTTCCCACTCGGCGAGCAACGCCGGCACCCGGGTCTGACAGAACCGGTAGAACGCGGCCATCTCGCGGGCTCGGCGCGCGCCGGCCGAGTGTTCATCGCCGAGGGCATCGGCGGCCCGGTCGCCGAGGTCAGCCAGCGTGCCGTACACCCCGTTGCTCTTGGTGAGCAGCGCCGAGTACCAGGCGTCGTCGAGGAACTCCCACCGCTCACGGCGGCTGCCGGCCTGCGGCAGACGGTGCAGAATGCCGATCTGTTCGAGATAGCGAACGGCGCCAGAGATCGCGGCAGCGCTCACCCCGAGTTCGGTGGCGAGTTCGAGCGCGGTGAGGCCGCCTGGCGGGGCGACGAGCAACGCCATCAACACCCGCGCAGGCATCTTCGGGAACCCAGCTGCGGTCAGCACGGCGGCCGATTGATCGACGGCGGTACGCAGTGCGGCTTCGTTGCGGGGCATCCGATCTCCTCTCGGCTCTTCGATTCGGCGCTGCAGGTCAGGTCAGGTTATCGGGCGCGGGTCAACCCGCGGGGGCCAACTCCCGGCGGCGCATGGTGGCCACGGCGATGGCCGCGGCCACCACGCCGATGCCGATCATGACGAACCCGCCGCTCCAGTCGGCGCCGGCGGCGCCGGGTACGGGGGAGTGCGCGAACGGCGAGAGCTTGACCAGCCAGTCTGGGAACTGGAACAGCGGCCCGAACAGCCCGAGGATCGCCGAGACGCCAACCACCGACCATCCGATCGCGATCGTCCACCGCGGCACGAGCGCGAACGCCAGCACCGTCAACCCGAGGAACACCAGGCACGCCGGTAACTGCGCGGTCGCCGCTTCGATCACGTTCTGCCGAATGCTCGCGTTCTGGGTGCCAATCAGCCCTGCGCCGAGCGATGCGGCGAGCACCACCACGATGACGATCACGCCCACGATCCAGTACTCAAGCAACCAGCGCACGCGGGCGACCGGCGCGGCAAGTACCACTTCGGCGGTGCCGGATGCCTCTTCCTGCCGCGCCCGAATGCCGACCTGTACCGCGCAGCACGCGGCCAAAATGCCGATCAGGCCATAGAACACGGCGACGAACGCCTGCTCCACCGACGCCCCGGAACCGACCGCCCGCCGGAGCATGTCAAGTACTTGGGGGCTCCCGCCGGCGATCTGGTCGACCAGGCTCGTGAGCGAGGTGGCGAGCAACCCGGTCGCAACCCCGCCCACCGCCCACGAGAGGAGGATCGACCGGTTCAGCCGCCACACCAGCCCGAACGATGAGCTCAACCCGCGGGGGGCGGTCGCGCGACCGTTGCGGGCCGGCACCAAACTCGCGCCCTGATCGCGCACCGATTGCAGCCAAAACACCAGCGCGATAAGCAGTGCGGCCACGCCCAGCGGCACCGCGAGCGGCCACAGGGTCGCCTCGGAGAACGGATGCGCCAACTGGCCATAGCCGATGGGAGACAGGTACGTCGGCCACGCGGGGGTGAGATGCGTGAGATCGGCCGATGGTGTGCCGGCTGCGTCGCCGATGCCGCGAAGTAAGTACGCGCCGATCACGGCGGCGACGCCGATCGTGTTCGCCGCCCGTGACGTGCGAACGAGTTGCGCGGCTACGAGCCCAATCGCGAGAAATGCGATGCCCGACACGGTCAACGCCGCGCCCGCCACGAATGACCCGGCGACGCCGAGGCCGAGGGCGGACCATCCGACCGCGACCAAGAAGCCGAGCGCCACGTTCGCCGCAACGCCGTGAATGACCGTCGCCAGTGTCGGCAGAATACGCCCAGCCGGGGTGGCGGCCACCAGTTCGGCCCGGCCGATCTCTTCTTCGGCGCGGGTGTGGCGCACTGCGAGGAACGTGCTCATCAGCCCGCCCATCAGGGCGAGCCAGGCAAACAGGAGGAAGAACACGAACTGCCCCTCGGCCACCCCATCGGGGGTGCCGCGAAACATCAGGATCGTTCGCGTCGCGATCGCGACGCCCAGGATCTCTTTGCGCGCGTCCTCGGTGGCATACGTCTGCGTGACCGCGCTGATTGACGCGACCGCGAGCAGGGCGGTTCCGAGCACCCACGCCGCAAGCTGCCACCGGTCGCGCCGCAGGCGCTGCAGCCGCAGCCGCACCAGAGTGAGCGGCATCGAGGTGGTCATGATTGGTCCCCGTAGTGGCGCAGGAACAGTTCTTCGAGCGACGGCGGCGACATGGTGAGCCCCTGCACGTTGCGTCGGGCGAGTTCGGGCAGCAGGCTCGCGACCCGGTCAGTGTCGACGGTGAAACTCACTCGACCGTGATCAACGATGAGTTCGTGCGCCCCGGGAATCGTGGTCGGGTCATCCGCTGCGTTGTGCGCGAAGGTGACCTGGGTGCGAGTGAGGTGGCGCAGGTCGGCGAGGGTGCCAGCTTCGACGGTCTTTCCGGCGCGGATGATCGTGACCCGGTCGCAGAGTTCCTCAACTTCGCTCAGGATGTGGCTCGAGAGCAGCACCGTCGAGCCTTCGCCGATCACACGCGACACCTCGTGGTGGAAGACCTGTTCCATCAGCGGGTCAAGGCCGCTGGTTGGCTCGTCGAGAATGTAGAGCTCAGCAGGCACCGCGAAGGCGGCGATGAGCGCGACCTTTTGCCGGTTGCCCTTCGAGTACGCGCGCCCCTTCTTGCGCGGGTCGAATTGGAAGGCCTCGCCGAGGCGCGCCTTTCGAGCGGTGTAGTCGGCACCGGATGCCCCGCCCCGCAGCCGCGAGAGCAGGTCGATTGCCTCGCCGCCGGTGAGGTTCGGCCAGAGGCTGACGTCGCCCGGAACGTACCCGATGCGGCGGTGGAGCGCGCTCGCGTTGTTCCACGGGTCCTCGCCGAACAGGGTCGCGGTGCCGCCCGTGGCGCGGGCGAGTCCGAGCAGCACCCGAATCGTGGTCGACTTGCCGGCGCCGTTCGGCCCGAGGAATCCGTGCACCTCGCCCGCAGTGACGGTGAGGTCGAGGCCGTCGAGGGCAACGGCTCGGCCGAAGTGCTTTACGAGGCCCGAAGCCTGAATGATCGCGGTCATGGCGCGAGCGTACGCCCGATTCACAGAATTGTGAATGCTGTGTACGAGTATCGACAGACCCCGCCCCGATACTGTGGCATGCATGACCGGAGTCGACCCGCGCGCGACCACTGCCGCGCTGCGTGGTCGCCTTCGAGGACTCGGCTGGCCAGCCGCGGTGTTCGCGACCGTCACCCTGGTCTACGTCGCCTACTCGGCGTGGCAGTGGTCGCGACTCACGGTGAAGTCCTGGGATCTCGGCATCTTCACGCAACTGCTGCAGCACTACGCGGCGCTGCAGCCGCCGATCGTGCCGATTAAGGGCGATGGCTACAACCTGCTCGGTGACCACTTCCATCCGCTGCTCGTCGTGTTCGCGCCGATCTTCGCGGTGTTCCCGCATGCGTTCACGTTGCTCGTGATTCAAGCGGCGTGTTTCGGCGTCGCGGCGGCGCTCGTCACCTGGGCGGCGCGGCGCCACCTCGGCGCGGGCATCGGGATTGGCGTTGGCCTCGCGTTCGGGTTCTCGTGGGGGCTGCAGTACGCCGTCGAGGCCCAGTTCCACGAGATCGCGCTCGCGGTGCCACTCCTGACCGCCGGGTTGGTGATGTTCATCGAATGCCGCTGGACGGCCGCGATGATCGCCACCGGCCTGCTGGTGTTCGTGAAAGAAGACCTCGGCCTGACCGTCGCGACGGTGGGGGCCATCCTGTGGGTGCGCACGCGGGACTGGCGCGGCCCAGCGCTCGCCGCTTGGGGTGTCGGATGGTTCGTACTCACCACCTTCGTGATCCTCCCTGCACTGAACCCGAATCACCGTTGGGGGTACTCCGACAGCCTGAGTCTCGGCGTCGCCGACCCGGCGAACCTGTTCGACCCTGCGAAGGTGTCGACCGTGCTCTTGCTGGTCGCGGCGATGGCGATCATCGGCCTGCGGTCGCCGATCGCACTCGTGCTCGTACCCACCCTCGCCTGGCGCTTCGCCTCAACGAACGAAGGGTATTGGAAGCCCGACTGGCATTACAGCGCGGTGCTGATGCCGATCGTGTTCCTCGCACTCATTGACGGCATTCGTCTGGCTCGCCGCTCGCCGCACCCGTTCGTGTTCAAGCTGGGCTCACACGCCCCGGCCATTGCGATCACGGTAGCGGTGATGGTGTTCCCGTCGCTGCCGGTCGCGCAACTCTGGCAGCCCGACGCCTTCGCACCGGTATCGCGTGCGGCGGCGGCGAGGGCGGCGCTCGCGGCGGTGCCAGCCGGGGCATCCGTCGAATCTGACATCGGGCTTATGAATTCCCTCGTCGACGACCACCAGGTGACCTGGATCGGGAACGCGAACCCGGAACCAGACTGCGTGCTCATCGACCGCATCGCCGGCGGCACGCCCGCTGACTGGGGTGAGGTACTCGACGTCGCTCAGCACCTGCACCCGGGTGCCTCCTTCGCGCTGCGCTTCAGCCAAGACGGCTATCAACTCGCGTGCCGATAACTCCGTGCGGGGTGTCACGAGCGTGGCGCGTGGCATAGCCTTGAGCCATGGCTGACATCTTCGATGTGGTGGCGGACGCGACCAGGCGGGACATCCTTTCGGTGCTACTCGCTGGCGATGAACAGGCGCACGCCAATGGTGAAGTGAGCGTCTCTGAAATTGTCACCGCGCTCGACGTCAGCCAGCCAACGATCTCGAAGCACCTCAAGGTGCTCCGTGAAGCTGGGCTCGTCGTCGTCCGTGAAGAGGGTCAGCACCGGTACTACCGACTCGACCGGACGCCGCTCGAAGCGATCGAGGATTGGCTGATTCCGTACACGTCATCGGGTGCCGCCACCGACGCCGCGACGCTCGCGGTTGTTCCGACCGCCGAGGGGCTGAATGAGGACCAACGCGCGCTCGCGTCGCGGATCGGCAAGGTCGCGGCCGATACCGCACACTCGGTGAGTTCGTTCGCGTCGCAGAAGTTGCGCCGCGGCTGACCACTGCTTCGGTTCGAGGGCCCCGCGCGATCGGATAGACTACCGCGAGGCTTTTGCCTTCGGCCGCATCATGCGGCCATCACGCCGTTCGAAGAGGTTTCCATGGGTTCCGTCATCAAGAAGCGCCGCAAGCGCATGGCGAAGAAGAAGCACCGCAAGTTGCTTCGTAAGACTCGCCACCAGCGTCGCAACAAGAAGTAGTTCGTTCGCGAGCTACTGCGCTGAGCGTCAGACCCTCGGGTCTGGCGCTTTTTGCATTGGTGGGCTGGGCCCTCGATCGGCACGCCTGTGAGTAATCAGCCGGCCAGCGCTGCGCCAGCGTTCGGCAAATTGTTGAACTTGCCTCAACCTCGGCACGCATTTGCTTGGGCTGCGTTGGTGTCGGAACGTACACTTTGGAACATGCGCCCCCACCTTCGACGTCGAATTGCTGCGCTTGGCGCGCTCTCCGTGCTCGCTGCCTCGACCATCGTTTTTGTTGCGGGCCCATCGGCTCCTGCAGTCGCCGCCACCACCAACTCGCAACCGAGCACCGTCACGCCATCGGGCGGCCCGGCGAACACCACGACCTCAACGGCGATCACGATCGAACCCACCTGGGTGCCGCAGACCAAACTCTCGGGTCGCTACTACTCGCTCGGTGTCGACGGCAAGGTCTATTACCTCGGGCGTCCGGTTTCGTCGCCTGCAGGCGTGACCTTTGTCAACATCGACGGCGGCACCTCTGACCTCGTGGCGGCAACGACCGCCTTTGTGACGGCTCAAGATTCAACTGGGCGGCTCTGGAGTGGCACGAACGAAGGTGCGTTGGTGCAATGGCCAGCGCTGCCCGCCGGGCTCACCGTGCGGCAGTTGCAGGGGCACTTCGTGCTCGCGAGCGACGGCACGGTGTACCGCTACGACACCACCAGTGCGGTACTCAGGGTGGTGTCACCGCCGGGCGTGACATTCCAACGAATCAGTTCGCGGCCCGCCGAGGCCTACGCCGAAACGATCCTTGGCATCAGCACAAACGATGAGCCGTACTTCCAGTGGTTTACCCCACATGGAGTGGTGGCACCGATGCTGGAGAACGTGCAAAGTCGTCTGCCGAGTGGCGTGACCGCGAAGGACATCGTCTCAGGTACCGCGATTATCGGCTCTGACGGCAGGGCCTACTACTTCTCGCTGACGCAAAGCGCGCCGTTCTCAATCGTCAACACGTACCTCAATCTGGGCCCGTATCTTCGGGTAGCTGGGCAGGATACTGCTGGTACTCCGTGGGCTGGCGGCTCACAGCCGGGCGGTCCCTATGGGGGGAAGTGGCAAACCGTCGTCGAAACCGGCGCAGGGGGCACGGTCAGATTGAGCGGCCCACAGGCGCCGACCGCAAATACGCCCCCCCCTGGCGGCGGGACGGCGATCGACCGCTGCGCCAGTGCGACGCTCATGGACGACGGGCGATTGTTTTCAGGGGCCACCCTGCAGACGGTGCCGGCGGGCGTGCCTACACCGTTCTTCGTTGGCCTGTCGTGCGGCTTCGAAGGGTTTTCGAATGCGATGGTCACGGTCGCCCTCGACTCGTTGGGGCGAATTTGGCGAACGGGCGCGACCATGTCGCTGCAGCTCCCATCGGTCGACACCGTTACGTTCGGCAGCGTTGCGTCTGGTTCGGTGACGAACAAGACCGCGCTCGGCGCGACCGCCGTCGCACCGGCGCAGGGTGCCGGCACGGTCGATGTGGTCGTCACCACGAAGTGGCCCGACGGCACGCTCGGCCCGACTTACACAATCCCACGTGGGTTCACCTACGGAGCGACGAACTTCAACGTCGGGTTCAACGCGAACGCCGCTGACGCCGCGGGGTCGATGGGCCCGCAATCGTTCACCGATAATGCGGCGCAGCCGCTCAACGCGAACACCTACACACGAAGCGGCTATCAATTTACCGGTTGGAACACCCGGCCCGATGGAAGTGGCCTTCAGTACGCGGACGCAGCCGTTGCGACGATTCGTTCCCCGAGCACGACCTACCAGCTCTACGCGCAGTGGAAACCGATCACGTACACGGTGCAGTTCGACGCGAATGGTGGGTCGGGCGCGATGCCCGATCAGTCATTCGTGTATGGCGAGCCGACTGCCCTTCATTCGAACACCTTCACCCGCCCCGGCTTCTTCTTCACGGGGTGGAAGGACGACAACGGCCAAGATGTCGCCGACGGTGCAGTAGGGCCGAACGTCTCGACGACGGATGCCTCGACGGTGACGCTGCACGCCCAGTGGGTGTCATCGGCGTTCCTGGTGCACTACGAGTCGAATGCTGGCGTCGGCTGGATGGCTGACCAGTCGATCCCACTCGCGCAATCGACGGCGCTCACGGCGAACGTCTACACGAAGCCCGGGTTCGCGTTTGCCGGGTGGAACACGGCGGCGGACGGCACCGGCACGAACTATCTCGACTCCGAGTCGGTGCAGGATCTCGCGGCGTCCGGTGCCGTAGTCACGCTCTACGCGCGGTGGGTCGCGGCGAGTTACCTCGTGCAATTCGACGCAAACGCAGGCGCCGGTTCGATGGCGGCCCAGTCGGTGACCCGCGACATCGCGACGGCGTTGACCTCGAACGCGTTCACCCGGACAGGGTTCCGGTTTACCGGATGGAACACCGCTCCGGATGGCTCGGGGCGTGCGTTCTCAGACGCCGCGACGGTGACCAATCTCGCCAGCAATGGGGCATCCATCACGCTGTACGCACAGTGGGCCGTGCACAGCTACACCGTGAACTTCAACGCCAACGGCGGGACGGGGTCAACCCCATCGCAGTTGATCCAGACCGGCGCGACGACGCCGCTCACCGCAACCGGGTTTACTCGCACTGATAATCAGTTTGCAGGCTGGAACACCCTCGCGAGCGGCGCCGGCGTCGACTACGCCCCTGGCGCCTCGGTGACTGATCTGGCTGCGCCGGGTCAGACGATTACTCTGTACGCGAAGTGGACCTCAGACACCTGGACCGTGCATTTCGACTCGAACTATCCGGGCGGTCCGACCGTCGCAGATCAGACCATTCGGCGCTCTGGCTCGTCGACCACCTCGTTGTTTTCGAACAAATTCACTCGGCCCGGGTACACCTTCAACGGTTGGCACACAAACCCGCTGGGTACGGGTGGCACCGACTACGCAAATGCTGCCAACGTCTCGAACACGCTGCAGCCGGCGAACACAACACTGAACTTGTACGCGAAGTGGACCTCGCTCGGAAGTTACACCGTCACCTTCAACCCGCAGGGCGGCACACCCGTGCTGCCGACAAATCAGGTGATCCTTCGGGGCGAAACCGTGCCGCTCACGGCGAACCCGTTCACGAACGCTGGCAACGTGTTCATGGGGTGGGCCACTGCGTCAGGAAGCTCGGTCATCGCGTACCGCGACCAAGAGCCGGTGAAAGACCTCGCCGCCGCCGCAGGGATCCGGCAGTTGTACGCGGTGTGGGCCCCCGCCACCAATGTGAACACGGTGCATTTCGATGCCAACGGTGGCACCGGAACGATGCCAGACCAGCCGATCAACCGAACCGTCGCCACGACGCTGCGGGCATCACAGATGACTCGGCCAGGCTTTGCATTTGCCGGATGGACCGAGGCAGCTGACGGCAGCGGAACCGTGTACACCGATGCGCAATCGGTGACCGGCATCGGTGCGACGGCGGGCCCGGTGACCTTGCACGCCAAGTGGACCGACCTCAGGTACACGGTGCACTACGACGCGAACGGCGGAACCGGGTCGACGCCAGACCAGACCGTACTTCGGGGGCGCCCGACCGCGTTGACCATGTCAGGTTTTTCGAACCCGAATGGGCGGTTCATTGGCTGGAGCACCCAGCCAACCGGCGGCACGGTGCTTGCGGATCGAACCGCGGTACTCGATCTGGTTGCGGCAGGTGCCACACAGACGATGTACGCCCAGTGGGCACCGAACACGTACACGATTCACTTTGATGCGAATACCGGCATCGGCACCCAAATGGCTGACCAACCTATGCAGGTGGGCAAGGTCGCCACGACAACACTGAACGCGTACACCAAGCCCGGGTTCAGATTCACCGGATGGAACACCGCGGCCGACGGCTCGGGCACAAAGTACGAAGACGGCGTCTCGGTTGGTTCGTTGGCGACGCCGGGTGCTACTGCGACACTCTTTGCCCAGTGGGCGCCGACCACCTACTCGATCGCATTCAACGCCAACGGCGGCGCTGGCGCCGCCATGTCCAACCAAACGCTCGGTGTCGATCAAGCTGCAGCGCTCTCGACCAACACCTACACCCGGGCTGGGTACTCGTTTACCGGATGGGCGACCGCGGCCGACGGCACCGGCACGCACTACACCGATGCGCAGTCGGTGACGAACCTGGCTGCGGCCGGGGCATCCATCACCCTGTACGCGACGTGGGAACTGACTGAGTACCGCATTGCCTTTGAGCCCAACGGCGGGAATCTCGGGATGCCGCGCCAAGTGATCCCGACAACCGTCTCGGCTCCGCTTGCCACGAACTGGTTGACCCGAACCGGGTACACCTTCGACGAGTGGAATACCGCGGCCGACAAATCGGGTACCGCGTATCGCGACGGTGCGACAGTGACCGACTTTGCCGCAACCGGCACCTCGGCTCCGCTCTTTGCCCAGTGGAATGCGAACACCTACGATGTGGTGTTCAACGCGGGCGGCGGCACAGGCACGATGGCGGACCAGTCGTTCATCTACGACGCTCCGGCCACTGCGCTGACCCAACATCAGTTCGAGCGGGTTGGGTACCACTTCACCGGCTGGAACACAACGGCGGATGGTTCGGGTGACTCGTACACCGATCAAGAAGCGGTGAGAAACCTGACCGCCGAGAACAACGGCAACGTCGAACTGTTCGCACAGTGGGAGGCGAACCAGTACTCGGTGGTGTTCCGCTCGAATGGTTCGCCAGACTCGATGCCGAACCAGCCGTTCACCTACGACGCGGCGCCTGAGGCGCTTGCGGCCAATTCGCTGCAGCGCAACGGCTACACCTTCGCTGGGTGGAACACACTGGCCGACGGGCAGGGCACGTCGTTCTCGAACCAACAGGCGGTGTCGAACCTCACCTCGGTCGAGAATGGCACCGTCGAGTTGTTTGCGCAGTGGACCGCGAAGACCTACGAAGTCGCGTTCGGCCCGAATGGTGCGTCGAACACCATGCCGAACCAGACCCTGACCTGGGATGCCCCGGCGCCGCTGTCACTCAATTCGCTGAGCCGCATCGGGTACCAGTTCACCGGATGGAACTCGATCGCTGGCGGCGGTGGCACCGCGTTTACCGATGGTCAAGTGGTCGCCAACCTACCGCCCACCCCGAGCACCTACAGCGTGTTCGCACAGTGGGAGGCGAACCAGTACCAGGTTGCGTTTGATTCGAACGGGGCATCCGGCTCAATGCCGAACCAGTCGTTCACCTGGGATACCTCAGCACTACTGACCACCAACTCGCTCACCCGTGAGGGCTACGACTTCGCTGGCTGGAACACGGCGGCGGATGGCTCGGGCGTGGCGTTCACCGATTCCCAGGCCGTGTCGAATCTGACGTCGGTGTCGGGTGCGGTCGTGCGCATCTACGCGCAGTGGCGCGGGCACCAGTACCAGGTCACGTTCAACCCGAACGGCGCTTCAGGGACGCAGGCTCCACAAACGTTGGTCTATGGCGGAGGCGCGCTGAACCCCGAGCAGTTCACCAAGGTTGGCTACCGGTTCACTGGGTGGAACACGGCAGCGGATGGCTCGGGCGCGGCCTACTCCGATGCGCAGGCTGTGCCGAATTTGACCACGACGAGCGGCGCAATCGTCGAGTTGTTCGGCCAGTGGGCGCCGATTACCTACCGTGTTGTGTTCGCGCCGAACGGTGCGTCCAACTCGATGAGTGACCAGCAGCTGACCTACGATGTGTCGACGCCGATCGCTCCGAACTCGTTAACCCGCGACGGCTACACATTCACCGGTTGGAACACCGCCGCCGACGGATCAGGTGCGTCGTACCCGGCTGGCGCGACGTTGCTGAACCTCACCTCCACGGATGGGGCTGCGGTCACCCTGTACGCGCAGTGGGTGCAGGTGCCGGGCCTCGCGGCCACCGGGTTCGATCCGAGCCTCATCGGTCTGATTGGATTGGGCGTCCTCCTCGCCGGTCTGGTGCTCGTGGTCATCGCGCGTCGGCGGTCGAAATCGCAGCAGTAACCCTGATCGGGAAACCAGGCTGCCACCTCTGCGATGACGCGCGTGAGGTGGTGCTTGGGGTGCTCGCCGACATCGAACGCCGACCGGATGCCCCGGGCCACACGTTCGTCGAGTTGAACCTGCTTGAAGACCCCGCGCTCGCCGAACGTTACGCCGAAGAGATCCCCGTGGTGCTCATCGATGGTGCCCAGCACGCCTACTGGCGCGTTGACGCTGCGCGGCTGCGCGCCGCGCTCAGCGCCTGACCGCTACGGCAGCAGGCGCGTCGGCCCGCGGAACAGGTACGTCGTCTCGCGAATCGACGACTCCTCGAGCAGCAGCATGAGCAGCCGGGCGAGGCCCATGCCGAACCCGCCGTGCGGCGGCACGCCGTAGCGGAAGAAGTCGAGGTAGAAGCTCAGCTCTTCGGGGTCGAGACCCTTGTCGCGGGCCTGCTCCTCGAGCACGTCAACGCGGTGCTCGCGCTGCGCGCCGGTCGAGATCTCGACACCGCGGTAGATGAGGTCGTACGAGTTCGTGAGGCCCGGGTCATCCGCGTGACGCATGTGGTAAAACGGCCGAATACTCGACGCGTAGTCCGTCAAGAAGACGAAGTCGTGGCCGAACTTCTCGCGCACATGCGCCGAAATGCGACGCTCGCCCTCCGGATCCATGTCGGCGTCGGCGCGCGGCACGGTGTAGCCCTCGGCGGCGACGATTTCCTTCGCTTCGGCGAGCGGAATCCGCGGGAACGGCCGCGACGGCACGGTCACCTCGAGCCCGAACAGGTCGCGAATCGCATCGCCGTGCTTCGCCTGCACTGCAGTGAGCGCCGCGACGAGCAGTTCTTCGTGCAGGTCCATCACATCGAGGTGTGAGTCGATCCAGCTGAGTTCGGAGTCGATCGAGGTGAACTCGGTCGCGTGCCGCGAGGTGAATGACGGGTCAGCGCGGAACGCCGGCCCAACCTCGAAGATGCCACCGAACCCGGCCGCCTGTGCCATTTGCTTGAAGAACTGCGGCGACTGCGCGAGGTACGCCTTCGATTCGAAGTACTCAACCTCGAAGAGTTCGGCGCGCGACTCCGACGCCGACGCCATCAGCTTCGGGGTCTGAATCTCGATGAACCCGCGGTCGATCCACACCTCGCGCATGGCGTGCAGCATGGTCGTCTGCACGCGGAAGATCAGCTGCTGCTTCGGGTTGCGCAGGTCGAGGAACCGCCAGTCAAGCCGCTTGTCAATCGACGAGTCGGCTGCGATTGGTGCCTCGAGCGCCTCGGTCACCACCTCGAGTGACGCGATCTTGACCTCGAGCCCGCCGAGCTTCACGCGCTCGTCATGCTTGAGTTCGCCGGTCACGCGCACAAAGGTGCCGGTGCCAAGGGCCGAGATGCGCTCGGTGAGCGCAAGAGCAGCGGATGCCTCGGGGCCCGACTCATCGGTCAGCTCCCGCGTCGCGGGGTTCACCAACTGCGCAGCACCCGACTCATCGCGCAGGATGACGAACTGCACCTTCTTCTGATCGCGTACGGTTTCGACCCATCCGGCAACGGTCACGGGGCCGTCGGGCAGGGCGGCAAGTTCGGCAATGCGGGTGCGTACGGTCACGATCGGCCAGTCTACCGGCGGCACCCACGCGGCATCCGCTCATAGGCGCCCAACGTAGACTTGCAGGCATGCCAGCCGCCCGTGTGCACCTGATTCGTCATGGAGAAGTGCACAACCCCGACCGGGTGCTCTACGGACGGCTCCCCGGCTACCGACTCTCAGATCGAGGCGAACGGATGGCGCAGGCCGCCGCCGATCTGCTGGTCGCCGACGCGCGCCCAATCGGCCTCCTGGTGAGCTCGCCGCTTGAGCGAACGCAGCAGTCTGCCGCCCCAATTGCCGCTGCGTTCGGACTCCAGCCGGTGCTCGACGCGCGGGTGATTGAGCCATCCAATCTGTTTGAGGGAATGCGGTTGCGTGGCAAGGGTGGGGCGTTGCGCGACCCGGGCCAGTGGTTGAAACTGCGCAACCCTGCACGCCCGAGCTGGGGTGAGCCATACGTCGATATTCGCGAGCGAATGTTCGGCGCGATGATCGACCACCTCAAAGCGACCGACGCGGGCGACCTCGTGATCGTGAGTCACCAGAACCCGATCTGGATCACCCACCGCGCCGTCGCCGGGTTGCCGCTCATGCACAACGCGGCATCCCGTCGGTGTGCGCTCTCGAGCATCACCTCCTTCGAACTCACAAACACCGGATGGCTCGAAGTCGACTATCGCGAACCGGCTGCCGCGCTGCTGGTGGGCGCGATTGATCTGGGGGCGGTGTGATGGAACTCTCACGTCGAGGGCTCCTCGCGGGGGTTGCCGGGGCGAGCGCATTGGCGCTCGCCGGATGCGCTGACGACCCACTCGCCAAGCAATACAAAGACGGCAGCGGCAAGAACTACGTGGCTGGTGACGGCTCGATCTCGGAGTACGCACCCGCCGACCGCGGCAACCCGGTGAAGTTCAACGGCGCGACCGTCGACGGCGGGTCGTTCGACTCGGCCGCAGCCGTGGGCAAGGTCGTCGTCGTGAACTTCTGGTACGCCGGCTGTGCGCCCTGCCGCGCAGAGGCGCCCTTGCTGCAGCAGGTGCACGCGGCATCCGACTCGGCGAATGTGGCGTTTGTCGGCGTGAACGTGCGCGACCAGGCTGAGACGGCACGGCCCTTCGAAGAGTCGTTCGGGGTCACGTACCCGTCGATCGTCGATGTGAACACGGGCAACGCGCAACTGGCATTCGCCGGCAAGATTCCGCCGGCCGCCGTGCCGACCACGCTCGTACTTGACCGCAAGGGACGTGTTGGGGCGCGGGTGCTCGGGCAGGTCGAATCGGCGTCGATCCTCACGGCACTCATCGACCGGCTCGTCGCGGAGCCCGCCTAGTGGGGCCCGGCGAACTCGTCGCGAACGGTGCGCTCTGGGTTGCGATCCCGGTGGCGCTCGCCGCTGGGCTGGTGTCGTTCCTGTCACCGTGCGTGTTGCCGCTGGTGCCGGGGTACCTCGGCTTCGTCGGAGGGTTCACCCAGGCATCCGCCGACGCAGAGGCCGAGCGCCGCAACCGGCGCCGACTCATGCTCGGGGTCTGGCTCTTCATCGCCGGGTTCACCGTCGTCTTTCTCACCTACAACGCCCTCGCCGGTCTGCTTGGTGCCTGGCTGCGGCACGCCCAAGAGCCGATCACCCGGGTGCTCGGAATCGTGCTCATCGTCATGGGGCTCGTCTTCGTCGGCCGCATGCGGGCGCTGCAACGGATGTTCAAACCGAGCTGGCAGCCAAAGACGGGCTTGCTCGGGGCACCGGTGCTCGGACTCGTCTTTGGGCTCGGCTGGACGCCGTGCATCGGCCCCGCGCTGACGGCTGTGCTGAGCCTGTCGCTCAGCTCAGAATCGGTGTGGCGCGGTGTGCTGCTCGGCCTGGCGTACTGCGTCGGGCTTGGCCTGCCGTTCGTGCTCGTCGCCGCCGGCTTCGGGTGGATGACCGGGGCGATGAAGTACTTCCGCCGACACATTCGCGCGATCAACGTGATCGGCGGCGTGATGCTGATTGTGATCGGCGTGCTGATGGTGTCGGGGCTCTGGACCCTCTTGATGAGCAATCTGCAGGCGGTGATCGGTGGTTTCGTACCAGCCCTCTAACAACTCGGATGCCTCGGCCGAACCGGCTGGCGCCGACCCGCACCGCCCGAGTGACCACGTCGACTCGGCGGCGCCCGCCGAGCGCGCCGGCGAGGCATCCGGTGCGGTCACCCAACCCAAACTCGGGGTGATCGGCTGGCTCCGCTTCGCCTGGCGGCAGCTGACCAGCATGCGCACCGCAATCTTGTTGTTGTTGCTCCTCGCGATCGCCGCGGTGCCCGGATCCCTCGTACCGCAGCGCTCAAGCGACCCGAACGGCGTGAGCCAGTACTTCGCAAGCAACCCAGACACGGCGCCGATCATGGACAAGTTCCAGCTGTTTGACGTGTATTCCTCGGCGTGGTTTTCGGCCGTGTACCTGCTGCTGTTCATTTCGCTGATCGGCTGCATCGTGCCCCGCACGAAGCACCACCTCGCCGCGATGCGGGCGCGACCGCCGAAAACCCCGGCGCGACTTGAGCGGCTGCCGGCGTACACCGAGCGCATGCTGTCCGACGGGGCATCCATCGATGACGAGCTCGACCGCGCCGCCGCGTACCTGCGTCGGCAGGGGTACCGGGTCGATCGTTTGGGGCCGGATGCCGCGACCGGCAGCGCCGGGTCCGTGGCCGCCGAGCGGGGGTATTTGCGTGAGACCGGCAACCTGGTGTTCCATGTCGCGCTGGTTGGCATTCTTGCGGCGGTCGCCGTCGGTGGCGGGTTCGGGTTCACCGGGCAGCGCGTCGTCGTTACCGGGCAGTCCTTTGTGAACACGCTCGCCGCGTATGACTCATTCAATCCCGGCCGCTTCTTCTCACCAGACACGCTGACCCCGTACGCGGTGACCCTGCGCGACTTCGATGTCACCTACGAAACGAAGAACCAGTCGGCGCTCGGGCAGCCGATTGACTTCACCGCGCATGTCGACGTCACCGATCAGACGAAGGTCGCCCAACCGGGGCAGATCAAGGTGAACCAGCCGCTGCGCACCCACGACACCGACCTCTACCTGCTCGGCAATGGTTACGCACCGACAATCACCGTGCGTGACCCGGCCGGCAAGGTCGTGTTCACAGATTCGGTGCCGTTCCTGCCGCAGACCGCGAACCTCACCTCGGTCGGCGTGGTGAAGGTGCCGGATGGCCTCGCGAAACAGCTCGGCATGGTTGGGTTCTTCTACCCCACCCAGACGGTGCTCGCGAGCGGTGCGTTCACCTCTGACTACCCAGACCTCGTCTACCCAGTGCTGACGTTGAACGTGTACGAGGGAGACCTCGGCATCAACGCTGGCGCCCCGAAGTCGGTCTACGCCCTCGATACGACCGGGATGACCCAGCTCACCGGCGGCAAGACCGGGGTGAAGTCACTTGAACTGAAGCCGGGTGAAACCGCGCAACTGCCTGGCGGCCGAGGCTCGGTGACGTTCGAAAACGAGAGCCCATCGGGCACCAATGCGAACGACCTCAGCCACAGTGTGAAGCGGTTCGCGTCACTCGAAATCCACCGCGACCCGTCGCAGGGTTGGGTGCTCGCGTTCGCGATCCTGATCATGGTGGGCCTCGCGCTCTCACTGTTCGTGCCCCGCCGCCGCATCTGGGTGAAGGCGCTGGCAGTCTCCCAATTGGCGGATGCCCCGGTGTTGCAGTTCGCCGGCCTGGCACGCGGCGACGACCCGCGGCTGGACGCCGCCGTTGGGGCCGTTGCAACGAAACTCGTTGGCGAGGTACACGACCTGCCAGAACGTACACTCGAAACGTGAACCTCGACCAGATCTCGATCGTTGCGGTGTACTCGGCGCTCGCGGTCTACGCGCTCGCGTTCTTGGCCTTCGCCGCCGACCTCCTGAAGGCAACCCGTGCCGACGCCGTGGAGGCGTCGGGCGCGAATGCGGCTCCTCGTCGCTCGTTGGCACGCATCGCGGTGGCGCTTACCGTGGTCGCATGGTTGCTCCACCTCAGCGCCGATGTGCTTCGTGGCGTGGCCGCAGGGCGGGTGCCGTGGGCGAACATGTACGAGTTCGCGGTCACCGGCACGCTGATGGTCGTCACCGTCTTCTTGGTCGTCCTGAAGTTCGCGAAACTCGATCTGCGGTTCCTCGGCAGTTTTGTGCTCGGCCTTGTGCTGCTGCTCCTCGGCGCCGCGGCGGTGAACTTCTACCGCGAGATCGCACCGCTGCCGCCGGCGCTGCAAGACATCTGGCTCGTGATCCACGTGTTCGTGGCATCGACCTCGGTTGGCTTCTACACCATCGGGTGCGGGCTGTCGGTGGTGCAGCTGCTGCAGGCCAGGCGTGAAGCACGGGCGGCGGCGCCTGCCGCGGTCAAGATTCCGGTGGCTGTTGGCGCAGGCGCCGATGGTGCTGCGGGTTCGGCCGAGGCATCCGGTGGTGTCTCGACGAAGCGGCTCGCGTTGACCGCGATCCCGAACTCGCAGGTGCTCGAAAACCTGGCATTCCGGGTGACGGTGGTCGGGTTTATTCTGTGGACATTCACCCTGATGGCCGGTGCGATTTGGGCCGAGAAGGCCTGGGGTCGCTACTGGGGCTGGGACACCAAGGAGGTGTGGACCTTCATCATCTGGGTGATCTACGCCGGCTATCTGCACGCGCGGTCGACCCGCGGCTGGGCGGGCACCCGTTCGGCGTGGCTCGCGATCATCGGCTTTGCCGCGGTCATGTTCAACTTCACGATCGTGAACATGTTCTTCAAGGGGTTGCACACCTACTCGGGGCTGTAGCCGCCCGGGCGCTCACGGCCACTTCGCAGCGTCCAGCTGCTCGAAGCAGCGCGCCAGACGGGCCATCCACCAGGTTTGGCGATCGGATGCTGCGGCCCACCGCTCGAGCAACTCGCTGTCGGCAGTGGCCCGCGCCACGGGGATCGCGCCGCGCACGGGACCTAGCGGGGCGCGCACCACATCGGCCGCGAGGAGCGCGGCCGTGCCGAGCCCACAGTCGTACGGCAAGTCGGGCAGGGCGGCGGCGAGTGCCGCACCCATGCTGAGCCCCACACTCGTGTCGAGCGCGCTCGAGACGTTTGCCGCGAGCCCGGTGGTGGCGGCAATCGATAGGGCCCGGCGAATGCCGCCGAGCGGTTGCGCTTTCAGCACCAGCAGGTCGGCGGCGCTGGCCTCGGCTACGGCAAAGGGGTCATCCGATCGGCGAATGCTCTCATCGGCCGCGATCGGTATGTCGAGGTACGCGATGCGCTCGCGCAACTCCGCGAGTTCGGGAACCGTCGCACACGGCTGCTCGGCGTATTCGAGGTCAAACTCTGCGAGGGCGTGGATGGCCCGCTCGGCCTGATCGACGTTCCAGCCGCCGTTCGCGTCAATGCGCACCCGCCCGTCGGGGCCGAGCCTGTCGCGCACCGCGCGCACCCGGGCCACATCGTCGGCCAGGGTCTGGTCGCCGGCGGCGACCTTCACCTTCGCGGTGCGGCATCCATCAAATCTGGCCAGCACCCCCGCGACTGCGGCCGGCGCGACCGCCGGCACCGTCGCGTTCACCAGAATCAGGTCGCGCACGGGGGTGGGGGGCTCGAGCCATCCGAATTCAATGGCGGCGGCCAGCCAGGCGGATGCTTCGGCGTCGTCATATTCGACAAACGGCGAAAACTCGGTCCACCCTTCGGGGCCGCGGAGCAGTATCGCCTCGCGCACCGTGATGCCGCGAAACGGCGTCACGAGTGGGAGTGCAACGACGTGCGCCGATGTGGTGAGATCACGCAGGCTCGGCAGATCGGTACGCATGCCTCAATGATGGCGCGCGAATCTCGAACCCGCTGCTTCTAGGCTTGGCACATGAGCGAACGCGTGTCGGACCTGTTCAATGCGGCGGAGTGGGTTGACCAGTCCGCGGCAGTGACCGGCGGGGTCGGGTTCACCGACATCACGTACCATCTCTCGCACGACGGCCGCATTGCGCGGGTCGCGTTCAACCGGCCAGAGGTGCGCAATGCGTTCCGCCCGCACACGGTCGATGAGCTGTTCACGGCGCTTGAGGCTGCCCGCACTGACCCGGCCGTGGGCGTGGTGCTACTCACGGGCAATGGGCCGAGCCCGATGGATGGCGGGTGGGCGTTCAGCTCTGGCGGCGATCAGCGCATTCGGGGGCGCAGCGGGTATCAATACGCGGATGGCGCGGACGCGGCATCCGTTCGCCCTGGCGCCCTTGGGCGGCTGCACATTCTTGAGGTGCAGCGGCTGATTCGGTTCATGCCGAAGGTCGTCATTGCCGTCGTACCCGGGTGGGCGGCCGGTGGCGGGCATTCGCTGCACGTGGTCTGCGACCTCACAATTGCGTCGCGGGAACATGCCAGGTTCAAGCAAACCGACGCGAATGTCGGATCGTTCGACGCCGGGTATGGCTCGGCGTACTTTGCCCGTCAGATCGGGCAGAAACTCGCCCGAGAGGTGTTCTTCTTGGCTGAGGAATACTCCGCAGACCGCGCCTACGAGATGGGTGCGGTGAACCGGGTTGTGCCGCATGCGTCGTTGGAAATCGAGGCGATCAGCATGGCTCGGACGATTCTGACGAAGTCGCCGACGGCGATTCGCATGCTGAAATTCGCCTTCAACGCGGTCGATGACGGGATGGTCGGGCAGCAGGTGTTCGCCGGTGAAGCGACGCGGCTCGCCTACGGCGGAGAGGAGGCGGTCGAGGGGCGCGATGCGTTCCTCGAGAAGCGCGACCCCGACTGGGCGCCGTACCCCTGGCACTACTGATGCGCATCGCGCGCCTTGCGCGCCCCGCGCCCGCCGCGCCCGCCGCGCCCGCGCCATCCACCCACGTGCGCCCCGCGTCGGATGGCACCCCCGTGCCATCCACCCCTACACACGCCACCGACCCCGCGCCATCCACCCCCACACGCGCCACTGACCCCGCGCCCGCGCCATCCACCCCTTCATCGAGTTGCATGTTTTTGTCGTTCCGGAGCCGGTTGAGCGACAAAAACCTGCAACTCGATGCGCTGGGGGAGTCCCCCGTGCCGGGCGAGTCCAGAGCGGGGCGAGTGACCCGGGCGGCGGCCGCGTGAGCGCGGGGCACGACGATGTGCGGCAGATGGCCGCCGATCTCGCGTGGGCGTTGCGGGGCGGGCCGGCAGTGTGGGTATTTGCCCCAGGCGTCGCGGTGCCGCGCGGCGGCAAACTCCCGGATGGCGCGGCGCTCGTGATCGGCACAAGCGGATCCACCGATGCCCCGAAGCGAGTGGTGCACACGCGGGATTCGCTCGTGGCATCCGCGGCGATGGTGCGTGAGGCGCTCGGCGGCGATGGCACCTGGCTGCTTGCGCTGCCGACCCACTACATCGCTGGCGCGCAGGTGCTGGCGCGCTCGGCGCTCGCGGGGACCGAGCCCGAGATCGTGGACCCGGGGTTCACGCCGGCCGAGTTTGTCGACGCCACGAACCGGCTCACCGCCCGCGCCGCGCGCAGCTTCGTCTCGCTAGTGCCACCGCAGCTTGCCAAGTTGGTGGATGCCTCGGGCTCGAACCTCGCGGTCGCGCGCGCGCTCGGGGCCTACGACGCGATCCTGCTCGGCGGCCAGGCCGCCCCTGCGGCGCTCGTGGCTGCTGTCGAGCGGCTCGGGGCACGGGTGATCCGCACTTATGGCGCTGCCGAAACCGGCGGCGGCTGCGTGTACGACGGCCGGCCGCTCGCGAACGTCGACCTGCGCGCCACCGCCGATGGGGTGCTCGAGGTGCGCGGCCCGATGCTCGCCGCTGGCTACCTCGATGCACCGGATGCCACGGCCGCCGCATTCACCACCGACCCCGATGGCACCCGCTGGTATCGCACGAACGATCTGATCGACGAGCGCGCGCTCGCCGCGGGGAGCGTGCGAGTTCTCGGCCGCGCTGACGATGTCATCAACTCGGGCGGGGTGAAGGTGGTGCTCGGCGAGATCGAGCGCGCAGTGCGCGCCGTCGCCGCCGACGCCGTCGCGGTGCGCGTTCCCGACGAACGGTGGGGCGAACGCGCGGCAATCGTGACCACGGCCGGGGTCAAGCTTGACGACCTGATCACCCTGGTCGACGCTGCCGGCCTCCACCCCGCGGCACGGCCGGTGCGTGTCGTGCGCGTTCGCGCCATCCCGATGCTGTCGACTGGCAAACCCGACCGTCTGGCTGCGCAGCAGCTGGCGCAGTAGCGACGATCCCAACGCGAACCTGATGGCGCGGTGCGCGCGCCCGGGGCACTCCTGCCCACCGGAATCGGGCGAGTGCCCGATTGCGCGGCGCGGGTCTTACGATTGCCGAATGGCACGTACGCAGCGCACTCCCGCAGCCGGTGATACCCACCGCCGCCCTCAGACCTACAGCAAGTCCGGCAACCCGGCCCGTGCCGCACTGGCGCGCCCAACTGGGCAGGCGCGCACGGCAACCCTTGGTGACTGGGTGCGCGCGGCGCGCATTCCCACCCTGGCAGTCTCGGTTGCGGCGGTCGTGCTCGGCACCGGGGCGTCCTGGGTGACCGTGTTGCCGGCGCAGTGGCACTGGATTCGCGCCGGGCTTGCACTGATCGTCGCCGTTGCGCTGCAGATCGGCGTGAACTTCGCGAACGACTACTCCGACGGCATTCGCGGCACTGACGTGCGCCGTCAGGGGCCGACCCGCCTGGTTGGGTCGGGCCTCGCGCAGCCGAAGAGCGTGCTCACCGTCGCGCTGGTTTGGTTCGGTATCGCCGGACTCGCCGGGCTCGCGATCACCTTGATCACCCACCACTGGTGGCTGCTCGCGGTCGGCGCGATCGCAATCGCCGCGGCCTGGTTCTACACCGGCGGCAAGCGTCCGTACGGGTACTACGCGCTCGGCGAGGTCGCCGTGTTCGTGTTCTTCGGGCTGGTCGCCGTCGTTGGCTCGGCGTTCATCCAAGGCTTCGGGATCGGCCAGCAGGTGTGGTGGGTCGCGGTCGGAGCAGGCCTGCTCGCGGTTTCGGTGCTGATCGCGAACAACCTACGTGACATCGACGGTGACCGCATTGCGGGCAAGCGCACGCTAATGACGCTGATCGGGCGCCGCGCTAGCAAGGTGCTTTTCTGCATCTGCTTGCTCGCCCCATTCGCGATGATCGCGCTCGTCGCGGTGCTGATCCCGGGCGTTTGGTTCGTGATGTTCGCGCTGCTGGCGGCGGTGCCGGCGTGCGTGATTCTCACGACCGCGAAGCACCCGAGCGAACTCGTGCTCGCGATGAAACTCGCCAGCCTGACCGCGCTGATCTACGGCGTGGGGCTTGGCGTGCTGTTCGCGCTGTAGCGCGGTTACTGCTGGGCTGCGGCGTCGGCCGCGGCATCCTCTGCATCATCGTCGGCACTCGCCACGGCCGCGCGATTGCGGGTGCGCGCGTCGTGGATCGACGTGGAAAGTGAATCGCGCTGCTTGCGGAGGAAGACCAGCGAGGCGGCGAGGCCGAATAGCGCGGCCACGATCGCCGAGATCCACACGTCGACGCCTGCGATCATCAAGACCGCGAACGGTACGACGACGAGCAGCACGCGTGCGAGGGAGTACCAAAACCAGGTGGGCCACGACTTCACCTTGCAAGTGTAGGCACGTTGAGATGCCCCGGGATGCCCCGGGCTGCCCCTGACCAACACGCGGACCTAAACTGGCTCCATGGTTCGACTGTGGATCGCGCTCGTGGTCGCTGCGGTCGTCTTTGTTGTCTACGCGATTGTCGATTGCGCATTCTTCGACCGGTCGCGCGTTCGCGCGGTGTCGAAGCCGGTCTGGATCCTGCTGATTCTGCTCGTGCCGGTCGTCGGCGGGCTGCTCTGGTTCTTTGTCGGCCGTGGGCGACGCGGGCCGATCGGGCGCGCGGGCCGCACCTCGGCGCCCGATGACGATCCGGCGTTCCTGAGTCGAATCGGCTCCGACCTCGACCAGGAAGAACGCATCCGGCGCCTCGAAGAGGAACTCGCCGCGCTCGAATCCGAAGATGCCGAGTCCGACGCCGACGCTGATGACGACCCTGATCGACCACGTGGCTGAGCCCGTGCCCGACGGCGCACCACCGGCGACTGCCGACTCCTCGGTCACGATGCCGGCTCCCGCCCCCGCCACATCGAGCCGGTTTGCGGCCGAGTTACTTGGTGCCCTGATCGCTGGCGGAGTGCGCGATTTCGTGGTCTCGCCCGGTTCGCGTTCACAGGCGTTGGCGCTCGCGGCCGCCGAGTTCGAGGCCCGCGGCGCTGCGCGACTCCATGTGCGCATCGATGAGCGATCCGCCGGATTCTTCGCCATCGGCATCGCCCGCGAGTCGGGTACGCCGGCCGCCGTCATCACCACCTCGGGCACGGCGGTGGCGAATCTGCACCCAGCGGTCCTTGAAGCCCAGGCCGCGCAGCTGCCGCTGCTGGTGCTCAGTGCCGATCGGCCGGCTGAGCTGCGGGGCATTCGATCGAACCAAACGACTACTCAGCCAGGGATCTTCGCAGGCGCCGTGACGTTCGAGCGAGACGTTGAGCCGGTCGCGGCGGATGGCGCGAGCGCAGTCGCGGCGACACTCGCGCACGAAGCGCTGGCCATGGCTGCGAGCGGTGCGGTACACCTCAACCTGCAGCTCCGTGAGCCGCTGTCGTCGCCGGGCGCGGTGGCTGCGGTGGTGGCGGCGAATGCGGCGGCCGTCGGCCCTGCGGTCGATGCTCGCGGCGAACGCTTCGTCCACCAACCCGCGATCACCTTCACCCCGCACACGGTCGTCATCGCCGGAGCCGACGCCGGCGCCGACGCTGAAGCGTTCGCTCGGTCGGGTGACTGGCCCCTCATCGCCGAGGTGTCGAGCGGTGCCCACTTCGGGCCGAACCTGGTCGTGCCGTACCGCGAATTGCTCGCCAACCCCGACCTCGCCGCGCAGATCGAGCGGGTGGTCGTGTTCGGGCACCCAACCCTGTCGCGTGAGGTAATCGCGCTCTGCGCGCGCGCCGACGTCGAGGTGCTCGTGGTCGCGCCGGCCGGTGGCGAATGGTTTAACCCCGGTCGCCGCGCGACCCGGCTGACGGCGGTGCCAACCTTCGAGATTCCGGATGCCTCGGCCGCCCCGCCGCGGCTAACCCGCGCCTGGCTCGGTCAATGGGTGATGGCGAGCCGCGCGATCCTCGCCGCGGCAGACGCCGCCGAGAACCCACCGCAGCCGCTCGCCGCGACCGATGACACCGGGCACGTGGCCGACTACCAGGCGCAACGCGCGTTTCTATCGGCGACCCTTGACCGGGTGCGCGAACCAGTCACCCGGCGCATGCTTGCCCAGGCGGTGTGGGGCGCGACGTGGCCGCACGATCGGCTCGTGCTCGGGGCATCCCGCCTGATTCGAGAACTCGACAAGGTCGCGACCGGCCGCAAGATTCGGGTGCACGCGAACCGCGGTCTCGCCGGCATTGACGGCACGATTGCCACCGCCCTGGGCGTGGCGGCGGCGAGCCAGGGTGGGGATGCCGCGATCGGCGCGACCCGGGTACTGCTCGGCGACCTTGCGCTGCTCCACGACGTCGGGTCGCTGCTGCTCACCCCGGGTGAGCAGCGCCCGCGCATTCTCGTCATCGTCGGCAACGATGGTGGCGGCACGATCTTCGACACCCTCGAAGTCGCCGGAACGGCGCCTGCGGCAACGTTTGACCGAGTGCTCTACACCCCGCACGAGGTATCCATTCGTGACCTTGCCGCCGCATACGGCTGGGCGTACCTGCGCGCCGACACCCGCGGCGAACTCGACACCGCGATGGGCACGCCAGTCGTGGGGCCGACAATTCTCGAGGTGCCGCTCGCGCGCTGACCCTTGATTCCCTCCAGTGTGCATGACACACTGGAATGGATGGAGGTCAGGGTGACCCGGACTGCACGAAAGCACCGGATCGGCAATGCGCATATCCTTGCCGCGATGATCAACGCGGGTACGCCGACTGTGGACGGCGACACTCTGCACTACATGGGGAGAGACGACCGCGGCATCGAACTGCACGTCATCGCGGTGCCGAATGATCGGGGCAGTGGCATTGCGGTGATCCACGCGATGCCAACCAGTTTTCGGAGGAGGAACCCATGACGATTGATCCCGAGAAGTTCCGGCTCACTGCAGATACGACTATCTCTGATATTGATCTCGAAGTTGAGGAGTACAAGCTCGTTGATGGTGCCCGTCTGACGGAAACCCGCGCTGCTGAGATGGCCGCGGCGGCGATCGCGCGGCGTCGTGCGAACCTCGTCCCTGGCCGGAAGTCGCTGAGCGGAGATGGCGCGCACTCCCCGGTGGTGCAGTTCCGCACGCCCCGACGACCCGACGCCGAAGCGTTGGCGGCCGAGTTGGGCATCAGCGTCTCCGAACTTGCGCGACGTGCACTTGACGGCGTGCTCGACGCGCACCCGACGACGAAACGGTTTCACATCAGCGTGAGCTGATCCGAATGCGTGACTCCCGGTGCGCGGATCGACCGCATATGGCACCCTGGCTCCTGGAGGTGCCCCAATGGTGAAGGCAGCGAAGCGGTGACGGCCGCGAGTCTGGTGAGCGACCCGCGCGCGGTGCTCCGCGCCGGTCCGGGTGCCCGGCTCGCCGACATCGACCCAGATGCCACGCCGGGCTTCGAGGGGGAACGCGACGTCGCCGACGACCTGCTCGCCGCGGGCGCCGAGCGCCTCGGTGGCCTGCAAGAACAGCTGTTTGCCCGCAGCCGCACGACCGACGACCCGCGGCGGGTGCTGATCGTGCTGCAGGGCATGGACACTTCGGGCAAGGGCGGCGTGATTCGCCACGTTGTCGGCGCGGTCGACCCGCAAGGGGTCACGCTCGCCTCGTTCAAGAAGCCCACCGCCGAGGAGCTCGCCCACGACTTCCTCTGGCGGATCGAACAACGGGTGCCGCAGCCCGGCATGATCGGTGTGTTCGACCGCTCCCACTACGAAGACGTGCTGATCGGGCGGGTGCGCGCGCTCGCCCCGCCCGCCGAAATCAAGCGTCGCTACGACGCGATCAACGAGTTTGAATCGCGGCTCGTTGCTGGCGGCACCTCCATCATCAAGGTCATGTTGCACATCTCGGCCGAGGAACAGAAGCAGCGCCTCGCCGAGCGGCTTGAGCGGCCCGACAAGTACTGGAAGTACAACCCCGGCGACCTCGACGAGCGTTCGAAATGGGCCGACTACCAGCAGGCATACGGCGCGGTGTTCGATCGCACGTCGACTTCGGATGCCCCGTGGTTCATCGTGCCCGCAAACCGCAAGTGGTATGCCCGGCTCGCGGTGCAGCAGTTGCTCGTCGACGCGTTGGCCGGGTTCAACCTCGACTGGCCACCAGCGGACTTCGACGTCGCAGCAGAGCGGGCCCGGCTCGCGACGCTGTAGCGGGCGTAGCCTCAAGGTATGTGCCGAAACATCCGCCCGCTGAACAATTTCGAACCGGCCGCGACCGACGATGAGGTGCACCTCGCCGCGCTGCAATTCGTGCGCAAGGTGTCGGGCACGACGAAGCCGTCACATGCGAACGAAGCTGCCTTCAACCGCGCCGTCGCCGAAATCGCCCACATCACCCGTCACCTGATCGATGAGTTGGTGACCACGGCCCCGCCGAAGAGCCGCGAGGTCGAGGCTGCGAAGGCCCGCGCCCGGGCCGCCGAGCGCTACGGCCTGCCCGCCCCGACCGCGAGTGCGATGTCAGATGCCGCGGCCCACGCTTTCGCACACGAGCACGGCGTCGCCCACACCCACGAGGCGCGGCATCGGCGAGCGCGCGCTAACTGAACGCCTCGACGATCGGCCGGAACTTCATCGCCGTCTCCGCGAGTTCTTCATCGGGCACCGAGTCGTGCACGATGCCGCACCCGGCGTACGCCGTCACCGAGCCATCCGCCCCGACCTGCGCGCAGCGCAGCGCAATCGCCCACTCGCCGTCGCCCGCGGCGTCGACCCAGCCGACCGGCCCGGCGTAGCGGCCACGGTCGAACCCTTCCAGCGTCGAGAGTAGCGACAACGCGCGCTCGGTCGGCGTGCCCGCGACCGCCGCGGTGGGATGCATCGCGGCGACCAGATCGAGTGCACTCGACCCGTCGCCGAGGGTGCCCTTCAGGTCGGTGGCGAGGTGCCAGAGGTTCGGCAGCTGCAGCGCAAACGGCTCGGGGCTCGCATCGAGGCGAGCGGTGTGCGGCGCGAGGGTCTCGACCGCCGATGCCACGGCGAGCGCGTGTTCTTCCCGGTTCTTCGGCGAGCGCAGCAACGCGGCCGCGCGGTCACGATCGGATGCCTCGCCTGCAGCCCGATCGGCAGTGCCGGCCAGCACCCGCGCCGAGACGGTGCCGTGGTCAACGCGCACGAGGGTTTCGGGGCTGGCGCCCACGAGCCCGTCGACCGCGAACACCCACGTATCGGGGTAGTCATCGGCGAGGCGGTTGATCGCGGCGCGGAGTCCGGCGTCTTCACCCAGCTGTCCGATCAGCGAACGTGCGAGTACAACCTTCTCGAGCTCGCCGCGGTCGATGCGCGCCACCGCAGTTGCCACGGCGGCGCGGTACGCGTCGGGTGAGAGCGGGCCGTCCGAGAAGTCGACTCGGGGCACCGCGCGCCTCGTCGCCACCGGGGGTAGCACGGGTTCGTCGTCGGGTGAGGGCAACGCCGAGGCATCCGTCGAAATGTAGGTCACCCACGACCGGTCATCGCGCCGACCCAGAATCATGCGCGGCACGATGAGCGTGCTCGCCGCGGCCGAGTCGTCGGCGAATGCAAAGGTGCCGAAGGCGACGAGTCCGGTGCCCGGCAGGCCAACTCGGTCATCGACCATGGCTTCGTCGGCGATCTGGCGCCACTTTGCGATCGCGTCGGCGATGCGGGATGCTCCGCCGGTGGTGATCCGCAGCGTCTCGCCGAGGCCCACAATGCCGTCACCGCGGCGCATCCAGAGCAGCGGGGTGCGCGGGTCGGCCCGGCGGATGAGGGGGTCGGTCTCAGCAACGGCGACCGTGCGAACGTGCAGCACCGCACCAGCCTATGGCGTGCGCCAGGGGCAGCTGATCGCGGAGTGACGTCACCCGGTATCAGGAACCACCGTCGGTAGACTCGCTGCATGAGCCGCCCCGACCTTGAGAAGCATCCGCATGAGGTCTCGGCCATGTTCGACCGGGTGGCGGCGAAGTACGACCGCACGAACGATGTGCTCTCGCTCGGCAACTCGCTGCTGTGGCGGGTCGCGACCACCCGGGCGGTGAATCCGCAGCCGGGGGAGCGCATTCTCGACATCGCCGCTGGCACCGGCACGTCGAGCGCGAGCCTCGCGAAATCGGGCGCCGAAATCGTGGCCGCCGACTTTTCGCCGGGCATGATCGAGGTCGGCCGCCAGCGGCAGGCGCATCTGCCGAACCTCACGTTCACGCAGGCCGATGCGATGGCGCTCCCGTTTGGCGACAACGAGTTTGATGCGGTCACGATCTCGTTTGGGCTGCGCAACGTGAACGACCCCCTGCAGGCGCTGCGCGAGTTTCTGCGCGTCACCAAGCCGGGTGGACGTCTCGTGGTGTGCGAGTTCTCACACCCGACCAATGCCGCGTTCCGCACGGTCTACGACCTCTACCAGCGCACCCTGTTTCCGCCGCTGGCCCGACTCGCCGGCTCCGACAAAGAGGCCTACGACTATCTGATCGACTCGATTGCGGCCTGGCCGACGCAGCCGGTGCTCGCCGACAAGATTCGGGATGCCGGGTGGTCGAACGTTGCCTGGCGTAATCTCAGCCTCGGCATCGTTGCGCTGCACCGCGGCGTGAAGGCGCCCGGCGCTGCCGGATAGGATCAGACCGTGTCACAGAGCGCGCGTGCTGCCCATCGAGCCGCCGCTGTCGGCGCATCGCTGAGTCTCAGCGACCGACTGTTCGCGTCGACCGCTGACCGCGCCCTGGCTCGCACGATCGATGCTGGCCTCGAACGTGTCGAGGCAGGCCTGCTCGACGAGGTAAAGTTCACGACCCCGATCGCCGAGGCGTCCACCCGGTACTTGCTTCAAGCTGGTGGCAAGCGGGTGCGCCCGATGCTCACCCTGCTCACCGCCGAACTCGGCGACGGCGCCACCGATCACGTGATCACCGCCGCCCGTGCCATCGAGATCACGCACCTCGCGAGCCTGTACCACGACGACGTGATGGATGAATCCGACCGCCGCCGCGGCGTGCCGAGCGCCCAGAAGGTGTGGGGAAACTCGGTTGCGATTCTCACCGGCGACCTGCTGTTCGCCCGCGCCAGCCAGCTCATGGCCCGGATCGGCGAGCGGGCGATTCGCATGCAGGCCGACACCTTCGAGCGGCTCGTGCTTGGGCAGTTGAACGAGACCGTCGGGCCGCAGCCCGGTGCTGACCCGATCGCGCACTACATTCAGGTGCTCGCTGATAAGACCGGGTCGCTGATCGCCGCGTCGGCGCAGGCGGGTGTGCTGTTCTCGAACGCCGACCCGGTGTACGAGCAGGCGGTGGTGGACTTCGGTGAGCGCATCGGTGTGGCCTTCCAGCTTGCCGATGATGTGATCGACCTGAGCGCCCAGCCTGCTGAGACGGGCAAGGTGCCGGGCACCGACCTGCGTGCGGGGGTGGTCACCCTGCCGGTGTTGCGCCTGCGCGCGAGCGCCGCGAGTGATGCGGCTGACGCCGCGCTCGTCGCCCGAATCGACGCCGGCAATATCACCGACGAGCTCGTTGCCGAGGTGCGCGCGCACCGGGTCACCGCCGAAACGCTCGCCGAGGCTCGCCGCTGGGCCGACTCGGCCGTCGCCGCGCTCGCCCCACTGCCAGATGGCGGCGTGAAGCACGCGCTCGTGCGCTTCGCCGAGTCGCTGGTTTCGCGGGCGAGCTGATCGTGCTTCCGCTCTGGGCGGCCATCGCCGGTGTCGTCGCGGCCGCGGTGGGTGCACTGATCGGATGGCGCGTACTCGCCCCGTGGGCGATTGCGAACATTCGCGGCGAGCAGCCTGAGGCCCGTGGCATCCGCCGCTGGGCGGCCGCGCTCGCGGCCGTCGGGTTCGGCCTCGTCACCTGGCATCTCGTGGCGCTGTGGCATCCGTTGGCGGTGCCGGCGGCGCTCGCGTTCGTCGCCGGCGGGGTGGTGCTTGGCATCGTTGATGTGGTCGAGCACCGGCTGCCAAATGCGGTACTCGGGCGCACCTCGGTGCTCGTTGCGGCGTTATTGGTGCTCGCCACGATCGGACGGTTCATCGTGTCGGGATGGCTCGACGGGTGGCCCACTGCGGTGAAAGATTTCTCGGCTTTGCTGGGGGTCCTGGGGGGCGCTGCGGCAATGTTCGCCCTCTACCTCGTGATCGCACTGGTTGCGCCCTCGGCGATGGGCATGGGCGACGTGAAGCTCGCGGCACTCATTGGTGGGCTGGCCGGATGGTTCGGTCTGCTGCCGTGGATTATTGCCCTGATCAGTGCATTTGTCGTGGGCGGGGTGTTGGCAGTCGTGCTCTTGGTGGCCCGAAAAGTCACGTTGAAGTCATCGGTTCCGTTCGGCCCGAGCATGCTCATCGGCGCGTTCATCGCGCTGCTCATCGCACACTGAGCATTGGTCTGTACACCCCCTATTGAGGTGTGTCAACGTGCCCAAAACTGGGGAATATTCACCTCCAGGCGCGTTGCATACATTCAGGTAGGCGATACCCGGCGCGATTACAACAACTGAGGAACGGCCCCGAACCACACCTCGACTCCGCCCCGAAAGAGGAACCCAACATGCTCAAGTCCTACGTTCGCATCCAGTCCCTGATGAACGCCATGCGCCGCGAAGACGGCAACGCCGCCGAATACGGCCTGATCATCGCGCTCGTCGCCGTGGTCATCATCGGTGGCCTCACCGCGCTTGGGGTTGCACTCAGCGGCAAGTTCGGTGAAGTTACCACCGAACTGAACAAGTAGCTCGGTACCCATCTGAGTTCTGCTGCGGTCGGGGCGGGAGGCGTTCCGACCGCAGCAGTCACCTTTCAGATGAGGTCGACTATGCGTCGTCTCAATGAGCGTGGATCAGTTGCAGTTGAGTTTGCGCTGATCGTGCCCGTGTTTGTGCTGCTTGTATTTGGCGTGATCGAGTTTTCGAACATGTACAACCAGCAGTTGGCAGTGACCAACGCTGCCCGTTCTGCTGTGCGCACGATGTCGATCGGCAACTCCGCAGCAGCAGCCAGTGCGGCCGGCATCGCCGCTGCACCAGGCCTCCGCCCCGCCCCCACCGCGGCCAATTTTTCGTACTCGCCGCCCGTATGTACCTCGGGTGAAACCATGACCGCCACGGTCACCTACAACGCGAGTTTCTTGACGGGGCTGTTTGGCAGCACCCTCACTCTTAAAGGCAAGGCGGCAATGCCATGCGGTGGGTAAGACAGCTTCAACGCGAGCATGGGGCAGCAGCCCCGCTGCTCGCGCTCATGCTCATTCCGATGATCGGCGCAGTCGGACTCGGAGTTGACGTCGGTGCGATGTATTCCGAGAAGGCGCAACTGCAAAATGGCGCAGACGCCGCAGCGCTGCAGATTGCGGTCGCGTGTGCGGCCAACGAGGCCGCCTCCGGCTGTAGTTCCGACGGCGCCGATGCGATCGCGGGCCAGAACGCCCTTGATGGCAACGCAGCGATCGAGTCGGTCGCCATCAACAGAGGCGCCAACCTCGTGACGGTTCAAACGAAGTCAGAAGACCTCGGCGTGAGGCATCCATTTGCTGCAATCTTGCCGGGTGTCGGTGATTCGTCGGTAGTGAAGTCCAGTGCGCAAGCGGAGTGGGGACTGCCCATCAAGGGCTCGACGATCGCAATCACGATCGGCTACTGCGAACTCGCCGACCAGGTACCGCAGCTCGGCGTCGCGAACCCCGAGCGCATCTTGCTCGAGTACCACAACGACGCGAAGAAGGTCTGCCGCAATTCACTCGGCGAACTGATCAACGCACCGGGTGGGTTTGGTTGGTTGCCCTCGTTGGATTGCAGCTACACCGTCGACCTCGGCGACCCATGGATCCCCAGCAAGACCGGAAACAGCACGAGTGGCACCGGATGCGATGACGCATATCTCGCAAGCCTCCGCGGCAGCGCAATCTATATTCCGATCTTCGATGACGTGCGGGGCACCGGCGTCGGCAGCGAGTTCCACATCTCGCAATTTGCGGCGTTCCAAGTCACTGGTGTCAAGGTCTCTGGCTCGAACGAGTACACCGACCCACTGGCGCCAAGCTGCAAAGGCAATTGTCGTGGGCTTCAGGGCTACTTCACCAAGTTGGTCTCCGTTGACGACGCATTCCAACTGAGCCAGCCTCCACCCTGCGTGAGCGGCACTCCGTGCGTATTCACGAACTCCGCCGCAATCGCGCGGCTCACCCTCCGTACTAGCTAAGGTCTCGGACCCCCGCCCACTTTCGAAAGGCCTCCCCTGATGATTCGTGTGATTGGCGCCATTGTCGCCCTCGTTTTGACGATCGGTGGTGCGATCGCACTCTCGATCTATGTCGGTAGTGCAGAGAGTCGTGCCCAAAACGGCGCGAAGATTCAGCAGGTCTACGTTGTCGCCGATGCGATGATCCCACGCGGCACCAGCGCCGAATCGATCACCGACAAGATCAAGATCGTCGAGATTCCGGCGATCGCGGTCCAGCCCAATCACGTGACCGACCTGAAGAAACTCGTTGGGAAGGTGACCAACGCTGACCTGCTCCCTGGTGAGCAGCTGTTGACCGGCCGATTCGCGTCGCCCGGAGATCTCGACCAGGCCATTGCGTTCCCGGTGCCGAAGGGGCTGTCTGAGGTCACGATCACCCTCCCCGTCGAGCGAGCGGTGGGCGGTGTGATCAAACCGGGCGACTATCTCGGTGTTGTCGCCACGACGTCGCTGCCCTCAGCTGAGGCAACGCTGCCGATGACGAAGTCGACGCTCCACCAGTTGTTGGTGACGCGTGTGGCGTTGGGGAGCACCTACGCGCCGCCATCTGACGCAAAAGCTGACTCGAAGGACAGCACAACGAAAGAGGCGCAACCAGAGATTTCGACGATCATGATCACGGTTGCGGTGACGATCCCACAGGCCGAACAGCTGGTCTTTTTGGCTGAAATGACCAAGCGCAAGCCCGCTGAGCCAGACGATGCGGCGCCGTACGCCGAAATCTGGGCCCTGCTCGAGTCAAAGGAATCGAATGTCGACGGTTCGTCCGTCCGCACGAAAGACACCGTGTTCCAATGAGACTGACGACCAGACCATTCCCCTCGTCGCATAAGCCCGGCGTGCCCCCCGCGGGGGCGACCGCGCCGGTCGTCGGTGGCTCAGTGGCGTCGGTGCGAGCAGCTGAGGCTGCGAAAGCGGCTGCGGCCGCCGCGGCGGCGGCGGAAGTCGCAGACGCCGAGGCCGCGAAGGCAGCTGCTGCCGAGGCGGAGCGTGCTGCGGCCGCGCCAGTGTCGGTTGCCGCGGTGCGCGCGGCGGCGAGAGTCGCTGCAGAGACTGAAGCGATGGCCGCGGCTAGGCCGGCCGCTGCAGCACCAACGGGAGACGCGACGGTTGCGTCGCTGCAGGCGGCAGCTGCCGTCGCTGCCGAGGCGGCCCGAGCGGCGGCAGAGGCGGCCGCAGCTGCAGTCGAGGCCGCCCGGGCGGCGGCGCAAGCCGAAGCAGAAGCCGAAGCAGCACAGGCGGCAGCGGCGAAAGCAGAAGCCGAAGCGGCCGCGGCTGAAGCGGCTGCGCGGGCTGAGGCAGAGGCCGCAGCAGCGGCAGCTGAAGAGGCGGCCCGGGTGGCGCGAGCCGAAGCCGAAGCCGAAGCGGCAGCGGCCGCAGCGGCGGCAGCCGCAGCGGCCGAAGAGCTTGCCGTGCGAGGTCGTCATGCCGCCGAAGGCCCGTTTGACGGCGAACACGACTACGACCCGAACCCGACCTCGCCGGTGACGACCGAGATCGAAATCTCGGTGGTGCCACCCCAGGCTGCGGCGGCAGGTCCGCTGATCCTTCCCTTCTCTGACCCGGGCAAGCGCAGTGAGGTCATTGCCGTTGCAGCGCCGAAGGGTGGTCAGGGCAAGACCACGCTCGCGGTCAACCTGGCTGCCGGGCTCGCCACGGCGTATCCGAATTCGGTGGTGCTCGTCGACGGCGACCTGCAGTTTGGCGATGTCGCGAACGCACTCGAACTTCAGGTCGTCTACTCCGTGGCCGATCTCGTGCGCGAGGGCGTCGATGACACCACCCTCAAAGCCATGCTGACCCGCCATGAGGACGGCTTCTTTGTCGTGCCGGCTCCGGCTCGGCCCGAGTTGGCCGATGAGATCACGGATGCCTCGTTCGGTCTGTTGCTCGACCGGCTTGCGACGATGTTCCGATACGTGGTCGTTGACACCACGCCCGGCCTCGGTGAGCTCACAATCACCGCCCTCGAACACTCGACTGATGGGGTGTTCGTGTCGAGCATGACCGTGTCGAGTTTGCGGGCGCTTCGCAAGATGTCGGAGCTGTTGCTCGACCTGAGCCTGGTGCCAGACAAGCGCGTGTTTGTACTGAACATGGTTGAGAAGGGCACCGGTATCGTGCGACGCGATGCCGAGGCGATCCTTGGCGCGAAGTTTGACGTGGCGGTGCCGCGATCACTCGCGGTGGTGCTGTCGTCGAACGCTGGCAACGCGATCCTCAACCACGAAAACCGTGACCCCGCCGCAAAGGCACTCCGCGAGGTGGTCGCGTGTATCGACGCGGCTGCCGTTTCTCAGTTGAAGGTGGCGCGATGAGCCTGAGTGAACGTCTCCAGCGCGCCCGCAACGGTGGGCTCCTCCCGACCCACCCGGACGCCGAGCAACACCCCGCCACCGGTACGGTGCCGACGCACACCCCGGTCGTTGAGTGGTCAGCGCCAGCCGGGCAGCCCTGGGTCGCTGCGAGTCCGGCGCGCCCGCAGCCGGTAGCTGAGCCTGCGCCCGCCGACGCGAGCCTCGCGGTCGCATCGCCCCCAGCGACGGTGCCCGCCGCCGGCCACCCGGCCCCGCATGCTGCAGCCCCAGGTTCGCCCGCTCCGGCTCATGTCGGTGCACCAGCGCCGGGCGCTGTCAGCATTGTGCCGCCGCCCGTTGCGCTGGCCACCCTCGCGCCGCCAGCTCCCGGCGCTGCGCAGATAGCGCAGCCGGCGCATCCGGCGACCAGTGCGCATCCCGTGACCGGAGTGAGCTCTGGTGTGCCTCCGCAGCCAGCGCCGACCGGGCCGGGCGCAGAGCAGTCGCCGCGCACCGCATCGCACCCCACGGTCGGTATCGCAAAGCCTGCCGACCCGTTCCGTGAACTGAAGAACCGCGTCGCCGAGGAGCTCTATCGTCGCGTTGGCTCGCGCCTCCACGACACCACCCTCACCGAAGAGAAACTCCACCAACTCACCCGCGATGAGCTCACCCGCATCGTCGCCGATGAGCCGGTCGCGCTGACCCCCGCCGAACGCAATCGTGTGATCGAAGAGATCGGGGCCGACGTGCTCGGCTACGGGCCGCTCGAGCCGCTGCTGGCTGACTCAGATGTCAGCGAAATCATGGTGAACCGGTTCGACCAGATCTTCGTCGAGCGCGGGGGGCGACTCACCGAGTCCCCAACCCAGTTCACCGGCGAACAGCAACTTCGACGCGTGATCGAGCGCATCGTGTCACGCGTCGGACGACGCATCGACGAGGCATCCCCGCTCGTTGACGCGCGCCTGGAAGATGGCTCGCGTGTGAACGCGGTCATTCCGCCGCTTGCCGTTGATGGCTCGTCGCTGACGATTCGTAAGTTCTCGAAAAGCCCGCTCAAGGTCGCCGACCTGATTCGGTTCGATACGATCAACGAACCGATGGCGGTGCTGCTCGAGGCGTGCGTGCAGGCGAAGTTGAACATTCTGGTCTCGGGCGGTACCGGCACCGGTAAGACGACATTGCTCAATGTGTTGTCGTCGTTCATTCCGGATGGCGAGCGCATTGTCACCATCGAAGACGCCGTCGAACTGCAGTTGCAGCAGAACCACGTGGTGCGGCTCGAGTCACGCCCATCGAACATCGAGGGTCGCGGTGAAATCACGATTCGCGACCTCGTGCGTAACTCCCTGCGTATGCGCCCGGACCGCATCGTCATCGGTGAGTGTCGTGGTGGCGAAGCGCTTGACATGCTGCAGGCGATGAACACCGGTCACGAAGGCTCGATCTCGACGATTCACGCGAACACCCCGCGTGACGCGATCTCGCGTCTTGAGACCCTCGTGCTCATGGCGGGTATGGACCTGCCGCTTCGGGCAATTCGCGAGCAGGTTGCCTCGGCGATCGACGTGATCGTGCAGATTTCAAGGCTTCGGGATGGCTCGCGTCGCGTCGTGAGTGTGACCGAAGTGCAGGGCATGGAGGGTGATGTGGTCACCCTGCAAGATGCCTTCAGCTTCGACTACTCCGCCGGCGTCGCGCCGGATGGGCGGTTCCTCGGGCACACGCGATCGACCGGGGTGCGGCCACGGTTCGTGGAGCGGTTCGAGGAGTACGGCATTCACGTGCCGATCAGCGTCTTCGAAACGCCGGGCAACACGTTGGGTCGGGGGCACTAACCCATGATGTACATCGGGATGGTGCTGCTGTTTCTCGGCGGCCTGGTGCTCATTGGCATGGTGTTTGCGCCACCTGCCCGCCGGGTCGCCGCACGGCGGCGCATCGCGCCGGGCACGGTGTACCAGTCGGCGGTCAGCCGGGTGGTCTCGCGTGCGGGCGACCGTGCAGTTGAGGCCGTCGGCAGCCGCGTCGCGTTCGGTGCGGCGCATCCATTCAGTGAGGCATCCCTCGAGCTCGCTGGCATCAAGACCAACCCGCAGACCTTCTTGATCAGCGTGGTCAGTGCAGCTGGTGCGCTGTCGAGCATCGGGGTCTTGCTTGGGCTTGGCCTCGGGCCGTTGCCAACGGTGCTGTTTGGCGCCATTGGGCTGGTGTTGGGGCCAGTCGCCGCCGTCGTCATCGTGCGCATGCGCACCGCAAAACGTCGCGCGATCTTCGCTGATCAATTGGACGACACGTTGCAGTTGCTCGCCGGAAACCTCCGAGCCGGGCACGGTCTGTCTCAGGCGATCGACGCGGTGTCGCGCTACGCCGAGTCGCCGACCGCCGAGGAGTTCGCCCGAATTGCCAATGAGTCCCGCATTGGTCGAGACCTCGGCGAGGTGCTGATGAACACCGCCGACCGAATGAACTCCGACGACTTCAAATGGGCGGCGCAGGCGATCGGGATTAACCGAGAGACCGGCGGCAACCTGGCGGAGGTGCTGCTGCGCACCGCGGCCACGATTCGCGAGCGCAACCAGATTCGCCGCCAGGTGAAGGCGTTGAGCGCTGAGGGCCGCATGTCGGCCAGCATTCTGATCGGCCTGCCAATTGTCGTGTTCGCCATCGTGCTGATCATGCAGCCCAACTATCTCGCGCCATTCTTCGCCGACTGGATGGGCATCGCGGCGCTGTGTGTGGCGTTGGTGCTGATGACCATCGGCACGATCTGGATGAGCGCTGTCGTGAAGGTGAAGTTCTAACGTGCCGTCACTCATGGGCTGGGCGATCATCGCGCTGCTGTCGGTTGCCGCCGGCGTATTTGTCTTTTCAGTGTTCGCGTTGGTGCCGAAACGTAACCTCGTTTCGGAGATCCTGAACACCACGGGTGACGCCCACAAGGCTGATCACCCGTCGTTCGCGGAGGCATTCGCCATGCGGGTGCCGCCGGGGTATGCCGGTTGGGTACAGCGGAAGATCATCCACGCTGGGAAATCGGCCGACTGGTCGGTCGGCGGGTTCTTGTTGGTGCAGCTCGGAACCGCCATTTTCGGGCTCTTCGTAGGCGTGCTCGGGTTTGCGTTACTCGAGGGGTTCTTGCGCTACCTCGGGGCGATCTTCGGCCTCATCTTTGTCGTCTACCCAGCAGTCGTGCTCACCGGTCGTGCTGACGACCGGCAGAAGGCGATCCAGCTGGCGTTGCCCGACACCCTTGACCAGATGACGATCGCCGTTGAGGCCGGGCTCGGATTCGAAGCGGCGATGTCGCGCACTGCACACGGCGGCAGCGGCCCGCTGTCAGAGGAACTGATCCGCACGCTCCAGGACCTGCAGATCGGCCGCTCTCGGTTCGACGCCTATGAGGCGCTGCTCGCTCGCACCAACTGCGATGATCTGCGTCGCTTCGTTCGTGCGTTCCAGCAGGCTGATCGCTACGGCATCGGCATCGCCGATGTGCTCCGGGTTCAGGCCGGCGAAATGCGGCTCAAGCGCCGTCAGCGGGCCGAAGAATCGGCGATGAAGGTGCCGATCAAGGTCGTCTTCCCGCTCGTGTTCGCCATTCTGCCGACGTTGTTCATCGTGCTGTTGTTCCCGGCGATCCTCGGGATCATCAAGGCATTCAGCTAACCGACCACGGATTCCCCGCGCCGCACGGCACGTAACGGCCCCGAACCGACGGGTGCGGCGTGGGGCATCCGGTCGTTAGACCCGGCGGTACTGCGAGTTGATCGGGCAGTCGAACGGGTCACGGGCCGCAAGCCCAACCTGGTTCAGGTACGCAATCACGATGCCGTACGAACGCCACAGGGATGTCTCGGTGTACGGCACATCGTTCGCCGCGCAGTAGTCGCGCACGATCAGGCGGGCCTTCGCGAGATGCGGGCGCGCCATACTCGGGAACAGGTGGTGCTCGACCTGGTAGTTCAGGCCGCCCATGAGCCAGGTGGCCCACCATCCGCCGCTGATATTGCGCGAGGTGCGCACCTGCTTTGAGAAGAAGTCGAGCTTCGCGTCGCGCGCGATGATCGGCATGCCCTTGTGGTTTGGCGCGAACGACGCACCCATGTACACGCCGAACACCGCGAGCATCACGCCGACGAACGCGAACGCCATCCCGAGTGGCAAGCACAGGAACACCGGGGTGAGCACGAGGACGAAGCGCAGCGCGATCATGCCGAGCTCGGCCCAGCGGCCTTTGACTGCGCCGCGGCTGGTGAGGTGCTTCAGGCTCAGGTAGTGCAGGTTCAACCCTTCGAGCGTGAGCAGAGGGAAGAACAACCAACCTTGCCGACGCGCGATCACTCGAAAGAGGCCGCGGGTTTTCGCCGCATCTTCATCGAGAAATGAGATGGTGTCGAAGTCGATGTCTGGGTCTTTGCCGACCCGGTTCGGGTTGCCGTGGTGGCGGCTGTGCTTAGAATCCCACCAGGAGTAACTCATGCCAACGCCCGCGGCAAGCACCCGGGCGAGCCGGTCATTGGCCGGGCCGCTCGTGAGAATCTGCCGGTGCGCCGCCTCATGCGCGACAAAGGCGAGCTGCGTGAACAAAATGCCGAGCGCTGCCGCGATGAGCATCTGGTACCAGGTCTGACCGAGCAGCACGAACCCGGTGACCGCGCCGCCGAACGCAAGCGCGAGTGCGGCGCCCACGAACCAATAGAACAGCGGCGCACGTCGCATGAGCCCAGACTCTCGAGCCACCTGTGAAACCTGCAAAAACGCTTGCGTAATCGACGGGAAGTCCTGTGCCCGCGCGTACGTCTGGCGCACAGGGCCGAGCGTTGAAGGGGGAGCGACTGGTGTGAATGTGATGATCTGCGCCTTTGCGTTCGGTCAGGCACCCGTGAGGGACTGGGTGAAGCCAAAGGCAACTGCCGATCGCTACTTCTTAGGGTACGCCCGGAAGTATGCCGTTGGCTGAATGTGCATGCACCCGCGTGGCCGTTGGCAAACCGACCCACCATCCTGACGCGCAGTTCACCACGGACCAACCGTGTTGAAGTTCGCGAGTTGCCAGTTTTTTCAACCCGACCCTCTAGTGCCGGATGACGGCGATCCTTACCATTAGAGCCAACATGCCTGCTGCTCCGCTGCTGCGCCCCACCCCGAGCTGGACCCCCAGCGAACGACTGGTCTTGCGAGAGTTGCGCACCCGCCCCGAGGCCACCGCCACCGCCACCGACCTCGCCGAAGCGCTCGACCTCGCTCCCGCCACGGTACGCTCGGCGCTCGCCACCGCGGTGAAACGGGGATTCGTGCGGGCCCTGCCGCCAGATCCTGCTCGATTCGGGCGCCCCGCACCGCGTTTCGCCTACCACGCCAGCGGATTCGCCTTCGTGGGGGTGAACGTCGACGACACCGAAACCACGATTCGCGTCGCCGGACTCGATGGCCGTCAAGTTGGCGCCTGGCGCATTCCGGCGGATGGGCGGCCATGGACTATCGATGCCGCCGCTGCGATGATCAGCAAAGCCGTCGGGCGGGCGCTGCCTGAGTCCACCATTGCCGCGATCGCCTTCGCGGTACCGGCCTGGGTAGAGCGCGATGGCACCATGCGCGCCTCACCGGTCATGCCGGAACTCGCGGGCGTGCCGCTCGCCGAACTCCTCCAATCGCGCTTTGGGTGCCCGGTGTTCGTCGAAAACGATGTGCAGATGGCCGCGGTCGGTGAGCACTACCTGGGTGCCGCAGCCAAGACGAAGAACTTCGTATACCTGTGGGCTGGCCAGCGGCCGAACTCGGCGGCGTTCGTCGATGGGCGCCTGCATCGTGGCACCACGGGTGTGGCCGGCGCGGTGGTGGTGCACCAAATCCTCTGGCGAGCGCCGTGGCCCGCGCGACCGGATTCCGTGCAGATTGCAGATGCGGCGGGTGGTGGCGACGCGCTGCCACTGGTGCAGGCCTACGTTGACCAGATCACCTTGTTTTTGGCGCCGCTCACGTTGGCGATCGATCCAGAGCTGATCGTACTCGCGGGTCACGTGGCCGAGGACGCCGCGGTGCTCGCGCCGCTCTTCGAAGCCGCGGTTCACCGAGAAGGGCAGATTGTGCATCCGCCGGTGGTGCCAGATGTGCTCGGACCGGACGCCCGGGTGATTGGCGCACTGAGCGTCGCGGTCGAACTCGGTGAACGGCGGTTGACCGGACTCGGACGACGTCGCGGAGAAAACGTAGAAGGCCCGGCCGTAAACCGGCCGGGCCTGCCCGTCGCCAGTGATCCCGAAATTCCTGGCGGGGAACTACTGAACCCTTGATGCCGGAGGTGGGGGCCACGGCTGGGATTCTTATTTACCTTGTGGGGAAGGTAGTTCAATAGTGACGGCAGGAACGCTGACCCGGAACACATACGGAGATCGGGATGCGATGAGTTTCGTATGTCGAGCATTCTTCGCGTTCACGATGGGTTGCTGCTATCCGTCAACGACAGTGGGCGACCAGGCCGAAGCCTGATCGCCCACCGAAGACGTTCGAGTTAGAGAGCGCGGATGTTCGCGGCCTGCGGACCCTTCGGGCCCTGCTCTGCCTCGTACTCAACCTTCTGGTTCTCTTCGAGGCTGCGGTACCCGTTGCCCGTGATCGCGCTGAAGTGCGCGAACAGGTCGGCCGAGCCGTCGTCGGGAGCGATAAAGCCGAAGCCCTTTTCGGAGTTGAACCATTTGACGGTGCCAGTGGCCATGACGTCATTCCTTCTTGTCTGGGAGCACTGCGTGTTCCGCGATACCGAGCCAGCGACGCTGGCGCGGTGTATGTCGAACTGCAATCTGCTGCGCCATTGCGGGCAGGTCGCTGATCGAGAATTTCAAACCGGATGTCCCGGTCAGGGCTGAGCCCTTGGTTGCGCGTCGCGGTAGAAATGTGCACACACGGGATTCGCGTGAGCGACGCACGAGAGGTTCCCAGACTACAGGGAAAATCCGGAAGGCCCGCACCAGGAGCGCAGGTCGATGTCGCGGCGGCACCCGCAGCCGTGCCGCATGCCGCGGCGAACGCGCCCCGAACTACCGAAAGTTCACGAACTGCAGGTCGATCTCAAGGTCAGCCCCACGCAACACCCGCATCGTCTCTTGCAGATCGTCACGTGACTTCGACGAGACCCGGAGCTCATCGCCCTGAATCTGAGACTTCACTGACTTCGGGCACTCCTCGCGGATGACTTTCGAGATCTTTTTCGCGGCATCCTGCGCGATGCCGTTCTTCAGTGACACCTCGATGCGGAACTCTTTGCCAGAGGCGTACGGGTCACCGTCGTCGAGTGACTTCAGCGAGATGCCGCGCTTGATGAACTTCGACTGCAGCACATCGAGCACCGCCTTTACCCGCTCTTCAGACGACGCGTGCAGCAGGATCTTCTCGCCGCTCCACTCGATCAGCGCGCCGACGCCCTTGAAGTCGTAGCGCTGCTCAACCTCTTTGATCGCCTGGTTGACCGCGTTGTCGGCCTCCATCTTGTCGACTTTGCTCACGATGTCGAAGGTGCTGTCTGCCATGCCAGCCAGTGTACCGAGCCCTGATTTCGCCCGACCGCCATTCGCCGGTATCCTTGACCCGCTCCCGGTTGTGTGCAGAACGCAGGCGGGCGTACTGGCGAGTTACCCAAGCGGCCAAAGGGATCTGACTGTAAATCAGCCGTCATCGACTTCGGGGGTTCGAATCCCTCACTCGCCACCAATGTTCCCGGCTCGCGTCAACGACCGGATGCTCCGACGAATCGCCCCCGTTCTGGGCATGTCGCGCGCGGGCGCGCCGACCTAGTCTCGAGACCGCGCCATCGTCCGGCCGCGGGGGATGCGACCTGGCGCAGGTCGAGGGGGCAACAGTGCGGTTCGGGCGTGCGTTCATGGTCGGCGGTATCGCCATTGCGGTTGCAGTCGGGGCGACGGGATGCGCACGCGCATTACCGGAGTCGATTGCTGAGGCACCGGTGCTGGCATCCGACGCACCTCGACGCTCGGCGGCGGAGCCAACCAAGACCCCGGAGACCACATTCCGCTCGGTCGTCGACGGCGACACCATTGAGACCAGCGCGGGCACCGTGCGAATCATCGGGATCGACACCCCTGAGCGCGGTGTGTGCGGTTACGAGCAGGCATCCGCGGCGCTCGCGGCGGTGTTGCGGCGCGGCGATGCTGTCGTGCTGGAGCTGCCGGCTGGCGAGAACGACCGAGATAAGCATGATCGGCTGATCCGCTATGTCACGACCCAAGCTGGAGTCGACCTGGGGCTGCTGCAGCTACAGGCCGGCAACGCCGTCGCCCGCTACGACTCGCGTGACGGGTACCCCTCACACCCGCGCGAAGCCGCGTATCACGCAGCCCAGCTCGCCACGCTCGGTGCCGATGGTGCTGTGATCACCACTGCCTGCAAGCCCACGGTTGCGGCGGCGCCGCTGAAGTCCGGCAACGAACCAGCCACCGTGGCACCCACGAACGTCTGGTGGACGAAGTACTTCTCGTGTTCCAAAGTGAAGCGGAACACCGTGGGTGACCCGAGAGGCCCATTCCACAAGAGTGACCCGTCGGAGGCGCAGATCTACGACTGGTTTGAGAACGGCACCGGAAATAACGGCGATGGGGATGATGACGGCATCGCGTGTGAGTAGGCCGTGTCGCCGCGGCTGATCCATTTCATCCAGCGATTTGGGCGAACCCATTGACACCCCCGCAGGAGGGCCACCACACTGGTCAGACCAACATGACCGGTTGTGCCAGATACCGGCTGGGAGCACCAATGGAGGTGTCGATCGATGGACAAGCCATGCGCAGATTCGCAGATCACGGGAGGGGTTGGGGCTCACTCCCAGCCAGCCTTGCGTCACGAGTTGTCTCGCCGAACGTTTGTCGGTGTCGCTGCGGGAATCGCGGCTGGTGCCGCGTTCGGGCTTGATATTGTTCGCCCGGACCGCGCCACCGCGGCGGTCAACACGTACTACGTGGCCAAGAACGGCAACGACTCGGCGGCGGGCACGAGCTCAGCCCCGCTGCTGACCATCGGTGCGGCTGCGTTGCTCGCCCAGCCGGGCGACCAGGTGCTGGTGCGCTCGGGGGTGTATCGCGAAGAGGTCATCTTCCCCCGCGGCGGCACGTCGGATGCCTCGCGCATTACGTACGCGGCCGATGCTGGTGCGTCGGTGACCATCACCGGTTCTGACGTATTCACGAACTGGACCCAAGTTTCGGGTGATGTGTGGCAGGTGCGAATCCCGAGCAGCTACTTCAACGGCTTCAACCCGTACGCCGAGCAGGTCCACGGCGACTGGTTCGATGGCCGGGGCCGAGTGCACCGCCTCGGCATGGTCTACCTCAACGGTGCCTGGTTACCAGAGGCGACGAGCGCGAGTGCCGTCTCGAGCACCGCCTCGGCATCGTGGTGGTCGCAGGTTGATGGCCTCGTCGAGGGCACCGCGCCGACCTTTCGCCCCAGCTACAGCCCGACCGGCTTCACGACGATCACCGCGAAGTTCCCTGGCGTGAACCCGAACTCAGGTGCGGTCGAGGTTGGCGTGCGCGGCACCGTGTTTAAGCCCGCGGCGACGAACTTCAACTACATCACCATCCGCGGGTTCAACCTGCGGAACGCAGCCGCGAACTGGGCTGCCCCGACCATGGGCCAATGGGGACTGGTCAGCGCCTACTGGTGCAAGGGCTGGCTGATCGAAGACAACGAGATCGCCTATTCCCGCTGTAGCGGCATCGCGCTCGGCAAGTATTCCGACCAGTACGACGGCACCCGCGGCACCACCAACGGCTACTACTCGACGATCTCCGACGCTCAAACCACCGGCGGTTGGTCATTCGCGAACATCGGCGGCCACGTGGTTCGTAACAATCACATCCACCACTGCGGCCAGGTCGGCGTCGTTGGCTCACTCGGCGCGATCGGCAGCACCATCACTGGCAACGAGATCTACCACGCGAACAGCCAAGGCATCTGGACCGGCGCCGAGATGGCCGGCATCAAGTTGCACGGCGCCATCGACGTGGTGATTTCAGGCAACCACATCTACAGCATCGGGGCGAACGGCATTTGGCTCGACTGGATGGCCCAGGGCACGCGGGTATTGGGCAATCTGCTGCACCACACTGCGGGAGATCTGTTCGCTGAGGTCGACCACGGGCCCATCCTCGTCGCGAACAACATCATGCTGTCGAGCTCGCCAACGTGGATTGCCTCAACGGGCTTGGCGTGGGCGCACAACCTGTTCGCAAGTCCGATTCGGGCGAATGCGGACTCCCGACAGACCCCGTACATGCAACCGCATACCACCGCCACGATCGCAAACCACGATGTGCCATCAGGCGCCCAGCAATGGGTCAACAACATCATCGGTGGTTCGACCAACCTGGCCACATGGGATGGCGCGAGTGCGAGTTACCCGATCGCGATGCGCGGCAACGTCTACACGAAGGGTTCGGTCAAGTCGGCGAAGGAGCAGGGTGGCGTCGACGCATCCGGGATCACCTACGCGCCGAGCCTCGCGAAGCTCACGGATGGCTGGTACCTCTCAGTTCCTCGGGACGAGGCGTGGCGGACCACCCAGACGCTCGTGTCGACCGCAAGCCTCGCGAATGCACCCATCCCGAATCAGCCGTTCACGAACCCGGATGGTTCGACCATGAGCATCAGCACCGACTACTTCGGGAACGCCCGGAATGCGTCGACGCCGTTCCCCGGCCCATTTGAGTCGGCCGGTGGCGCGACGGCGATCAAGGTATGGGCGCAAGTGTCCCCAACGACGGATGCGTGGGGCCTCCCTCCGGCGCCGACCGTAGGCGGCCCGGGAGCCGGGACCGACGCGAATGGCAACATCACGGTTCACATCAGGGGCACTGACAACCAGCTGTACCAGCGCGCGTATAACAACGGCGTGTGGTCGCAGTGGGCGTCGCTCGGCGGGCCAAACCTCGGCACGTTCGTCGGATCACCGGAGGTCATCTCGCGGGCTGGGCGGACCGACGTGCTCGTTCGCGGCACCGATGACCAGCTCTGGAACAAGAACTGGACGGCAGCGGCAGGCTGGTCCGGCTGGATCGCCCTTGGCGGCGTGCTCAGGGACAGCCCGGGCGCTGCCACTGATGCCGCTGGCAACATCACCGTGCACGTGCGTGGAACCGACAACCAAATCTGGCAGAAGGTCTGTTCTCCGGGCGGGGTCTGGTCAGGTTGGGCCGCGATCGGCGGACCAAACGCGGGAACGTTCCAAGGTGCGCCCGCCGTCGCCGCGAGAAATGGCCGCACCGACGTGTTCGTGCGCGGCACCGATGACCAGCTCTGGACGAAGAACTGGACCTCGTCGGCGGGCTGGTCTGGGTGGATCCCGCTCGGGGGGATTCTGGCCGACAGCCCATCGGCCGCGACCGACGCGAACGGCAACATCACCGTGCATATTCGTGGCACCGATAACCAGATCTGGCAGGTGTACTCGGCGGGCACTACCTGGTCGAGTTGGGCGGCGCTCGGCGGGCCAAACGGCGGCAAATTCACTGGCGCGCCCGCCACGACCGCGATCGTTGGGCGGACCGACATCTTTGTGCGGGGCACCGATGACCAGCTCTGGCAAAAAACCTGGAATGCGAGCGGATGGTCCGGTTGGACCGCGCTCGGTGGGGTGCTCGGCAACTAGTCGCCTGACGGGTTGGCGGTATCGGCTCTGCGAGTCGATGCCGCCAACCCTCTTGCCCGCGCCGGGGCGACCGCGCGGCTGCCCGCGCACCGATCTCGACGCTCCACGCGAGTAGCCTCAGAAGGTGACCGCCAGCATCCCTTCGCCGCATGAACTGCGCGACATCGCCCTGCACATTGCACAGCGGGCAGCCGCGTTCGCCCAGTCGGAACGGGCACGCGGCGTCGAGGTGGCCGCGACAAAGTCGAGCCCGGTCGACATCGTCACACAGGTCGACCGCGACACTGAAACGCTCATTCGCGACGAAATTCTCGCGGTGCGTCCGAACGATGGGTTCTTCGGCGAGGAACACGACCGGCGGAGCGGGACATCCGGGTTGACCTGGGTGGTTGACCCGATCGACGGCACGGTGAACTTCTTGTACGGGATCCCCGCCTGGTCGGTAAGCATCGCCGTCGTCGACTCGGGTGATGACCCGACGACCTGGCGGGCGCTCGCGGGCGCGGTTGTCTGCCCGGTGCTCGGTGAGTCGTATGACGCCTACCTTGACGGCGGAGCGCGCCGCAATGGCGAACCCATTGCGGTGAACACGAACGTTCCGCTGTCACAAGCGTTGATCGGGACCGGGTTCGCGTATGCGGCCGAGACCCGACGTGAACAGGCCGCGGTGCTCGCCCAACTTCTAGGGCAGGTGCGTGATATTCGCCGGATCGGTGCGGCATCACTTGATCTGTGTGGGGTCGCGAGTGGACGCCTCGATGCCTATTTCGAACGTTCGCTCAAGCCGTGGGATCACGCCGCTGGTGCGCTGATCGCCCGCGAGGCGGGCGCGTTCGTCACCGGTGTCGACGGAGGGCCCGAGGGGGAAGACCTCATCGTCGTCGCCGGATGGGACCTGAGCGACCCGCTGCGGGAGTTGCTCCGCTCGGCGGGGGTGCAGGCCTAGTCAGTCGACGCACGTGCCTACGCGTTTTGGCGGTACGCACGTGTGGCTGCGGTGTGCGTTTTGGCCGGTCAGTGACCAGTTCCTGAACTTTGAATGCAAGATTCGGCCCTCCCTGTTATCATTTTGTAATCTGCCTTGTTCCCGTCCGGGGATCCCGACCTGTGGGCTTCAAGCCGCAACCAGACTTTGAAAGGCCTCAGTGACCGACCGCATCCCCTCGTACGGCACCGCTGTGCCAAACGAGCTGACCGCTCCGCGGTCGCGGCGCGAGCGTCGGGCGCTGGAAGCGGCGGCGGCTCCTGCGGCCGCAGCGTTCGTGCGGGTGGCTGCCGCTGAAGCGCCGCAGCCAACAGGTGCTGTGCGTGAACCGAACGCAACGCGTGCCGCCACAACAGTGCGTAAGCCGGGTCGTATGCGACCGCTGCTCGCCATGGGCTTTGTTGCGGCGCTCGTGGCGACCACTGCGATCCCGGCGGTCGCGGCATTCCTTCCTGGCGACGCGTCGGCAGCGCTGGCGAGCGCGTCTCTCGGCGACGGTGCGGCTCCTACCGAGGGCAAGCAGTCGGTCGACTCTTCAGCGGACGTGCTTACCGCGGCCGAGGCGCCGGAGAATTACAAGTCGTTGTCGCGGGATCAAATGATCCGCACCACCGGGCTGAACGCGGCTGACACCTTCACGAACGACCCGAACGGCACGATCCAGTGGCCGTTCCTGATCGGCGTGCGACTGAGCGACGGGTTCGGCCCGCGTGCGGTCATGTGCAACGGTGGCGGATGTACCATGCCGTTCCACAAGGGACAGGACTTTGACGCCGGTGACGGTGCTCCGATTCAGGCAATCGCTGATGGCACAGTCATTACATCGACCGACAACAACGGCGGCGGGGTGCTCATCGAGATTGAGCACCACATCAATGGCCAAACGGTCGTCAGTGAGTACATGCACATGCGCTACGGCTCGCGCAAGGTGCAGGTTGGCGACCAGGTCAAGGTCGGTCAGGTGATCGGTCTGGTTGGCAACACCGGCATGTCATTTGGTGCGCACCTGCACCTCGAAATCTATGTCAATGGCACCCCGGTCGACCCGCTCAAGTGGCTGAGGGCCAACGCGAACTGATGCCCCCCCTGAACTGGGCTTCACCGGACCGGTCGGCGACGTCGTCGCCGACTCGGCGGATGCCACGTGCCGTCCGATCCCTGACTGCGATGGCATTTGCACTCGCGCTGGTGGGCACCACGTCGGTCGCGGCACTCACCACCGAGGTTGCTGACCTCAGCACCGCCGAGGCGCTCGAGATCCTGAAGAGTGAGCCGGCCGAACACGGCCAGACAATCGAGGCCGCCGGTGATGTCGTCGTGTCGGCGCCCCTCTCCGCCGAGGACTACAACAGCACCAGCGCCAAAGATCTCGCCCGGGCTTCGAGTGCCCGCCGTGCCGCAGCGCTCGCAGCGCTCGTCAACTCGATGACAAAAACGACTGGTCCAGTACGCTGGCCGTTCATTGGTCCGGTGAAGCTCAGCGATGGGTTTGGCCCTCGAGGCGGCGGTACGCACAACGGCCAGGACTTTCTGCCTGGCGAGGGCGCGCCCGTCGTTGCCACCGCCGCGGGCGTCGTGGTCGAGTCGGAAGACGGTGGCGGCTCTGCCGGCGTGACCATCCTCATTCGCCACGAAATCGACGGCGCTGCGGTGTACAGCCGATACATGCACATGCAGTACGGCTCACGCCAAGCCGAGGTTGGCGCGACGGTGAGCCCGGGCCAGATGCTTGGGTTGGTCGGCAACACCGGGTACTCGACCGGTCCACACCTGCACTTCGAGATTCGTCTCGGTGGGCCAAACGGTCAGGCCGTCGACCCGATGGTATGGCTGCACGCCCACATGTCGTAGCCCCGACTGGTGTTCAGCTCAGTCGAGCTGCAGCCAGACGGTGGTGTCATTCGGGATGCCTCGTGCCTCGAGTGCGGCGCTGGTGACCAGCACGGTACCGGCCGGCAGCGCGACCGGCTCGGTGCCGAGGTTCGCAATGACGAGCACCTGGCCGTTCCGGAACGCGAGCACCTCGGGCCCGAACTCGTCGACCCACTCGAGCGTGCCCGCGCCGAGCGCGAGTTCACGGCGGAGGCCGAGCAGCGTGCGGTAAAGCGAGAGCGTTGAGGTCGGGTCATCCGATTGGATGTCTCGAGCGAGCACCGCCCACTGGGCCGGCTGGGGCAGCCACGAGGCATCCGTTGGGCCGAAGCCGTACGAGGGTGCGTCGGCGACCCAGGGAATCGGTACCCGGCACCCGTCGCGACCGTACCGCTCGCCGTTCGTGCGGAACCAGGTGGGGTCTTGGCGGGCGCTGTCTGGCAGGTCGATGACCTCCGGCAGGCCGAGTTCCTCGCCCTGATAGATGTAGGCAGAGCCGGGCAGTGCGAGCATCAGCGCGGTTGCCGCGCGGGCGCGGCGCAGGCCGACCTGATGCGGCTGGATGCCCTTGGAGCGCGGCCCGACGCCCTCACCCTGCGGGCTCGGCACGGTGAGTGCGAGCCGGGTGGCGTGCCGGATCACATCGTGGTTCGAAAGCACCCAGGTGCTCGGGGCGCCGACGCCACCGAACGCGGCGCGCGACGCGTCGATGATGCGGCGGAGGTGCGAGGCATCCCAATCGCAGAGCAAGTAGGCGAAGTTGAACGCCTGGTGCATTTCGTCAGGGCGCACCCAATGCGCCATGCGGCTGAGCGGTTCAATCCAGGCCTCACCGGCGAGGATCCGTTCGCCCGGGTACCCATCGACCAGGGTGCGCCACTCACGGTAGATCGGGTGCACTGAATCCTGGCCCCAGAACGGCGGCAGCGGGGCATCCGGGTCTTCAGAGACCCACGCTTCGACGTGCGCCGCGCCACCCATGCTCGATGCGGTCTCGCCTTCGAGCAACGGTGGTGGGGTGTAGTCCGGCAGGCCGGGGGCCTTCATCATGCCGTGCGCCACATCGACCCGAAAGCCGTCGATGCCGCGGTCGAGCCAGAACCGGAGCACGTCTTTGAAGAGCTCGCGCACCTCAGTGTTGGTCCAGTCAAAATCGGGCTGCGATGCGTCGAAGAGGTGCAGGTACCACTGACCGGGGCGGCCGTCGGTCTCGGTGACGCGTGACCAGGCGGGCCCGCCGAAGATCGACTCCCAGTTGTTCGGCGGCAGCTCGCCGCGCTCGCCGCGGCCATCGCGAAACAGGTAGCGTGCGCGCTCTGGGCTGCCCGGCCCGGCCGCGAGGGCGGCTTGGAAGAGCGGATGGTCGCTCGATGAGTGGTTCGGAACCAGGTCGGCGATCACCCGAAGCCCGAGCGCATGCGCGGTTTCGAGCATGGCGTCAAAGTCGGCAAGGGTGCCGAAGAGCGGGTCGACATCGCAGTAGTCCGAGACGTCGTACCCGGCGTCGCGCTGTGGTGAGCGGCTGAATGGTGAGAGCCAGACCGCGTCGACCCCCAGCTCGCGCAGCGCGGGCAGGCGCGTCGTGATGCCAGCGAGGTCACCAACGCCGTCGCCATTCGCATCGGCGAACGAGCGCGGGTAAATCTGGTAAATCACGGCGGTCCGCCACCACTCGGTGCTCACTTGGCCACCCTATGGCCGGATGCCTCGTGCGCACGCCGACCCACGCCGCCGTCGGCAGTGCCAAACGGGGCTGGCCCCGCGCAGCGTTCGAATTACTCGGTCGACACCGCAGCCGCAGCCAGTTCAGCCACCGCGCTGCGCAACTGGTTCGCCGTCGGGGTCGCCACCCCGTGGTCTGCCTGGAACGTGGCCGCCGCGAACACGATCGCCACCGCAAGCTGGGCACGCCGCGATTCAGCGCGCGCTTCGGCGAGGTCGATCACCTGTGCTCGTACCTCGGTGAACCACTGTTTCATCGCTGGCATGAGTTCGGGGTGTCGTTGAATGGCGCCGCGAATCTCGGTCGCGCCACCTCGGCTGGCAACAATCACCGCCACCAGTTCGCAGAGATCATCGATCAGGCTTCCCTGGTGCTGCTCGAACCGGGTTCGCGCGTCATCGGGTACCCGCGGCTGGGGCAGCCCGAGCACCGCTGCGCCTTTCGACGGGAAGTAGTTGAAGAACGTGCGGGCCGAGACATCCGCTTTCGCACAAATTTCGTCGATCGTGACCTGCCCGAGGCCGCGAGCTGCCATGAGCTCACATGCGGCCTCGTGCATCGCCTGACGGGTCTGCTGCTTTTTGCGCTCGCGGAGCGAAAGTTCGGTCATCGGGGTTCCTCTCGGATGTTCCGAGCCTACGGGCGCTGCGCGTGCACCGAACCGGTGTCGGGCGCGGTTGGTGCTCCGGCCAGGTCGGCGGCGTGTACCGCATCGACCTCGAGGTCGTCGACGGTGCCCTCGGCATCGGCGCGCTCTTGCAGGGCAGAGCGGTCGCGCAGCGGCGGTACCTTGAAAAAGAGCGCCAGTACGAATGCGATGAGCACGATGCCGAGTGCGATCCAGTAGAGCGGCACGGCCGAGGCGTTAAACCCCTCGCGGAACGGCTTAATCAGCCGGGCGTCTGCACCGTTCAAGAACGACGTGTCTGAGGTGCTGGTCGAGTCGCCGCTCGGCTTTTGGCCGTTGAATGCCTCGAGGAGCTTTGGCACGGTCTGGTCAACGATCACCTTGCGCGCTTCGGCGTTGGCGAAGTCGACCGTGCCGCCGGTCGCGACCTGCAGCGGCTCGACGATCGGCGTCCAGAGCTGCTTCATCACGCCGGCATTTTCTGGGGCGGATGCCACGGCTGGGGTGAGCGCAGCGTCGAGCGCTGCCGTCAGGTCTGCCTTGTTCGTCATCGCGGTGCCAATGTTGCCCGGCATGAGGCCAAACAGCACCGAGAGCAGTACCGCGGTGCCGAGCGTTCCACCCATCTGGCGGAAGAACGTCGAGGAACTCGTCGCAACGCCCATGTCTTCGGGCTTCACCGAGCTCTGCGAGGCGAGGGTGAGGGTCTGCATCAGCTGTCCGAGGCCGAGGCCAATCAGGAACATCCCGATCATCAAGAACCAGAGCGGCTTATCGGTGGTAATGAAGGTCAGCACGAAGAAGCCAGCCGCGGTGAACAGCGTGCCGGTCACCGGGAAGATGCGGTACTTGCCCACCTTCGAAATGATTTGACCACTCACGATCGACGCGATCATGAGACCGCCGATCATGGGCAGGGTCGCGAAGCCCGATTCGGTCGGGCTGAGCCCGGTGACGAGCTGCAGGTAGAGCGGCAGGGTCAACATGGCGCCGAACATCGCGAAGCCGACAAGGAAGCCGAGCACGGTCGCCATTGAGAAGGTGCGGGAGCGGAACAGCCGCAGTGGGATGATCGCGTCGGCCTGCATCTTGAACTCAATCAGGATGAATGCGATGAGGCTGATGCCACCGATGAGGTAGCAGGTGATCGCCTCAGCCGAGGCCCAACCCCACTGGCGCCCTTCTTCGGCGACGAGGAGGAACGGCACCAGCGTGCTGATGACCGTGGTGGCACCCCACCAGTCGATGCGCGGTGCGGACTTGCGTTCAAACGTCGGCAAGTGCAGGAACGCAACGACCATGAGCAGCGCGACGACGCCGATTGGCACGTTGATTAAGAAGACCCAGCGCCATCCCGAAATCCAGAGCACCTCGTTTGCGTCGGCAAACAGGCCACCGATGAGCGGGCCGATGACTGACGAGATCCCGAAGATGGCGAGGAAGAAGCCTTGGTACTTCGCGCGGTCACGCGGGGCGAGCATGTCACCCATGATGGCGAGCGGGATCGACATCAGCGCGCCTGCCCCGATGCCCTGGAACGCGCGGAACCCGGCGAGCATGATCATTGAGGTGCTGAGCGCGCTGAGTAGCGAGCCGGCGATGAACACGGTAATGCCGAACAGGTAGAGCGGCCGGCGACCGAACAGGTCGGACAGCTTGCCGTAGATCGGCGTCGAGATCGTGGAGGTGATCAGGTACGCGGTGGTCACCCAGGCCTGCTGGTCAAGTCCGTGCAGGTCATCGCCGATCGTGCGGATGGCGGTACCCACGATGGTCTGGTCGAGTGACGAAAGGAACATGCCCGCCATGAGGCCGTAGATGACCAACATGATTTGGCGGTGGGTCATGATCGGCGTTCCGGTGACCGGCTGAGTCGGGTTCACGGCCGCGGTGTTCGACATGGTGCTCCAAATCTTCACAACAAAACGTTGCAGTTCTGCATGATTGCAGACATGCAACACGGCCGTCAAATCGTCGGTGCCGCCGAGCGAGCGATCACGTTCGGTCGTTCGCCGCGGTCGCAACAATGGGTGGGGGAGAATTGCCGAATGCTGACGTTGCACCACGATGGGTCATCCCTCTACGTCTCGAACCAGAGGCCCGCGCTCGGCGAGGTCGTGCGCGTACGGCTTCGGGTCGAGCCCGAGTGGCTGGGTGCGCCACCGCACTGGGTCGGGGTGCGGTCCAACCCAGATCGCGAGCCTCGGTTCGATGAGGCGCGCTGCGTGCAAGACGGCTCACATGGTGAAGAGTGGTGGGAGGCATCCGTGCCGGTCGCGAACCCGACCCATCGCTATCGCTGGCTCGTGATTACCGCCGACGGCACCCAGCATTGGCTGAGCCAGGCGGGGCTCACCACGACCGAGCCGCGTGACCACGACGACTTTCGGCTCGTCGCTGGCGCCGATGCGCCCGACTGGGCCGACGATGCCGCGCTCTACCAAGTGTTTCCCGACCGGTTCGCAAAGTCATCGGATGCCCCGTTCGACCGCCTGCGTGCCGCCGGCGAGTTGCCCGACTGGGCCATCGCATCGGACTGGGCAGACCCGGTGCAACTCGAGCAGCCCGGCCGCTCGCAGCAGCTCTACGGCGGCGACCTCGACGGGGTGCGTGAGCGGCTCGACCACCTGGTCGAACTCGGCATCACGTTGCTCTACCTGACGCCGGGCTTCCCGGCGCGGTCGAACCACCGCTACGACGCCTCGACATTCGACCGCGTCGACGACCTGCTTGGTGGCGATGCCGCGCTGGTGCGCTTGGTCGAGGCGGCGCACGCCCGGGGCATCCGGGTCATTGGCGATCTCACCGCGAACCACTCAGGGGACGCGCATGAGTGGTTCCGTACGGCGCAGGGCGACGCGGGCTCGGTCGAGCGCGGCTTCTATTACTTTAGGCCGGATGGCTCGTACGAGTCGTGGCTCGGCGTGCCGAGTCTGCCGAAGTTCGACTGGGCGTCGACCGAGCTGCGGGAGCGGTTCATCGAGGGGCCGACCTCGGTGGTGGCCAAGTATCTGCAGGCGCCGTTCAATCTTGACGGTTGGCGCATCGACGTTGCCAACATGACCGGCCGGCTCGGGTCGGTCGACCTGAACGCCGAGGTGCGCCGCACCATTCGGGCAACGATGACCGAGATCAACCCCGACACGTTGCTGCTTGGTGAGTCGACGAACGACGGGGCATCCGATTTTCAGGGCGACGCCTGGCACGGGGCGATGACCTACGCGCCGTTCACCCGCCCGGTCTGGTCGTGGCTGCAGCAGCCCGGCGCCCGCGCCGAAGGTGGCATCGGGTTCGCCCGCGGGCAGGTGCCAACGATCGGCGGCACCGATGTGGTGGCGGCGAACACCCGCTTCGCTGCCGGGTACCCCTGGGCGACCCGGGTGCACACGATGGCGGCGCTCGACACCCATGACACCCCGCGGTTCGCGACGTCGGCGCGGCCGGGTGCCGTGCCGGTGGCGTTCGGCCTCGCGGTCACGCTGCCCGGCCTGCCGGTGGTGTGGGCGGGCGACGAGTTCGGCCTCACCGGTATTGATGGCGAGGCGTCGCGCACGCCGATCCCATGGGGAGCGGACGCCCCGATGCTTGACGTATACCGCTCCCTGATCGGGCTGCGACGCACGCACCCGGCGCTCGCCGTTGGCGGTATGCGCTGGCTTGCGGCGGGCCCCGATGCGATCGCGTTCGTGCGCGAAACGGCGGATGCCTCGGTGCTGGTCATTGCCGCACGCGCCGCTGCGCGGCTCGAACTGCCCGGCGTTGCCGTTTCGGGGGAGCCGCTGGTCGCGTTCGGAGATGTGCGGCTCGAGGCATCCGATCTCGGGGTCGTCGCTGTCTCTGGCGACGCGCCCGCCTTCGCCGCGTGGGCGCTCCCCGGCGTCGCATCGCCTGCCTGGTAGCCGAGTTCTTGCTGGCGCCGCGTAGGTGCTATTCTCGTACGGTTGCCGCACGCGGCAGCGCGCCCCGATAGCTCAGTGGTAGAGCACTTCCATGGTAAGGAAGGGGTCGTCAGTTCAATCCTGACTCGGGGCTCTGGTATCGATTTGGTGGGCTTCGCCCGGCCGATTGATCCTCCCGGCGGGGTAGCTCAGGTGGTTAGAGCACACGGCTCATAATCGTGGTGTCGCGGGTTCGAGTCCCGCCCTCGCTACTTCAACGGATGCGCGTACATCTCTCCGCTGTGGTGCAACCCGCCTGCTCGACCTGCTATTCGCCGCTGCTGAACGCCGCGTCGAATGCGGCGGCGGGGGCCGCAAATGCGTTCCGCTTCACGAACTCGAGCGCCTCGGGTGCACCGAGCAGTCGGTCCATGCCGGCATCTTCCCACTCGACCGAAATCGGTCCGGAATAGCCAATTGAGTTCAGCGCGCGGAACGATGCCTCCCAGGGGACATCCCCTCGGCCGGTCGACACAAAGTCCCACCCGCGGTGCGGGTCGGCCCACGCCAGGTGCGAGCCGAGCCGCCCGTTGCGCCCGTTGCCGAGGTTCAGCTTCACGTCCTTGCAGTCAACGTGATAGATGCGGTCGGCGAAGTCGAGGATGAAGTCGACCGGGTTCAGTTGTTGCCAAATGAAGTGCGACGGGTCCCAGTTCAGACCGAAGGCCGGGCGGTGGCCGATCGCCTCGAGGGTGCGCACGGTGGTCCAGTAGTCGTACGCGATCTCTGACGGGTGCACCTCATGTGCGAAGCGCACCCCGACCTCATCGAACACGTCGAGAATCGGGTTCCACCGGTCGGCGAAGTCCTGATACCCCGCGTCGACGGCCGCCTGCGACGCCGGCGGGAACATCGCAACGTATTTCCAAATGGATGACCCGGTGAACCCGACGACCGTGTCGACCCCAAGTGCGCGGGCGAGCCGAGCGGTGTGCTTCATCTCTTCGGCGGCGCGCTGGCGCACACCCTCCGGGTCGCCATCGCCCCAGACCTTTGCCGACAAGATCTCCTTGTGACGCTGGTCGATCGGGTCATCGCAGACCGCCTGACCCTTCAGGTGGTTTGAGATCGCCCAGACCTTCAAGCCATAGCGCTCGAGCAACGCCAGCTTGCCCTCGACATAGCCGGGCTCATCCCACCGCCACGGGTCGAGGTGGTCGCCCCAGCAGGCGAGTTCGAGCCCGTCATAGCCCCAACCGGCGGCAAGTTTCGCCACTGCTTCGAGTGGCAGATCGGCCCACTGGCCGGTGAAGAGGGTGATTGGCCGGGTCATTGCTGGGCGCCTTCGTTGACGCTGGTCCAGCGGCTGTCGTTGGCCGAGCTGCGCTCAACCGCGTCGAGGACTCGTTGGATGTTCAGGCCGTCGGCGAACGACGGCGTTGGCTGCGAGCCGTCCGCAATTGCGTTCACAAAGTCGACCACCTGGTGCGAGAACCCATGCTCGTAGCCGAGCATGTGACCGGCTGGCCACCAGGGCTTGATGTACGGATGCTCCGCCTCGGTGACGAACACCTTCGTGAATCCCTGCTGATCGCTGCGGGCGGTGCGGTCGTAGACGCCGAGCGAGTTCATGTCTTCGAGGTCGAAGGAGATGGCGCCCTCACTACCCGAGATTTCGACGGTAAACCCGTTCTTGCGGCCGGTGGCGAAGCGAGTCGCTTCGAACGTACCGAGCACGCCGGACTCGAAACGGCCGAGGAACAGTGCGACGTCATCGACGGTGACCGCACCGGTGCCCGAGCCGGCGGCTCCGCCGAGGCTTGCCACTTCGCCGGTCGAGGCTGCGGCGGGCAGTGGGCGTTCTTTCACGATGGTGTCGAGCGTGCCCGCGACCGCGGTCAAGCGCTGCCCGGTCATGAACTGCACCATGTCGATCGCGTGGGCGCCGATATCGCCGAGCGAGCCAGAACCGGCGAGCTCCTTACGGAGTCGCCACATCAGCGGCACCGATGGATCGACCAACCAGTCCTGCCGGTAGGCGGCCCGCACCTGGTTGACCTGGCCGATGCGGCCCTCGGCGATGAGGTTCCGCGCGAAGGTGGCGGCCGGCACCCGGCGGTAGGTGAAGCCGACCATCGCGTACACGCCGCGTGCGGCCGCTTGAGCGGCGGCGTCGGCCATCGCCTCGGCCTCGGCGACGGTGTTCGCGAGCGGCTTTTCGCAGAGCACATGCTTGCCTGCTTCGAGGGCGGCGATCGCGATCTCGGCGTGTGAGTCGCCGGGGGTGACGATGTCGATGACGTCGATGTCGTCGCGCTCGATCACGCTGCGCCAGTCCGTGGTGCTCTCCGCCCAACCCCACTTCGTGGCGGCGGCCGCGGCAGCGTCAGCGTTGCGACCGACCACGGTCTGCATGACCGGTGCGAGCGGCAGGTCGAAGAACCGGTGCGCCACGCGCCATCCCTGTGAGTGGGCGGCCCCCATGAACCCGTGGCCGATCATTGCCACCCGGAGCGGCTGGGTCATGGTGTCTCCTCTTCGAGATGGGCGCGCGAGTGCGCGCCCGCATATTAGGCGTACCTGACAACATAATCGCGGACGGTGGGGATGTCCAGGCTGGCACAGCGCCCGCATAGGCACATTTGGCAGACTAGGTGCTTTGTGTCGCACGAGAACGGAATTCCCATGAAGCACCGCAAACTGGCAGCGCCTGCGCTGGCCCTCATCGCGCTTGGTGCGCTTGCTGGATGTTCCGCAGCGTCGGGCCCCGCGCCATCCACCAAGCCGGTTGCTGGCGAGTGCTCGAACGCCGCGCCTGGCTCGGCGAGTGACTCAGTGAAACTCGAGGGCGCGCTGGGAACCGCACCGAAGGCGACCTTCGCGACGCCGCTGACCGCGAAGCGGATCGAGACCTCGGTGGCCACCAAGGGCTCCGGCGCAGCCACCAAGCCCGGCGACACCGTCGGCGTGCTGCTCACGCTCTTCAACGGCAAAGACGGCAAGCAGATCACCTCGCAGCAGGCGCAGGCCAAGATCGCGGATGCCTCGAACGCCGAGGTGTTCCGTCGCGCGATTGACTGCCAGCCGATCGGCACCCGCACGGTGACCGTCGCGCCGGCCAGCGAGGTGTTCGGCGCAGAGGGCAACTCATCGCTCGGCATCGCCGCCACCGACACGGTGGTCGTCGTCGTCGACATCAGCGAGGCGCCGAAAGCGGCTGAACTGCCGAAGGTGTCGGAGTGGACCGAGAACGTACCAACCGTGAAGTTTGACGGAACCAACGCGCCAGTCGTGACGGTCCCGAAGGCGCCAGCGGCGACCGACGTGGTCGAGAAGGTGCTCGAGGCTGGCACCGGCGCAACGGTGGCTGCGGGCGACACCGTAACCGTGCGCTACCAGGGGCTCGATTGGGCCACCGGCACGGTCTTCGACCAGAGCTACCCGAAGGATCCGATCAGTTTCGCGACCGACCAGGTCGTGCCTGGCTTCGGCGCAGCGCTCATCGGGCAGAAGGTTGGGTCGAAGGTCATTGTGTCGATCCCACCGGCGTACGCCTACGGCACCGACCCGGCCAAGCACCAGCTCGGCGGCAAGACCCTCGTGTTCGTGATCGAGATCGTCGCGACAAAGGCGAAGTAGCCGCTGCGGTCACCCTCCCGAATGTGCGTTATTGTTCGAATGACGCACGTCGACAGTTCGGGAGGGTGACCTGGTGCACGCCGCCCAACGCCACCACCTGATCCTGCAGCGGCTCGCCGCCGAGGACTCGGTCGACGCCATGCTGCTCGCAGCTGAATTCAAGATGGCACCGATGACGGTGCGTCGAGACCTCGATCTCCTCGCGCGCCAGGGCCGCTTGGTGCGCGTGCACGGCGGTGCGATCTCACTCGACGCGGCCGCGACTGCCGCCGCCGTCGTCGACCGCCCAAACCCGAAAGTGAAGACGGTCGGGGTCATCGTGCCGTCCTCGCACCACTACTTCTTTGACGTGGTGCGAGCGATTCGAGACGGCGCCAATGCGGCGGGTTGTCGCATCGTGGTCGGGGTCAGCAATAACGACGAGAAACTCGAACTCGACCAGGTGAAACGGATGCTCGGAATGGTCGACGCGCTCATCATGACACCGTCGCGTGACCTCCGCGCCGGATCGCCCCTGCAACGGGTGCTCGGAACGGCCCAGATCCCGGTGGTCGTTGTCGAGCGCGCCGTGGTGCAGGGCGAAGGCAACGGCGAAATCGAGTCGGTGCGCACCGACCACCTCTACGGTGCCGAACTTGCCGTGCGGCATCTTGCGACCATCGGTCACCGCACGATGGGGTTGGCCCGCCTGCCCCTGCACCGGGCGACCCGCGTGGAACGCGGCTTTCGTCAAACCACGCGTGCGCTGGGCCTCGGCGAACAGCACGTGTGGGTGTTTCCTGACCCCGCCCGGGTCGACCCGCAGACCGCCGCGCGCGACGTGCTGACGAAGGCCCGCGAGGCCGGATGCACCGCCCTCATCGTGCACGAGGACGATCACGCCGCAGCAATGGTCGAAGCGGCAGCCGAGGCGGGTCTTCGCGTGCCTCAAGATCTCGCGATCGTCGCGTACTACGACGAGGTCGCGGGCCTCGCTGCGGTGCCGCTCACGGCGGTCCGCCCGCCGAAGTACGACCTCGGCCGGGTGGCGTTTGGGCGGGTGCTCGAGCGAATGCAGCAGGTGATTGGCGACGAATTTCGTGCGATCCACTCGACGTCACTGCTACCGACGCTCGTGGTGCGCCAGTCGACCGAAACCTGGTGAGTCAGTTGTTTTCTCCAGGTTTTGCGCAGTCTTGCGACTGTCTCGGGCGATAAGAAACCGAGTAACGTCGAGGCATGCTGACTGGCGAGCGTCGCGCGCACCTCACACTTCCACCGGTTCCCGAGGCGCTTGCCGCTCGCCAGGTCGCTGGTTGGGTCGAACCGGTCGACATTGCGACGTACCATCCTGAAGCGCCAGACCTCTACCCGGCGTTCCTGCACACGCGGGTCTATCAGGGTTCGAGCGGGCGCGTGTTCCCACTGCCGTTCCATGGCCGGATCGCCGCGGAACCGGTCGAGCACGCGTGGCAGGCGGTGCACCTCGAGAACAAGTGGTTGCGCGTCATGGTGCTGCCGCAGCTCGGCGGGCGCATCCACCTTGCCTACGACAAGATCGCGGGCGCCGACCTCTTTTACCGCAACAACGTCATCAAGCCCGCGCTCGTCGGGCTGACCGGCCCGTGGATCTCGGGCGGCGTTGAGTTCAACTGGCCGCAACACCACCGGCCGGCGACGTATCTGCCCACCGAGTTCGAGATCGAAGCAGGCCCGGATGGCTCGGTGACGGTGTGGTGCTCAGACCACGACCCGTTCGCCCGCATGCGCGCCACCCATGGCGTGCGGCTTCGGCCAGATTCCTCGCGCCTCGAACTCGTCGTGCGGTTGCTGAACCGGTCCGAGGTGCGGCAGTCGTTCCTCTGGTGGGCGAACGTCGCGGTCTGGGTGCACGACGACTATCAGTCGTTCTTCCCGACCGACGTCCGCTACGTCGCCGACCATGCGCGGCGCGCGATGACCACGTTCCCGCACCCCGACCGCCCGTACTACGGCGTCGACTATGCCGCACGCGTCGATGCGGAGCATCCGGATGGCGACCGGCTCGACTGGTGGCGCAATATTCCGGTGCCGACCTCGTACATGATCTTGAACACGGCGGACGAGTTCTTCGGCGGCTACGACCACGCGAAGGGCGTCGGGTTCGTGCACTGGGCGTCGCGCGAGGTGTCGCCGGGTAAGAAGCAGTGGACCTGGGGCAACTCGCCGTTCGGTGAAGCGTGGGAGCGTAACCTCACCGACGGCGACGGCCCGTATATCGAGCTCATGGCCGGGGTCTTCACCGACAACCAGCCCGACTTTGCCTGGCTGCTGCCTGGTGAGGTGAAGGAGTTCACGCAGGCGTGGTACCCGATTCGCGAAATCGGCGCTGCGACCCACGCCAATGACGTCGTGGCTGCGCGCATTGCGCGCGACAGCGGTGCGGTGTCACTTGGGTTGATGGCCGCCGAGCCGCTCATCGGCGCCCGGGTGCGGGTCGGCGTCGCGGGTGGCGCGCCGGTCGTCGACGTGACCATCGATCTGACCCCGGATGCCGCGTGGCAGGTGTCGGCCGAACTCGACGCCGATGCGGTGTTCACCGTTGAGGTTGCGGGTCGCCTGGTGCTCACGGGTGGCACCGCCGCGGCCGCAGACTCGGCCGAACCGCCGACGGCACAGGAGCCGCCGGCGCCCGAGGACGTTGCCTCGGTCGATGAGCTCTGGACCATTGGCGCGTACCTCGAGCAGTACCGGCACGCGACCCGACTGCCTGAGCCGTACTGGCACGAGGCGCTGCGCCGTGACCCCGGTGATGTGCGATCACTCACCTCACTCGGCGCGTTGGCCTACCAGCGCGGCCAGTTCACCGAAGCGGTCGAGTTGCTGAGCCGCGCAGTGGCGAAGCAGACCGCATGGGCGCCCTCACCACGCGATGGGGAGCCGCGCTACCTGCTCGGGTTGGCGCTGGAACGGCTGGGTGCATCCGATGCTGCTGCGGGCGCACTTGCCCGCGCCGCCTGGGATGGCGGGTGGGCGGATGCCGCCACCATTGCGATGGCGCGAGTGGTCGCTCGCACCGACCGCGCACGGGCGCGCGCGCTCCTCGAGGGGGTGGTGGGTCGTTCGCCGAAGTGCTCACCCGCGCGCGATCTGCTCGTCGCCCTCGCCCGGGTTGATGGGCTGCCCGACCCGGTATCGGTGGCCGACACGCTCGGCTTCGACCCGCTCGACACCTGGGCGCGCGACCTCGCCGGGTTGTCGCTGACCGCCGACGCCACCACGCTGCTCGACACCGCGCTCGACTATGCCTCGGCCGGGCTCGACGCCGACGCCCTCCGCGTGCTCGACCTCGCCGCCGCCGCGACCGCGCAGAACGCCCTCGGGCAGGTGCAGATGGCGCCGCTCGTCGAGTACCACCGGGCGCTGATCCTTGACCGCCAGGGTGACCCGACCGCCGCGGCCCGCGCCCGCGCGGCAGCGCGCTCGGCCGAGACCACCTGGGCGAATGCGCTTCGCCTCGATGATGTCATCGCGCTGCGGGCGGCACTTGCGGCCGAGCCATCCGACCCGGTCGCGGCATTGCTGCTTGGGAACTGGCTGTATCACAAGGACCAGCCGCAGGCGGCGGCCGACGCCTGGGCGGTTGCCGCCGCGGCGCCGACGCAGATCGAAAACGGCACGCCGAGCACCGTCGCGCAGATCGCCCTTCGCAACCTCGGCATCTACGCCTACAACGTGACGCACGACACCGCGGCCGCAGTCGAGTACTACCGCGCCGCTCGCGAACGCGCGCCGCGCGACGCGCAGCTCGCCTACGAGGCCGATCAACTCGCCGCGCGCGTCGGCGCCAGCACCGAAGAGCGGCTCGCCGCGCTCGCTGCCGACCTCGAACTGGTGCTCAGCCGCGATGCCTTCCTGGTCGCCTACGCCGAGTTGCTCACGGCCGCCGGGCGGCCGCAGGAGGCCCATGTATTGCTTGCGACGCGAGTGTTCCAGCCGTGGGAAGGTGGCGAAGGCCAGGTTCTCGCCGCATGGGATGGCGCACAACTTGCCCTGGCGAGGGGTCACCTCGCCGCTGGCCGGTCGGCCGCCGCGGTCGAAGCGATCGACGCGGCGCTCAACCCACCAGTCTCGCTGGGTGAGGTGCGGCACTTCTTGCAGGCCGATGCTGAACTGCACCTGGTGCGGGGCGACGCGCTGGCCGCGGCAGGCGATACCGCGGGTGCGCGGGCGGAGTGGACGATCGCCGCCAACATCGTCGGCGATTTCACGAAGATGAGCGTGCAGCCCTACTCACTGCAGACGCCGTGGACGATCACCGCCCTGCGGCGGCTTGGGCGCGACGCGGATGCAGCGGCGCTGCAACGGGGCCTCGACCAGTGGGCTGCCGAGCGGGCTTCGACGCCGGCCACGGTCGACTACTTCGCTACCTCGTTGCCGACGATGTTGCTCTTCGTCGACGACGCGAATGTCGAACGAGACCGCGAGTTGGCACAGCTGCGCCGCACGATGGAGCTGCAACGGTAGGCGCCCGCGGGGCACCCATCACCAGCCGCTCGCGGCGTCCCTGCGCAATGAACCCTCAGTCGCTGAGCGGCCCGCGGTCTCCGCTTCGGAACTGCCGCGGGGTCACCCCGTGCACTGCGGTGAATTGCCGGGTGAAGTAGAACGGGTCCGGGTAGCCGACCTCGTGGGCGATGTCGGCGATGGCCCGTGAGCTGAGATCGAGCAATTCGCGAGCGCGGGCCATCCGGAGCCCCGTTTGGTAGCGCAGCACCGGCTCGCCCACCTGGGCACGGAACGATGCCGCGAAATGGGAGGGGCTCATATGGGCCAAGGCGGCGAGTTCGGCGACTGAGATGCGGTCGGCGAGGTGCTCGCGGAGGTACTCGCGTGCGCGGTCGATCGGTGAATCGTCAACTCCCGGGGCCCGTGTTTCAGCGGCGAGCAATGCGAGCAGGTGCCACGCGGCGGCGGATGCCGCAAGCAGCGTTGAACTCGCAAGGTCGCGTTCGAGCAGCCCGACCACCTCTTGGATGAGGCCCACCGCACGGTACGGGTCGTTCAGTTCGCGCACCGCCATGCGCGAGCTGGCCGGGCCAGAGCGCACCAACTCGGTGATCTCGGGGCCGGTCACGTGGAGCCACCAGATCGTCCACGGGTCATCCGGAAGTGCCGCATACGCATGCGGTTCGCCCGCCGGAATCACGATCACCTGGCCGGCGTGCACCGGATGCCTAGTGCCCTGATATTCGCACCAACCAGACCCTTTGACGCAGAGGATCACAATCGTCTGCGGCGTTCCCGCCTCGCGGGTGATCCCGTGCGAGACCGCATCGGGGAAGTACCCGCAGTCGGTGACCATCACGTGCCGCGTGCCGACGCGGCCGAGGGCCTCACGAACGATCGGGCGCGGGAGCACGATCAGCTTTTGGCCAGGGAAACCCTCAGGGATCGCCACCGTTACCTCACAGTTGTATCGCTGTTTTGTCCAGGTTATTGGATGCGATGGGTCAACGCGTGACGCGGTTGTGCGGATGCCCCGCCTGACGGCCGTCAGGCGCCCCGACCGCGTCGGTCCGCCAGCGGAGGCCACCCAACCCCGGGCGTGTTAGGGTAGCCTTACCTAAGCGGGTTTCCCCGCGTTCCCGGCGAAGAAAGGCTGTGCTCGTGCGCAAGATTCGGGCGGCCTCGGTCGCGGCCGTGCTCGTGGCGGCGGTATCGGCGCTCGGCCTCACTGCGTGCGCGCCAGCAGGCGATTCGAACGCGCTCGTCGTCTACAACGCCCAACACGAACAGTTGACCAAGGAGTGGGCCGACGAGTTCACGAAGCAGACCGGCATTAAGGTCGTGCTGCGTAACGGCGGCGACTCCGAACTTGCGAACCAGCTCGCGCAAGAAGGGTCGGCCTCGAAGGCTGACGTGTTCCTCACCGAGAACTCGCCCGCGATGTCGATCGTCGAGAAGGCGGGGCTCTTCGCCCCAGTTGCTGCCGACACAATCGCTCAGGTGCCAGCGCAGTACCGCCCGGCATCCGGAGACTGGGTTGGCATCGCCGCCCGTTCAACCGTGCTGATTTACAACCCGTCGCTCGTCGACGAAGCGAACCTGCCGAAGTCGCTGCTTGATCTGGCCGATCCGAAGTGGGCGGCGAAGTGGGGTGGCGCGCCAGCCGGCGCCGACTTCCAGGCAATCGTCTCCGCCATCGTGCAAACCGCTGGCGAGGCGAAGGCTGCCGAGTGGCTGGCCGCGATGGCGAAACAAGCGAAGATGTACAACAACAACATCGCCACCATGAAGGCGGTGAACGCCGGCGAGATTCCGATGGGCGTGATCTACCACTACTACTGGTACCGCGATCAGCTCGGTACCAAGGAGAACTCGTCGAAGACCAAGTTGCATTACTTCGGCAACCACGACGCGGGCGCATTTGTGAGCCTGTCGGGCGGCGGCGTGCTGAAGAACGCGCCACATGCCGAGCAGGCGCAGCAGTTCTTGAAGTTCATCACCGGTAAGCAGGGTCAAGAAATTCTCGGCACCGGCTACAGCATGGAATACCCAGTTGGGTCAGGCGTTGGCGCGAACCCGGCACTGCCGCCGCTCGACTCGCTGCAGTTCCCGATGGTTGACCCCAGCACCCTGAACGGCAAACGGGTCATCGATCTCATGACCAAGGCGGGGCTGCTCTGAGCGGACTCTTGACCCGACAGCCGACCGTGCCCGCGCGAGAGCGCCCGGCGCCGGTCGGCTTCGTCGCGCTGGTCGTGGTGCTCGTGGCGGGCAGTTTGGTGCCAGCCGGGTATGTGGTGCAAGCGGCGATCAGCATGGGATGGCCCGCGCTGAGCGAGCTCGTCTTCCGCGCGCATGTCGGGCACCTGTTGGCAAACACCGCGCTGCTGATGGTGTTCGGCATCCCGCTCGCGCTCGTGCTTGGCATCGGTGCCGCCTGGCTCGTCGAGCGCACCGATCTGCCGCTGCGCCGCTTCTTCGCGATCGCCTTTGCAGCACCCCTCGCCATCCCGGCCTTTGTCGCCAGCTATGGCTGGGCGAGCGCGGTGCCGTCGCTGCAGGGGATCGTTGGTGGCGTGCTGATTGCGGTGCTCTCGTATTCGCCGCTCGTGTACCTGCCGGCGCTCGCAGCGCTTCGGGGCCTTGACCCGGCGCTTGAAGACACCGCGCGTTCGCTCGGGTTTGGTCCGTGGAAGGTGTTTTTCCGGGTGGTGCTGCCGCAGTTGCGGCTCGCCGTGCTCGGCGGAGTGGTCGTGGTCGCGCTGCACCTGCTGGCCGAGTTTGGTGCGTTCGCGTTCATCCGCTTCGACACGTTCACCACCGCGATCATCACGGCGTATAGCTCGACGTTTGCCGGGCCGAACGCCGCAGCGCTCGGTGTCGTGCTTGCGCTGCTGTGCCTGGTGGTGCTCGTCATCGAGGGCATGGTGCGCGGCCGTGCCCGGTACGCCCGCGTCGGGTCGGGCGCGGCACAACAGGCGGTTCGGCTGCGGCTCGGCCGCGCCCGCTGGGTTGCGTTGGTCATTGCGATCGGATGCGTCGTGCTGGCCGTTGTGGTCCCGCTGGTCAGTGTGGTGCGGTGGCTGGCGCAAACCGACCCGGCAGTGTTCGTTGACCTGGCCGGGGCTGCCGCTGAAACGCTGCTGCTCGGCACCCTTGGCGCATTTGCGGCGGTGCTCGTCGGCTTGCCGATTGCCTGGCTCTCGGTGCGGTACCCAAGTCGCACCGTGCGGGTGCTCGAAGGCGGCAGCTACGTGGCGAGCAGCCTGCCCGCGATCATCATCGCGCTCGCGCTCGTGACGGTGTCGCTCAAGGTGGTGCCTGCGCTGTACCAAACGGTCGCCACCGTCGTGATCGCCTACGTCATCATCTTCTTGCCGCGCGCATTGGTGCCGCTGCGGGCTGGCATTGCGCAGATTCCGCAGGGCCTCGAAGAAGCTGCCCGGTCGCTGGGGGTCGCCCCGTGGCGGGCGCGGCTGCGGGTCACCTTACCGTTACTGCTGCCATCGCTTGCCGCCGCGGTCGCGCTGGTCGCGCTTGGTGCGGCGAACGAACTCACCGCGACCCTGTTGCTGGCCCCCACCGGCACCCGCACGGTGGCGACCCAGTTCTGGTCGGCTGCATCCGCTATCGACTACCCGGGCGCAGCGCCGTACGCACTGCTCTTGGTCGTGTTGTCGATTCCGGCGGTAGCGTTAATGTTTGCGCACGCAACAGGACGGAGACTCCGATGAGCCTGCACCTCGACGGGGTGTCGAAGGCATACGGTCACACGTCCGTGTTGCGCGACGTCTCACTTGACGTGCCGGCCGGCAGTCGCATTGCGCTGGTTGGGGCATCCGGCAGCGGCAAGACCACGCTGCTTCGCCTGATCGCCGGGTTTGTTGAACCCGATGCCGGCACGATCACCCTGAACGGTCGCACCCTTGCCGGGCCGCACGGGTCGGTGCCCGCGCACCGCCGCGGCATCGGCTACGTCGCCCAAGATGGAGCGCTGTTTCCGCACCTCTCGGTGGCCCGCAATGTCGCGTTCGGGCTGCCGCGGCGTGAGCGCACCACGGCGCGCGTGCATGAACTGCTCGACCTGGCCTCGCTCGATCGGTCGCTCGCTGACCGCATGCCGCATGAACTCTCGGGCGGGCAGCAGCAGCGGGTCGCGCTCGCGCGTGCGCTCGCGCAGCGGCCGAGCGTGATTCTGCTCGACGAACCGTTCAGCGCCCTCGACACCGGGCTGCGCGCGCAGACCCGCAACGCGGTGCAGTACGTGCTCGAGCGAAGCGGGGTCACCGCGGTGCTCGTCACGCATGATCAGGCTGAGGCGCTCTCGTTCGGGCACCAGGTCGGCGTGATCGCCGACGGTCGGCTCGTGCAGGCGGGTGCCCCGGCCGACGTCTTCGACGCCCCGGTGTCGCCGGGCGTCGCCGAGTTCTTGGGCGACATGGTGATGGTGCCGGCGGTGCCGGTAACTGCGCCACTGCGGATCGTGGGTCACCCGACCGGCACGATGCAGGTGAACTGCGCACTCGGCTGCGTTGCGGTGCGGCATGACCATTCGGGTGGGGCGAAGGAGGTCTCGGCGATGGTTCGCCCAGATCAACTGCGGCTCAACGCAGATGCCCCAGATGGCGGCAATGCCACCGTGCTCGCGGTGAAGCCGGCGGGGTCGAGCGCCGAGGTGCGCCTCCGCATCGGCGTGCATACGCCTGCTGGCATTGCCTACTCGGCCGACACTGAGGCCGGCCTCGAGGTCGTGCACAAGGTGCCGCTGCACGAGGCCGGTCGCTATGTGCCGGGCAGCGCGATCGATGTCGCGGTGGATGGCGGCGTAGTGCTCTACCCGACGCCCGTTTCCTGAGGTCGGTTCATTTCGTTTCGCCCGTAAACATATACTGGATGCTCCGTCGGACTTGGCGGACGAACACCAGGAGGCACTGGCGCTGATGCCAACTCGAAACGCACTCATTGTTCGCGGCGGCTGGGACGGTCACGCCCCGGTCGAGGCAACGAACGGCTTCATTCCGTTCCTGGAGGCGAGCGGGTTTACCGTGCGCGTTGAGGACTCGACGGCGGTCTACGCCGATGCCGAGGCGATGGCAGCCACCGACCTGATCGTGCAGTGCGTCACCATGTCGACCATTGAAGACGCCGAGTTTGTCGGACTCCGCGCAGCGATCGAGGCGGGCACCGGGTTTACCGGATGGCACGGCGGCATCGCCGACTCGTACCGGAACAAGGCCGAGTACCTACAGCTCGTCGGCGGGCAGTTCGTGACGCATCCAAGTTGCGATCCGGCGATTGCATGCCCCGAGGAAGAGCGTTGCTTTTTGCCATACACGGTGAACCTCACCGACCTTGGTCGCACCCATGAAATTACGGCGGGTATCGAAGACTTCGACCTCAAGACCGAGCAGTACTGGGTGTTGCACGATGACCTCATCGATGTGCTCGCGACGACCACCCATCCCGCGCCGGACTACCACCCATGGCACCGAGAGGTCACCTCGCCAGCGATCTGGACCAGGCTGTGGGGCAAGGGCCGCATCGTCGTCACCACGCCGGGGCACAGCCTCGACGTGCTGGCCAATCCGAACGTTCGCACCATCATTGAAAGGGGCATGCTGTGGGCAGCCCGCACCGCGTAGGCATTATTGGGGTCGGCGTCATTTCACGCGCCTACCTCAAGACGTTCGCTGAGGCCGAGTCGGTGCAGGTCACCGCGCTTGCAGACATCGACCTCGCCCGAGCCGAGGCGGCTGCGGCCGAGATCCCGGGCGCTCAAGCCATGACTGTCGAGGCGCTGCTCGCGAGCGATCAGGTCGACACAGTGCTCAACCTCACGATCCCGGCCGCCCACGCCGAGATCGCGCTGAAGGCCATCGCTGCCGGCAAGCACGTCTTTGGCGAGAAGCCACTTGCGGCCACCTATGCCGACGCCGTCAAGGTCATCGCGGCCGGCGCCGCTGCTGGCGTTTGGGTCGGATGCGCACCCGACACCGTGCTCGGCACGGGCATTCAGACCGCACGTGCCGTGATCGAGGCCGGCAGCATCGGTCGCCCAGTTGGTGCCTCGGCGACGATGGTCACCCCAGGACATGAGGCGTGGCATCCGGCACCTGACTTCTATTACCAAGCCGGTGGCGGGCCGGTCTACGACATGGGCCCGTACTACGTGACCGCGCTGATCCACCTGCTCGGGCCGGTGCGGTCGGTGGTCGGCATGGCGTCGCGCACGCGCGCGGAGCGCACCATCACGAGCCAGCCGCGCAGCGGCGAGGTCATTCGGGTGGATGTCCCGACCCACGTCACCGGTGTGCTCGAGCACGAGGGCGGGGCGCTCTCAACGCTGATCATGACCTTCGATGGGGCGGGCACGAAGTCGCCGAACATCGAGGTGCAGGGTGAGCTCGGCAGCCTCACCGTGCCAGACCCGAACCAGTTCTCGGGTGAGGTGACGCTCAAGCCAAATGGCGGTGAGTGGGCGGTCGTGCCGACCTCAGCCGGGTATGAAGACTCGGGCCGCGGCGTCGGCATCGTCGACTTCGCCGCCTCGACCTCGGAGCGGCCGGCCCGCGCGAACGGCGATGTGGCGTTGCACGCGCTCGAGGTGATGACCGCGCTGCACGAGGCGGCGGCGAGTGGCACCCGAGCAGAGCTCACGACGACGTGTGTGGTGCCGCCAGCAGTGCCGTTTACCGCGGCTGAGGAGTGGCGCGCCTAGTCGCGTTCGATCGACAAGATCGTTGTTCGCATCGGCCCGTCAGGTGTGGTGACTTCGTAACGAACTGGCATGCCGGGGTATGCCGCTGCGAACCAAAACGTTGACGCCGGGGCATCCGGTGTTTCACGCGTGTCGTAGCGGCGGCATTCGAGCCGGCCGAGCGGCAGATCGAGCGTTTCGTCGGTGACACTTGTGCGGTCGGCCGGGAATGCGGCGTGCGATTGCAGTTCGTTCCAGGTGACGCGGGCGCTCGACACCTGCTCGCGCGCGCCTGTCGCTGGCACTCGCCACCGCCAAAGCGTTGCGCCGAACTCGTCGCAGTCGGTGAATCGATTGACGCGTTCGTCGCGGCGGTCGCCGGGGCCATCCACCACGATCCGGATCGTCTTCCCTGCCCCGGTCGCGTCGCGAATCTCGGCTGCGGTGAACGGCGTCGCCAGTAGACCGGGTCCGAGCAGATGCGACTCAGATGCGGTGCGATCGTTCATGCCGCAAGTCTGCTGCATCTGCGCGATGTCGGCGAAGCCACCCCAGCAACCGGGTGTACGCCAGCCAGAGCGCAACCCCCGCGGCGATCATCACCACCGCTTTCAACCACCGGATGTCTGGACCGAACGCCAGCAACACCTGGAAGTTCAGCAGGTAGATGAACAGGGAAGCGTTCGCGATCACGGTGATCACCTTCACGATCGCCCCGCGGAACGCGCCGGGCACCGGAATCGTCGGCACCCACGTGAGCACCAGCACGAGGCCGATCACGATTGCCTCGCGCTGTGGGTTATCGAAGAACCCCCACACGGTGACCACGGCTGCGAGCGACGCGGCCGCCCGCTGCAGTCGGGTTTGACTCTTCGCGATCACCCACCCGAGGGCGATGAACCAGGCGGCGCCGAGCACCGCCATCCGGTTGGATGGTTCGAGCATCACCTGCTCTGAGATGACCCGTGCGAGCAGGGCAACCCCGAACACGGCCCAGGCAAAGCGAAGCGGCCCGCGTCGCTCAAGACGCGAAACAGCGCTGACCGCGATGAGCACCGCAATCGCGAGGTTCGACCACACCAGCACTTCGATGAACCAGAACCGCGACTGCGTGTTGAACGTTGCGATATCGGGAGCAAAGCTCTGCACGAGCAGCATGGTGCGCAAGTCGTACCCGGCGCCGAGTGCGGTGAACAGTGCGATGAGAACCACCGCCGGGATCGCGATGCGGGCAATGCTGCCGAACATTCGGCGCGCTCGCCCCTCACCGTCGATCAGCCCGAACCTGGCGAGGTTGAACCCGGCGACCGCGAGGAGCGTGTGTGCGCCGCCTTGCAGCACAAACGCGCCCGCGTGGGTCCCTGAGATCAGGATGATCGCGAGGGTTCGAATCACGATGCTCGACTCGAGGTGCGCCCAGGTGGGCCGCTTCGCGGGCCGTTCGGTCGCCACCGACTCGACGTTCGGCATCGACGAGGTGAGGCTCGCCGACGCGGGGTAGATGGTGCTCATCGCAGGCGCGGCACGTGCGGCCAACTCGCGGATGCTCCGTGCTGGCCAATCGGCAGGGCGCCGCCCCGGCCCAAGCACGCGCTCGAGCTGCACAGATGCCTCGATATAGCTCAGCGAGTCGCCACCGAGGCTGGTGAAGGTGTCGTCGTCGGTGATGTTCGCGCGCCCGAGGATCGCCGCGAAGCGGGTGCGGATCGCCGCCGCGGCCCCGTCGCTGGCCCCCGCTGGCCGGTCGTCTCCCCGTCGAAGCGCGTCGACCTCGCGGGCGTATCGGAGCAGCGCCGGGTAGTCGACCTTGCCCGACTCAGTGCGGGGGAGGGCATCGAGCGGGAGGCAGCGCACTGCATGTGGCGGCAGTGAGGCGAGGCGACAAAGCACGGGGTGCGCGAGCGACGCCTCGCGGTCCGAGCCGACGAACCCGTACAGCGCGGTGTCGTCACTCGCCAGCGTGACCGAAATGCCCGCCTCGAGTGCGCCGCGTTCGAGCGCATCGAGGTCGCGCCGCACCCCATGCACCTTCGCGAAGCGGCTCGCCCGGCCGACGATCTCGAACAGGGCGTCGTCGCGGCAGCGGCCGAGGTCGCCGGTGCGCAGTTCGTGAATGTCGCGCCCGCGGGCGAGGTCGGCCGGGGCATCCGCGTAGCCCATCATCACGTTGGGGCCGGAATAGCAGACCTCGCCGACCCCGTGCTCATTCGGCCGGTCGATGCGCAAGCAGCCGCCCGGAATCGGCTGCCCGATCGCCCCGGCGGCGGTGCATGCCAGCGCGGGCGGGAGGAATGCCATGCGCGCAGTCGCCTCGGTCTGGCCGTACATCACGAACAGGTCAACGCCGCGCTCGGCGCCGAGTTCGGCGTAGCGGCGCACGCGCTCAGGCGCGAGGCGGCCGCCGGCCTGGGTGAGGTAGCGCAGGCTCGGGATGCTCCGCTCCCAGAATCCGGCGGCATCGAGTAGATCGAACGTGTACGGCACCCCGGCGAGTGAGGTGATGCGGTGTGCTGCGGCAAGGTCCCAGAAGCGCTCATCGCTCACCGAGGCATCGGTCAGCACGACCGAGGCGCCCACTGCCAGGTGACTGTTCAGCACTGATAGCCCGTAGCAGTAGTGCAACGGCAGGGCGGTGATCGCGCGGTCGGCCGCGGTGAGGCCGAGGTACTCACCGATCGCGTGCGCGTTGCTGTCGACGTTTCGCTGCGAGAGGCGCACGAGTTTCGGGGTACCAGACGAGCCAGACGTGGTGGCCAACATCGCGAGGTCGGGGTGCAGGTGGTGCCGCGGGGTGGCGTGATGCCAGCGCAGCTCGAATTCGTCGGTCGCGCCTGCTGCGACCACATCGGGGTCGAACCGGGCGATCAATGCATCGGCTTGGTCGGTCGCACCCGGTGCGAGCAACAACACCGGATGCCCCGCCTCGAGCGCCGCGAGATACGTCACGATGGGTTCGATGTGCGCTGACATCGTGAGGAACACGAGCCGTCGTTCGGTGCCGAGTTCGGCAATTCGCGCCGTCACCAGGGCGGCCAGTTCACCGTACGACACGCTCCGGTCGGGGGCGATCAGCGCCGGGGCATCCGCCTCGCCAGCGAGCAGGCGCACGCCGCGAACGGTGGTGGCAGGCATGGATGCTCCGTGGGGGTGCTGGCGAATGAGCGCGCCTTCCGCGCACCAAGTTAGGTTAGCCTAACCTGACTTCGGGTGCCAGCTCGGGGCGGCGCTGCGGCGCCCGTGTGACATCGTGTGACCGGCCCGCCAGCGCTCCGGACGCGTGCTGCGTAACGTCGAAGCGTGGTCCTTCCAGTTGCATCGAGCGCGTCCGTCGACGTGCCGCAGCGGATTTCGGCGCTCGCCGAGCTGACCGATGCTGGGCTGCAGGTTCCGGTGCTCGGCGGCGCGACCGTGCTGCACACGAACCTCGACTACGCGGCCTCTGCCCCGGCCCTCGCGTCGGTGGTGCGTCTGCTCGATCGCACCTCGCCCTGGTACGCGAGCGTGCATCGTGGTGCCGGGTTCGCCTCACAGGTCTCGACCGAGCTCGTCGATCAGGCTCGCGCGGTCGTGGCGAAGCACGTTGGCGCCCGCACCGATGACGTCGTCGTCTTTACCCGCAACACGACCGACGCGCTGAACCTGCTCGCGCACGTTGTGCCAGGCGACGTGGTCGCCCTTGACATTGAGCACCACGCAAACCTGCTGCCATGGCGCTCGCGTCGCGTCGTGGTCGGCCAGCCAACGATCGAGGCCACGCTGGCCGCGGTCGAGGCCGAGTTGGCGAGCAAACCTGCGGCGCTCGTCGTCGCGACCGGTGCGTCGAACGTCACCGGTGAGGTGCTGCCGATTCGCGCGTTCGCCGATGTCGCGCACCGCTACGGCGCGCGCATCGCGGTCGATGCTGCGCAACTGCTGCCGCACCGCATCGTTGAGCTCGAGGCGTCCGATGTCGATTACGTGGCCTGTTCCGCGCACAAGGCGTACGCACCGTATGGCACGGGCGCGCTGATTGGCCGCCGTGACTGGCTCGACGAGGCGCCCGCCTACCTTGCCGGCGGTGGCGCTGTGCACCGCGTCGAACTCGACCAGGTCTCGTGGAACTCGGCGCCGGAGCGGCACGAAGCGGGCACGCCGAACGTGCTCGGCATCGTGGCATTCGCGGCAGCGTTGCAGGAGCTCGAACGCATCGGCATCCCCGCGCGTGAGGCACATGAGAGCGCGCTGCGCACCCGACTTGCCGATGGTGTCGATCAGATCGACGGTGTGCGTCGGGTGCTTGGGTTTTCGGATGTCTCGGAGTCGGTCGGCATCGTCACGATCACCCGCGACGCAGGCTCGGTGGGTCTGCTGGCCTCGGCGCTGTCTGCCGAATTCGGCATCTCGGTGCGTGCCGGACGGTTCTGTGCCCACCCATTCTTCGACCGCATTGCGGGCAGGGCGAACGGGTTGCGGGCGAGCCTCGGGCTCGGCACGACCTCGGATGACGTCGACCGGTTCCTCGACGGGGTTGCGCGCCTGGTGCACGACGGCCCGAAGGCCGAGTACGTGAACGGCCCACACGGTTGGCACCCGGTGGCCGACGACCGCGTGCGGCCGCGCCTGCTCGAACTCTAGGGCTGCGACTCGCGCGCTCGCGCCCGGTTGCGCTGCTTCGCCAGGCGCACGCCGTGTCTCGTCGCTGTCATGCCCAAACCCGGTAGCCGCCGGTGACGCTGCGAGGCAAACTAGAGCCATGACAAACCCGACATTGGAGTCAGAGGTCCTCGACCGCGTCAACGGCGGGCTGTTCATCGGCGGCGAGTGGGTCGACGCCGAGGGCGGCGCAACCTTTGCCGTGCATGACCCCGCGACCGGGCTCGTGCTGAAGCAGATCGCCGATGCATCCGCCGCTGATGGCCTTCTCGCACTCGATGCCGCCGTTGCGGCCCAAGATGCCTGGGCTGCCACCGCGCCCCGCGTTCGCGGCGAACTGCTGCGTTCGGCGTTCGACGCGCTCCGTGCCCGGGCCGACGAATTCGCCCTGCTGATGACGCTCGAGATGGGCAAACCGCTCGCCGAAGCCCGCGGCGAGGTGACCTACGGCAGCGAATTCCTGCGTTGGTTCAGCGAAGAGGCGGTGCGCATCACCGGCCGCTACGGCCCAAACCCAGAGGGCACCGGCCAGATCGTGGTCTCGCACCGCCCGGTCGGGCCGAGCTTCCTGATCACCCCGTGGAACTTTCCGCTGGCGATGGCCACCCGCAAGATCGCGCCGGCGTTGGCGGCCGGATGCACCGTCGTGATCAAACCCGCAGCACTCACCCCGCTCACCACCCTCGCCTTCGCCAAGTTGCTCCAAGATGTCGGCCTTCCCGCTGGTGTCGTGAACGTGGTCGCGACCTCGCGGTCCTCAGCGCTCTCGGCTCCGATCATCGCCGACCCGCGCCTGCGCAAACTGAGCTTCACCGGGTCAACCGATGTCGGCCGTGCGCTGCTCGCCCAGGCGGCGCCGGGCGTACTGCGCACCAGTATGGAACTCGGCGGGAACGCCCCGTTCGTGGTCTTCGAAGACGCCGATCTCGACAAGGCCGTTGAGGGCGCGCTGCTCGCGAAGTTTCGCAATATCGGGCAGGCGTGCACGGCCGCGAACCGGTTCATTGTGCACCGCAGCATCGCCGACGAGTTCGCGAGCCGCCTCACATCGCGGGTCGCCGCGATGCGGGTCGGCCGCGGTACCGAAGACGGCGTGGCCATCGGCCCGCTCATCGACGCCGGCGCCGTGGCATCCGTTTCATCGCTTGTCGACGATGCGGTCGCGCAGGGCGCCCGCGTGCTCGCCGGTGGTCGCGCGATCGCGGGGGATGGCTCGTTCTACGAACCGACGGTGCTCACCGACGTGCCGCTCGGCGCCCGGATGCTCCGCGAAGAGATCTTCGGCCCGGTGCTCGGGATCACGCCGTTCGACACCGAAGCCGAAGCGGTCACGCTCGCCAATGCGACCGAATACGGGTTGGTGTCCTATGTGTTTACGAGCGACCTCGCCCGCGGCCACCGCATGATCGAGCGCCTCGCGACCGGCATGATGGGGCTCAACACCGGGCTTGTTTCGAATGCTGCCGCGCCGTTCGGTGGCGTCAAGCAGTCGGGCATCGGCCGCGAGGGCGGCTTCGAGGGGATTCACGAATACCTCGACACGAAGTACACGCTGATCCCGGCGTAGGTGTTCCGGGCTTCGATCCGGGCGTGGGTTCAGCGGTTGACGGGCTCGTCCACGAGCACGCGATCTCCAGTCGTTGACGGGGTGCTCACGACGAGAAAACGCACCTCATCGGGCCCCGGGTTGCCGAATTGGTGCGCGACTCCCGGCGCGACCTCGACCCCTTGACCGGCGGTGAGGGCAACGTCTGCGTGTGCCATCCGCATGACCGCAGTGCCGCTCAGAATGTAGAAGAACTGATGGGCGCGCTCGTGGAAATGCCAGTGCTCGGCCTCGCCGGGCGGCACCAACTCCTCGATCACGCTCAGGTCGGGCGCATCAACGAGTCGCCACCCGTCACAGCCTGCGCCCCATGCGTAGTGAGGTGCGGACGAAACATCGACTGGTCGCTGCATTCCACCATTGTGGTCGGGATGCCCCGTGCCGCTCATGTTCGCGGCACGCTGCCGTCGTCGGAAGCCGACCGCGCGCGCCGCACTTCCACCGTGCTATCCGCGCCGATACCCTGATGCGGTGCCGCCCCACACGGGCGCCGGAATTTGGAGCATCCTGAAATGTCTGACCTCGCTGGCCTGATCGAATCCCTTCCCGTCGGCGACATCGCCGCGAAACTCGGTGTCGATGAGGCGACCGCGAAGGCTGCGATCGATCAGGCGCTGCCTGCACTCGTCGCTGGAATGAACGCGAACGCGCAGAAACCAAAGGGCGCCGCATCGCTTGAGCGGGCGCTCGCCGGGCACGACGGCAAGCTCGTCGAGGGCGGCGTGAACCTCGCCGACGTCGATGAAGTCACCGGCCAGAAGATCGTCAAGAACGTGTTCGGCACGAAGACCAAGAAGGTCGTCAAGAAGCTCGACACCGCAGTCTCGGCACCGGCCGGCGGCGGCGCGCTCGCGGGTGGCGGCGGCGCGCTCGGTGGGATCATCCCGAAGTTGCTCCCGATTCTCGCGCCGATCGTCATGTCGTGGCTCGCCTCGAAGGTACTCGGCGGCGGCCAAAAGTCGGGTGGCGCGCAGCAGGGCGGCGGCATCGGCGACATTCTCGGCGGGTTGCTCGGCGGCCTCGCCGGCGGCTCGTCACAATCGAGCAGCGCCGGTGGCGCGGGTGGTGGCATCGGCGACCTGCTCGGTGGCCTGCTCGGCAAGGGCAGCGGCGCCGGTGGGCTCGGCAGCATCCTCGGCGGGCTCTTCGGGCGCTAAGCCCAGCCACCCGCCAGCCCAGCCCAGCCCCACCCAGTTCATCGAAACCGCGGTTTTTGTCGCTGGAATCGAGTTTTTGCGACAAAAACCCGCAACTCGATGACGGCACGGTGTGGGCGCCGGCGAGTTCGGGCATCCCGCACAGGCAACACCCGCACAGGCAACACCCGCACAGGCAACGCCCCACGAGCCAACGCCCCACGAGCCAACCAACGCCTGCCACCCAATGCCCCACCAATAGACTGGCTGGGTGGCAGTGAATCCTGAACTCGTTGGTCGGGCGTTCCCGCCCACCTCGCCGTATTTGGTCGGGCGCGAGAAGGTGCGCGAGTTCGCGCGCGCCGTGTTCGCGACGAATCCGATCAACCTCGACCCGGCTGCGGCCCGGGAGGCGGGGTATGCCGATGTGGTTGCGCCGCCGACGTTCGCCGTCGTTGTGCAAGAGCACACGCTCGCGCAGCTGCTCGCGGAACCAGACGGCGGCATCGACTTCACCCGTGTCGTGCACGGCGACCAGCGGTTCACGTTCAGCCGCCCGATCGTCGCCGGCGATGAGCTCACCGCCCAGCTTGCGGTTACGGCCGTGAAGACGCTCGGCGCCCACTCGATGGTCACTGCCGAGTCGACGATGACCGACCCGAGCGGCGCCCACGTGGTCACCGCAATTTCAACGTTGGTCGTGCGAGGAGACGAGTCATGAGCCTGCCCGCATTCGACGCTCTCGCCGTCGGCGACGTCGTCGCCGAGCGCACCACCCGGCTCACCCGCGATTCGCTGGTGCGGTACGCCGGAGCATCCGGAGATTTCAACTCGATTCACTATCGCGACGACATCGCAGCAAGCGTCGGCCTGCCGGGCGTGCTCGCGCACGGCATGCTCACCATGGGCCTCGCGGTGCAGCCGGTCGTCGACTGGGTCGGCGACGCCGGCCGCGTGGCCGACTACCAGGTGCGCTTCACCCGCCCGATCGTGGTCGACCCGGTCGATGGCGCACAGGTTTCGGTGACGGCAAAGGTCGGGGCGTTGGATGCCGCGGCCGAGGCCGCCCGAATCGATCTGACGGTGACCTACAACGGCGACACCGTGCTCGGCAAGGCCCAGGTTCGGGTGCTCCTCGGGGCGAAGTGACCGGGCCAGATTCGCCGGGCTCACGCGATCGGATGCTCCGGTGACCGACCAGTTCGCTGACTACACGACCCTCGGCGTTGGCGGCCCGATCGGGCGGCTGATCACCGTGCACGAGCACGCCGCGGCGGTCGCCGCACTGCGCGACGCGTTCACGTCTCGCGACCCGTGGATGGTGCTCGGCGGCGGATCGAACCTGCTCGTCAGCGATGAGGGCTTCGACGGCACGGTCATTCGGCTCGCAAACCGCGGCATCGAGGTCGTCGAATCGGATGCAGCGACCAACGAGGTCATCATCCGTGCCGAAGCCGGTGAGAACTGGGACGACCTCGTCGCCTGGACTGTCGCGCAGGGCTACGCGGGCCTCGAAGCGATGAGCGGAATCCCCGGCTCGGTCGGCGCCGCGCCGGTGCAGAACATTGGCGCGTACGGGCAAGAACTCTCGTCGGTGCTGCGGCGGGTTGAGGTACTGGTCGAGGGGGCGGAGCATCCGATCTGGATGTCGGCCGCCGACCTCGAACTCGGCTACCGCACGTCGATCCTCAAGGAGGGCTACGTCGCGGTGGTGCTTCGCGTCGAGATCGCCCTGCACGACACCGCGGCCGAACGTGAGGTGCTCGGCACCGCCCTCTCGGCCCCGATTGTCTACGCGCAACTCGCCGCGGCGCTCGACGTGCAGCTCGGTGACCGTGCCCCGCTCGCCCACGTGCGCGACCAGGTGCGCGCGCTGCGCGCCTCAAAGGGCATGCTGCTCGACCCCGCCGACCCCGATTCGCGCAGCGCCGGCTCGTTCTTCACGAACCCGATCGTCACCGAACACTTCGCCCGCACGCTGCCGTCTGACGCACCGCGTTGGCCGCTCACCCCGGATGAGCCCGATGAGATCGTGCCGCTCGAGATCGTCGGCGGCATCGACGGGGGAAGCCCGCTCGACGCGTTCCTCGCGCATCAAGCAGCGATGGATGCCTCGGCGCCCGCGCCTGTGGCCACCGCGGCCGAACCTCTGGTGAAGCTCTCAGCCGCGTGGCTGATCGAGCACGCCGGAATCCGCCGCGGCTTTGCACTGCCGGGCTCGCGTGCCGCGATCTCGTCGAAGCACACGCTCGCGCTCACGAACCGCGGCGGGGCTACCGCAGACGAGATCGCCGAACTCGCCCGCTTCGTGCAAACCCGGGTCGCCTCAGAGTTCGGCATCGACCTGCGCCCGGAGCCGGTGCTCGTCGGCGTGGGGCTGTAGTCCCCAACGTGGGGCTTAGTCCCCGGGGTCTACCCGAACAGCTTCTGCAGTCGCTGGATACCTTCAAGCAACGGCGCATCGCCGAGCGCATACGAGAACCGCAGATATCCGCTTGGCCCAAACGCCTCACCCGGCACCGCAGCAACTTCGGCCTGGTCGAGAATCAGGTCGGCGAGCTCGAGCGACGACGTCGGCGTGACGCCGCCCCACGTGCGACCGAGCAAGCCCGAGACATCCGGATAGACATAGAACGCGCCATCCGGAACCGGCACGCTCACGCCCTCGATCTTCGACAACTCGGCCACCGTCGTGCGGCGGCGCCGGTCGAAAGCCTGGCGCATCTGCTCGACCGGCTCCTGCGGCCCGGTGAGGGCGGCAATCGCAGCGCGCTGCGAAATGTTCGAGACGTTCGAGCTCAGGTGCGACTGCAGATTCGCGGCGCCCTTGATGATGTCGGCGGGGCCGACCATCCATCCCACGCGCCAGCCGGTCATTGCGTAGGTCTTCGCGACCCCGTTCACCAGAATCGTCTGGTCGGCAAGGCCAGGCACGGCCTCGACGATCGAGAGGGCGCGAGGGGCGGATGATCCGGGCTCGGCGCCGTAGGTGAGGTTCTGGTAGATCTCATCAGCGACCACCCAAAGGCCGTGGTCGAGCGCCCATTGCCCGATCGCGCGGGTCTCGTCATCGCTGTACGAAGCACCGGTCGGGTTCGACGGCGAGACGAACAGCAGCACCTTCGTACGCGGGGTGCGGGCAGCTTCGAGCTGCTCAACGGTGACTTTGTAGCCCTGGTCGGCGCCGGCGAACACATCGACCTGCACGCCGCCGGCGAGACGGATCGCCTCGGGGTAGGTGGTCCAATAGGGCGCCGGCACGAGCACCTCGTCGCCGTCATCCAACAACACCTGGAACGCCTGGTAGACCGCCTGCTTGCCACCGTTGGTCACGACCACCTGCGAAGCGGGCGCAGCCCAGCCCGAATCGCGGGCGGTCTTCTCAGCGATCGCTTCGCGCAGATCGGGCAGACCAGCGGCCGGGGTGTACCGGTAGTTCTTCGGGTCGCGCGTCGCGATCAGCGCCGCTTCGACAATGTGCTCCGGCGTGGCGAAATCGGGCTCGCCCGCTGCATACGAAATCACCGGACGCCCGGCAGCGACCAAAGCCTTGGCCTTGGCATCAACCTTCAGGGTGGCTGACTCGGCGACGGCGGCGATACGGGCAGACAGGCGCGTTGCGGTGGTCACCGCACTAGCCTACGCGCCGGGGCGCACCGACTTCCACGGCGCCGCCTCGACGCGTTGCTGAGCCGGTAACTTCCTAGTGCGGAATCATCTCGTGATGCGCCCGCATACTCGGCCGTATCGCGAGCAGCGCGACAACGAGTGCGACACCACCGCAGATCCACGACATCCATGCAGCGCCCATCGTCGAAGTGCCGGCATAGCCGCCGACCCAGGGCGAGATGACGAGCAGCAGGCCGAGCACACCCTGCACGTACTCCATCGCGACCATGCCTGGGTAGGCGAGGTTCACGAAGCCGGAGATCACGAGCAGTGCTCCTAGCACCAACATCATTGACAGTGACGCACCCGAATGAGTGACGAAACCTGTCGACACCATCGCGGCGAGACCGGCAACGATTGCCACCCAGTCTTCCCACCGCATCCACTTCTTCATTGCAACCATCCTCCTTGAGGTGATGGCTCCCAACACGGGGGTCAATTAACGGTAGATCCGCGGGTGGCCGGAGTCAATGGGTGCAGGTCACGTTGGACTGTCATTGCCGCACGAGCGCGGGTGTTCGCCGACAGTTCCGCCGGGCGGTTCGTGCTCCACTGGCCAGTCGAACCGAGGTCGAGTCGACGCCATTCGGACGCTCGTTCGCCATCCCGGTTTGGGGTCGCCCGAATCCTCACGTAGACTGACCGCGGTTGCGTTTTCAACCAAACTTTCTCGCGCCTTTCGGTCGGGCAAGGAACGCAACCCGGGAACACCAGTTCTCGTAGGGCGGTGGCTCAATTGGTAGAGCAGCGGTCTCCAAAACCGCAGGTTGCAGGTTCGAGTCCTGTCCGCCCTGCAAGTCGGCGAAGCCGGCGCACGAAAGGTATGTGAGTTGTCACGGAAGATCATCGATGAGCCGAGCGAGGACATCGTCGCCGATGCGCGGCGTGACCGCGACGCCCGACGCAACCCATTTGCTCGCATCGCGCTGTTCATTCGTCAGGTCATTGGTGAGCTGAAGAAGGTCATCACGCCGACCCGTCGTGAGCTCGTGGGCTTCACGATCGTGGTGTTGGTGTTTGTGATCATCATGATGGCCGTCGTCTGGGGCCTCGACCAGGTCTATGGATGGCTCGTGCTCTTCGTGTTTGGGAATGCCTGAGCGCGTTTCGCCTCTGGCCCCCATCGAATAACTAAGTAAGGAACGCAATGTCTCGGATCGAACGCGACGACGTCGACTGGAGCACCACTGCTGAGCAGTCGGCTGACGAGGACGAGGCGCAGGAAGGCAACACGTTGGCGCACGACGAAGCATCAGTGCAGTCAGCTGAGCACCTGGCCATGCACGTGGTGACCGATGACAGCACCGAGGTCGACCTTGACGCTGCGCTTGACGCACTCGTCGAGGCGAGCGACCCAGAGGCCGACCGTCTGATCGACGACGCACTCGACATTGACTCTGCTGATGAGGCGTTTGCCGCGGCATCCGCGACCGCTGAAGAGGCTGGCGAATCGCTCGACCCGTACGAGGAGTTCCGCGCCGAACTGCGCTTCCTCCCGGGCAAGTGGTACGTCATTCACTCGTACGCCGGGTTTGAGCGTCGCGTGAAGGCGAACATCGAACAGCGCCGTGAGTCGATGGCAATGGCCGACTACATCTACCAGGTCGAAGTTCCGATGGAAGATGTCGTCGAGATCAAGAACGGCCAGCGCAAGATGGTCACCCGCGTGCGCGTGCCGGGCTACGTGCTCGTGCGCATGGACCTGAACGAAGACAGCTGGTCGGTCATTCGCCACACGCCTGGCGTCACCGGCTTCGTGGGCAACGCCCACAACCCGACGCCGCTGCGGTTTGAAGAGGCTTTCAACATGCTGAAGCCACTGGTCGAGCCGAAGGATGTCCCGGCGGCAGCGAAGGGTGGCAAGGCGGGCGGCGGCGCAACCGCTGCGCGTTCGATCCCGGCCGAGGTCGACTTCACGTTCGGCGAGACCATCACGATCAAGGATGGCTCGTTCGCCGGACTCCCGGGCACGATCAGCGAAATCAAGCCCGAGAGCGGCAAGCTCATCGTGCTCGTCTCGCTCTTCGAGCGCGAGACCCCGGTCGAGCTCTCATTCGACCAGGTGACGAAGCTCTAGGGTTCTGCACTTTACGAAACGGGCCGGCATTGCCGGCCCGTTTTCGTTTACTCGGCGGTGCGTTTGCCCGGCCCGTGCGCCCGCCCCGTTGCGCCCGCCCACCCACCCGGGCCCACCCGGGCCCCCGGCCCCCCGGCCCGCCCGGCCCCCCGGGCCCCCCCCGAGCCCCCCCGAGCCCCCCCGGCCCGCCCGGCCCCCCGGCCCCCCCCGAGCCCCCCCGGGCCCCCCCCGAGCCCCCCGAGCCCCCCCCGAGCCCCCGAGCCATCCCATCGAGTCACGGGTTCCTGTCACTTTGCACGCCCAAAAGCGACCGGAACCCGTGACTCGATTGCGCTAGGGCTGCCATCCCCGCGCGCGTAGCGCGGCGTCGAGCAACGAAAGGATCCTTCGATCGGGTGTACGGCTGTGAACTCGGATCACCTGCCATCCGTCATTTGCCAGATCGTTGTGCCGATCGACATCGCGCAAAAACTGGCGTGTCTCAGTGCGATGTTGGCCTCCGTCGTACTCGGCGAGCACCTTCTGTCGCCGAAACACGAGGTCGCCGTAAATCGTCCCACCGCGTGAGAGTCGGATCGGGCCGTTGAGCTCGGGCGTGGGGTATCCAGCGCCCGACCGCGCGATCAGGAGTCGCAGCAACGTTTCCCGTGGTGAGCCCGACCCGGCGCGCATCTCGGCGTGCGCGAGGCGAAGCATCCGACTGCCTCTTGAGCCGCGGTGTCGATGCAGCGCCTCGTCAATCTCGCCGTTGAGAGCGAGGGGTGTCGGCCATCCCAAGAGGCGATCGCCGGCGACGATCAACTCGTTGAGAGTGAGTAACCGCCCGCCGGGGAGCCTGACGGAGGCGAGGTCGCACCAGGCGTCCGCTGGCGCGACCACCGGCAAGCCTTCCAGGAGATAGACATCCCGACGCGCCGCCGTGCGGTGCCCAATCACGCCGCGTCGCTCCGGCGGGCGCTGGTGAGTGCTCACATGCAGGTCTGCAGCCGCCTCGAAATCGGCGGGCAACGGGATGCCCCACAGTCGCGCCGCCGTGACATGGCTGAAGTGTTGTGACGCCGACATGACCGGCGCGAGCGCGCGGCACCGGGCCGCGAGGCTCTCGGGCAGTTCGAGCGTTCGGATGCCACGAAACGGCGCGTGCAGATCAGACCGCCGCAGGCGGCGGGAAGTCACACCTGCCGCGGCAGCATCTCGCACTCGGAAGGGCCCGCGTTGGAACTGGACTGGCAGAGGTGAGGTGTGCGGCATCTGTTGACCCTGCCATCCGGCGTCGACGCCGACCCGTGCTTACTCACAGGGCCCGCGCACGTGCTCGGCCCTCGCCCCCGCCCCTCCTGTTGGTCAACTCGCCCATCGGACGCACGCGACGCTCCCACACCCATCGCCGACGCACTCGACCCCCCCCACCACCCTGCGCTCCCCACGCCCGTTGCGCTCCCGGCACCCCTTGCACTCCCGGCATCCCTTGCGCTCTTTGTGCGCCGTTCGACCACCCACGCACCCGCGACTGCATCGAGTCACGAGTTGTTGTCGCTTTTCACGCGCAAAAGCGACCGAAACCCGTGATTCGATACACGCGAGTGTGCGAATTGGGGATTCCCGGAGTCCGGCCTCGGAGACGGGGATTCCTGCGATGGATGCCCCGTGGCCGACTGGTGGCGCCCCGGGGCAGACTGGTGGATGCCCCGCGTCGTTGCCCCGCGTCGTTTGCCCGCATCATTCCCTCGCCTCCGACGGCCCCGCACGCATCCCCGCACGCATCGCCGCGCGACACGCGCGGGCGCTTCGCGTATGATGGTCAGGTTGTCCACGTGAGTTTTGCGTGCCCGCAACACGACCGCAGTCCGGAATTACCGGAATCGCGGGAGAGTGCCGCCGAGCAACAGCCCGGCGCGTTCGACGAGAGAAGGAATCATGGCACCGAAAAAGAAGGTCACAGGTCTGATCAAGCTTCAGATCAAGGCCGGCGCCGCAAACCCAGCCCCGCCAATCGGCCCGGCGCTCGGTCAGCACGGCGTGAACATCATGGAGTTCTGCAAGGCGTACAACGCGCAGACCGAAGCTCAGCGCGGAAACGTCATTCCGGTTGAGATCACGGTCTACGAAGACCGTTCGTTCACCTTCATCCTGAAGACCCCGCCCGCCGCAGAGCTCATCAAGAAGGCTGCTGGCGTTGCAAAGGGTTCGGGCGTGCCGCACACCACCAAGGTTGGCAAGCTCACCCAGGCGCAGGTTCGTGAGATCGCCGAGCAGAAGCTCGTCGACCTCAACGCAAACGACCTTGACGCTGCATCGAAGATCATCGCCGGAACTGCCCGCTCCATGGGCATCGTGGTCGAGTAAGGGACGGGCGAAGAACATGGCACAGAAGTCAAAGGCATACCGCGCCGCCGCAGCGAAGATCGAGGAAGGCAAGTTCTACAACGCCTCCGAGGCTGTTGAGCTCGCGAAGGTCACCGGGTCGGCGAAGTTCGACTCGACCGTTGAGGTTGCGCTGAAGCTCGGGGTTGACCCGCGTAAGGCTGACCAGATGGTGCGTGGCACCGTCATCCTCCCGCACGGCACCGGTAAGGTCGCCCGCGTCATCGTGTTCGCGACCGGCCCAGCTGCCGAAGCCGCGATCGCTGCTGGCGCTGACGAGGTCGGTGGCGCAGAGCTGATCGAGAAGGTCGCCGCTGGGTACACCGCATTCGACTCGGCAGTCTCGACCCCAGAGCTCATGGGCCAGGTTGGTCGTCTCGGTAAGGTGCTTGGTCCGCGTGGCCTCATGCCGAACCCGAAGACCGGCACCGTGACGCCAGACGTCGCGAAGGCTGTCTCTGACATCAAGGGCGGAAAGATCGAGTTCCGCGTCGACAAGCACGCGAACGTGCACTTCGTCGTCGGTAAGGCGTCGTTCACCGCTGAGCAGCTCGGCGAGAACTTCAAGGCTGCGGTCGAAGAGGTTCAGCGTCTGAAGCCGTCGAGCTCCAAGGGTCGCTACATCCAGAAGGGTGCAGTGTCGACCACGTTCGGCCCTGGTATCCCGCTCGATGTGAACACCCTGGTCTAGTTCCAAGCACAACGACAGGATGGCCCGCCCCACGCTGGGGCGGGCCATCCTGTCGTTGAGGCGGACGCCGGCTGTGCGTTACTTGGAACACTCCGCAAGCAGGTGGTCATATGCGCCCGATTGCGCGTCGGCGAGGATCTCACTTGTGACGGTCGAAGTTGGGATCACCCCAACAGCAAAGCCGTTGCTGGCAACACACTCAACCACAACAGTGAACAGCCCCTGAGGCGTCGCCGGACTGTAACTGGCGTCCAGATTCAGGATTGGCTTAGACAGGTCGTAGGTGAGGTGCCCCGATTGCGGGATCAACTTGCTCGCTTCGAGCAAGGTCATTCCGATCAAGGACGTCGACGACTGCGTTGGCTGGGGCTGATCCGCACTGCAGCCTGTCAGCAACGAGACACAGAGCGCCAGGCCCACCAGTGACCACCTGGTGGCAACGCCTGTGGTGGTTACGATACGCGACACGCAATCCCTCCATTGGGGTTAAACGCGGTCAGCCAGCCGGAATATGTCACCGGTTGCATAGTGCCCCATTTCTTGATCTGATACGAGTAACGCGTACCGATCGGGTACGCCTCAAACCGCTGGCCAGCCCCGAGAACTGGCGACGTGCACGTCACCGACACGGAGGCAGTCGCTGCAGAACTAATGCTCAGCTCCGCCGCGACTCCTTCGCGACTGTAGCCCAAATCGACTCCGATGGTGCGTGTCACGCTAAACGTCTGCGAGATTTGGCATGTTTGGCCAGCGGTAACCGCCATGCAGTAGGTCAGGCGATTCGAATAGTTGATGTAGTTCGGCGTCGTGGTTTGGTTCACCACGTCGTAATACGTGACCACCGGTCCCACGGCGTTGGTCGCGACCCTGCTGTTTGCACCCGAACCGTCAGGCGAATTCCCAACTTTTTGGTTCGCGGCATTCGCTGGACCTACCGCGGTTGCGGCGAGGATTAGCCCACCCGCGATGGCAACGGCGATCTGAAACGGTTTCTTCATGGCACTGCTCCGATCTTCCAAAGTATTCGCGTCGTTGCGAATACGTGGAGCGCCCCCGGAACGCCAGAATGCAAGTCGGTCGTTTGGGGGACACCACCCGCGGCAGGCCGCGACCGGGCACAAATTCGAGCAAAGTTCACTCTTCACAGCGGGCTCACAGAGGAGTAAGTTCAGGCCCAACGTGCCCTGATCGGGGCACGTGGTGCCCGCCCCCACCGGGCTCCGAACCTAACGTCACACCTACGTTTGGAGCCATCCAATGAGTCGTACCTCCCTGAGGGCGGCGGCGGTCGTATCCCTGGCCGCACTGTTCGCTGGAACAACGACCGCGTTCGCGGCCGATGATTCGAATCCGCCGGTTGCGGTGCAGATGCAAGACGGGGTCTACGTTGTGACCCTCGATGATGCGCCGGTCGCCACCTATGCCGGGGGAGTTCCTGGCTTCGCGGCCACCAAGCCCGCGAAGGGCAAGTCGCTTGACGCGCACTCCGCGAATGCGAAGAAGTACGCCGCGCATCTCAGTAAGAAGCAGGCGGATGCCGCATCCGCAGTTGGCGCGAAGCTCATCTACTCCTATTCCACCGCGCTGAACGGTTTCGCGGCAAAGCTCACCGGTGCGCAGGCGGCGAAGCTCACGGCGACGCCCGGCGTGAAGTCGGTGGTGCTTGACCAGAAGGTGCACGTTGACGCCGTGCCATCCACCGACTTCCTTGGCCTGAGCGGCGCAACCGGCGTGTGGAACGCACTCGGTGGCATCAGCGAAGCCGGCAAGGGTGTCGTGGTCGGTGTCGTTGACACCGGCATCTCGCCTGAGCACGCCTCGTTCGCGGGTGACCCGCTCGGCACCACGCCGAGCGCGACGACGCCCTACCTTGACGGCAACCAGGTGGTGTTCCAGAAGTCCGATGGCACACAGTTCCGCAGCGACCGCACCACCGGTCAGCAGTGGGGGCTCGACGACTACTCGACGAAGTTGATCGGTGCGCGCTACTTCAGCGCGGGCGCGCTGGCCGGTGGCCAGGATGTCTCGGCCGACTACCTCTCGCCCCGTGACGGCGCGGGCCACGGTTCGCACACTGCGAGCACTGCGGCGGGCAACGCCAATGTGTCGGCGAGCATCTCGGGGGTCAACTTTGGCACGATCACCGGCGTTGCGCCGGCGGCCAAGGTTGCCATGTACAAGGCCTGCTGGGAAGGTCCAGACCCGGCAACCACCGATGACGATGGATGCTACGGCTCCGACCTGATCGCGGCGATCAACGCTGCGACCGACGACGGGGTTGACGTGATCAACTACTCGATCGGTGGCGGTTCGGCGAACACCGTGCTCTCGGCCGATGACTACGCGTTCCTGAACGCCGCCGCCGCAGGCATCTTTGTGTCGGCGTCTGCCGGGAACAGTGGGCCCGGGGCATCCACCGCTGACCACGCCTCGCCGTGGTACACGACGGTTGCCGCTTCGACGATTCCCACGTATGAAGGCACGGTCCAACTTCCGGATGGCACGAAGTGGGCAGGCGCGACGGTCACTGTGCCGCAAGGCCAGACCATCACCGGTCCGTCGATCTACTCGGGCGACGCGGTCGCGTCGGGTGCGGCTGCCGCCGACGCGGCGCTCTGCGCGGCAGGTTCGCTCGACCCGGCGAAGGTGGCCGGCAAGATTGTGGTCTGCGATCGCGGTGTCATTGCTCGTGTCGACAAGTCGGCGACGGTTGCGGCCGCGGGCGGCATCGGGATGATCCTGGTGAATGTCTCGCCATCGAGCCTCGACAATGACTTCCACTCGGTGCCGACGATTCACATTCAGAACACGGCTCGTGCCGCGTTGCTCGCCTATGTGCAGGGCACGCCGAACGCGCCAGTGTCGCTCGTGAGCGGCAACCAGACCGGCATCGTCACCCCGACGCCGCAGGTTGCAGGCTTTTCGAGCCGTGGCCCGATGCTGACCGGTGGCAGCGATGTCATCAAACCAGACATCTCGGCACCCGGTGTTGCGATTCTCGCGGCAACGAACAATGCTGAAGGCGCCGCGCCGACATTTGGGTTCCTCTCTGGCACCTCGATGGCGGCCCCGCACATTGCGGGGATCGCCGCGCTCTACCTCACCGCTCACCCGAACGCCTCGCCGGCAGAAATCAAGTCGGCGATGATGACGACCGCCTACAACACGGTGAACGCATCGGGCGCCGAGGCGACGGATCCATTCGCGCAGGGCGCGGGTCACGTTGACCCGACGAAGTTCCTGCACCCTGGTCTGATCTACCAGAACGGGGTTGGTGACTGGCTCGCCTACCTGCAGGGTCAGGGCTACGACGCTGGCGCAACGCCGATCGATGCGAGTGACCTGAACCTGGCATCGATCGCAATCGGATCGCTCGCCAAGGAGCAGACGGTCACCCGCACGGTGACCGTTGAGACCGCGGGCACCTACACGGCTGCAGTGAATCTGCCAGGTGTCACCACTACGGTGACCCCGAGCTCGTTCACCGCAGCGGCTGGTGACCAGGTCACGTTCACGGTCACGTTCAAGAACGCGAGTGCACCCGTCGAGCAGTGGGCCACCGGCTTCCTGACCTGGACTGGCCCCGAAACGGCCCGTTCGCCGATTGCGATTTACCCCGTCACAGCGGATGCCCCGGTCGAGGTCTCGGGAACGGGCCTGAGCGGGTCGGTCACCGTGCCGGTCACCTCCGGTGTCTCGGGCACGTTGCCGTTGACGGTCTCGGGGCTCAACCCGCTGATTCTGCTCCGCGACCCAGCACATGTTGTGAAGGGTCACACCGGCAACGAGGCATCCGGTGCTGATACGAACGGTATTCAGTACTGGTACGTGGACGTCCCGGCGGGCACGCAGCTGGCGCAGTTCACGCTCGACTCATCGGATGACACGGGGTCGGACCTCGACCTGTACGTTGACCGCGTCGACAACAAGAAAGACGCCAACGTGCTCGAGTCGTGGAACTCGGCCTCAGGTTCCGCCGACGAGCAGGTGCGGGTCTTCGCACCGACGCCAGGCACCTACCGGGTGCGGGCCGATGTCTTCGGCTTCACCAACCCGTTCACGTGGGACCTCTCGTACGCGAACGTCGGGTCGCACCAAACGGTCGGCACACTGTCGGCCTCGCCGAACCCGCTCGTTGTCTCGCTCGGTGAGCAGACTTCGTACCAGCTGAACTGGTCGAAGCTGCAGGCTGGCGCGAAGTACGTCGGGCTCGTGCAGTACGGCACCTCGTCGGTGTACACCGTGCTCGAGGTTGCCGCGGGATCGAAGCACTAACCCGCTGAACTGCGAGGCCCCGGAGCGGATGGTCCGCTCCGGGGCTTCGTTTTGGTGTGCTGGGTGACGGCCGGCGGGCGCAGGTGCCATGGGCCGGACCGATGCCGAATCCGGTCGCCTGGTGTGGGCCGCGGCCGGAGCCGCGTGCCGCTACCCGACGCGGATGAGCTTCTTGTTCACGAACTCGTCGGCGCCGAAGCGGCCCATTTCACGGCCGGTGCCCGAACGCTTCACGCCCCCGAACGGCAACTCGACCCCGTCGGCAAGCACCACGTTGATGAACACCATGCCGGCGTCGAGCTGCCCGGCGACGCGCAGCGCCTGCTCCCGGTCGGTCGAGTACACATATGAGCCAAGCCCGAATGGGGTGTCGTTCGCGATCTCGATCGCATGCACCTCATCGACCGCGCGATACACCTGCGCCACCGGGCCGAAGAACTCCTCCTGCGACGCCGGGTTGCCCGGCGTGATGTCGGTGAGCACGGTGGTGGTGAAGAACGCACCGTTGCGTGAGCCGCCGTGGGCGAGCGTCGCGCCGTTCGCGACGGCCCGCTGCACCTGCTCGTCAAGCCGCTCGGCGGCCTTCAATGACGACAACGGTCCGAGCGCAGAGTCTTCGGCGGTCGGGTCGGATGGCTCAACCGCAGCCATCGCAGCCACGAACTTTGCCACAAACTCGTCGTAGAGCCCGTCGATCACGACGAACCGCTTGGCGGCATTGCACGACTGCCCACTGTTGTCGAGCCGCGCGTCGACCGCGGCTTGCACGGTGGCATCCATATCGTCGGTCGAAAGCAGCACGAATGGGTCGGCGCCGCCGAGTTCGAGCACCACCTTCTTCAGGTGCCGACCAGCAACTTCGGCCACGGCCGCGCCCGCGCGCTCCGAGCCGGTGAGCGAGACGCCCTGCACGCGCGGGTCGGCGATGATGCGTTCGATCTGCTCATGTGAGGCGTAGATGTTCGTGTACGCGCCATCCGGTGCGCCGGCATCGGCGAAGATCTGCGCGATCGCCGCCGCAGACTCTGGGCACTGCTCGGCATGCTTCAACAGAATGGTGTTGCCGATGATCAGGTTCGGGCCGGCGAAGCGGGCCACCTGGTAGTACGGAAAGTTCCACGGCATGACCCCGATCAGCACCCCGAGCGGCCCGCGACGAATGAACGCCGAGCCCTCACCGGCGAGCAATTCGATCGGCTCATCGGCGAGCCATCCGACGGTGTTGTCGGCGTAGTACTGGTAGATATCGGCCGCGAAGTCGACCTCGCCGCGCGCCTGCGCGAGCGGCTTGCCCATTTCGCGCACGATCAGCGCGGCGAGCGCGTCACGACGTTCGAGGTGCAGTGCGGCAACGCGTCCAATGATCGCCGCACGGTCGGCGGCCGCGCTGATACGACCCCAGGTGCGATAGGTGTGTTCGGCAGCGGCGAGGGCATCATCGAGTGCCGCGTCAGCGATGGTCGCATAGGTAGATTCGACGGCGCCAGTGGCCGGGTTTGTAACGGCGTAACTCATGGCTTCAGCGTAGGACTGTGAGCCCTCGCCGTCGAGGGGTCGACGCGGGTTCAGCGGATGCCGCGGGGTGCCGCCAGCCGGGGTCGAGCGGTGGTGCTACAGCTCGACGATGAACTCTGCCAGCTCGGCCGGGTAGGCCGGGCCCGCCTGCAGGCCGATGCCCGGCGCCGTCGGCGCCTGGATCATGCCCGAGGCATCCATACCTGGCGCGCGGGTGACCGTCGTCGAGTAGACGAGTTGCTCGAACATGCCGGTGTTCGGAATCGCCATGCACAGGTGCCGGTTCACGAGGTCTGAGCCGTGCACCTCGGCCTGAATGCCGAACGAGTCAGCGAGGTGCGCGATGCGCATGGCGCCGGTGACGCCACCGCGGAGCACCGCACTCGTGCGCACCCCATACGTCGCGGTGCCGGCAGCGATGAACTCGGCCGAGTTGTAGTGCGCCCCATCGGATGTCTCGGCGACCAGCAGCGGAATCTCAACTGCCTTCGCAAGTTGCGCGTAGGCGTGCACGCTGAACTCACGCATCGGCTCCTCGTACCAGAGGAACCCGGCGTCGTGCAGTTCTCGCCCGAGGCGAATTGCGTCTGGCAGGTTGAACCCGGCAGAGCCGTCGTACATGAGCGGCACGTCATCGCCGACGTGCGCCCGCAGGTCATGGGCGAGCTTCGCGTCGAGCTTCACATCGCCGTAGGCGTGCAGTTTGATCGCCTGGTAGCCGAGCTCGAGTGACTGAGTGGCGACATCAAGGAACTCCGCATTCGTATCGAAGGTCACCGTCGAGGCATAGGCCGCCACCTCAGTGCGGAACCCGCCGAGCAGCTCGTGCAGCGGCACCCCGTAGTGACGCGCGGCGAGATCCCAGAGGGCGGTGTCAACGAGTCCGAAGGCGAGCAGCGGCAGCTCGTAGAGCCGGTCGACCTCCCAGATGCGGTGCCAGAGCAGTTCACGCTGCAATGGGTCGGACCCGATCAGCTCTGGCCGGAACACCCCATCGACCAGGTCGGTGAGCAAGTGGTAGCCGCCCATGCGCAAAAACGGTGCAACGCCCTGCTCGCCGGTATCGGTGGTGATGCGCAGCACCGCCCCGAGCACGCCGGTGCTCCCGCTGCCCGGCAGGCCCTTGCGCCAGTGAAACGAAACGCCCGGTGCGGGCAACTCGACGGGCAATACGTCGACGGCGGTAATGCGCATGGGTTCCTCGTTGATCGATTCGGTGAGTGACTAGCCGAGTTGGAATGCAACGGCGGTGGTGCCGAAACGCCCGAGTTGCAAGCGTACCGACCGGCCATCGCGTACCGTGACCGAGTCGCCGGCCACCCCGGTGAGCGTCGCACGCGTCGCGCCGGCGACCGGGCTCGCTACCGTGATCTCAACCTCGATGGCCGACTCGGCCAGCGACTGCAGACGTACCAACAACTCGTTGGCGGTTCGACTCGCGCTCAACACCCGCACGCGGTCGTCGCTGAGCGACACCAGGCCCGGGACATCCTGAACGGTTGGCGTCGGGTCGGCCGCGACGCCGAGCAGCGGCCGCACCAGTTCGGCGGCGAGCCGGCTGGCGTGTACTGCGGCAGCCTCGGGGTTCGCGGCGGTGAACGCCTCGACCCGGTAGCGGAACGTGGTCTCCCACGCTTGCCCACTCGGGAAGTTCGTGTCCCAGTTGTTGTTGTGCAGCCACGAGAAGATCGTCGACGGCTCTGGCCGCTTCAGAGTGCCGGTGTACGGCGGGTACGCGAGCGCGATGTCACCGATCTGCACGAGTGGCACATCGGCGGTCACGAGCGCCGCGGCCTGGTCGCCGCTTTGCACGGTCACCCAGTCACGTGCGCCGAACATGTAGTCGCAGCCGCCCGGCACCGTCGGAATGCCGGTACCGGCGACAGCGCCCGGCACCTCGAATCGCACGGTTGGTGCGGCGTCAGCTGCACCAACCGCGAATGGAAACGCGAAGAACCCGGCCTCAGATTCGGTCGTGAACGGCTTCGATACCCGGTTTTCGATATCGACGAACGATGCCCCGTGCCGCAGCCGCACGGTGGTGGTGATCCAGTTCACGCCCGTGCCGAAGATCCGCACGCGCACCCACTGCTCAACCTCATTCGAACCCGCGTCTTCGAACGCTGAATGGGTGGGCGTGTTGCGGTCGCCGAGCAATACCAGGTCTGGGCCGAAGTCGTAGACGAACCCCGATACGTGGGCGAGTTCGCCGCGGGCGAGGTACTCATCGTGCACGTACGCGTTGAACCCAAACGCGGATGCCTCGTTCACGAGTTCTGCGCCATCGGCGAGCCGCACGATCGAGGCGATCGAGCCGAGTTTCGGGTTCAGTCGCACCCGCACGATGCCGTTGTCGAGCGTCCATCGGGGGTCCTCGGTGGAGGCCACTACGGCGACCGTCCCGTCGGGCGCGCTCGCGCGCCCGTTCGGGTCGAGAACCGAGACATCCACTCGAATCGCGCCCAACGCTGGAACGCTGGGCGCCTCGAACTCGAGGAACCGACCAGCCTCGCGGTGGTTCGGGTTGGTCTGGTTGACCTCAATGAACGCGAGGTTTGGGCCGCCGTCGACGGTCAGCCGCACGGTTGCAGTGGTGTGCACGAGGCTCTCGGGCAGGAACACCCGCACGCGGCCACCGCGGGCGTAGCCCTCGGTGTTCACCACCCAGATTGAGGCGTCGCCCGTGCCGCCGCGCTCATCAGCGAAGGCGCGCAGCACCTCTTGGCGCAAGAACTCGGCGTCGTGGTCGGCCCGGAGCGCCTTTTCGTACTTCCACGCCCACTGGTCCTGGCCGGACTGCTGGGTGGTGTCGCTCACCATCCACGGCAGCGCAGAACCCCAGGTGTGCTCATCGAAGAGTTCGGTGGTTTCCCACGCCTGCTCGAGGCGGTTGCCGAAGTCGGGGGAGGAGTCGTCCTTCAGTAGCGCACCGACTGTGCCGATCTGCGAGAGCAGGTTCTGGGCTCGCCGGGCGAGTTGCGAGCCACGTGCACTTGAGCCGGCGCCATCTGCCCACCAGCTGTTCCAGTCACCGGTGAAGGTCTGAATTTCGTCACCGTGCTCCGCGATCATCTGTTCGAAGTAGTCGGCAGTCGAGCTGATGCGCAGTTTCGGGAACTCCCAGCGCTCATTCCACGCCTCGACCACCTCTGGCAGGCGGCGGGCGAACGGGCCGTTGTCGGCGATGCGGCTCATTACCCGCAGGCTCATCTGCTTCCACGGGTACGGGTCGCGCTCGAGTTCGCCGAGGCCCGGACCATACCCGAACGAGTTGTCATCGTAGGCGGCGCCAAACAGCTCCTCGTTATTCAGGAACAGCGGCAGCCGGTCCTCGGCCGTCTCGATGTTGTCTGGCAGGCCGAGGTTAGCGCCCTCCTGATAGGCGCACCCTTGGGCGGTCGTGGTCATCCAGACGAGCACGCGCTCGCCAGCTGGCGACTGCCACCAGAACAGGCGCGGCAGGTTGAGCCCCGCATCGCCGTGCAGGTACGGCACCGCTTTGCCTGCCCAGTTGTGGGCAACCGAGAGATACTTCACGCCGCTTGCGGCGAGCGCGTCGACAATGCCGCCGGCCGCGCCGGGAATATCGGTCTGGTACGCCACGGGAATCTCGAGGTCGTATTCGGCGGCGATCCGCTGTCCGTAGCGCAGCAGCCCGTGCAGTTCTTCGGTCGACGTCACCTCGGTCGACACATTGAACGGCAGCGCGGCAAGCTCGATGCGCCCCGCCCGTACCTGGGCCATGAACCGGTCGACCGCGGCCGGCGTGCGGCGGGCGATCCATTCCTTCAGCACCCAGATCGACTCGACGGTCCAACGGAATGCGTGGGCTCGATCGGATGCCTCGCCGCTGGCGACCGCCGCCGCATCTGCCTCGGCGTAGCGCAGCGCCGAGTCGAGGTAGCTGAGTTGCTGCAGAATCACTTCGCCCTGCAGATCGGTGTACCCGATATCGAAGTGCGAGTGTGGCACGAGCGAAAGCTCCCACTCGCGCACCGGGCGCAGGTCAAACGGTACGGGCTCGCCGCCGAGTTCGGGGAACGAAATGGTGGTCGGCGTGGTCGCGGAGACCGCCGGCACGAAGAATCGCACCCCGCCGTTCAGCGGTTCGCCGACGACCTCAACCGCGCGACCGGCGATCGAAACCACGGCGCGAGTCACCGTGTGTTCGCTCCGCACCCGAATTGGCTGTTCGCGGCTGGCAGCGTCGCCCGAGGCATCCGCGGCCCGACGGAGGAGCGGCTCACTGAGCAGGTCGACCCAGCCACCGCCAACCTGCACCCGAGTGAACGCCCGCTGTGACAGGCTCTCGACTGCCCGATCAAGATCGAACGGGTACGTGCGGCGAAGCTCTGGCTGTGCAGTCATGCGATGAGTCTCCAGTGACCTAAAACGTTTTTGTTGAGTAAATGATAATGCGGCCGGATGCCTCAGTCGAGACATCCGGCCGCCCGGGGTTAGCCGAGAAGCACTGCGCCTAGCCCAGGTTCGAGGTGAGCCCAGTGGTGAAGTAGCGCTGGAAAATCAAGAACATCGCAACCGCCGGCAGCGATGCCACCAGCGAGACGGCCATGATCTGCGGCGTCTGCGCCACCGCGCCCTGACCGGAGAGGGCCGCGACCGAGGCCATCACCGGGGAGTTCTCGGGTGAGATGGTGAGCGAGATGCCGAAGAAGAGCTCGTTCCAGATGTAGATGAACTGGAACACGAACCCTGCAACCATCGCCGGGCGCACCAGCGGCAGGTAGATGCTGAAGAGCATCCGCCACCAGCCAGCCCCGTCGAGCTTCGCAGCCTGAGCGACCTCAGGTGGCAGTGTCACCATGAAGTTGCGGGTCACGAAGAACGCAAATGGAATACAGAGCGCCGTGTAGACGATGATCAGAATCCACTTGGTGTCGTAGAGGTCGATGCCCTCGGTTGCGGCGGCCCGGTAGAGCGGGAACGCGAAGACCTGCAGCGGCAGCAACGTGCCGGAGTAGATCAACCAGAACCAGACCTTTGGGCGCTTCACCGGCATGACAACCACACCGAAGGCCGAGATGGTCGCGAACAGCACCGCGAGACCGGCGCCGCCGACGGCGTACATCAAGCTGTTCAGCATCGTTTCGGCGAACGGGCTCGTCTCCCAGACTGCGGCAAGGTTCTCGAAGAACGCGAAGCCGCTGGGGAACCATGCAGGCCCGTTGCCGGCGTCGGCGACTGGCTGCATTGCATTCACGAGGATGAGGTAGGTCGGTGCGAGCCAAATGAGGCTCAGGACCAGCACCGCGATGTTGCGAAGCACGATGCCCGGACGGAGTGCCTTGTTCATGACTCGTTTCCAATCTGGCGGCGGAGGTAGATCCACGAGCAGGTGACCACGATGATCGTGAGTACGACCGCGATTGCGCTGCCGACGCCTGGATCGAGCAGGAGGAACGTTTGGCGGTACATCGAGAGCGCGAAGGTTTCGGAGCTTCGGTTCGGCCCACCCTTCGTGAGCACCCAGATCACGTCGAAGGCGCGGAGCGCGTTCGTGATGGTAAGGCCGACGACCACGGCGGTGGTCGCCTTGAGCTGCGGAAAGATGATGTCTTTGAACCGGCGCCAGCCGTCGGCACCGTCAAGTGCAGCGGCTTCGAGCGACTCACGAGGAATCGTTTGGAGCCCAACCATGAACAGCACGACGACCACACCGGTTGACTGCCACGACGAGATCAGGATGGCGGCAATGACGTTGAGCGGCCAGTAGAGCAGCCACTGAATGCCTTCGCCTTCAGCGGTGAGGCCGATGGCGTGCAGCACCTGGTTCACTGAACCCTCGGTGGTGAACATCATGTTGCCGATGATTGCGACCACCGTGCCGGCGAGCGCATACGGCAGGATCACGAACCCGCGGATCACAGCGCCGAGCTTCATCGAGCTCGTCATCACGGCGATACCCAGGCCAAGCGCGACGGGGATCACGAGGGCGCCGAGCGCCCAGATGATCGTGTTCGCGAACGACTTGAGCAGGAACGGGTCGTTGAACACCTTGACGTAGTTGTCGAGTCCAACGAAGCCACCCTCATCACCACGGCCGAGGAACGACCGAATGAGGGTGTAGGCGAACGGGGCAAGCAGCACGACGGCGACGATGGTGAGGCTGATGCCGAAGAAAGGGATGGCCGCGATGCGATCGCGGAACTCGTAACGGGGGCCCGACGAGCGATTCACGCTCGTCTTCGGGGCCTGCACGGTGGTCATATTGCTCCCACGGTTGGGGCGGACAGGTGTGGTGCGGGCTGGTGGGGGCGCCGGGGCGCCCCCACCAGAGGAGTGGGGACCTGAGCGACTCAGGTCCCCACCGGGGTGTGAGCTAGCCGAGGCTTGGGTTTGCTTCCCAGGCCTTCCACTCGGTGTCAGCCACCTTCTGGATGTCACCGAGCGCCTTGTCGGCGTCGCTGTCAACCATGAAGCCACCGAGGATCGGCAGGGTCGCCTGCATCAGCTTCGGCGGGAGCGACTCGTAGTAGCGGTTGAGCAGCGTCGGCTTGGCCGCCGCGATCTGAGCAACGATGTCAGCGATGATCGGGTCAGCATTCTTGACCTTCGCGTTCGGCGAGCTGTCGCCAGTCGCCTTCTCTGACCAGATTGCCTGGACCTCTGGGGTGAGCCATGCGGCAGCAGCCTTCAGTGCGCCTGCCTTGTTCGGAGCGTTCTTCGGGATCGCGATTGCGCCACCCTCGAGGAACAGACCAGGTGCCGCGCCATCCTTCGTTGACGGCACCAGGAACGCGCCGTACTCGTCAGCGGTCAGGCCGGCGGTCTTGTAGAGACCGTTTGCCCAGGTACCGATCGGCTGCATGCCGACCTTGCCGGCCTTCATTGCGGTCATGCAGTCGAAGGTCTTGGTGTCAGGAGCAGTCGTCCAGCCAGACGCAATCCACTTCTTCCAGATCGACATGGCTTCCTTGACCGAAGCATCGTCCCACTTGATCTTGTTCGAGGTGAGGTCGTTGTACGCCTGTGGCGAGACCGCACCGAGGAACATCTCGAACGGGATGAACGGGGTCCAGCCTTCGGTCTGGCCGGTGCACATCGGGGCGCCGATGCCCTTCAGCTTCTCGGCAGCAGCCTCGAACTCGGCCCAGGTCTTCGGAACGCCAGCAATACCAGCCTGCTTGAAGAGGGTCTTCGAGTAAAACATCACCCAGTACGACTGCACGAACGGCAGGGCGTAGACCTTGCCGTCGAACTCGTAGAACGAGCGAAGGTCGTTGCTGATGTTGCCGTCGGCAACTGCCTTGTCCCAGATCGACGTGAGGTCTTCAAGCTGACCGGTGGCCGCGAGGCCCTGGATCTGCTTGCCGCTCCACCACTTGATGATGTCGCCGGTCTTCTTGGTTGGAAGCGAGGCGAGCACCGTCGAGGTGTAGTTCTCGGTGGTCGACAGTCCGGTCGGGTCAAAGTCCCAGCCGGTTGTCTTCTTGATCTCTTCGCCGGCGGCGATGAAGCCGTCTTTCCACTGCGGGTTGTCGCTGTAGATCTTCAACGTTCCGCCCTTGTCGGCAGCTTCGGTGCTTGCGCTACCGCCTGCCTTCGAGCAGCCCGAGAAGGTCAGGCCGAGCGCAACAGCGGTCGTCGCAGCAAGTGCGACTCGGATGCCACGCTTCATGGTGTGTGGTGCCATTGGGTGTTCACCTCTCTGTGAATGTTGTGCAGGTTCCGTGGTGCATGTGCTGTGAGGTTCCTGCGGGTTACTCACGCGGCGCGTGAGTAAGTTTTGGGGTTGCCACGCGGTGGCGTGAGCAAGTGTGTGAAGTTGTTGGTGCTAGGCCGAGGGTTCCGTGCTCAGGGTGCCGCGAACGTAGGCCTTGACGGTGCCGAACCGGTCGCTGGTTGAGCCTGGTGCGCGGCGGATGACGTACTCGCCCACCGCGGCCGGAACGATGAACGTTTCGGCGTAGTGCACCCGGTACGGCGCGAACGCGCCGGTTGGGCTCACCACGTCGACGGCGTCGCCTTCGACGAGGTTCAGCACGTTCACCGTGCCATCCGTATTGTGGTGCACCGCTTCGTCGAACCAGTGGCGACGCACCTCGATGAATTCGAGGTGGTGCAGGCCGGTGCGCTCTTCAACAACGCCGTCGGCGTCGGAGAGCACCTCGACCTGGTTCAACAGTTCGGCTTCGACCCATTCGGTGTTGCGGTTGAACTGCAGGTTCTTCGCACCGTGGTCGATGTGCACCGGGCGGGGGATGCCGTCGAGCCCGACCCGGCCCCAGTCCCAGAGCTTGAAGGTAAAGATGTACGGCGTTGCCGAGATCTCGAGCACCATCGAATCGGCGCCCGAGCAGTGCACGGTGCCGGCCGGGATCGAGAAGTGGTCATGCTTCTTCGCCGGAATCTTGTTCACGAAGCGTTCGGCGTCGAACGGCTTCGCCGGGTCAGCTGCATCGCGCAGCGCCTGCACCATTTCGGCGGGCTCCACACCGGTCTTGTGGCCGAGGTAGACCGAGGCATCCGGGCCGGCGTCGAGCATGTAGTACGACTCATCCTGCGTGTAGTGCATGCCGAACTTGTCTTGGATGTAGTCGGTGAGCGGGTGCACCTGCAGCGAGAGGTTGCCACCCTCCATCGTGTCGAGGAAGTCGAACCGAATCGGGAACTCGGCGCCGAAGCGCGAGTAGGTCTTCTCGCCGAGCAGACCACGCGGTTGGCTGAGCACGAGGTTCATCGACGGGATCTCGACGATCTTGCCGTCGGCTTCGAGCAGGAGCGAGTTCTCCTCTGGCACGCAGTCGAAGCACCAGGCGTAGTTCGCCGGGGTCGGGTCGAGGTCGAGCTTCGACTTCATCCACTGGCCGCCCCAGACGCCCGGGTCAAAGAATGGCACCACTCGCAGCGGGGCATTGACCGCACCGGCCAGCGCCGCGCGGAACGCGTCGCCGGTGATCAGGCCTGCCTGCTCGACCGACTGGTTCGTGTCGAGCACGAAGTCGAGCCGCTCAAAGAGCGTGCGCTTGTGACGGTCGGCTGCGCGCCACTCGATGAAGAAGGAGCGCTTGTACTTGCGCAGCCAGTCTTCACCGGGGTTGTTCGCACGCCAGTTGGTCGCGCCCTTGCGCTGACGCAACTGCAGCTCCCAGCGCGCCATATCGGCGAGCACGATCACGGCATCGGCCGGTGCGACCTGGCTTGCGCCCCAGCCAACGAGCACGGTTGGATGCCCCGGGGTCGCGACCTTCGCCGCCAGCGCCGCGAGGGCCTCGGCGCGGTAGAACTCGTCAACCGTCGAGTGGCTGATGATGCCGAACACCCGGTCGTCGGTGAGGTTCGCCGCGAGCATTGCGTCGAGCTCATCAGCTGGCTTCGCGGCAGCGGCTTCGACGTCGATCACGTCGTAGCCGGGCAACCCACCGGCGAGTTCGCGCAACAGTGCAGGGATGTCGACACCCGGGTAGGCGTCGACCACGATCACCGGGCGGGCGCTGCGCGCACGCGCAGCGCGGTCGAGTTCGGTCCAGGCGTCCGTGCCCTGCCAAATCGTGCTCCCCGCTGGGAGCGGAACAGTTGGCTGCTTGTCGTAGGCCGAGAGTGCGGTCACGAGTTCATTCCTTCGGACAGGGGCGCAGCTGCCGCGCGCAGATCGCTGGCGGCGGCTGATAGGCCGAGGAGCACCGAGTGCTCCGGGCGGTCGGGGGTACGGAACTCCGGCCGTGGCGAGCTCGACCAAAGTCGGGCATGTACGCGATCGCGGAGGAGCGGGAGGAGCAGGTCTTTGCTGCCGAGCACGCCACCGGCAACGATGACGACCGCCGGGTCATAGGCGTGGCAGAGGTTCACGATCGCGGCAACCCACGCGCTGATGAAGCGGTCAAAGGTCGGCCGAGCGTCGTCGTGATCGCGGTTCGTGAAGAGGTCGAGGATGCGAGCCGGCGAGTCAGCCGTGTGGCCGAGCGCCGCGGCGAGGCGCGGGTCTTCGGTGCAGTCGCGCTCGAGTGCCCAGGAGCTGGCGACGGCTTCGGCGCATCCGATGTTGCCGCAGTTGCAGGCTGGGCCATTGAGGTCGACGGTGAAATGGCCGCCAAGCACACCGGCGTGGCCGGTGCCGCCGACCAAGAGCTTGCCTTGAATCACGGCGGATGACCCGATGCCGGTGCCGAGGGTCACCATCACCACATCGTCGCTGCCGGCGGCGGCGCCGAGCCGAGCTTCGCCGAGGCAGGCCGCGCGGCCGTCGTTCTCAACCGCGGCAGGAACGCCGAAGGCGGAACGGGTCCATTCGTCGAGGTTCACGCCGGTGGCCCACTCGTACTTGCCGTGGGCCTTCAGCAGTGCTGAGTTCGCCCGATCGACAATGCCGGGAACGGCAATGCCGGCCGAACCGAATGGCAAACCCCAACCGTGCACGATGCCGGCAACGCGCTCGAGGTCGGCGCGATCGCCGGTGTTCGGCAGCGACTCCGTCACGAGCGCCTCGGCGCCGTTGAAGATGCCGAACTTGATGACGGTGCCACCGAAGTCGATGCACAGGGCATTCATCCTCGTGGAACCTCCGTTGGTTGGTATCGTTACCAAAGCACAGTCGGACCATCGTTGTCAATGCTTGTATGCAACTTTCGGCCCGATTGTGACCATGCTGTTATCGAGCCGGTGGAAATGTGCCCCGTTCAGGCGGCGCGGCGATGGTCCAAGGTGGCAAAGCCCACCAATGTGGTGCCTGAACCGATCACGGTCGGCCGTGGTGGCGGTGTGCTTGCACGGTTACGCAGTGCCGATTACGGGTGGACGAGCCGCAGCGGGGTCGGCAGCGAGACCACCTGACGGGCCACGGGCGCGGTCCCATCGAGCCGGGCAAAGAGGAGTTGGGCGGCCCGCCGCCCGAGCTCGGTCGGATCATGCTGCAACACGGCGATCGGCATCGGCATCTGTTCGGCGAGCTCAAACTCGTCAAAACTGGCGATGGTCGGCAGCGCCGCAGCGCCAGGGCGGCCCCCGAGTGCTTGCAACACCGCGACGGTGTTGCGGTTGTTGGCGGTGAAGATGCCGGTCGGGGCATCCGGTTCATCAAACCAACCCCGGATGACTCGGCCAACCAATTCCGGATCGCGCTCATCGCGGAGCACCAGGCGCGGATCAACCTCGCGGTCGACCGCCGCATGCGCCGCGACGAATCCGTCGTACCGGCGTTGTTCGGTGTAGACCCCCATGAAGTTGCCGACATAGGCGACGCGGGCGCCCGCAGTCTCGAGCAAGTGGGCGGTGCACCGCTCGGCGCCTCCGGCGTCGTCGAGCACGATCGCGTCGACGTCGAGGCCATCGACCAGGCGGGAAGCCAACACAATCGGCACGTCACCGACCGCGGCTGGGGTGAGGTACGGGGCGCTGGCGCTCGCCGGCACCACGATCAGGCCTTCGACGCGACGGCCGAGAAAATCCTGCACCAGTTGCTGCTCGCGGGCCGGGCTCTCGCTGCTGTTGCCCAGCAAAATGCGCCGACCGTGTTGCGCGGCAACCTCTTCGACGCCGAGCGCGAAGCGCCCGTAGTACGGGTTACCGAGGTTTGTAATCGCGACGCCGATTAGGCTCGAGGTTTGCCCGGGGCGCAACACGCGAGCGTTCTCGTTGCGCCGGTACCCCAGCGCCCGCACCGCGGCGAGCACCTTGGCCTGCACGTCGGGTTTCACGTTCGTGCCGCCGGCGAGGGTGCGCGACACTGTCATCGGGCTCACCCCAGCGAGGGCAGCGACCACCTTGATCGTGGGTGCGCGCCCGCCCGCATTCGGGTCGGTCCCCATTGGCACCTCCGGCGGTCGGGCTCTGCGCAACTGTGCGTTTATCCAGATGGTAGTGCGCATTCGCGATGAATCGTGTTGACTCAGTGCGATGGGCTGATGAGCCCCGGAAGGGTGACACGTGCGTAAAGGTTTCGTTCTCGTCAAGCTCGCAATCGCTGGGCTGATTGTTGCGGCGATCATCGGGCAGTTCGCACAGAGCTGGTCGATGGTGGCTGATCGCGCGGCCTTCGCGGTCAACTTCTTCAGCTTCTTCACGATCTTGTCGAACGCGCTCAGCGCGGTCGTGGTGTTCGTGGCGGCGGGGGTGAGTCTTCGACGCAGGCAGGATTCTGCGCGCTTCACGCTGGTGCGTGCCGCGGTAGTCACCTACATGACCACCACGCTCGTCGTCTACAACCTGCTGTTGCGCGACATCTCACTCGACCAGGCCACCACGTTGCCGTGGTCAAACGAGATCCTCCATGTCTGGGCGCCGCTGCTGCTGCTCGTCGACTGGGTGTTCGCGCCTGGGCGGGCGCGCCTCGCCTGGAACCAGCTCTGGTTGATGGTGGTGTTCCCGCTGGCATGGGCGGTGTACACGATGGTGCGCGGTGTGATCGTCGGGTGGTACCCGTACCCGTTCCTCGACCCGAACGTTGCGCCCGGTGTTGGGTACGACGGTGTGGCCGTCTACGTCGTTGCGATTGCCGCCTTCATTTTGTTGGTCGGCGCTGGCGTCATTGGGCTCACCCGGGTTGGGCGCTCGCGGCGCTGATCAGCTGCCGACGAACTCAGCTGCCGACGAACTCGGCGAGCGGGCCCGGGCGGTAGTAACTGCGGTCGGATCGCGCGCGCTGAGCGCGGGCGGCGGTGAGCTGCGCGAGGAGTTCATCGGCAAGGCGAACCAAGATCGCAATCTGGTTGTCGTCGCGTTCCACCCAAACTGACTTCGGTGGGCCGATCGGCACGAACTGGTCGTGCTGTTCCCACACGACGAGCGTGCGCTCTGCGCCGAGTACGTATTGCTGCCACCACACCTGACGCAGGTAGTGGCGCGGCACTCCGCGCCACGGGCGGGTGGTGGTCTTGATCTCGCACAGCTCAGGCGCCGCGCCGATCACCCGGTAGCCGTCGGGGGTTGCCAGGTGTCTGCGGTCGAATTCGGCGTGAAAGAGCAGGCTCGACGCGGTCATTCCGTGTTCGCGCGCGGCCCACGCTGCGATGACCGGTTCGCGGGTGCGCCCGTGCTCGGTGTACAGGCTTGCGGTGCGCCGGCCCGAAAACTTCGCCTCAATGGCGGCGTCGATCGAGTCGCGGCTGCTGAGCTTCGCGGCATCGGTCGCCGTCACGCCGTTCGCCCGGGCGCGCAGCCAACTCACGCGGTCGGTCGAGTCTGCAACGACCCGCAACTCGAATGGAGCCTTCGTCGGCTCGGACCGCAACGGCGCGGCGCCGTCGAGGTCGAACAGCGCGAAGGGTTCGGGCATAGGTCAAGGGTACGTCTGGCCAGCGACATCAGGGCAGTGGCGGGCCGCGAAGCGGCCACCGGATGCCTCGGCCGAGCATCCGACCACCAGGCGGCCGCACGGCAGTTCCGTAGCCAACACATAGGAAACCAACAGACTTTTGACGAAGATGGGAACCATGAGCAGTGGCAACCGCTGGAACGAAACGGCGAAGTCAGACGGACAAACGGTGCGAGTGCTGGTCGTCGACGACGAGCCATCGCTCACCGACCTCATGAAAATGGCCATGCGCTACGAAGGCTGGGACGTGCGCACCGCCGCCGATGGGATGACCGCCGTGCGGATCGCGCGCGAATTCAAGCCAGATGCCGTGGTGCTCGACGTGATGCTGCCAGATATCGACGGGCTTGAGGTGCTGCGCAAGTTGCGCGCCTCTGGGTCAGAGGTGCCGGTGCTGTTTCTCACCGCGAAAGACTCACTCGACGACCGCATCGCCGGGCTCACCGCCGGCGGCGACGACTACGTCACCAAACCGTTCAGCCTCGAAGAGGTGATGGCCCGACTGCGCGGACTCATTCGCCGATCGGTCCGCCTGCGCGCGGACTCGGCACGCGAACCGGTACTGGCGGTCGGCGACCTCACGCTCGATGAAGATTCGCATGAGGTGTATCGCGGCGGCGACCCGATCGAACTCACCGCCACCGAATTTGAGTTGCTGCGATTCTTGATGCGCAACCCGCGTCGCGTGCTCTCGAAGGCGCAGATCCTCGATCGAGTGTGGTCGTATGACTTCGGCGGCCGCGACAGCGTCGTTGAGCTCTACATCTCGTACCTGCGCAAGAAGATCGACGCCGGCCGCTCGGCCATGATCCACACGGTGCGCGGTGCCGGCTACCTCTTGAAAGCAGCGGAGTGACCACCACCCGGCGATCGTGGACGCTGCAGCAGCGTCTCGTTGGCGGATTGCTCGCGGTGCTCGCGAGCGTCAGCCTGATCGTTGGCGTGGTCAGCGTTGGTGTGTTCTACGCCCAATCGATGGCCGGGGCCGAGTCGTCGCTTCGTGAAGCCATGCAGCGCGCAACGCTCGCGTACCGCTCGCAGATCTGGCCAACGGCGGGCGATACGGCCGGCATTCTTCGCTCGGTCGGCCAGTCGGCTGGCACGCTGGCTGCGATTGTTCCGGATGACGCCCCGCCGAACGCCGCCTACATCGCGGGCGTCGGATCGGGGGTGTTGCCACTGCCGCAGAGCGTTGCCACCGATCTCGCCGCGGTGCCCGACGACGGCCGCGCACATGTCATCGACCCAGTGCCGAAACTCGGCCAGTACTTGGCGCTCGTTGAGCGTCAAAAAGACGGATCGAACAGTGCAGTGGTGCTCGCGATCCCGCTGACCCGGGTGAACAACGATGCGGTCACCCTGGCCATCACGATCACCTGTGTGGCGCTATTCGCAATCGCGCTCGCCTGGTGGTTCGGGCGCATGCTCGTTGCGCGTGCACTCGTGCCGCTGCGTCGGGTCACGGCGACCGCGCATGATGTCTCCCAGCTTCCGCTTGCGCACGGATCGGTGAGCCTCCCGGCCGGCGTCGTGGTGACCGATCCGGCAACAGAGGTCGGCCAACTCGGCACCGCGTTCAACCGCATGCTCGGCCACGTGGCATCCGCACTCACCGACCGTGAACGTAGTGAACAAAAGGTGCGCCGGTTCGTCGCGGATGCCTCACATGAACTGCGCACCCCGCTCGCGTCGATCCGCGGGTACGCCGAATTGACACGCACCCACGGCCAGGAGTTGTCCGAGGATTCGCGCCGCGCGATCGAGCGCATCGAGTCGGAGTCGGTGCGCATGACCGAGCTCGTTGAAGACCTGCTGCTGCTCGCCCGCCTCGACGAGGGCCGCGAACTGCGCCGTGAACCGGTCGTGTTGAACGACATGTTGCACGAAGTGATCGCCGATGCCCAGGTGGCAGGCCCCGATCACCACTGGGTGGCCGACCTGCCCGATGCGGTGGTGACCGTGCCCGGCGACGAGCCGCGCCTGCGGCAAGTCATGGTGAACCTACTCGCGAATGCGCGCACCCACACCCCATCCGGCACGCGGGTCACCGTGCGGCTCGAACAAGCCAACGGGACCGCCCGCGTGACGGTCACCGACACCGGGCCGGGCATCGACGTGTCGGTGCGCGACACCCTGTTCGAGCGATTCGTACGAGCGGATGCCTCGCGCTCCCGCCGCGCGGGCAGCACTGGGCTCGGGCTGGCAATTGTGCACGGGGTGGTGCAGGCGCATCACGGGGCGATCCACGTGCAGAGCGAGCCGGGGAACACGCGGTTCGTGGTGGAGTTGCCGCTGGCGTGAGGGTCGCATCTACCCACCGCGGCCGCCGCGACGGGGCGGTTGGCGGGGAGCGTCCGATTTGGCGGCAGCACGGGACATCCGTTACCCTGAACAAGCCGAAGACCGCTGGTCGTCGTGCTCACCGAAAGGTTTGCACACCGAAGCTCTGCATCGCAGGGGCCCGCGCAGGTGACATTGAGAGACTCGCACGAGAGTGCGAACCGGCTCCGTGCGCTTGCGCCGGAGCTTTTTTGTTGCAACGTTTCGAGCAACACCAGCGCTCCAGGCCGGGTACGACACCTCGTATCCGTTGAGTAATTAGGAGTGGCCATGGCGAACAAGGAAGCCTCAGTTGCCGAACTCACGAACCTGTTCGAGAGCTCGACCGCTGTTCTGCTGACCGAATATCGCGGCCTCACTGTTGCCAAGCTCAAGGAGCTTCGCAAGAACATCAGTGCGGACGCGACCTACGCCGTGGTGAAGAACACGCTGACCAAGATTGCGGCCAACCAGGCCGGAATCAGCGCGCTTGACGACGCCCTTGCTGGCCCGTCGGCAATCGCGTTCGTGCACGGTGACCCAGTTGCCGTCGCGAAGTCGCTTCGTGACTTCACCAAGGCAAACCCCCTCCTCGTGGTCAAGGGCGGCTATTTCGATGGCAAGCCACTGACCGCTGAAGAGGTTGGCAAACTCGCTGACCTCGAGAGCCGTGAAGTTCTGCTGGCGAAGCTCGCCGGCGCCTTCAAGGCCTCGCTGTTTGGCGCCGCATATCTGTTCCAGGCACCGCTGTCGAAGGCTGTTCGCACCGTCGACGCGCTGCGCGAGAAGCAGGAATCCGCCGCGTAATCGCGTCGGTAGAAACCAAAGGAGAAAATCATGGCAAAGCTGTCAACTGAGGAACTGCTCGAGCAGTTCAAGGGCCTCACCCTCATCGAGCTCTCGGAGTTCGTGAAGGCGTTCGAGGAGACCTTCGAGGTCACCGCTGCTGCTCCGGTCGCCGTTGCTGCTGTTGCAGCCGGTGGTGGCGCTGCTGCTGAAGAGGTCGAAGAGAAGGACTCGTTCGACGTCGTTCTCGAGGCCGCTGGTGACAAGAAGATCCAGGTCATCAAGGTCGTCCGCGAGCTCACCTCGCTCGGCCTCGGTGAGGCAAAGGCCGTCGTCGACGGTGCTCCGAAGGCTGTCCTTGAGGGCGCCAACAAGGAGACCGCCGAGAAGGCAAAGGCTGCCCTCGAAGAGGCTGGCGCAACCGTCACCCTCAAGTAGTCACTGCCCGCGCGAGCGGGTTTGAATACACCGGATGCCCCGTGGCCGATCATTCGGCCCGGGGCATTCGTGCGCCCGGGGCCGCGCGCCGTGCCAGCGCCGGGCACGGCCTAGCTCCGGAAGCCCTTAATGGGGGTCATCCATTTGCCCGGCGCACTCGCAACTCTGCGTTCGAGGGGCGCACGGACGTGCCTCCACCGGGGGGAGTGCCGGCCGGATTTACGCCGAATTGGCGCGGAAATTCGGGCTTCTTGCAAAGTCAACACTCCTAACGAATCGGGTTTGCAACCATTGACTTGAGGCCCCGGAGCCCATACTCTGTTGATCGACCTACCCGAGGTGCTATTTCTCGGATGGCGGCCGCGCCTCCCGTTCTCTTTGGCGCGCCGCTCCTGCGCTCGTCACGTGCGCGGTCGGTCTCGGTGGAAGGGGAGTGGGGCCCACCAAACCGGGGCCGATCGCGGACGTGGTGCGATCGCGTGTGGAAGGCTGTGCACATGACGATGCACGGCACTGGTGGAGGACTCCGCACCGGCGCCCCCGACCGCAACCGCGTGTCGAGGTTCGACATCGATGCGCAGCGACAGCTGAACGCTGAAGCGCCCAAGATTGCCGGACTGTTCCGCCGAATTTCGGCGCTGTTCTTGCCCCATCGATCCGGCCTCGCGGTCACCGCGGTGCTGGTGCTGGTTGGTGCGGCGCTCAGCGTGCTCCCTCCGCTGCTCGTGCAGGCGGCGTTCGACCGGGGGCTCTTCCCGGTGGTTGGCGGTGTGACCCTGCCGCCCAACGTGACCGTGCTCTGGTGGGTGGTCGGTGGCATCGTCGCGGTGTACCTGGCCAGCGCGCTGCTCGGCATGTGGCAGACCTGGCTCACCGCCTCGATCGGAAACCAGGTCATGGGGGCGCTCCGGGTGCGCCTGTTCACTCACCTCCAGGCGATGGACCTCGGGTTCTTCACCCGCACCAAGACCGGCCTGATTCAGTCGCGGCTGCAGAACGACGTCGGCGGCGTGGCATCCGTGCTCACCAATACCGTGACGAGCGTGCTCGGCAATACGGTCACCGTCATTGCCGCGCTGGTCGCGATGCTCGTGCTCAGTTGGCAGCTCACCCTCGTCGCGGTGCTGCTCACACCGTTGATGGTTATCGCCCAGCGACGGGTCGGGCAGGTGCGCGCCCGCATTGCGTCGGCCACCCAGGAGTCGCTCTCGGAGATGACGGCGATCACTCAAGAGGCGCTCAGCGTCTCGGGCATTCAGCTCTCAAAGAGTTTCAATCGCCAAGGCTCAGAGATCGACCGCTATGCGGCCGAGAACGAGCGGCTGATGCGGCTGCAGGTGCGCCAGCAGATGAGCGGCCAGTGGTTCTTCGCGATGGTGAGCGTGTTCATGTCGGCGGTGCCGGCGTTCGTGTACCTGGTTGCCGGATGGCTCGTGCTCGGCGGCCATCATGGCGTGACCGCTGGCACCATCGTGGCGTTCACGACGGTGCAAACCCGACTGCTGTTCCCGCTGATGGGGCTGATGCGGGTCGCGCTTGATGTGCAAACGTCCGGGGCGTTGTTCGCCCGCATCTTCGAATACCTCGATCTGGTGCCAGAGATCACCGACCGCCCAGATGCCCGGCCGGTCGCACAGGATCGGGCAGGGCTCATCGAGTTCGACCGGGTCTCGTTCCGGTATCCGGGCGCCGATGGTGAAGTGCGCCCCACGCTCGATGGCGTCTCGTTCACCGCACAGCCTGGAGAATTCGTCGGGGTGGTCGGGGCATCCGGAGCTGGCAAAACCACCATCGCCTACCTGGTACCGCGGTTGTACGACGTGACCGCCGGAGCCGTGCGCTTCGCCGGCGACGATGTGCGCGACCTGCAGCGCGAGTCGCTGATCGCGAACATCGGCATGGTCAGCCAAGAGACGTACCTGTTTCACGCGACGGTCGCCGAGAACCTGCGCTACGCGAAACCGGATGCCTCCGACGCTGAGCTTGAGGCAGCCTGCCGTGCCGCGAATATCCACGACACCATTGCCGGGTTCGCTGACGGCTACGACACCGTGGTCGGTGAGCGTGGCTACCGGCTCTCAGGTGGCGAGAAGCAGCGCATCGCGATTGCGCGGGTATTGCTGAAAGACCCGCCGGTGCTCGTGCTCGACGAGGCGACGAGTGCGCTGGACAACATCTCGGAGCGCGCCGTGCAACGGGCGTTGGATGCCGCGGCCCGCGGCCGCACCACGATCGTGATCGCACATCGGCTGTCGACGGTGCGTCGCGCCGACATCATTTTGGTGATGGATGCGGGCCGCATCATCGAGCGCGGCACCCATGACGAACTGCTCGCTGCTGGCGGCGCATACGCCCGGCTCGCCCATGAAGAAGAACACGGCAGAGAATCGACGGTGGCTGGCAGTGCGACGAGCGGCGCAGCCGAAGCGAGTTCGGAACAATAGACCAATGAGTGACACCACGGGCGGCCGAGTGACCCAGCGGCCCGGGGCATCCGATGGTGTGGCTGCCGGGGCGCCGGTTGGGGCGCGCACCGGGGTCGGCGCGGCCGAGTCGCCCGGGGCATCCGAAGTTGCCGACGTGTCGCCCGGTGGCCGACTCGGCCTCTGGCAGGGCACCGCCTTCTACGTGGCGAGCGTGTTCGGTACCGGGGTGCTCGTCTTGCCCGGGCTCGCGGCAGCTGCGGCCGGGCCCGCGTCGATCCTTGCGGTGGCGTTGGTGTTTGCGCTGTCGGTGCCGCTCGCCGGCACGTTCGCGGCGCTCGCCTCGCGCTACCCCGATGCCGGGGGCATTGCGAGTTACGCCCGGCGCGCATTCGGCGACACGGCGGCCCGCATGGCGGGGTACTGGTTCTACTTCGGCATTGTGATCGGGGCGCCAATCGTGGCCACCGCCGGCGGCAACTACGTCGCGGCGGCGATCGGGCTCGACCGGGCCTGGGTTCCGCTGATCTCGGTCACGCTCGTGGTGGTGCCACTCGTGGTGTCGTGGTTCGGGGTGCGCGTCGCTGGCTGGATGCAGTTCGTGCTGGTCGGGCTGCTGCTTGCAGTGGTTGCGGTCGTGGTTGCGGTCACCGTGCCGGTCGCGAGCCCCACGAATTTCGAACCGGCGTTCCCGCACGGCGCGGGCGGAGTGCTCGCCGCAATGACCCTGTTCATTTGGGCGTTCGCCGGCTGGGAGGTCGGCACCCACATCGCCGGCGAGTTCAAGAATCCGGCGCGGACCATTCCGATCGCCACCGGCATCGCGGTCGTGATTGTGGGCGCCGCGTACCTCACCCTGCAGGTGGTGACCGTGGCGGTGCTCGGCGATCGCGCGGGCGATGGGGCGGTGCCGCTGCTCAGTCTGATTGACACCACCGCGCGCGGCCCGGGGTCGGTGCTGGTCGCGGCGGTCACCGTGCTCGTCACGGTTGGGGTGTTCAACTCATACCTGTCGGCGTTCGGCAAACTCGGCGCAGCGCTCGGGCGAGACGGCGACCTGCCGCGCTTCTTTGCGCTCGGCGCCGCTCACGGTGCGATCCCACGCCGCTCACTACTGCTGACCGCGGGGCTCGTCGGCGTCTACTGGGTGATCATGCTCGCACTCGGCATGGATCTCGGCTGGTTCATCTCGATGCACTCCGTGTGCATGCTCTCGATCTACCTGGTTGGGTCGCTGGCGGCGTTGCGTATGCTCCGGCGCTTCAGCGCCGGATGGTGGATGGCGCTCGCCGCCGCCGCACTCACCGCCGCGTTGCTCGCGACGTCGTGGCGTTCCGCCGCGCTCGCGGTGGCGATCGCCCTCGCTGCGGTCGTGGTGACCGTGGTGCGGCGCGCTCGCGTCGCCCGAGCGCTGAGGCGCGCGCTCGCGTCGCCCGAGCGCTGAGCCTGTTGGCCTGTCGGCCTGTTGGCCTGTTCGTCTGTTGGTCTGTTGGTCTGTCGGCCTGTTGGTCTGTTCGCCTGTTGGCGCCCACTGCCATCTCGGTGCGGTCGCGATCGGATTGCCGGGCGCACCACTGCGAAATCGGCGAGACTGGAGCCATGGCCATTCACATCACCGGCAACGACGCGGCCGACGAACTGCTCACGAACGATCCGTTTGCGCTGCTCGTCGCGATGCTGCTCGATCAACAGATCCCGATGGAGACCGCGTTCATCGGGCCGCTCAAGATCGTCGAGCGGGTTGGTTCGATCGCGCCAGCGGCGATCGCCGGGCTCGACCCCGACGCGCTCACCGAGGTGTTTCGGCGGACGCCGGCCGTGCACCGGTTCCCAGGGTCGATGGCTGGACGCGTGCACACGCTCGCGCAAACGGTCGTCGACGAATGGGATGGCGATGCCGCCGCCATCTGGCAACGCGGCAACCCCGACGGCGCCGAGGTACTGCGGCGGCTCAAGGCGCTGCCCGGATTCGGCGACCAGAAGGCAGGCATCTTCTTGGCGTTGCTCGGCAAACAGTGTGGGCTTGCCGCGCCCGGGTGGCGCGAGGCATCCGGAAAATACGGCGCCGGCGAATGCATGCTCTCGGTCGCCGACATCGTCGACGCCGAATCGCTGCGCCGTGTGCGCGAAGCGAAGCGCGCGGCGAAGGCCGCCGCCCGGGGCTGACCGCGCCCCGCGGCGGCGTGCGCCCGGCTGCCCCGTGCTCGCGCCGCGCTGAACGCTGCGTGCTCGCGCCGCGCTGAACGCCCCCCGCCCGGCTGCCCCGTGCTCGCGCCGCGCTGACCGCTGCGCCCCCGACCCGCGGCGTGTTCCAGGTTGTTTGGCGTGTTGTACGCGGCACGCCAAACGACACGGAACACGCCAAACCATTCCCCCACCGGCCCAGCACGTGCCGTTTCGGCGCACAGGGCGCCTGGGGTGATCGGGTTGGCGCGTTCGCCGGCCCAATGCTGGCGTGATGGACGAGTTGCTCGCACTCCTGGCCGGAGCTGAAGCCGGGGTCATCACCACCGCCGAATTGCGCGCCGCACGGGTCAATCGCGCGTTGTTTGAGCGTGCCGTTCGCGGTGGCGTGCTTGCCCAAGTTCGGCCCGGCGCGTATACCGCCGGCGAAGCGTGGCGAGCGGCAGGTGGGGCTGCTCGCCACCGGCTGTTCGTGATCGCTTCCGTGCGCCTGGCGCGCCGCGCGCCGGTTGTGTCGCACCTGTCCGCAGCGGCGATGCACGGGTTGCCGATGATCGGGAGTTGGCCGGGGACCGTGCACACGCTCAAGCCCGAAGCGACGGGAGGGTCACGTTCCTCGCTGCGCACGAGCCATCGTGGAACGCCCGACCCGAACGTGATGCAGATCGACGGTGTGATGGTGACGTCGTTGCGGCGCACGCTGCTCGACCTGGCGTTGACCGCACCGATGGTCGTGTCGGTCACGGCGATGGATGCGGCCCTGCACCGGGCGTTGCGTGTGCCGGGGGCGAAGCGGTTCGCGCTCAGCCGGGACATCCTGTTTGAAGAACTTGAGCGGCTGGGCCCGGCCCACGGTCGGCGGCGAGCCGAGGCCGCGATCGGGTTCGCCGACGGGCGATCAGACAGCCCGGGCGAGTCGCTCAGCCGAGTGCGGATCTTCCAGTTTGGGTTCGAGGTGCCCGAGTTGCAGGTGCGGTTTCGGGCGGTCAATGCGGGGCGGGATGCCGTGGTCGATTTCTTCTGGCGGGGCATCCAAAAGGTTGGCGAGTTTGATGGGCGCGCGAAGTATCTGCGCGGCCAACGGGCGGGCGAGTCTGAGGCCGACGTGGTGTGGCGCGAGAAGTTACGCGAGGACGCGTTGCGCACGGTCGTGAATTCGGTGAATCGGTGGACTTGGGCCGATGCGATCTCGCCAGAGACGTTCCGCCGCAAACTCACTGAGTTTGGCGTGCCTCGGGCGCGATGAGGTGGGCGATCAGGCGGATGCCCCGCCGCGCGGATGCGGGTCGAGTGTGGCGATTAGCCGGGATGCCCGCCGGGCGACCGCGGGCCGAGGTGGGCGATCAGCCGGATGCCTCGCGCCGCAGCCGCGCGATCAGACCGAGGCGCCCCCACTCCATGACACGTTGGTGGTTGCGCACGAGCTCGCCGCGGGCGAGGCGTGCCGCGAGGCGGAGCAGTCGGCCGGTCGGTTCGACGTTCCACTCGAAGTGGGCGTGGGTGCCGGATGGGGCAGTGGCGGGCGCCGGCGTTGGCGCCGGCGTTGGCGTTGGCGTTGGCGTGAGGGTCCAGGTGCCGTGGCCGCGCAGCGCGCCGGTGCTGCGCACGATGAGCAGGCGCGGGGCATCCGATTCGATGACTTCGAGGCGGTACCGCAGCCGGTAGGGGAGGGTGCCGCTCGTGACGAGGTCGACGGTGCGGTCGTTGATGAGGGTGGCCTGCTCCATGCCGCGGTGACGCGTGTGCCCGCCCCCGCGCCAATGCGATTTGCCTCCACGCACCGCCGGGCCACGCCACCAGGTGGGCCATGCCGACACGTCAGCCCAGGCGGCCCAGACACGCTCTGGCGCAGCGGGCAACACCCAGTCGGAGACCAGGTGGAACATCGGCGAGCGTCGGTTGGTCATCGGCTTCAGCGTACGACGGGCATGCGCCGTTGGCGGTTGCAGCCCGCCCCCAGGCGATGTCGGTGGGTAGTGGCAACATGAGCGGTGCGACACGCCGATGGGTTTTCCACCGCTGAAAAAAGTCCGAGAAACCGGCTGTGGATAACTCCCGCAAGTCGCCCGGATTTCCGCCGTTGACCAGCCAGAGAGGCTGGGGATAGGCGGTGGAGAGCCGGTGGAAAACTACATCCGTGTAACTACATCATGTTGTGGCCATTCCCTTGGGGTGGCACTAGATGTAGTATTGAACAGCGGGGGAGCCACCGGCAAAATGCTGGCAGTTCTGGCGACGCGAGAGGGGAATCTTCAATGACGGTCACGGTCTACACCAAGCCTTCGTGTGTGCAGTGCAACGCGACGTATCGTGCGCTTGACAGCAAGGGCATCGAGTACGACGTGATCGACGTCTCTGAAGATGAGGCCGCCCTCGCGCACGTCAAGGAGCTCGGCTACCTGCAGGCTCCGGTCGTCGTGACCGATGAAGACAACTGGTCGGGGTTCCGCCCAGACAAGATCAGCGAGCTGGCCGCACGCCTCGCCTGATCAGGCACACGAGTCAGCGCGAGCCGCGGAGTGCACCGTGACCAATCTGGTCTACTTCTCCAGCGTCTCGGGGAACACGAAGCGGTTCGTCGAGAAGCTCGGTCGGCCCGCATCGCGAATCCCGCTCCACGCGCATGAGACGCCCCTCATCGTCGATGAGCCCTACGTGCTCATCCTTCCGACCTATGGCGGCGGCGACGGCAACGGCGCCGTGCCAAAGCAGGTCATCCGGTTTCTGAACAACCCAGCGAATCGGGCGCTGATCCGTGGCGTGATCAGCACAGGTAACACCAACTTCGGCACAGGCTTCTGCATTGCTGGCGACATCATCGCGAGCAAGTGCCACATTCCCCATCTCTACCGGGTAGAGGTCTTCGGCACCCCCGAAGACGTCATCGCGGTCAACAACGGATTGGACGCATTTTGGCGACGACAGCAACAGCAGACGGCGTAACGACGGTGGATGCCTCGGCGCCGACGACTGGCGACACCGCTGCTGCGGGTGCGGGTGCGGGTGCGGCCGGTCAGGCCGCCGGCGCTGCCAAGGTGAGCAAGCCCGCGCCATCCGGGATGGATTACCACTCGCTGAACGCGATGCTGAACCTCTATGGTCCGAACGGCGAGATCCAGTTCGAGAAGGACCGCGAGGCGGCGCGGGAGTACTTCTTGCAGCACGTGAACCAGAACACGGTGTTCTTTCACTCGTTGAAGGAACGCCTCGACTACCTGGTCGAGAAGGAGTACTACGAGAAGGAGTGCCTCGACCAGTACCCGTTCAGCTTCGTCGAAGAGCTCACCAACCGCGCGTTCGCGGCGAAGTTCCGGTTCGACACGTTCCTCGGTGCGTTCAAGTACTACACGGCGTACACGCTGAAGACGTTCGACGGCAAACGCTACCTCGAGCGGTTCGAAGACCGCGTGGTGATGACTGCGCTCGGCCTCGCCCAGGGCGACCAGCAGCTCGCCACCGACCTCGTTGACGAGATCATCGCCGGGCGATTCCAGCCGGCAACGCCGACGTTCTTGAACACCGGCAAGGCCCAGCGCGGCGAACTCGTGAGCTGCTTCTTGCTGCGCATCGAAGACAACATGGAGTCGATCAGCCGCGGCATTAACTCGGCCCTGCAGCTCAGCAAGCGCGGTGGTGGCGTGGCGCTGTTGCTCAGCAACATTCGTGAGTCTGGCGCCCCGATCAAGCAGATCGAGAACCAGTCGAGCGGCATCATCCCGGTGATGAAGCTGCTCGAAGACTCGTTCAGCTACGCGAACCAGCTCGGTGCCCGTCAGGGTGCCGGCGCGGTGTACCTCTCGGCGCACCATCCAGACATCCTCAGGTTCCTCGACACGAAGCGTGAGAACGCCGACGAGAAGATTCGCATCAAGACGCTCAGCCTTGGTGTGGTGATTCCTGACATCACGTTCGAGCTCGCGAAGAACAACGAAGACATGTACCTGTTCTCGCCGTACGACGTCGAGAACGTCTACGGGGTGCCGTTCGGTGACATCTCGGTGACCGAGAAGTACCACGAGATGGTCGACGATGCGCGCATCAAGAAGACCAAGATCAACGCCCGCGAGTTCTTCCAGACCCTTGCCGAGATTCAGTTCGAATCGGGCTACCCGTACATCATGTTCGAAGACACGGTGAACCGGGCCAACCCGATCAAGGGCCGCATCAACATGTCGAACCTCTGCAGTGAGATTCTGCAGGTGAACACTCCGACCACGTACAACGAAGACCTTTCGTATGCCGAGATCGGCAAGGACATCTCGTGCAACCTCGGCTCGCTGAACATCGCGCTCACGATGGACTCGCCCGACTTCGGCAAGACGGTTGAGACCGCGATTCGCGGCCTGACCGCGGTGTCGAACATGAGCCACATCGCCAGCGTGCGCTCGATCGAAGACGGCAACGACAAGTCGCACGCGATCGGCCTCGGGCAGATGAACCTGCACGGGTACCTCGCCCGCGAGCGGGTGTACTACGGCAGCGAAGAGGGCATCGACTTCACGAACGTGTACTTCGCGACCGTGTTGTTCCACGCGCTGCGCGCCTCGAACAACATCGCCAAGGAACGCGGCGAGACGTTCGTCGGCTTCGAAGACTCGAAGTACGCCACCGGCGAGTTCTTCGAGAAGTACCTCGAGAACGACTTCACCCCGACGACGGCCCGGGTGGTCGAACTGTTCGAGAAGTCGGGCGTGCGCGTGCCGACTCGTGACGATTGGCGTGAGCTCGCGGCATCCGTGAAGGAACACGGTATCTACAACCAGAACCTGCAGGCGGTGCCGCCGACTGGATCGATCTCGTACATCAACAACTCGACGAGCTCGATTCACCCGATCGCGTCGAAGATCGAGATTCGCAAAGAGGGCAAGCTCGGCCGCGTGTACTACCCGGCGCCGTTCATGACGAACGACAACCTCGAGTACTACCAAGACGCCTACGAGATCGGGTACGAGAAGGTCATCGACACGTACGCCGCGGCGACGCAGCACGTTGACCAGGGCCTGTCGCTCACGCTGTTCTTCAAAGACACGGCGACGACCCGCGACATCAACAAGGCCCAGATCTACGCGTGGAAGAAGGGGATCAAGACGATCTACTACATCCGCCTGCGGCAGCTGGCGCTTGAGGGCACCGAAGTTGACGGCTGCGTCAGCTGCATGCTGTGACCTTCATTTTTGACTGATTTACGAACGAAACGACTGGATGCCTCGTGGCTGCTGAGAAGCTCAAACTGATCGATCACGTGAACGCGATCAACTGGAACCGCATTCAAGACGATAAAGACGTCGACGTGTGGAACCGGCTCGTGAACAACTTCTGGCTGCCCGAGAAGGTGCCGCTGTCGAACGACATTCAGTCGTGGAACACGCTCACTCCGCAGGAGCAGCAGCTCACCATGCGGGTGTTCACCGGGCTGACCCTGCTCGACACGATTCAGGGCACGGTCGGCGCGGTCTCGCTGATTCCTGATGCGCTCACCCCCCACGAAGAAGCGGTCTACACGAACATCGCGTTCATGGAGTCGGTGCACGCGAAGAGCTACTCCTCGATCTTCTCGACGCTGTGCTCGACGAAGGACATCGACGACGCGTTCCGCTGGTCGGTCGAGAACGAGAACCTTCAGAAGAAGGCAGCGATTGTCATGGAGTACTACCAGGGCGACGAGCCGCTGAAGCGCAAGGTCGCTTCGACGCTGCTGGAGTCGTTCCTGTTCTACTCGGGCTTCTACCTGCCGATGTACTGGTCGAGCCGTGCCAAGCTCACCAACACGGCCGATCTTCCTGCTCCGCAACTTCTTC
>DASTYN010000009.1:0-355100 GCA_035764905.1 Candidatus Lumbricidiphila sp. | reverse complement strand
GGGATCACCGCGATCGACCCGGTCTACTACCGGCTGCCGTTCGAGCGGTTCATCTCCCAGCACCGCGAGGAGGAGCCCGACATCGACGTCGACTTCGACTCCGACAAGCGGGAGCAGGTGATCCAGTGGGTCTACGAGAAGTACGGCCGGCACAACGCCGCGCAGGTCGCGAACGTCGTCGGCTACCGGCCGAAGATGGCGGTGCGCGACGCCGCGAAGGCGCTCGGCCACTCGCCCGGCCAGCAGGACGCCTGGTCCAAGCAGATCACGTCCTGGACCGAGGTGGCCGTGCGCGAGGGCGGCGAGCACGACGTACCCGCCTCCGTGGTGGGCCTGGCCAACGGCCTGCTCGGCGCCCCGCGCCATCTCGGCATCCACTCCGGCGGGATGGTGCTCACCGAGCGACCGATCGGCGAGGTGGTGCCGATCGAGCGGGCCCGGATGGACCAGCGCACGGTGCTCCAGTGGGACAAGGACGCCTGCGAGTTCATGGGGTTGGTGAAGTTCGACCTGCTCGGGCTCGGGATGCTCAGCGCCCTGGACCACATGATGTCGATCGTCGCTGCGCACCTCGGCGAGGAGTGGACGCTCGCCACGCTGCCCAAGGAGGAGCCCGCGGTCTACGACATGCTCTGCCGGGCCGACTCCGTGGGGGTGTTCCAGGTCGAGAGCCGGGCCCAGATCGGCACGCTGCCGCGGCTCCAGCCGCGCGAGTTCTACGACCTGGCGATCGAGATCGCGCTGATCCGGCCCGGGCCGATCCAGGGCGGCGCGGTGCACCCCTACGTACGCCGGGCGACCGGCCGCGACCCGGTCGAGTACGCGCACCCGCTGCTGATCCCGGTGCTGGAGCGCACCAAGGGCGTGCCGCTGTTCCAGGAGCAGCTGATGGACATGGCGCGGGTGCTCGGCGACTGCAACCGCGACGAGGCCGACCTGCTCCGCCGCGCGATGGGCTCCAAGCGCGGCATCGAGCGGATCGAGTCGGTCAAGGACAAGCTGATGTCGGGCATGGCCGCCAAGGGCCTCACCGGCGAGCGCGCCGACGCGATCTACCAGCAGATCCTGTCGTTCGCGAACTTCGGCTTCGCCGAGAGCCACGCGCTGAGCTTTGCGCTCTTGGTCTACGCGAGCTCGTGGTTGAAACTGCACTACCCGGCAGCCTTTCATGCGGCGCTGCTGCGCGCGCAACCGATGGGGTTCTACTCACCGCAGTCACTCACCGCAGATGCGCGGCGGCACGGAGTGAAGATGCTGCGGCCCGACATTCTGCGGTCAACCGTGCACGCGGGACTTGAGCGGGTGGATGACTCGGCGGGACCGACGGGGCGTTCCGGATGCCTCGACCGCACCCAACCGCACATTCCTGAGTTCGACCGCTCCGCACCCGATACCGGGCATGAGCATCGCCGCGATGGCGCCTTTGCCGTGCGGCTCGGCCTCACTGATGTCGCGGGCATCGGCACCGAACTTGCCGAACGAATTGTCGCCGAGCGCGATGCGCGCGGCCCGTACCGCGATATGGCCGACCTCGCTCGGCGGATTGGAGTCACCACGGTGCAACTTGAAGCGCTTTCGGCGGCAGGTGCGTTTGAGACATTCGGGTTGGATCGTCGTTCCGCGCTCTGGCAGGCCGGTGAAGCCGCCCAGGACCGACCCGAATTCCTGCCGGGCACGGTGATCAGTGTGCAGCCACCGCTGCTCCCGCTGCTCTCCCCCGCTGAGCAAACCGTGTACGACCTCTGGGCGACCGGAATCTCACCAGACGACCATCCGATGGCACACCTGCGCGGAGCGCTCGACGTGCGCAGAGTCGTGCGTATCGACCGCTTGGCCAACGTCGAGCCCGGTACCCGCATTGAGGTTGGCGGGGTGGTCACCCACCGGCAGCGCCCCGGAACCGCCTCAGGAATCACCTTCCTGAACCTCGAAGACGAGTCGGGAACCCTGAACGTGATTGCCGGGGTCGGGGTCTGGAAACGATACCGACTGGTCGCGAGAGGTGCGCCGGCGATGATCATTCGTGGCATCCTGGAACGCACGAACGATGGCGTGACGAACCTGATTGCCGACCAGTTCGAGTCGCTTGCCGTGTCAGCGCCAGGTCGCTCCCGAGACTTCCGTTAGCCTCGACCGGTGCCACACGACCCGTTTGATCGCTATGGATCCGATGTGCTTGCCGGCGACTGGAAGACGCGCGGCCGCGCCGTCATTCCCGAGCTAGTCGCTGAACGTGACCTGGTCGTTGAGCACGCCGAGAGCGGCTATTGCGGAGCAGTGGTTGGCGTCGACAGCATCACCGTCACACTCGAAGACCGGTATGGGCGCACTCGGATGTTCCCGCTCGGGCACGGCTTCCTGGTGGATGGCGCAGCGGTGCGTCTGGTGCGTGGCAACGGTGGCGCGGGCACTGGTACCTCAGGCGCCACCGGTGCGACAGCCCGCCGTCGCACCGCCTCCGGTTCGTTCGCCGTTGCCGATGCACCCGCACGAGTCGCCCTGCCGAGCCGCATCTTCGTTGAAGGGCGGCACGACGCCGAGCTGGTCGAAAAAGTCTGGGGAGCCGACCTCCGCGTCGAAGGCGTGGTCGTCGAATACCTCGAGGGCGTCGATCTGTTGCCTGAGCTGCTCAGTGACTTCCGGCCAGGGCCCGGTCGGCGTGCGGGCGTCTTGGTCGACCACCTCGTGCCCGGCTCAAAGGAGCAGCGCATCGCCGACGCGGTCGCCACTGGACCGTTTGGCGCGCACACGCTGGTGACGGGGCATCCGTTCATCGACATCTGGCAGGCCGTCAAACCGGAGCGGATTGGCAAGCCCGCCTGGCCGACGATCCCCCGCGGAACCGACTGGAAGCATGGCGTCTGTGCCGCATTCGGCTGGCCACACGACGACCAGACCGATATCGCCCATGCGTGGCAACGCATTCTCGGTTCCGTTCGGCACTTTGGCGATCTCGAACCGGCACTCCTCGGCCGGGTCGAAGAACTTATCGACTTCGTGACCGCGTAATTTCACCCGCGCGACAATCGTCGCGCCGCAAACCACAGAGAGGTCAGCCGAGAGTCGCGCCGAACACCAACCCAAGGAGGTACGTGGCTGCGGCGGCGCCAAACCCAATCGTCAACTGGCGAAGCCCGCGCCACACCGGGCTGACACCCGAAAGCACGCCGACGGCCGCACCGGTAATGAGCAAGGCAACGCCGACGATCACGAGTGCGACGACCACGGCGGCCATGCCGCCGAGCCCAAACAAAAACGGCACGATCGGCATGAGCGCACCGATGGCGAAGAAGCAGAAGCTTGCGGCGGCGGCGCCAATTGCGGTTCCCACCGCCTCATGTTCCACCGCAGGCGAGGCGGCGGTGACGGTGGCGAAGGTCGACGGCTCGGTCGGATGCGGAGCATGCGAGTGGCCGCCATCGGAGAGATCCGGGTGGGTCGCAATGCCGGCTTTGACGCGAGCGAGCACCGCCGCTGCATGTTCGTCGGCATCGTCGGCGCTCATGCCGCGAGCTCGATACACCAGCGCCAACTCGTTGGCTTCGAGATCGAGCTCGGCGTAGGTCTGCCGCAAGGTCGGGTCTGGGGCCGAGGCCGCAAGCAGTTCGCGCTGCGACCGAACTGACACGTACTCCCCCGCGGCCATCGAGAGCGCGCCGGCGAGCAATCCGGCGATGCCGGTGAGTAGCACGATGTGCGAGTCGACGCCGGCGCCCGCCATCCCGAGGATCAATGCGAGGTTCGACACCAACCCATCGTTCATGCCAAAGACGGCGGCGCGAAAGTGGCCGGAGAGCGTGATGCGAGCTCTCGCGAGCAACCCGCGCACCACTTCACCGTGGATGCGCTCATCAGCGGCCATCGCCTGCGTCGCATCTGGGTCGTTCGCGTACGGCGACCGCGACTCTGCCTGCTGCGCGAGCGCCAACACGAAGATCGAGCCGAACCGCAAGGCGAGCCATCCAAGCAATCGGGTTCGTATGGTCGGCCCAACCGTCTGCGCGCCGTCGCCGAGCAGTGCCTCCCAATGGGAAGCGTGCCGAACTTCGGCCGCCTCTAACGCAAGTAGAATCTCGCGCTCCTCGCCGGTGCGGCGTGCCGCAAGGTTGCGATAGACCGCGGCCTCGGCTCGTTCGTCGGCGAGATACCGCCGCCACCGACGCTCATCCGCACTGCGATTTGGCACGATTCGAGCCTATCGGCGGCACAGAGCCACGCGGCGTTAGCCGATGAGTTCCTGCCAGCCGTCGCCGGTGGCGTGTTCGAAGATCAGGTTCGTCTCGGTGTGCGCCACCGCCGGATGCCCCGTGAGGTGAGCCAACACAAACTGCCGCAGCTCTTCAGAGTCCCGTGCCGCAACGTGCAGCAGGTAGTCATCGGCACCGGCCATGTGGAACACCGAGAGCACACCCGGCAGGCTCGGCACTGACGCCCGGAACGCGTCGATCTCAGCACGGTCGTGCTTCACAAGTCGCACCGCAATCAACGCCTGGAGCGACACCCCGATCGAGAGCAGATCAACGTCAACGCTGAACGAACGGATGACTCCAAGCCCCTGCAAGCGGCGGAGCCGCAGCGAGATCGTGGATTCCGCAACCCCAATTTCAGCCGCGAGCGTGGCGCCAGAAGCGCGGGCGTTCTTCGACAGTGCGGCAAGTAGCGCACGGTCGACACGGTCCAGATCGGGTTTTGTTGCCATGGCGCTTCCAATGTTGCGTGTGGGGGTTCGATCGTATCAACGTCCACATCGCGAACCCGATCGTGGGGCGCCACGTGACGGCCGCGGCGATGAGGCAACGCGATGGTTACGGTTGATCGAGGCGTCGACGCAACCAGGCGATACGTGCTTGCAGCTGGGCGACGGTCGCCTTGGCCACCTGTGGTCCGCCACAGATGCGGCGCAACTCCGCGTGGATCAGGCCATGGGGCTCGCCGGTTTGCCGTGCATGCAGCCCAACCAGGCTGTTCAGCAATGCGCGCTGCTCCTTCAACGTGCGGTACAGCGCCACCGGTGGCTCATGCTCACTCGACCCGGCTTCGGAGGGCGCGGTGGCGGCTCGAGACTGCCGGTTCCTCGCCAACCGTGCCTGTCGGCGCTGCCTGGTGCGAAGCAGTTCCGACACCTGTTCGGGTTCGAGCAGCCCAGGAATGCCGATGAACTCGAATTCTTCATCACTGCCCGGCACCGCCAGGGTGCCCCATTCGGTGCCGTCATGGATGACGCGATCAAATGTGGCATCTGAGCCAATCGCCTGCCAGGTAAACACCCCATCGACGAGCTCCTCGCTCGCCTTGTCGGCGCGGTTCGCCGACTCAAGCAACGAGTCATCCAACCCGTCATTCTCGTTCTCGCGGCGATCAAGGGCGTGGTCTCGCTCACGTTCGAGCTCATTGGCCAGCGCGAGCAACACCGGCACATTCGGCAAGAACACCGACGCGGTCTCACCCCGGCGGCGGGCACGCACGAACCGGCCGATGGCCTGTGCGAAGAAGAGCGGGGTCGCGGCGCTGGTGGCGTACACCCCGACCGCGAGCCGCGGAACGTCGACGCCCTCTGACACCATTCGCACCGCGACCATCCACCGCGCGTTCGAGGCCGAGAACTCTTCGATGCGTTGTGAGGCCTCGGACTCGTCCGAGAGCACAACGGTGACCGGCTCCCCCGAGATCGACTCGAGAATCGCGGCATACGCACGGGCGACGGTCTGGTCGGTGGCGAGCACCAGGCCCGCGGCATCCGGAATGCTCTTTCGCACCTCGGTGAGCCGCACATTTGCCGCATGTAGCACCGAAGGAATCCAGTCTCCGGCCGGGTCGAGCGCCGTGCGCCACGCCGCCGACGTCACATCTTTTGTGTTGTCGTCGCCGAGCCGGGCGTCCATGTCGTCGCCGGTGCTCGTGCGCCAGCGCATATGCCCGGAGTACACCATGAAAATCACCGGGCGAACGACACCGTCGGCAAGCGCGCGGCCGTAGCCGTACGAGTAGTCGGTGGTCGAGACGCGCACACCCTGCGCGTCTGGTGCGTATTCGACGAACGGAATCGGTGCTGTGTCGCTGCGGAACGGCGTGCCCGTGAGTGACAAGCGCCGGGTCGCCGGCTCGAACGCATCGCGGAGCGCATCGCCCCAGCTCAGGGCGTCGCCCGCGTGGTGCACTTCGTCGAGAATCACCAAGGTGCGTGACGAGCTGGTGAGTTCGCGATGCAGCAACGGCCGCAACGCGACCTGGGCGTAGGTGACGGCCATCCCGTGAAAGTGCCGCGCGACCCGGCCGTGTGCGTTCCGAAACTGCGGGTCAAGTCGGATGCCGGCGCGAGCCGCCGCATCCGCCCACTGATGTTTCAGGTGCTCGGTTGGCGCGACGACCGTGATGCGATCGATCACCCCGCGTGATTTCAGCTCAGCAGCGACCCGGAGCGCGAACGTGGTTTTGCCGGCGCCCGGCGTCGCGGCGGCGAGGAAGTCACGTGGCGACTCGGCCAGGTACTGCTCGATCGCCTCAATTTGCCAGGCGCGCAGCTTCGAGGCGGTACCCCAGGCGGCACGGTCTGGGTACGACGGCGACAGGTGTTCTGCGGCAAAGATGCCCTGCCCCTGCGTCGTCGTATTCACTCTGCAGAACTGTAGTCGAGCCGCCTGACAGAGAGGGTGATCTCCGTACGCCCGACGTGCGCGCACGGGGGCAGAATGAACCCATGACTGTGCAGCATCACCCGTGGTCGCGGTACGTCGCGATCGGCGATTCGTTCACCGAGGGCGTGGGTGACCCAGATCCGGATGCCCCGGGCGGACTGCGTGGGTGGGCGGACCGGGTTGCCGAGCAACTCGCGATCGGTACCGAGGACTTCGCTTACGCCAACTTGGCCGTGCGCGGCAAGCTGATCAAGCAGATCGTCGACGAACAACTTGAGGCGGCGATCGCGCTGCGTCCCGATTTGATCACGTTGTCGGCCGGCGGGAATGACGTGATTCGGCCAGGTGCTGACCCAGACAAGATCGCAGCGCTGTTCGAGTATGCGGTTGACCGGCTGACGAGTGACCGGGCAACCGTGGTGGTGTTCACCGGGGTCGACGTCGGATTCTCCTCGGTGTTCGGCCGCATTCGTGGGCGCGTGGCGATCTATAACGAGAACATTCGCCGGATCGCCGCGAAATACGACTGTGTGGTGGCTGACCAGTGGGCACTCACCGAAATTCAGGATGCCCGGTATTGGGCACCCGACCGGCTACACCTGAATTCGTTGGGGCACCACGCCGTCGCCCGTATGGTGCTCGCAGCGCTCGCCGTCCCGAGTGATCTTGCGTCGCAGCGTCCTGCGCCGCACACCGTGCCCACGTGGCGCGAAGCACGAACCGAAGACCTCACCTGGGCGCGGGAGTACCTTGCGCCGTGGGTACTCCGGCGCATCCGCCATCAATCCTCGGGCGACCACATCACGGCGAAACGGCCAGCGGCCAGCGCACTCGACTAATGTCCTCGCGTGGCGTGAGGCCACTCAGCCAAGTTCAGTGAGGTGGGTCAGCCGCCACCAGAGATCGGGCTGCCCAACTGGTGCGTCTGCGGCGATGGGCACCGAGAGTTGCGCTCCCGGTGGCGTGCCGCCGTCGATTGCGATGGTCACCGCGCCGACCTGCTGACTTTGGCTCGCCGCGCGGAGTGCATCGAACTTCGGGTTGAGCGTCACCTTCGGGTTGCCCCAGACGATCGCCGACGAGCCCGATGCGGTGCGCAGCGTCAACCGCTGCCCCCACGCTGTGACGACCTGCGCGACTGGTTGACCAGCCTTGACTAGTTCGACCGACTGGAATCCGTCGGTGATTTGGCTGATCAGTGCGGGCAACGCCGCATCGATCACGTCATGCGATGCGGCGCCAAGCACGACGCCGACGACCGGAACGACGATAGTGCCTTTGTTGACCTGAAACGAAAACAGCAGATTCGAGGCATTCGCACCATCGCCAGTGCCCGTCTTGATGCCGGTTAACACACCGCCCGCGAGCAGCTTGTTGGTGTTCTCCAGGGTGCCGACACCCGGGACATCGGCAGTCGCCTCCCGGACGATCGAGGCCAGCGCCGGGTTGGCGAGTGCGAGTTTCCCGAGTCGAATCAGGTCGGCTGGGCTGGCGACGTTCCGAGCGTCCATCCCAGTTGCGTCATTGATCACGATGTTGCCGAGCTCATGTGCTTTGAGCCACGTTCGCGCGTGTTCGAGGAACGCAGGCACCGACCCGAATCCCCAGTTGGCGAGTGACGTTGCGTAGTTGTTCGCCGACGGCAACAGCATCGCTTCCAATGCTTGCCGCATCGTCAGCGTGAGCCCGCTCTGCACTGGCGCCCGGGACCCGCCGGCCGCGATGGCCTCATGCAGCAGCGCTTCATCGGCCTGGGTAAACGTGATGGATGGCCCGGGCTCGCCGTCGCGGAGCGGGTGTGCCTCGAGCAGGGTCAATGCGGTCACGATCTTGGTGATGCTGGCAATCGGCCGCGGTGTGTCGGCGTCATGGGCGAGGAGTGTGCCGTAGCCGTCGGCGGCGATAGCAAGCCCACCGAGATCCGGTGCGGTCACCGAAGCAGCGGCGAGAGTCGGAGCGGGCAGTGCGATCGTGGTCACCTGCGGGGTGGGCAACGCGGCCGTTGCCGCATGGGCGACGAGCAAACTGGCGGAAACGACGACGCCGGTAACCGTGATGGTCGTGAGCAGACGGCGAATCCGTTTGCCCGATGGCTTGCGCCGGGCCAGCGACGCGGCGCGTGTGCGCCGGGCATCTTCGGTCATGGGTGGTCCTCTGCGTTGTCGTGCTCGGTTGCTTCGACCACTTTAGGTCGGCGCGCATCGCAGTTTCGTCGCTACCATCGAGTCGAGGGCTGGGAGGAGCGAATGGATACCTCGCAGCGGCAGTTCCCGGAAGTCCGGTTCGAGCACGCGGCCAGGACGTTACGCGGGTTGACCGTCGCCGTCGTCACGGGTGCTGGGATCTCCACCGAATCTGGGATCCCCGACTATCGAGGCACCGGAACCCCGGTGCGGGAGTCCGCCTCACTCGGCACGTTTTTGAAGATCGAACGTGTACGCAAGCGTTACTGGGTCGGGGTGCGCCGCACCTGGAATGCGTTCCGAAACGCCGAGCCGAACGCCGCGCACCTGGCCGTCGCGCGGCTTGAAGCCGCGGGTCTGGTGACCGGGGTGGTCACCCAAAACATCGACGGCCTGCACCGGCGTGCCGGCTCGATGAACGTGGTGGAGGTGCACGGCGTCGCTGATGTGTTGCACTGCGTTGCCTGCGGGCACGAGACATCCGCGACCTGGTTTATGGAGGCCTTCGACGAACTGAACGTCGGCATTGACCTCGAACGGATGTATATGCCGCTGCCGCGCAGCCCTCGTGCGTTTGCCCCGATCGATGTGCTCGCGCTGCCTGCGTGTCTGCAGTGTGGTGGTGTGCTGAAACCGGATGTGGTGTTCTTTGGGGAGGTCGTGCCCGATGCCGTGTTGGCCGCGTGCGATGCGATCGTGACCTCGGCCCAGGCGGTGTTGGTTGCCGGGTCGTCGTTGATGGTGAATTCCGGGATGCGCCTCGTCGAACTGGCCCGGAAACAGGGCAAGCCGGTGGTCGTCGTGAATCTGGGGCCGACACGGGCCGATCAAGTTGCCACGGTCAAGGTGCCGGCCGGCACCTCAGAGGTGCTCCCCCGGTTGGCCGCCGAGGTGATTGGTGAGCCGGAGGTTACGGCGTGCTTTTCGCCGTCAGCGGGTCATCAGTTGCAGCGATGAGTTCCAGCAGCGCATCGGCTGCCTTCGCCCAGGTGTAGTTCGCTGCGCGGGCGACGGATGCCTCGCTCCGCTGTTCCCAGGTATTGCCACCCTCGAGCGACTGCACGGCGGCAACAAGCCCTGCGGCGTCCCCGACCGGGAAGAACACCCCAGCATCGCCCGCAATTTCGCGGAAGATCGGAATGTCACTCACGACCACGGGGGTGCCTGCTCGCATCGCTTCAACGAGCGGAATGCCGAAGCCCTCATCGTGAGAGGCGTGCACGAGCGCGGTAGCCGAGCCCAGCAGCTCGGCGTACTTGGCATCCGAGACGCCATTGTGGAAAACGAGCGCGGCGTTCGGTGCGAGCTGCTGCAGGCGCTCGCGGTCGGATTCAGAGATGCGGCTGAGCAGGTGCAGTTCGTACCCCGGCAGCTCGGCCATTGCCTGCACGAGCGTCTCGACGCCCTTGTAGGGCGCGAACGCGCCCATGTAGATCAGGGTTCGGGTCAGGGATTTGGTGCGTGGCAGCGGCGGCAGGGGCAAGCCGTCTGCGGCGTTTGGCACGACCCCGATCGGCTTCGTGGTGAGCCGATGCTGTCGAATGAGGTCGGCGGTTGTCTGTGAGACGGTGGCCACTGCGTCGGCGCCGTTGAGCAGCATCCGTTGCGGCCACCAGGCGAGGTGAAATAGGCGCCACAGCAGACGCACTGGCGCCGGTAGATCACGTGGCGGCGTGCGATGTACGTAGTAGATCAGGTCGTGCAGGGTGAGAATCAGCCGGTAGTTGCGACCGCGTGACCCCATGGTCTGCATCGGCGAGAACACCACATCGGGACGCAATTTGCGCACCTGCCGGGCCACAAACGGTTCGAGGGGGCTGGTCGGCGCTGAGATCAGCTGCCACGGCAGGTTTGGCAGCAGTTCAAGCTGCCGGTGATCGCTGATCAACATCGTCACCGGTTGGCGACGACCCAGCTCGGCGACCAGCCCTGCGGTGAACCGGCTGATGCCGTCATGGTGGCCAATGCGGGTGTAACGGCAGTCAACAACCAGGTTCATGCGTGGGCGCTTTCAAGAAATAACCGGATGGCTCCCGCCGCCGCCTGCGGCTGTTCGTAGTGGATCAAGTGACCGACCTTGGTCAACTCGACCAACTGTGCCTGCGGGAACATGGTGACGAGCCGCCGTTGCGCGGTGATCGGCGTGATGTCGTCGCGGTCAGCGGCAATGAGCAAGGTTGGCAGCGGAATTGCTGGAGCGTATTCACGCACGTCGTGGCTCACTGAAGCGCGAAATGCGTCGAGCAGTGCTCCCCGGTTGTGAAATTTCGAAAAGTAGCGGTCGTGCTGATCGTGAATGAACCGTCGGAGCTCCTTCTCGTTGGTTTTTGCCATCGACACGCTCATCACTCGCACGATCAATCGACTGCGGAGCAGTGCGAATCCGAGCCGCTCCGGGAGCGCTGCCGAAGCGGCGTAGTACCAAGTGGCGAGGCGGGTCAAGATCGCCCGGGGGCCTTGGAGTGCCGGGTAGCCGATCGGGTTGATCAACACGAGCTCGGTCGGCCGCAGCCCGCCGGCAACCGCCGCCGAGGTCACAATCGAGCCAAATGAGTGTCCAACAAGCACCCAGTCCGCCGGAGGCGCGATCTTCGCGATGAACGCGTGCAACCAAGTGGCGTACCCGTCGATGGAATGCGCGCCCGCCAACGGACCCGACTCTCCAAACGCCGGCAAATCGGGGGAAATGATGCGGTAGTCGTCGAGGTAGGCGATGACCGGTTCGAGGCCGTGATGATCGCCGCGGAACCCGTGGACGAGCACCAGCGTTCGACCCTCCGGGTTCCCGTACTCCCACCAGTGCACGTCTGCTCCGCCGATGGTTGCCGAGTGACTCGTCGTCGGAATCTGCGCGAGGCGCTCGGCATAGGGCGAAGGTGTCATCACATCGAGTCTACGGCGGGGCATCCGGCAATGTCGGAGGGCACCCGTACCCTGCCCACATGAGCGCACTCCCCTGGTTTGAACGGATGGCCGTCTTCGACCTCGAAACCACCGGTATCGACACCGACACGTGCCGCATTGTCACGGCATTTGTGGGTGTCATTGAATCGGATGGCTCGGTGAGCCGTCGGCGCGAGTGGCTCGTGAATCCCGGGGTTGAGATTCCGATGGCGGCGACGCTGATTCACGGCGTCTCCACTGCACAGGCTCGTGAGCACGGAGTGAACCCAGTGCTGGCTGCTGCTCAGATCGCCGATGAACTTCGAGCCCTGCACGCCGCGGGATTGTCAGTCGTCGCCTACAACGCGTCGTACGACTTTTCGGTGCTCGGTGCCGAGTTGTCGCGCTCAGGGCTGCCACCGCTGCCGACCGATCTGCGTGTGGTCGACCCGCTGGTGATTGACCGCACTGTCGACCGCTATCGCCGTGGCAAACGCACGCTGGTCGACACCGCAGCGCTGTACGGCGTGCCGCTCGACGGCGCCCATGACGCGGGCGTTGATGCGGTTGCTGCGGGCCGTGTCGCACAGGCCCTGGTCGCGCGTTACCCAGAGTTGGGCGAGTTGTCTGCCGAGGCGCTGCACCTGCGCCAGATCGGCTGGCACGTAGCCTGGGCCGAGCAGTATCAAGATTGGCGCCGTCAGAACGGCGAACCTGGGTTCACGCTCTCAACGGTCTGGCCTACCCGAGCGTGAGCGAACTTCCGCCCGCGTCGCGCGGACGGCCCGGGCAGGTTCGCTGCTGCGTTCCGCAAACGACGAATGGCCCCGCCGAGGCGGGGCCATTCGTGTCAGCTGACTACTTGCCGAAAGCCTTGAAGCGCTGGTTGAACTTCTCGACACGACCGGCCGAGTCCATGATGCGCTGCTTGCCCGTGTAGAACGGGTGCGATTCGCTCGAGATTTCGACGTCGATTACCGGGTAGGTCACACCGTCAAGCTCGATGGTCTTGTCGCTCGAGGTGGTGGAGCGGGTGAGGAACGTTGCGCCCGAAGCGAGGTCGCGGAACACAACTGCTTCGTACGTTGGGTGAATCTCGGTCTTCATATCGACACTTTCGTGGTGGTGTACTGGTGGAAATCCGCGCCGCGACGCGAGGTCTCCAGCGGAAAAGTCGGATGGCCCGACGGCCAACACACGATCTTATCAGACCGCCCGGGCCGAATAACGACCATCGGTGTGGTCGACCGTGATGTCGAGCCCAAATGTTGCCGTGAGGTTCTCACTCGTGAGCGCCTCAGCGATCGGTCCCGCGGCGACGATTCGCCCGTGCCCAAGCATCAAGACGTGGGTGAATCCGCGGGGAATCTCTTCGACGTGGTGAGTGACCATCACGATCGCCGGTGAGCTCTCTGACGACGCGTACCCGCCGAGCAACCCGACGAGTTCTTCGCGGGCACCGAGATCGAGGCTCGCGGCAGGCTCGTCGAGCAAGAGAAGTTCCGGGTCGGTCATCACCGAACGAGCGATCTGTACGCGCTTCTGCTCACCATCCGACAGGGTGCCGAACTGACGTCCCTCGAATGCTTCCAGGTGCCATTCCGCGAGCACGCGCTTCGCGCGACGCACATCGATCTCCTCGTACTCCTCGTGCCAGCGGCCGGCCACCGAATACGCGGCCGTGAGGACCACATCAAGCACCGTTTCGTCGCGCGGGAGACGACGCGCGGCGGCCGACGATGCGACACCGATCATCGGGCGAAGTTCGAAGACATCGACCTTGCCGAGCGATTCGAGCAAGACATCGACCGACCCGGAGGTCGGGTGCATCGTGGTCGCTGCGATCTGCAAGAGTGTCGACTTGCCGGCGCCATTTGGCCCGAGAATGACCCAGCGCTGATCCGAGGTCACGGTCCAGTTGATGCCATCCAGAATCTGGTTGCCGTCTCTGACGACGTTGACATCCTGGAACTTCAGCACCGTGCTCGACATGGGCAAAATCCTATCGGGCTGCGTTCCCGAATTCGGTGAGGCGACCCGCGAGCACCGCTTCGTAGACTTCCAGCGTGCGATCGGCCACCGCTGACCAGGTGAATTCACGCTGAGCGCGCTCCCGGCCGGCTGCCCCGAGCGCCTTGGCGCGCACGGGGTCTGCGACCATGGCGTTCATCGCGTCCGCGAGGTCGCGCACATATTGGTCAGGGTCGGTGGGTGTGCCCGTGCCATCCGTTGCCTGATCAATCGACACAATCGCACCGGTCACGCCGTCGGCGACCACCTCGGGAATGCCGCCGGTGTCGGTGCCGACGACCGGGGCACCGCACGCCATTGCCTCGAGATTGACGATCCCGAGCGGCTCGTAAATCGACGGGCAGACGAACGTGGTTGCGGCGGTGAGGATCGCGCTCAGCGCGCGCCGAGGCAGATGCTCCGGGATCCACACCACACCATCGCGCTCCGCGCGAAGTTCTTCAACTAGTCCGGCCACCTCAGCCGCAATCTCGGGCGTGTCAGGGGCGCCAGCACAGAGCACCAGCTGCACGTCTGGGTCGAGCGAGCGGGCCGCCCTCAGCAGGTACGGCAAGCCCTTCTGGCGAGTGATCCGGCCGACAAAGACCACCGATCGGCGGTCTGGATCCATGCCGACACTGCGAACGAGGTCCGGGTCGTCGACCGGCGCCCAGTCACTGAGGTCAATGCCGTTGTAGACGACCACCACGCGTGCCGGGTCAAGTGCCGGGTACGCATTCAGGATGTCTCGGCGCATGCCGCCACTCACCGCGATGACGCAGTCGGCGTCTTCGTACGCGGTGCGCTCGACCCACGACGACAACCGGTAGCCGCCGCCAAGTTGTTCGGCCTTCCACGGCCGCAACGGTTCCAGACTGTGCGCGGTAATGATGTGCGGGATTCCGTGTAGTTTCTTGGCGGTGAGGCCGGCGAAATTGGCGTACCACGTGTGCGAGTGCGCAAGGTCGGCCCCCGCGACATCCGATGCCATCGCGAGGTCGACCGCCATCGTCTGGAGCGCAGCGTTGGCCGTCGAAAACTCACCGGGCGTCAAATACGCCGCCGTGTGTGCCACACCGCGATCGCTGCCGAAGCAGCGCACTTCGACATCGACCTTGGCGCGCAGCGCGCGGGCGAGTTCGGTGACATGAACACCGGCTCCGCCATACACCTCTGGTGGATATTCCTTCGTGAGCAGGTCGACGCGCATGACGCCCACGCTAGCGCAGGACGATCGATCCGGTGCGGTACACAGTGGGGGAAGAATCCGGCGATGTTGTGCCTCAAATTGAATAGGCCGACCACTACGCTGACACCATGACAAAGAAGGTCTTCGGCATCGTTCTTGCTGGCGGCGAGGGAAAGCGGCTGATGCCGCTCACCGACGATCGCGCGAAGCCTGGCGTGCCGTTCGGCGGCCAGTACCGATTGATCGATTTCGCGCTCTCGAACCTGATGAACTCGGGCCTGCGCCAAGTCGTGGTGCTCACCCAGTACAAGTCGCACTCGCTGGACCGTCACATTTCGCAGACCTGGCGTATGAGTGGCTTGCTCGGGTCGTACGTTACTTCCGTGCCTGCGCAGCAGCGGCTCGGCAAGCGCTGGTTCTCGGGGTCGGCCGACGCGATCCTGCAGAGTCTCAACCTGATCTACGACGAGAAGCCAGACATCATCGTGGTGGTTGGCGCCGACCACGTCTACCGCATGGACTTCAGTCAAATGGTGGACGCGCACATCGCCTCCGGCGCCAAGGCGACGGTGGCGGCCATCCGTCAGCCAATCGCGCTCGCGCCACAGTTCGGCGTGATCGAAGTCAACCCGGCGCACCCCGACCGCATTGCAGCGTTCCGTGAGAAGCCCACTGATCCGGTGGGCCTTCCGGATGATCCAACCAGTGTGTTGGCATCGATGGGCAATTACGTGTTCGACGCCGATGCCTTGGTTGAAGCGGTGTTGCGCGATGGCCAAGCCACCGACACGAACCACGACATGGGTGGCGACATTATTCCGTCGTTCGTGGCGCAGGGTGAGGCGGCGGTCTACGACTTCAAAGACAACGATGTGCCGGGCTCGACCGATCGCGACCGCGCCTATTGGCGTGACGTGGGTACCATCGACTCCTACTTCGAGGCCCACCAAGACCTCATCTCGTCGCTGCCGATCTTCAATCTGTACAACCGTGAGTGGCCGATCTTTAGCCAACAGCTGAACTCACCGCCCGCGAAGTTCGCCCGCGATTCCCGCGGCGCACTCGGTACGGCCATTGACTCGATCGTGTCGCTGGGGTCTGTGACCTCCGGTGGGCACCTCGAGCGCAGTGTGCTTGGGCCATGGGCGACCATTGGATCAGGTGCGCTGGTGCAAGACGCGATCCTGTTCGACCGCGCCACGATTCAGGCAGGTGCCAAGGTGCGCCGGGCGATCCTTGACAAGGACGTCGTCGTCGAACCGGGGGCAGAGATCGGTGTCGACCACGCGCTCGACCTCGCGCGCGGGTTCGTCGTGACCGAATCGGGCATCACGGTGGTGGGCAAAGGCTCACGAGTCCGGGCAAGTCTGTGAGTGGGGCGGCAGTGGCCGGGGCATCCGGCCCACTTGTCGTGCTCGACGCCGACTCGACGCTGATTCGCGAAGAGGCCATCGAACTGCTCGCGGCGGCCGCTGGCCGCTACGAAGAGGTTGCCGCGGTGACCGCGCGCGCGATGGCGGGTGAACTCGACTTCGCTGAAAGCCTGCGCGAACGGGTGGCAACCCTGGCCGGCTTGCCGGTGAGCGTGCTCGAGACAGTGCGAGGGCAGATGACGCCGACGGATGGCGCCCAAGAGCTCATTGACACCGTGCACGCCGCGGGTGGACGCGTTGGTGTGGTGTCGGGTGGCTTCACGGAACTGCTCGCACCGCTTGCCGAGCGGCTCGGCCTCGACTTCTGCCGTGCGAACCACCTCGAAGTCGTCGACGGTGTGCTGACCGGGCGGGTGCTTGGCGACATCGTCGATGCTGAGGCCAAGCGGGTCGCGCTTCAAGAGTGGGCGGATGCCTCGGGCATCCCGCTCACCCGCACCGTTGCCGTGGGTGATGGCGCCAACGATTTGCGCATGCTCGATTTGGCCGCGGTCGGTGTCGCGTTCTGCGCGAAGCCCGTGGTTCGTGCAGCAGCCGATATCGTGATCGACACTCCGGATCTCGCGCAGGTGCTGCCAATTCTCGGGCTGCGGGGCTAACGCTCCCCCACTCGTGTCCGCGCATGCGGCGGTGCACACCGCCCAGGCAGGCCCAACGGCAGCCGTGAGTGCGGTTAGTGGCCCATCCCGAGGCCGCCGTCGACCGGAATCACGGCGCCCGAAATGTAGCCCGCATCGTCACCAGACAGCCAGGTGACCACCTTCGCCACCTCGTTCGGCGTCGCGAAGCGGCCGGCCGGAATGTTCTTCTTGTACTCGGCCTGCTGCGCCTCTGGCAGTGCATCGGTCATATCGGTCTCGATGAACCCTGGGGCCACGACGTTGGCGGTGATGCCACGGGCGCCGAGTTCGCGGGTGAGCGAGCGAGCCATGCCAACTAATGCCGACTTCGACGCCGAGTAGTTGACCTGGCCCGCCGAACCGTAGAGCCCAACGACGCTCGAGATCAGCACAATGCGGCCGAAGCGGGCCTTGAGCATGCCCTTCGACGCGCGCTTGACCACGCGGAACGCGCCCGTGAGGTTGGTGTTCACCACGGTTTCGAAGTCATCGTCGGTCATGCGCATGAGCAGCGTGTCGCGGGTGATGCCCGCGTTCGCGACGACAATCTCGATCGGGCCAAGTGCGGCCTCGACTTCGGTGAATGCCCGGTCAATCGCGGCGGTGTCGGTCACGTCGGCGCGGACGGTCAGCGTGCCTACGGGGCCCTCCCCCGATCGAGCGGTGACCGCGACGCGGTAGCCCTGCGCGACGAACTCTTCGGCAATTGCGTACCCGATGCCACGGTTGCCCCCGGTCACCAATACCGTGCGAGTCATTGCCTGCCATCCTTTCGCCGTGCTGAGCGCTCTCAGCATATTGGCTGGCGGCCCGCGCGCCCGTTGTACGCGCGTAGGCTGGAAGGAGCCAGAACACGGTGAATCACCATGAAGCCACAGTCAATAACCTCGCTCCCGCCATCGCCCGATGACGACCGTCATCGGCGTGAAGTGCAGTACTTCGTGATGATGTCGATCCGGGTGCTCTGCGTACTTGCGATCCCGTTCACGCACGGATGGTGGATCCTGCTCCCGATCCTCGGTGCTGTGTTCTTGCCGTACTTCGCCGTGGTGGTGGCGAATGTGAAGGGCGGCGGCAGCCGCGCGCCCGAACAGCCGACGCTGGCGTTGCCAGCGACCCCGACGGATGTACCGAACCATCCGATTGGCGATGACCCCGCTGCCGAGAGCGATCGTTCGTGAGCCTCCATCTCGGCGCCGCAGCGGCGCCTGACCGTTGTTCGCGTGCCGGATGCCTCCACACCGCCGCATGGCGGATTGATTGGCGGAACCCGAAAATCCACACCGGCGATCGGTTCAAGACGTGGTTGGCCTGCGATGCGCACGTGGACTACTTGCGCGAGTTCCTCGCCGCCCGGTCGTTCCCGCTCACCGTCTCCGCGATGACGGGCACAACCGATGTCTGAACGGCTGAACTCCGCGAAGCGGTGGGGCGGCTACCTCGCGATGGTGCTCATCTTCGCCGCAGCGTGTGTGCTGTTGTCGAACTGGCAGTTCGCGCGCCGAGCCGAGGCGTTGGCCGAGATCGCACGCGTCGAGCACAACTACGATGCGCCTGCCGTGCCGCTCGCGACGGTGCTGCCTGATCGCACCACTTGGGCGCCGGATGACAAGTGGAAAGTGGTGCGCGTCACCGGGGAGTACCTCGCCGTCGACGAGCTGTTGGTGCGCAACCGGCCGCTCGACGGCGCATCTGGGTACGAGGTGCTCACGCCGTTCCGCACCACCGAGGGCACCGTGGTGTTCTTGGACCGCGGATGGATCGGGCAGGCTGGCGACGGACCATCCAGCTACCCCGCCCCGCCCACTGGTCACGTGACCGTGAACGCGCGACTCAAGCCAGCCGAACCGGCGGTGTTCGGTCGAACCGCGTCGGGTCGCGAGTTCGCGACAATCGATCTTCCCGAGATGGCGAAACGGGTGGATGGCGACGTCTACACGTCCGCGTACGGCATCGTCGTGCACACCGACGGTGGGGTGCCGGCGCCGCTCCCCCGACCCACTGAGGACGAAGGCCCGCACCTGTCGTATGCAATCCAGTGGATCCTGTTTGCACTTGCCGGGTTTGCTGGGCTGATCTGGGCGATTCGGCGCGAGCGCAAGTTGCTCGCCGAAGCGCGTGAGTTGGGATTGGCGTCCGAGACCGTGTTGCGCCGCGCGGTCTCGAGAACAACCGTCGGCAAGCGACGCGATGTCGACACCGAAGCCGAGGACGCAGCGCTCGACGACTGAGCGTTGCCGGCTATGCCAGTTCGATGAGTTCCTGGTACTCGGCGCTCCAGTGGTCTTCGACGCCATCTGGGAGGATCAGCACCCGCTCGGGATTGAGCGCAGCGACCGCACCGGGGTCGTGCGACACCAAGACGACCGAACCCTCGTAGTGCGCGAGGGCGTCGAGAATTTCGAGGCGGCTCGCCGGGTCGAGGTTGTTGGTCGGTTCGTCGAGCAGCAGCACGTTTGCACCAGACACGACGATGGTTGCAAGGGCCAGACGCGTCTTCTCGCCACCGGAAAGCACCCCGGCGGGCTTGTGCACGTCATCGCCCGTGAACAAGAACGACCCGAGCACCTTCCGCGCCTCGGTTTCGTTGAGGTTCGGTGACGCGCTCACCATGTTTTCGAGCACCGTGCGCCGCACATCGAGGGTCTCGTGCTCCTGGGCGTAGTAGCCGACCCGGAGGCCGTGCCCTGGTGTCACTTCACCGGTATCCGACTTGTCAACGCCGGCGAGAATCCGCAACAGGGTCGTTTTGCCGGCACCGTTCAAGCCGATGATCACGACCTTCGAGCCACGGTCGATCGCAAGGTCGACGGCGGTGAAGATTTCGAGCGACCCATATGACTTTGACAGGTTCGCCGCGGTGAGCGGGGTCTTGCCACATGGTGCCGGCGTCGGGAACCGGAGTTTCGCAACCCGATCGTCAGCGCGCACCTCTTCGAGGCCCGACAGCAGCTTTTCGGCGCGGGCCACCATCTGGTGCGCTGCCGCCGCCTTTGACGCCTTCGCCCCGAATCGGGCAGCCTGCTGCTGCAGCACGGTCGCCTTCTTCTCGGCGTTCTGACGCTCCTTTTTGCGGCGTTCCTGATCGGCTTCACGCTGGTGCAGATAGTGCTTCCAGCCCATGTTGTAGATGTCGATCACCGAACGGTTCGCATCGAGGTAAAACACGCGGTTCACCACCTCGCCGACGAGTTCGACATCGTGGCTGATCACGATCACGCCACCCTTGTACTGCTTCAAAAATTCGCGCAACCACACCACCGAGTCGGCGTCGAGGTGGTTGGTGGGTTCGTCGAGAATCATCGTCTCGGCGTCGCTGAACAGAATGCGGGCGAGCTCGATGCGGCGCCGCTGACCGCCGGAAAGGGTCTTCAGTGGCTGGTCAAGAATGCGGTCGGGCAAGTTGAGGTTGCTCGCGATCGACGCGGCCTCGGCCTCGGCTGCGTACCCGCCGAGCGCGGCAAACCGGTCGGTCAGATTGCCGTACTTCTTCATCGCTTTCGCGGCGACGTCAGGGTCTGGCGATGCCATTTGTTCGGATGCCTCGCGCATCCCGACCACAATGGTGCCGAGCCCACGCGCATCGAGAATTCGAGTGCGGGCGAGCATCTCGGGGTCACCAGATCGCGGATCCTGCGGCAGGTACCCGATCTCGCCAGAACGGTCGATCCGCCCGTCAGTCGGCAGGGTCTCCCCCGCAAGCGTCTTCGTGAGCGTCGTCTTGCCGGCACCGTTCCGGCCGACGAGGCCGACCTTCTCACCCGCAGACACGCGGAACGTGACATCCGACATCAACACCCGGGCGCCGATACGAATCTCGAGGTTGCTGACCGAAATCATTGCGAACCGCCCCGAGTCTGAAATGTCGACGTGCCAGTTGGCACAAGGAGCAAGTTTACGGGAGTGGCGAGGCTTCGTTCACCGCACCCCGAGCCATCCCTGCCGGCGCCTAGGCTGGCATCGTGGGCGTCTCGGAATCCGATCTGCAGATCTTCCGCCGCCATGCGGCCGACGGCACACTGATCTTGGGCGGACTCGCCGCAATTCTGCTCCAGTTGGCCGACCCACGCGTGGCCCGCGGCGTAGCCCGCCACAGTGACTTCGCGACCCGACCGCTCGATCGGCTGTTCGGCACACTCGACTTCGTCTACGCCGTCGGGTTCGCTGACGACGCGGTGGTCGCGCGGGTCGTCAGCCGGGTGCACCGACTGCACGCGCGAGTCGCAGGTTCGGATCCCCCGGCCTATAGTGCTGACGATGCTGACGCCCAGCGGTGGGTGGCGTCAACGCTGTGTTTCGCGGCACTTGCGGTGCAGCGCGAGGTATTGCCGCCGCTCAGCGCCGCCGACGCCGATGCGGTGGTGCGCGCCTATGCGATGTTCGGCGATGCGTTGCGCGCCGAGTCGGCGGGCTGGCCCGCCACGGCGTCGGAATTTGATGCGTGGTGGGGCGAGCGCCTCGCGGGAGTTCACGTCACCGATGAGGCGCAGGATGTCGCTCGATCGCTGTTGGGCGGCGCCGGTCTGCCGTGGCACCTGCGGCTGCTGCTCCCGCCGATTCGTCTGGTGACGGCCGAACTGCTGCCCGCAGACATCGCCGCTGCGTTTGGCCTGCGTCGTACTCGCCGGGCGCGGCGCGCCGCACGGGGATGGTTGCGCTGCATTCGTGCGCTGCATCCGCTGCTCCCCCGCAGGCTACGTGAGGCGCCGCTCCGTGCCGCCCTGCAGCGGGTGGCGACGTAACCGGGTCACGACTGCAGGTCCCAGTTCTCCTCACTCTTCGGAGCAAGCGTGGCGTCGCGGAGCGCGCGGGAGGCGTCTCTGGGAGGTCGCCGGCCGGCGGGTTCAGCGCGCGGATGGTGTCGCGTCGAACGAGCTCACGATTGCTGCGTACGTGGGGAGAATCCAACGAACACTGCCCAGGTGCAGATCACCAAGGTTTCCATGATCCTCACCGACAAGACCCTCCCTGATGCGGTCCCCGGGTCGGCGTACTCGACGCAGCTCACCGAGCGTGGCGGCACCCCAGCGTTTGGTTGGTCGATCGAATCGGGCGCGCTGCTGGCCGGTATGACGCTGTCGACCGATGGTGTCATTTCGGGTACCCCGACCACGCCAGGCACCTACCAGGTGAAGGTTCGTGTACGCGATGCGGCCGCACAGAACGACTGGCGTCTGTTCACCATCAAAGCGGGGTGTCGCCCACCACCAGAGTCAACCCGCGCCCAAGTTGCAGCGGCTCACCAACCGGGTTGATCCCACAACTGGTACGTCGACCGGAAATTGACCCTGAAGTCCCGCGTAATCTCGCGGATTTTGGTGGATCTGAGGGGACTCGAACCCCTGACCCCCTGCATGCCATGCAGGTGCGCTACCAGCTGCGCCACAGACCCGCGCTGCCCGTTCAGGACAACTCGTCAAGACTACACCAGCCCATGCGGCGCGGTGAAATCGAGCTAGTTTGCCGATTCGTGGAGGTACTCGCGTACCGGAATTGCTGGGCAATCGAGCCACAGCCGCTCGAGGCCGTAGTAGAGCCGGTCTTCGCGATGAAACACGTGCACCACCAGGTCATTGAAGTCGAGCAGCACCCAGCGGCCCGCGTCACGGCCCTCGCGTCGGAGCGCGCTTGTAGGTTCGGTAATCGAAATGTCCGGGCGACGCCCGCCGAGTGCGTCTTCGATGGCGTCGGCGATCGCGATGACGTTCCGTTCCGAGTTGCCCGTGACGATGAGGAACACGTCAGCGAACGGCATCGGCAGCGAGACATCCAGTGCGACTGGGTCTTCGGCGCCGGTGGCGTCCGCGGCGCGAACCGCCGCCGCGAGGAGTTCGAGTGCGCGTGGTGAGGCAGCCATTAGAACAGGTGCATCACATTGCCGACGATGAGTACCCCAACGACCGCCAGCGCCAGGACACCGGCCACCATGCCGAGCACCAGCGGCAGCGACGCTTTATCGCGCTTCGGTGACTTGACAGCGGCGACGGTCTTCGCCGCCGTGCCGACTGCCTTCGAAGCTGCGACCGGCGCGACGCCGGTGTTTGCAACGTCTTCGGTGCGTTCGAACAGCTGATCGAGCGCCCGCCCGTCAGTGTGCGACTCGGTACCGCGTGAGACCTGCAACGTGCCGGTGACGACGACCTCTGGCGACACGTTGCCCGCAAGCGACGGCGTCGCCGGCATCGACGGCAAGATCAGCGCGTTCGAGGTCGTGCCGAGCCCAATTGAACTCGTCGAGATGAGGTCGTCGAACGAGGCGGAGTCTGGTTCTGGGGCGGTGAGCTGCTCGGTCCAGTGCCCGGTAGGCACCATCGGGATCCCTGCGGTGCCCGTTTGGTGCAACGCCGATACCGGGGCGGGGAGGCCATCAAAGGTCTCCTCGATTTCGTCATCGAGATCGTCAGGGTGAGCGGATGCCCCGTGTGCGCCGGTGAAGTCTGGTTCTTCGGTCGCAGCGGGCAGCGGGTGCGCCGCTTCGGCAACGTGGTGCGCTGCTTCGGTTACCGGCGCGGGCGGGGCGAACGTCGAGACCTCAGGCGGGTCGGTGTCGGCCGGCGTGCTCAACAATGCAGTGAACGTGTCGACGGCTGACTGCGATTCGTCGTTGGCGGTAATCAATTCCGCGCTTGCAGCGTCGACGGCCCCGGTCGTCTCGGGTGCCGCCTCCGCGCCAAACTCGCTCGAAGCAGCGTTGGTTTCGCCGACGGTGCCAGGCTCCTGGGGGGCGGCCTGGTAGAGCAGTGCCCGCAGTTCGCGTCGGGTCAAGGTGTGCTCGGGAAGCGTCTGCACGCCGAAGACGGCGAACGGGTCAACCCGCGCAGGCGACTCGGTCGGCGTCTCGGCCGAAACATCCGAACCAGACGCGACATCCGGAATAGCCGAGACATCCGGAACATCGGTGTCTGCAACCTCGTTTACCGTGGGTTCCGCCGCCGGCTCGGGGACCTCGGTCGTCGGCTCCGCCGCGGGCGGCGCCGCTACCGGCACAACCGGGGTGCCGAACGGCGAAATGATTGGCAGCGACGCTGTCGCCTGCTCCTGTTCGCGTTCAAGCGCCCGCGCTTGACGTCGTGTCAGTGGCTGTTCTTGGTCGGTCATTCGACGCTCCGATACAGATGGTGCTTGGAGATGTATTGCACAACTCCGTCCGGCACGAGGTACCAGACAGGGTACCCCCGCCGCACGCGGTCGCGGCAATCGGTAGAGGAGATGGCCAGCGCCGGAACCTCCAGCAGGCTGACATTCTGTTCGGGTAGCCCAGTCTGGGTGAGGACGTGCCCCGGACGGCTCACCGCGACAAAGTGCGCGAGGTCCCAGAGTTCGCTGACGTGCTTCCAGTTCGTGATCTGCGCGATCGCGTCGGCGCCGGTGATGAAGAACAAGTCAGCGTCTGGCCGCTTCGCGCTAATGTCGCGAAGGGTGTCGATCGTGTAGGTCGGGCCGTCCCGGTCAATGTCCACCCGGCTCACGGTGAAGCGCGGGTTCGACGCGGTGGCGATCACCGTCATCTCATAACGGTGCTCGGGCTCACTGACCGTCTTCTTGTACGATGGCCGCCCGGTGGGAACGAAGATGACTTCGTCCAGTCCATACGACATTGCCACCTCGCTGGCGGCGACCAAGTGACCGTGATGAATCGGATCAAACGTTCCACCCATCACGCCCACGCGCGGGCGCTGACTTGTGTTGTCCACGGCGCGCCTAGTGGTGTGCGGCGTCACCCTGGTGTTGAGCAGCGTATGCCTCAGCCTTTGCGCGGTGACGGTTCGCGACGTCGCGGTACGACCAAGTCACGCCGAGCAACACGAGGAACACCACAAGCGCGATCGCCCCAAGGGCGGGCGGCGGGATGGTGCCAGCCGCAGCGGCCGCTTCTTCATTGGTGAGGACTGAAGCCAGCAGGCTCATCTGTGGTTCCTTTCATCGCACCCGCGATCGGTGCGTCGACGAGTGGTTGTATTCTACGGGGCTACGCGCGGGTCTGCCCGGCACCACGAACGATCCACTTGGTGCTCGTGAGTTCTGGCAGCCCCATTGGGCCACGCGCATGCAACTTCTGGGTCGAAATGCCGACCTCAGCGCCGAAACCAAATTCGCCACCATCGGTAAACCGGGTGGAGGCGTTGACCATGACGGCTGCCGCGTCGACCTCGTTCAAGAACCGTTCGGCGTTCGCCATATCGTTCGTGATGATCGACTCGGTGTGCTTGGTGGAGTAGCGCCGGATGTGCTGGAGCGCCGCATCGAGGTCGTCGACGATTGCGACCGCAAGGTCGAGGCTCAAGTATTCGGCCGCCCAGTCATCATCGGTGGCGGCAACGGCGTTCGGCCAGAGTGCGCGCACGCGGTCGTCACCGTGAATGGTGACACCGGATGCCTCGAGCCGCCGCAGCACGTCGGGCAGCAGCCGCGCGGCCGCGGCCTGGTGCACCAGCAACGTCTCGAGGGCGTTGCAGACACTTGGCCGCTGCACCTTCGCGTTGTGAACGATCTCGACCGCCCAGTCGGCGCGCGCGCTCTCGTCGAGGAAGACGTGCACGACGCCGGCGCCAGTCTCGATCACCGGCACCTTCGCTTCGTTAACCACCGCGGCGATGAGCGCGGCGCTCCCGCGCGGGATCAGCACATCGATGTAGTCGCGGGCACGCATGAGGTGCGTCGCGCCAGCGCGACCGAAGTCATCGACGGTCTGCACGGCGTCGCCGGGCAACCCGACCGCGGTGAGTGCGTCTTGCAGTAGCTTCACCAGCACCGAATTGGAGCTCTCGGCGGCAGACCCACCGCGGAGCACCACGGCGTTGCCCGATTTGATTGCGAGCGCGGCGATGTCAACGCTCACGTTGGGTCGGGCCTCGTAGATCGCGCCGACCACACCCAGCGGTACCCGAATCTGGTCGATGCGCACCCCGTTTGGCAGCACGCGTCCGCGGACGCTCTCGCCGACCGGGTCATCCAGCCCGACGATCTCGCGCACGGCGCCAGCGAGCGCCCGCACCCGCTTCTCGTCAAGCATGAGCCGGTCCAGCAGCCCGGCCGCAAGGCCCGTTGCTGCGCCACGCTCCAGATCGACGGCGTTCGCGGCGATGACGTCGGCGGCACGTGCTTCGAGCAGTTCGGCGATCTTCAGCAGCGCCGCATTGCGCGTGGCAGTGGTCGCGGTGCCAAGCGTGTACGAAGCATTCTTCGCCGCTGCGAACCGCGCATCGAGCACCGACAGATCAGTTTCTGGCATCCTCTAAGGCTACGCCAGCCACGACAACCGGGAACGCACCCAGGAAGGCAAGCTCGGGGTGTCTAGGCCCACTGCGGCACGAACCATGTGCCGATGTTGTCACCAGTCAGCGCCTGCGACAGCAGCGGCGTGCCCGTCACGAGCACCGCGGTGCCGCTGGCCGCAGCAATGCGAGCCGCAGATACCTTGGTCTCCGCTCCCCCGGTGCCAACACCCGCGCTGCCCGCGCTTCCGATTTCCATGCCGTCAAGTGACTGACCAAACGCGACGTTTGCAATACGTTCAGCCCCAGGAAGGTGCGGTGGTCGTGTGTACAACGCGTCGACATCAGAGAGCAGAATCAGCAGATCGGCGCCGATGAGCTCACTCACCATGGCGGCGAGTCGGTCGTTGTCACCGAACCGAATCTCATGGGTAGCGACTGTGTCGTTTTCGTTCACAATCGGCAAGATGCGCAGACCCAACAAACGGTCCATGGCGCGCTGTGCGTTCGAGCGGTGCGTCGGGTTATCAAGGTCACCTGCGGTGAGCAGCACCTGCCCGGCCGTGATCGAGTATTCGGTGAGCGCCTCTTGGTAGCGGTAGATGAGCAGGGTTTGCCCAACCGAGGCAGCGGCCTGTTGCGTGGCGAGGTCATCGGGTCGGCTGGCGAGATTCAGGTACGGCATACCGGTGGCAATGGCACCGGATGACACGAGCACGACCTCGGCGCCACGTGCATGTGCCTCAGCCAATGCGGCTACGAGCGGCCCAATCTGGTGCACATTGTCACCACTGATCGACGACGAACCGACCTTCACGACGATTCGCTTTGCCAAGCGGATATCGCCACGCTGCAACAGCGTCACTCCTCGACCTCCTCCTCGAGCCAGAGCCCAGCCCGGCGCTCCTCTTCGAGTTGCTGTCGGGCTTCTGCCTTGGCATCCATGCGTTCGTGATAGTTCGCCCGACGCTCAGAGCGAGTGGAGCGGTGGCGCTCATCCAGGCGCGCATCGGTACCGCGTGGGGCGGTCATCAACTCGGCGGTCGAGGTGAGCGTGGGCTCCCAGTCGAACACCACACCCGCGCCAGGGCCAATCACGACGGCTGAACCGGCGACCGCGCCTGCACGAACGAGGCCGTCTTCGACACCGAGGCGGGCGAGCCGGTCGGCGAGATAGCCAACGGCCTCATCGTTCGTGAAGTCGGTCTGGGCAACCCAACGCTCCGGCTTGCTGCCGAGCACGCGGTAGAGCGTGCCGTAGGTGCCGCCTTCGGTCTTCACGATGAAGTCCTTCTCGTCGACGGCTCGTGGACGGATCACAATGCGCGGTCGCTCAAGTTCGGCGGCCGCGGCGGCAGCACGGGTCGATGCGACCACCTCGCCGAGCGCGTACCCGAGCTGACGGAGCCCTTCGTGGCTCACCGTCGAAATCTCAAACACCCGGTAGCCACGCGCCTCAAGTTCTGGCTTCACGAGCGCCGCAAGGTCGCGTGCCTCTGGCACATCGATCTTGTTCAATGCGACGAGCTGTGGGCGCTCTACGAGCGGCAACTGCCCGTCGGGAACGGGGTATGCGGCCAACTCGCCCAGGATCACGTCAAGGTCACTCAGCGGGTCGCGCCCCGGTTCGAGCGTTGCGCAGTCGAGCACATGGAGCAGTGCGGCGCAGCGCTCCACATGGCGCAAGAATTCAAGCCCGAGCCCACGGCCTTCGCTGGCACCCTCGATGAGACCGGGCACGTCGGCGACGGTGAAGCGGTGGTCACCGGCTTGAACGACACCAAGATTCGGATGCAACGTGGTGAACGGGTAGTCGGCGATCTTCGGCCGTGCAGCCGACATCGCGGCGATCAGGCTGGACTTCCCGGCCGACGGGTAGCCGACAAAGGCCACATCGGCGATTGTCTTGAGCTCGAGCGTGACTTCACCCTCGAAGCCGGGCGTCCCGAGCAGCGCGAAGCCTGGGGCCTTGCGCTTCGTCGACGCGAGCGCGGCGTTGCCAAGCCCGCCCTGCCCACCGGGCGCCACCACGTACCGTGCGCCAGCAGTCGTCAGATCGGCGAGTTCCTCACCCTCCGCCGACTTCACGACCGTGCCAACCGGCACCGGAAGCTCAAGGTGCTCCCCTGCCGAGCCAGAACGGTGGTCGCCCTGCCCAGCCTCACCATTCGGCGAGCTGCGGTGCGGGCGCCCGTGGTAGGCCAGCAGCGTCGTCACCTGCGGGTCAGCCACCAGGACGATATCGCCGCCGTCGCCGCCGTTGCCGCCATCCGGCCCAGCCAATGGCTTGAACTTTTCACGACGCACCGACACGCAGCCATTGCCACCGTGACCGGCCTTTACGAACAGCCGTACTTGGTCGACAAAGCTCACCATGGTGCGCCGTCCCTTCTGACAGTCTGGCGTTCTGAGCAACGCCCAGAAACACGTAAAGGCGAGCCGAAGCCCGCCCTTACGGAAATTGGTATCGCCTAGGCGGCGACGATGTTGACGACCTTGCGGCCGCCCTTTGCGCCGAACTCGACCGAGCCAGCTGCAAGAGCGAAGAGCGTGTCGTCGCCACCGCGACCGACGTTCTCACCCGGGTGGAAGTGCGTGCCGCGCTGGCGGACGATGATCTCGCCAGCCTTCACGACCTGCCCGCCGAAGCGCTTCACGCCAAGGCGCTGTGCGTTCGAGTCACGACCGTTGCGAGTGGAACTCGCACCCTTTTTATGTGCCATCTCTCCTGCTCCTCGTGGCTACTTGATTCCGGTGACCTTGACGCGAGTCAGGTCCTGACGGTGACCCTGGCGCTTCTTATACCCGGTCTTGTTCTTGAACTTCTGGATGATGATCTTCGGGCCGCGGAGCTCGGAGAGCACCTCTGCCGTGACCGTCACCTTGGCCAGCGCGGCTGCGTCGGACGTGATCTTGTCGCCGTCAACGAGCAGGACTGGGGTCAGGTTGATGGTGCCACCAACTGCCGCCTTCTGGCGGTCAAGGGTGACAACCGTGCCGACCTCGACCTTTTCTTGGCGGCCGCCTGCGCGCACTACTGCGTAAACCACTTCTCGTACCTCACTATTGGGAACCTCGCGGTTCCATCTCTCACAAAGTCTTCACTGCCGGCGCCTCAGGAATGAGGCCCTCATTGATGAGTGGGGCAGTTCAAGAATCAGGCGCCAGAATTAATCGGCGCCAGCGTCCAAGGCTACCGGATGCCAGGGCGATCACCAAACCAACCTGCTCGGCGTGGCGCTTCTACAATCTCACCATGGCCGTGCTCATCGATGAACCACTCTGGCCGAAGCATGGCACCGTGTGGGGCCACTTGGTGAGCGACCGGTCACTCGACGAGTTACACCGCTTTGCTGCGGCGGCTGGCTTGCCCCCTCGCGGGTTCGATCGCGACCACTACGACGTCCCACTCGCTCGGTATGACGCGCTGATTGGACTGGGCGCTGAGCCGGTCACTCGGCGGGAGCTGGTGCGTCGACTTGCGGCAAGCGGCTTGCGGGTTCGTCCCCACGTTCGGCGCGCCGAACGTGAGGCCGACGAACGCCATCCCTGAGGTTCGGAGCTCGCCCTAAGGTTGGGGGCTACCGGCGCGCTGCGGTCGCTGGAGCCCCGTCCTCACTCGTGGCGAAGCCGGTGCGGGTCATCTCTCCCCAGACCTGTTTGGTGCCGCGGAGCGCGGCCACCAGGCCCTGCAGTCGCCACACTGCGGTCAGTTGGCGGTAGCCAAAGTTCTCGAACACCGTGGCTGCGATCGCCACGAGCCGATCACGGGCACGCGGGTAGCGGTGGAACGAGAACTCTTCGATCGTGAGTGCAGCGAGTGTCACAAACATCGAGTACAGGTAGGCGACCGTCAGGAACGCGAGCACGTACCCGGGTTGCGCAAGCCCAAACACCAGACCGAGTGGAACCAGCACCAGCCCCGCGAGTTCGAGAATCGGCGCGATGAGCTCAAACAACCAGTAGAACGGCACGGCCAGCATGCCGATGCGACCGTACTTCGGGTTCGCGAACATCACCCGGTGCTTCCAGAGCACCTCCCACAGGCCACGGTGCCAGCGGCGTCGCTGCTGGGCGAGCACCTTCATGGTGGATGGCACCTCGGTCCACGACACGGGTTCGGCGACAAACACCACCCTGAAGTCACGCTTCTGCTCGCGCAAATAGCGATGCATCCGGAGCACAAACTCGAAATCTTCCCCGATGCAGTCGGCATCGAGACCGCCAAGTTCGACCATCACATCGCGGCGGAACACACCAAACGCGCCGGAGATGAGGATCATCGCGTCGAGCTGCCCCCAGCCCGCGCGGCCGAGTTGAAACGCCCGGAGGTACTCCATGACCTGGATGCGCGGCAACCACCGTCGTGGCATCCGGACCTGGGTGATGCGACCGCGCTCAACGGTGCAGTCGTTTGCGGCTCGAATCACGCCACCAGCGGCGACCACGCGCTCTGGGTCATTCACAAACGGTCGTACCACGCGCAGGAGCGCGTCACCGTCAAGTATTGAGTCGGCATCGATCGTCGCGACGAGGTCCATGCGCGAGGCGTTCACCGCCAGGTTGAGCGAATCAGACCGACCGCTGTTCGGTTTCGTGAGTACCGTGAGTCCGATGCTGCCGTCGCGAGGGGCGTACACCGCTGTTGCACGCACTCGGGTCGGGATCTCGTTTGAGATCTGACGGGGCACCTCGACCAGATCGAACGCGGCGATCAATACCGCCAGCGTGTCATCGGTCGATCCGTCGTCGACGACCACGATCTCATGCTTCGGGTAAGCGAGCGCCAGCATGGCGCGCACCGCCGTGACGATGCCTCGTGCTTCGTTATAGGCAGGCACCAGAATCGACACCGAGGGCACTTGCCGGGCGTTCAGCAGATCGTCACGGTCGGTGTACTTTCGCCGAGCGCCGTGGACGAGAAAATCTCGGGATGCCGCGATCACGAGCAGCAGGTACGAGGTGTTCACCGCGAAGAAGTAGATCAACACTGGCCACTGGAGCAGCGCAAAAATCAGCGCGACGACATCGTGCATGGTCACCTCGCCGTCCGCAGTTCGGCGGTTGCCATCGCTGCGGCAACCGGCCCTCGGGTCTGTGCAGGGGTTGCCGCCGCCAAGTCGCGCACCCAGTCGCGACCCGCGAGCAGCGCCGCCTCGGCCGCGACTTCGGGCAGATCGCCCGGCCACATTTGTGCCGCAATGAGGTACGGCAATCCCGCGTGATCGCCGATCCGCCCGATCGCGATCAGTGCTGCGCGACGCACCGATGGTTCTGGATCGTTCGTCGCTGCGGCCACCGCTGCCAGGTGCTGGGGGTTTGCGAGCGTCCCGAGTGCGATCACCGCGGCCCGCCGCACGGCGGCGCTCGGGTCGCCGACCGCGAGTGCCGCGACACTGGCCCCCAACGACTGAGCCTGCGCCTCGCCGACTACGGTCGCTGCCACCCGCCGCACATCAGCCGAATCTGCGGCGAGTTGCGGGGCAAGTGCGCGAGCGTCAGTCGTGCACAGCGTGACCAATGCCGACACGGCCAACCCCTCGCGCCCCGCGCCTACCGCACCAAACACCGCCGTGGCAGAAGCCGGCTGGCCCAGGAGCCCGAGCGCACGAACTGCAGCGGCGCTCACATCGGGGTCGCGATCGAGCACGGCACGCTCGACATCGGCGACGCACTCGATCAGGCGCAACGCGCCCGCCCGGTGCACACCGCGGAGGCGGCGCCTGACGAGCCGGGAACTCAGATCGGCGCGGGTGTGCTCGACCAACTGACGCGGGCCAAGTGCGGCAACGAAGCCCGTGACGCCCTCACCACGGAGACTTTCGATGAGCTTCAACATCCGAAACTCGATGCGCCGCCACATCTGAGGACCCAGCGCGAGTAGTGCCGACCGCGCGCTCGCATCGGCTGCGTCATCGAGCAGTGCGTACACGTCAAATTGGACGGATTCAAAGACCCGGTCCGCCGTGAGTTGGCGGCGGGCTCGAATCAGCCGGCCAATGAAGATCCCACCGATGAGGGCCGTGCACAGCCCGGCCAATGTCAGGGTGGCGACCCCGATCGCCGGGTTCGAGCCAAACCAATTCCAGTTCATGTGGTGCGGTGCACCAACGCTTGGGCACGCATCACCAGTTCGCGAGGGCTGAACGGCTTCGCCAAGTAGTCATCGGCACCCCGCGCGTAGCCCCGGTCGAGGTCGTCCTCAAGATGGCGAACGCTCAACAGCAACAGCCGACAGGCCGACAACGAGGCATCCGCGCGAACTTCGGCGATCACGTCGAGACCCGACAGGCCCGGCATCATGACGTCGAGCACCGCAAGATCGGCGCGCAGTTCGCGGATCGCCTCCAGTGCGTCGGTGCCGTTGCTGACCGGGGTGACATCAAACCCGGCCTGCCGAAGCTTGATCGTGACGAGCATGCGCAGGTCGTCGTCGTCGTCGGCGACAACCACTACTGACGCGTCGTACGTGTGGGCGGTCATAGGTGTGCTCGTCCCCCAGGTTGGGTCGTGGCCATCGAGTGTGGTCGGGTCTATTCTGAGGCCATGGACGCCTCCTCCCCCACATACGACACCCCTGCGGACGACGCAGCGGTGCTCACGGCCACCGTCGAGGAGCTCTCAACCGCCCGCAGCCTCACCGAAGTGACCGGCGTGCTGACCAACGCCGTGCGGGCACTGACCGGCGCCGACGGCGCGACGTTCGTGCTCCGACAGGACGGCAAGTGCTTTTACGCCGACGAATCGGCGATTGGCCCGCTCTGGAAAGGCGGACGGTTCCCGCTCGAGTCGTGTATTAGTGGCTGGGCGATGACTCACGATGAAACCGCGATCGTGCAAGACATTTTTGACGACGAGCGCATTCCGATCGAGCTGTACCGCGCAACGTTCGTGCGCAGCCTGGCGATGGCGCCGATCGGTCGCGGGGTGCCAGTCGGCGCGCTCGGCGCTTACTGGCAAGACCTGCACGTGCCAGAACCACGGCTGGTGCGCAAACTCGAAGTGCTTGCGAACAGCGCTGCGGTCGCGCTCGAGAACCTCGAACTGCGTGGTGAGGTTGACCGCCGCACCTCCGAACGTGACGAGTTGGAGCAGGCGCTGCACTCGGTCGTGCATGACCTGCGTAGCCCGCTCGGCGCGATGATGGGCTACGCCGAACTGATCTCCGACACGTCAACCTCCCCCGAAATCAAGGGCTACGCCAGCGCGATCTGGTCGTCGGGCGAACGGGTGGCCGATCAAGTCGATCAAATGCTTGCCTTGTACCGCATCACCCGCGGCGAGGCTCGCCCAATGCGCGTCGACCTCACCGAACTCGCCCGTCGCATTGCCGACGAACTCCGAGCGGCGAACCCGACCAAGGAGATCGAGGTCGATATCGAACCCGGGATGGCGGTGCTCGCCGATCCGGCGCTGACCGAGATTCTCGCCAGAAACCTCATCGGGAACGCGTTCAAATACAGCGGCAAGGCGGAGCATCCGGTTGTGAAGATCGGTCGCGCCGATCACGCGAAGCCGTTCACGACCTTCTTCGTGAGCGACAACGGCATCGGCTTTAACGAGGACGACGCCGAGCAACTCTTCAAGCCGATGATGCGCCTCGCGTCAGCAAAGGGCTTCCCTGGCACCGGACTTGGGCTGGCCTCAGTTGCGCGGATTGTCGACCTGCACGGCGGCACGGTCTACGCCGAGTCACCGCGCGAGGGCGGCGCGAAGTTCTCGTTCACTCTGACCGCGGCATAGCCGACTGACCAAGCGCAACCCACCGGGGCCGTTTGGCGAACTACTCGGACGCCGGCGCGCTCTGTCGACCGGTGCTCACGCGTCGCCCACGCCCACGGCGGCGACGGCTCGAGCTCTGGCCCGCTGGCGCTTGGGCTTCGGCCGATTGATCGTCGGATGCCCCACCCGAAGCGTCTGAAGACTCCCCCGAGGTCGGCTCTTTGACATCAGCGTGCGGGATGGTCTTCGCAGCGACCAACGCCAAGCCGAGCTTCGCGCCTTCGGTAATCCCGTGGGTGCCGCCGTGGTTGGCAGTCGGTGCGGTCTGACGCGGTGCTTCAGCGGCCGGCGCCTGTCCACCCTTCGAGCGGCGACGCTCCACTGGCTGCTGCTGCGTACGAGCGCGAGTGACCGGCTCGTGGTGCACGATGATTCCGCGACCCAGGCAGACCTCGCAGGACTCGCTGTACGACTCCAGCAAGCCGAGCCCGAGCTTCTTGCGGGTCATCTGCACGAGGCCGAGCGAAGTAACCTCGGCGACCTGGTGCTTCGTACGGTCACGTGACAGGCATTCCACCAGCCGACGCAGCACGAGGTCACGGTTCGACTCAAGCACCATATCGATGAAGTCAATGACGACGATGCCGCCGATATCGCGCAACCGAAGCTGACGCACGATCTCTTCGGCCGCTTCGAGGTTATTGCGGGTGACCGTCTCTTCGAGGTTTCCACCCGAGCCGACGAACTTACCAGTGTTGACGTCGATGACCGTCATGGCTTCGGTACGGTCAACGATCAGCGAACCACCAGACGGCAGCCAGACCTTGCGCTCCAGCGCCTTGTCGATCTGCTCGGTGATGCGGAACTGATCGAATGCGTCGCGGTCGCCCTCATAGGCACTGATGCGCTCGAGCAGGTCAGGTGCAACCTGGCTCACATAGGTGGTGATCGTGTCGTACGAGTCCTTGCCGTCGATCACCATTGCCTGGAAATCCTCGTTGAACACGTCGCGCACGATCTTGATCAACAGATCAGGCTCAGCGTGCAGCAACGCAGGCGCCTGCACCTTCGCCATCGTTTCACTGAGGTGCGTCCACTGCGACAGCAGACGGGTGACGTCGACGGTGAGTTGCTCCTCGGTGGCGCCTTCGGCGGCGGTGCGTACGATCACGCCCTGGTTCTCTGGCAGCACCTCTTTGAGGATGCGCTTCAACCGCACCCGCTCGGTGTCTGGCAGTTTACGGCTGATGCCGTTCATCGACCCGTTCGGCACGTACACCAGGTAGCGGCCCGGGAGCGAAATCTGGCTGGTCAGGCGGGCACCCTTGTGGCCGACTGGATCCTTGGTGACCTGCACCAGCACCGTGTCGCCCGACTTTAACGCCAATTCGATGCGGCGGGGCTGATTCTTCTCGCCGGCTTCGGCCGCGGCATCCCAGTCGACCTCGCCCGAGTAGAGCACGGCGTTTCGGCCACGTCCGATGTCAACGAAGGCAGCCTCCATGCTGGGCAGCACGTTCTGGACCTTGCCGAGGTAGACGTTGCCGATCAGCGAAGCCTCTTGGTTGCGGGCGATGTAGTGCTCGACAAGCACGCCGTCTTCGAGCACGCCGATCTGCACGCGACCATGCTTCTCACGCACGACCATGGTGCGGTCAACCGATTCGCGGCGAGCGAGGAACTCAGCCTCGGTGACGACCACACGGCGACGATTCTGGTCGCGACCCTCGCGGCGACGCATTTTCTTCGCTTCGAGACGCGTCGACCCACGCACACGCTGTGGTTCAGTGATCAGTTCAGCTTCGACGACCCGGCGGGTGCGGGTGGTCTGTACCTGCTCACCAGCTTCGGCGGACGCGCCGCTCCGACCACGCGTGCGACGGCGTGCGGCACCGGGCTCGTCCAACGGTTCGGCTGCAACGGGCTCTGGAGCGAACACCGGGGGCGGTGGTGCGCGGAAGATCAGCGCGGTCGGCCCCAGGTCGGTTGGGATCGGCTCGAAGATGGGGTCGATCGGCGCCGGTTCGGCGACCGCGGCCTCGACGGCTGGCTCGACGTCGACTGCGGTTGGCTCCGCGGCCGATTCGGAGACCTCGACGGCCGGTTCGGCGTCTGGTTCGGATGCCTCGGCCGCAGGCTCGACACCGGCAACGCCGTCAGCCTCACCGCCAGTAACTTCCGGGGCAGTTTCGTCGGCAGCGACCTCAGTCGCGGCATCCGATGCCTCTGGCTGCGCGATTGGCGTTGATTCTGGTGACTCGTCAGTGGCTGAGAAATGCTCAGTTGGAGTCGGTTCGTGTGCTTCATTCACCATTACTGGTGTGCTCCTAGGCCCTGTCAGCCGCGCTGCGGGGCCGTACTCATGTTGTGCAATTGCCTGGGCAATCGCACGAAAATCCTGTGAGCGGCCGGCGGGTGCCTGGCCACCAATGCGACCGTGTGGTCGCACAACGAACATGCAGTTCGTGAAGAGTGTGTGTCGGCCAGAACGCGGCCCGTCCGACGGTAACGATTATGGCACGATACGCCGTCGCATTCTCGACCGTGGTGCAAACCCGCGCGTGTCAGGATGGAGCCATGTCGAACATTTCGTCGGAGCGGCGCCCACTCGCGCTGCCGATCTCGCTCCTGATTTCCGGTGCGTTGGGCCTGCTGGCAGCGTGGGAACTCACACTTGAGAAGTTCGCAACACTCGCCGATCCCGGTCACGTCCCGAGCTGCAATTTGGGCATCCTGATCGGCTGCAGCACTAACCTTGCCTCCTGGCAAGGGAGGGTGTTCTTCGGTATCCCAAACCCGTTGATCGGCGTCGCGTGTTGGCCAGTGGTGATCACCATCGCCGTCCTGCTCCTGGCGAACGCCCGGCTCGCGCGCTGGGTGTGGCTCGGCCTGAACGCCGGTCTGCTGTTCGCGATCTCGTGGGTTGGCTGGCTGATCTTTCAGTCAATCTATGTGCTCGATGTGCTGTGCCCGTGGTGCATGCTCACGTGGGCGGTGACAATCGTTGCATTCCTCGCCGTGACCGCGCGTAACTTGCACGAAGGCACGTTCGGCGCGGCGCCACTGCGGATCGGTGCCTGGATGTCAGGCTCACTGCCGCTGCTCACGGTCGCATGCTACGGGCTCATCATCGTGCTGGCCCAGCTGCAGATTAATGCGATTCCGCGGGTGATCGCCGACCTGCAGAGTTACTTCACGCGGTAGGTGCGCAAGTTCACGCGGTAGGTGCGCAGGCCGAGGCCCGCGCACCACATCGCGGTTAGTTGAACCAGAGCGCGAGCTCGCGGGCTGCCGACTCTGGCGAGTCCGACCCGTGCACCAGGTTCTGCTGCACCTTGAGGCCCCAGTCGCGACCCAAATCGCCACGGATCGTCCCTGGCGCAGCGGTCGTCGGGTCGGTCGTGCCAGCAAGCGAACGGAAGCCCTCGATCACTCGGTTACCGGCGACTCGCACGGCCACGACCGGGCCAGACGACATGAACTCGACCAGCGGCTCGTAGAACGGCTTGCCCTCATGCTCGGCGTAATGAGCGGCCAGTAGGTCGCGATCGGCGCGGACCATCCGGAGGTCGGAGACCTGGTAGCCCTTCGCTTCGATCCGGCGGAGAATCTCACCGGTGAGGTTCCGAGCGACGCCGTCAGGCTTCACCAGTACCAGGGTTTCTTCGAGCTGCGTCATTACGAGTCCTTTCCGGATGCCGCGCGCTGATCAATGCGGCCACCAACGATCATGCAGTATGCCCACATCCCGCCGAACACAGCCCCGATGAAAAACATCGCCGGCAGCACGATTCCTGAGGCAAAAATGAGCGCCTGGAGGCCCCACCCGAACCCGGCGCCAATTGGCGATCGCATCAAGCCGATGCCAATCACCATCAGCACCAGGAGAATGCCGCCAACGATGAGCGCCGACCATGCCGGCAGCCCGAGGGTGGTGTTCTGAGTCGGAGCGAGGCCCCACGCCACCAATGCGCCGAGAAATACGACCACGACTTCAAAGGTGAGCACGATCATGCCCAGGCTGCGACGCACGCTGCGCGGCGGGCGCGGCGCAGCCGCTGAGGTGTCTGGGTTTGGGTCGTTGGTTGCCATTACGAGTCCCTCCATGACTTCGCGAGTGTAAGCGCTTCGCCGATCAGCACGACTGAGCCGGTGACGACGACCGCCCGGCCAGGCGCCGCGTTCGCCCAGGCCCGAGCCGCTTCGATCGCCGCCGGAGCCGACTCGATCACCTCGGTCTGCGATACATCGACCTGTGCGCGCACCGTTGCGGTGATGTGCGCGATGTCGGTCGCGCGCTCCGAATCCGGTGTGGTGATGAACCACCGGGTCGCAACGGGTGCGAGTGCGGCAACAATACCCGAGGCATCCTTATCGCCGAGCACACCGAAGACGAACCCAATCTCATCGAATGCGAACAACTGGGGCAACGCAGTCGCGAGCGCGCGGGCGCCATGCGGGTTGTGCGCCGCATCAACGAGCACGGGCGGGTCGGCCGCAATGAACTGCAGGCGGCCCGGCGAGGTGACCTCGTTCAGCCCTTCTTGCAACACCTCAGCGTCAATGGCGCGGCTGCCATCGCCGAGGAACGCCTCGACCGCCGCGATCGCCACTGCCGCATTCTGGGCCTGATGTGCACCGTGCAGCGGGAGTTCGAGGTCGCGGTACTCCCCCGCCAACCCGCGCACGCTGATGACCTGCCCACCGACGGCAGGCGCGGTCGACAACACCGCAAAATTGGATGGTTCGACCGAGAGTGCGACGCCAAGCTCTCCCGCACGCGCCGAAAGCTGATTGGCGGCATCCGGCACCTGTGCCGCGCTGACGACGCGCGAGTTGGCCTTGATGATGCCGGCCTTCGTGTGAGCGATCTCGGCAATCGTTGAGCCCAACCGGGCCTGATGATCGAGATCGATTGGCGTGAATACGGCGACATCGGCATCAGCGACGTTGGTCGAATCCCACGCACCACCCATGCCGACTTCGAGCACCATCACGTCAACGGGCGCATCGGCGAAACACGCAAGTGCCAACACAGTGAGGGCCTCGAAGAAGGTGAGTTCTGGTTCGTGCTTGGCGCGAAGTTCGGCGTCGACGAGGTCGATGAACGGCTCGATCTCGTCCCACACACGAGCGACCGTGTGGTCGTCGATGGGAGCAAGGTCAATCTGGATTCGCTCGGTGAACCGCTCAAGGTGCGGACTCGTGAGCAGCCCAACTCGCAAGCCATGCGCGGCAAGCACACTCGCCACGATGCGGCTCGTGGTGGTCTTGCCGTTCGTCCCCGTGAGGTGCACGACCGGCGCTGCCCGGTGCGGGTCGCCGAGGAGTTCGACTGCGCGCTGCGTTGGCCACAGCCGCGGTGCGGGATTGCCTTCACCGGTGCGCTTCAGCAGCGTTTCGTAAACGGCGTCAGCCCGTTCTTTGGCGCTCATGCGACCTCCACCACGGTGACGAGCTGCGTGCCCCCAGCGAGTTTGATGGCATCGGATGCCCCGGCCGTCAGTTCACTGACTGCGACCTCGGTCGCGAGCGTCTCGGCACCGATGAAGTCACGGTACGCGTTCACCGCGTCGAGGCTGTCGGCGTCGACCTGGAGTGTGAGTCGAATCCGGTCGCTCACTTGCAGCCCCGCACCCTTGCGCGCGTCTTGGACGGCCCGCACGACGTCACGAGCCACACCTTCGGCCTCGAGCGCCGGCGTGGTCAAGCAGTCGAGCAGCACGAAGCCACCGCCGCTCAGCAAGCCGAGCACGGTATCGCCATCGCCACCAGCGGCCTCGAGCACGAGGTCGTACTCGCCTTCAGCGAGCACGATGCCGCCAGCGGTCACCACATCACCCGTGACCGACCAGTCACCGTCGCGGGCGCCCTTGATTGCCTGCTGCACTGTGCCGCCAAGGCGCGGGCCCGCCGCGCGGGCGTTCACGGTGAGGCGCTTGGTCACGCCGAACCGTTCGGCGCTTTGCGCATCACGCTCAACCAGTTTCACCGTCTTGACGTTCACCTCATCGCCGAGGATCGTCTCAAACTCGCCGAGCGCGGCCGCGGCGTCGGCCACGATGGTGAGTTCCGCCAACGGCAGCCGCACGCGGCGACCTGCCTGTTTGCGAAGGGCAAGGGCGGTCGAAGTCACCTCGCGTACCGCGTCCATCGCGGCGACCAGTTCGGCGTCGAATGGGAACTCCGCGGCATCCGGCCAGTTCGTCAGGTGCACACTGCGGCCGCCGGTCAGGTCTTTCCAGATCCGCTCAGCGACAAGCGGCATCAGCGGTGCCGCAAGGCGCGTGAGGGTCTCGAGCACTGTGTACAGCGTGTCGAACGCATCACGCGACGAGGCATCCGCCGTGACCCCGGCCCAGAACCGGTCACGCGATCGGCGCACGTACCAATTCGTCAACACGTCAGCGAAGTCGCGGAGTTTCTGCGAACCGAGCGTGGCGTCGAAGTCGTCGAGATCTGCTGTGAGCTCGACCACGAGCTGGTGCAGCTTCGACAGCAGATAGCGGTCGAGCACGTCGGTTGAGTCGGTGCGCCACTTCGCCTCGTAGCCACCCTCGGTCGCCGAGTTCGCGTACAACGTGAAGAAATACCAGGTGCTCCAGAGCGGCAGCATGAGCTGGCGTACGCCCTCACGGATGCCCTCCTCAGTGACGATCAGGTTGCCGCCACGCAACACCGAACTCGACATTAAGAACCATCGCATTGCGTCGGAGCCATCGCGGTCGAAGACCTCGCTGACATCCGGGTAGTTGCGCAGCGACTTCGACATCTTCTGCCCGTCGCTGCCGAGCACGATGCCGTGGCTGAGCACATTGGTGAACGCCGGTCGGTCGAAGAGCGCGGTCGAGAGCACGTGCAGTGTGTAGAACCAGCCGCGGGTCTGGCCGATGTATTCGACGATGTAATCGGCCGGATGGTGCGCATCGAACCAGTCACGGTTCTCGAACGGGTAGTGCACCTGGGCAAACGGCATCGAGCCAGAGTCGAACCACACGTCGAGCACGTCGGTGATGCGACGCATCGTGGACTTCCCGGTCGGGTCATCCGGATTCGGCCTGGTCAGGTCATCAATATACGGCCGGTGGAGGTCGGGCTCACCGTCGTCGTTCAGCGGGAGGCGACCGAAATCGGCCTCGAGCTCAGCGAATGAACCGTAGACATCGATTCGTGGGTAGTCCGGGTTGTCGCTCTTCCAGACCGGGATCGGCGAACCCCAGTACCGGTTTCGACTGATCGACCAGTCGCGAGCGCCCGCGACCCATTTGCCGAATTGGCCATCTTTCACGTTCTCGGGCACCCAGTTGACCTGCTGGTTCAGTTCGCCCATTCGGTCGCGGAACTCGGGCACCCGGATGAACCAGCTCGACACCGCACGGTAGATCAGCGGGTTACGGCAGCGCCAACAGTGCGGGTACGAGTGCTCGTAACTCGCCTGGCGGAACACTCGGCCAGCGGACTTCAGCAGGTTGGTGAGGGGCTTGTTCGCGTCACTCCAGAGTTCACCAGCGACCTCGGATACCTCGGCCAAGAACTTGCCGGAGTCATCCAGTGAGAGCACAACGGGGATCCCGGCTGCTTCACAGACCTTCTGGTCCTCCTCACCGTAGGCGGGCGCGAGGTGCACGATGCCGGTGCCGTCCTCGGTGCTCACGTAATCGGCGACCAGGATCTGCCACGCGGCACCGAGGCGCTCATCGTCGGCGTAATAATCGAAGAGGCGGTCGTACGCCACACCCGCGAGTTCGGCACCGGTGAAGGTGCGGGTGACTGCGGCCGTGGCATCCTCAGCGCTCGCGTAGCCGAGCTCTTTCGCATGCGCCCCGACGCGAGCGGTTGCGAGCAGATACTGCCCCGCCATCCCGTCAGCGACGAGTTCACCGGTCGGCACGACGGCATATTCGATGGCAGGACCGACCGCGAGCGCAAGGTTCGTCGGCAGCGTCCACGGGGTGGTAGTCCAGGCAAGTGCCCGGACGCCGTCGAGGCCGAGTTCGACGGCGTGAGCCCCCTGAAGCGGGAAGGTCACCGTCAACGTCTGGTCTTGGCGCATCTTGTAGACGTCATCGTCCATGCGCAGTTCATGGTTCGAGAGCGGGGTCTGGTCGCGCCAGCAGTACGGCAGCACGCGGTAGCCCTCGTAGGCGAGCCCCTTGTCGTGCAACTGCTTGAACGCCCAGATCACGGACTCCATAAAGGTCGAGTCGAGTGTCTTGTAGTCGTGCTCGAAGTCGACCCAGCGCGCCTGACGGGTGACGTACTCCTGCCATTCCCGGGTGTAGCGGAGCACACCGTCACGGGCAGCCTGGTTGAAGGCGGCGATCCCCATTGCTTCGATCTGCGATTTGTCGGTGATGCCGAGTTGGCGCTCGGCCTCAAGCTCGGCCGGCAGTCCGTGGGTGTCCCACCCGAACCGGCGGTGCACCTGCTTGCCTCGCATGGTCTGGTACCGCGGGAATAGGTCTTTCGCGTAGCCGGTCAGCAGGTGGCCGTAGTGCGGCAGCCCATTGGCAAATGGCGGGCCGTCGTAGAAGGTCCACTCCGGTGCGCCTTCGCGCTGGTCGATGGAGGCCTGGAACGTGTCATCCTGCGCCCAGAACGCAAGCACATCCTGCTCGATTGCCGGGAACGACGGCGACGGGACGACGCCCGCGTCACCAGATGCTTCGGGGGAACCCTTGGGATACAACGCACACTCCGCAACTGCTCACAGTTGCGGGGGCGACGGAGTTCGACGAACTCCTCCGCGGTACCACCCCGCTTGCCTGATCGGGCATTGCCCAACCTGGCTTCTCATTGTGGCTGTGACGGGCCACCCGTTCGGTTCTAGTAGACAGAGGCCCGGGGCATCCATCGTTCTTCCGAAGACTCCCCGGTGATGGCCGGATCGCAGTCGTTGCCGATGAGTCTACCGGGTTGGCTCGGTGCCCACACGGTAGACTCGGTGGGCATTCACACTCAGGCACACGTTGACGCGGTGCCGCATATATCGAACCGGAGTTTCGCATGGCCGAGCTTGCCCGCATTCCTGAAAAGCCCGCACTTGAAGGCCTCGAAGCAAAGTGGGGTGAGCGGTGGGCCGCCGCTGGCACCTACCGGTTCGATCGCGCCACGGCGAAGCGTGAGTGCATCTATTCGATCGATACTCCCCCGCCGACCGCGTCGGGCAGCCTGCACATCGGACACGTATTTTCGTACACGCACACCGATGTCGTCGCCCGCTTCCAGCGCATGCGCGGCAAGCAGGTCTTTTACCCAATGGGATGGGATGACAACGGTCTGCCGACCGAGCGTCGCGTGCAGAACTACTACGGCGTGCGCTGCGACCCGACCCTTGCCTACCAGCCTGACTTCGTGCCGCCGTTTGAGGGTGGCGATGGCAAGAGCACCAGGGCCGCTGACCAGCAGCCGATCAGCCGCCGTAACTTCATCGAACTCTGTGAACGCCTGACAGTCGAAGACGAGAAGCAGTTCGAAGCGCTCTGGCGCACGCTCGGCCTCTCGGTCGACTGGGCACAGACCTACCGCACGATCGGCGATGAGGCACTGTTCACCTCGCAGCTCGCATTCCTGCGCAATGTTGAGCGCGGCGAGGCCTACCAGGCGCTCGCGCCGACACTCTGGGATGTCACGTTCCGCACCGCGGTCGCACAGGCCGAACTCGAAGACCGCGAGCAGGCTGGCCACTATCACGCGATCGCCTTCCACCGACCGGATGGCAGCACCATCGAGATCGAAACCAGCCGTCCAGAATTGCTTCCCGCCTGTGTGGCGCTCGTCGCGCACCCTGACGATGAGCGGTACCAGCCGCTGTTTGGCACCACTGTCACCACCCCGGTTTTCGGCGTCGAGGTACCCGTGCTGGCCCACCACCTTGCGCAGAAGGATAAGGGCACCGGCATCGCGATGATCTGCACCTTCGGTGACATCACCGATGTGGTGTGGTGGCGTGAACTGAACCTGCCAAACCGCGCCGTGATTGGCTTCGACGGTCGCCTCATTGCCGAGGCGCCAGAGGCGATTACGAGCGAAGCGGGCAAGGCCGCCTACGCAGAGCTCGCCGGCAAGACGACGTTCTCGGCAAAGCAAACTGTGGTCGAGCTGCTGCGTGCGAGCGGCGAATTGCTCGCCGAGCCGAAGGCAATCACCCACCCCGTGAAGTTCTTCGAAAAGGGTGACCGGCCGCTCGAGATTGTCTCGACCCGCCAGTGGTACATCGTGAACGGCGCCCGCGATGAGGCGTTGAAGGCACGACTGATCGAGCGTGGCTCCCAGATCGCGTGGCATCCGGATTTCATGCGCGTGCGCTACGAAAACTGGGTCGGTGGCCTCTCGGGCGACTGGCTCATCTCGCGTCAGCGCTTCTTCGGCGTGCCGATCCCGGTCTGGTACCCACTCGACGCCGACGGCAACCCGGTGTTCGACCAGCCGATTCTCGCGACCCGTGAGCAGCTGCCGGTCGACCCCTCGTCGGCGACGCCGGTGGGCTACACCGCTGAGCAGCGCGACCAGCCAGGTGGCTTCATTGGTGAGCACGATGTCATGGACACCTGGGCGACCTCCTCGCTCACCCCGCAACTCGCCGGTGGTTGGGAACGCGACCCCGAGCTGTTCGATCTGGTGTTCCCGTACTCGCTGCGCCCACAGGGTCAGGACATCATTCGCACCTGGCTGTTCTCGTCGACGCTGCGCGCTGAACTTGAGCATGGGGTTGCTCCGTGGGCAAACGCGGGCATCTCGGGCTTCATCGTCGACCCCGACCGCAAGAAGATGTCGAAGTCGAAGGGCAATGTGGTCACACCCGCAGGCCTCCTGGACGACCACGGCTCGGACGCGGTGCGCTACTGGGCAACATCGAGCCGCCTCGGCACCGATGCCGCGTTCGACCCCCAAAACCCAACGCAGGTCAAGATCGGACGCCGGCTCGCGATCAAGGTGCTGAACGCTGCCAAGTTCGTGCTGGCATTCGACGGCGAAGCGGATGCCCCGGTGACAGAGCCGCTCGACCAGAGCATGCTTGCGACGCTGGCCAAGGTCGTGCGCCAGTCGACTGCCGCACTCGATGCATATGACCATGCACGGGCGCTCGAGCTCGCTGAGTCGTTCTTCTGGACCTTCTGCGACGACTACCTCGAACTTGTCAAGGAACGCGCCTACGGCGCTCCCAGCGCCGGGCAAGCGTCAGCAGTTGCCGCGCTGAAGACGGCAATCGATGTGCTGCTTCGCCTGTTCGCACCGGTGTTGCCGTTCGCGACCGAAGAAGCCTGGAGCTGGACCCACGACACCTCGGTGCACCTCGCCGCTTGGCCGACCGTTGACGAGCTGAGCGCCGATGCCCCGGTCGAACTGCTCGAGCGCGCCAGTGAGGTTCTCATCGGCATCCGCCGTTCGAAGACCGAGGCGAAGGCATCCCAGAAGACCGTTGTGACGCGGATTGTGGTTGGCGCACCGGCTGACGTCATCACGCTGCTGGCGGGCGCCCACGCCGACCTGTGCGCTGTCGGCCGCATCGAACGACTCGAGTTTGAGGCATCCGATGTCATCGGGGTCCTCTCGGTCGAACTCGCCCCACAGGATGCGTAATGCAGATCGGCACTCGGTGGCCGTTCGGGACCGAACCACCACGTTCGGTCCCGGCGGCGCTGCGCACCGAGATTGCGACGGTTGAAACGCAACGGGTCGGGGTCGTCCCGGGTTCACAGTTCTGGACGCTCACCTGGCTCGAAGGGGCAGCGATCGCCGAACTTGACGATGGCACGCGCCTTGGCGGCAAGTGGCCGACCGAGCTCGCGGACGGCGACGACTGGTAACTCCTGGTTAGAGTGAGGCGCATGGATGCCTCGTCAAACCCGTTTGCCGCGCCCAGCACGCTCCCCTATCGGCTGCCCGAATTCGCCAGAACGTCGGTCGACGTCTACCGTGACGCGATCACCGCCGGGATGCACGAGCAACGCGCAGAAGTCGAAGCGATCGCCACGAACGCGGCCGATGCGACCTTCGAGAACACTCTGCTCGCACTCGAGCACACCGGCGCTCTCCTTCGACGTGTGCTGCCCGTGTTCTGGAACGAGGTCGGCGCCGACACCACTCCCGAACTCGACGCACTCGATGCCGAACTTGCCCCGCTCCTCAGCACGCACCACGATGCCATCCAACTCGATCCTCGGTTGTTCACGCGCGTGGCCGCGCTCTATGCCCACCGCGAAACACTCAACCTCGACACTGACCAGGCGTACCTGCTCGAACGCGCCTACACCGACCGGGTGCTCGCGGGAGCCGGCCTCGACGACGAGGCGCGGGCCGAGCTGTCGGAGATCAACGCCCGGCTCTCCACGCTGACCACTGCGTTTGACCAACACCTGCAGGCCGACACGAATGCACTCGCACTCCACCTCACCGATGAGGCCGAGCTCGATGGTCTTGATGACGGTCAGCGCGCTGCCGCACGCGAAGCCGCCCATGATCGCGGCCTTGACGGCTGGTTAATCACGCTCAACCTCCCCACCGGGCAGCCCGCGCTCGCGAGCCTCACCCGAGCCGATGTGCGCGACCGATTGCTTGCCGCTTCACAGCAACGCGGATCCCGCGGCGGCGAACATGACACCCGCGAGACGTTGCTCCAGATCGCGCGCCTGCGCGCCGAGCGGGCGGCACTGCTCGGGTTCGCCGATCATGCGTCCGCGGTTGCGGCAGGCGGTATGGCAGGCTCGGCGGCGGCGATTGCCGACCTGCTCACCCAGCTTGCAGCGTCCGCGACGCTGAACGCTGCCCGCGAACACCAGGCTCTCTCCGAACGGGCTGCAACCGTTGGCGCCCGCACCCCGAGTGCGGCCGACTGGTCGTTCCTCACTGAGCAGGTGCGCGCTGAGGAACATCACCTCGATCTCGCTGCGCTCCGCCCCTACTTTGAACTCCACCGAGTGCTCGTTGACGGCGTCTTCTACGCAGCCACCCTGCTCTACGGCATCACCTTCACTCGACGTACCGACCTCGTTGGCTACCACGCTGACACCCAGATCTACGAAGTGTTCGAGGCATCCGGAGACCCGGTCGGCCTCTACCTGTTCGACCCGTATACCCGTGATTCGAAGCGTGGCGGCGCGTGGATGAGCTCCCTCGTCGACCAGTCCGACCTCACCGGTGACCTGCCGGTGGTAGTGAACACTATGAACATTCCCCGGCCACCCGATGGTGAGCCGACACTGCTCACGTACGACGAAACCGAGACGCTGTTCCACGAGTTCGGACACGCCCTCCACGGACTCCTCGCGCGGGTGCGCTACCCATCGCAGGCGGGCACCGAGGTTTTCCGCGACTTTGTTGAGCTGCCAAGCCAGGTCAACGAACTGTGGATGCTCCGCCCAGAGATCCTCGGCAACTACGCGGTGCACCATGTCACGGGTGAACGAATGCCGCACGACGTCGTCGACCGGCTGATCGCCGCCCGACTGTTCAACCAGGGCTTTCTGACTGTCGAGTACCTCGGCGCAGCGCTCCTCGATCAGGCGTGGCACCGTGTGAGTTCATCAACGGAAATTGCGGATGTCTCGGCGTTCGAGGCGTCAGCTCTCGCTGCCGCAGGGCTGCTCAACCCGCTCATCCCACCGCGCTACTCGACCGCGTATTTTCAGCACATTTTCTCGAGCGGCTACGACGCCGGCTACTACTCGTACATCTGGAGCGAAGTACCGGGCGCCGACATCGTGGAGTGGTTTGAGGCCGGCGGTGGCGCAACCCGGGAGTCCGGTGAACGGTTCCGTCGGGAGTTGCTAGGAGTTGGCGGCTCTCGCCACCCCAGTGAATCAATTCGCGCCGTGCTTGGTCGCGAACCTCGAGTGGACGCACTGTTGCGCAGCCGCGGGCTTGCGTAGCCGCGGCGACGCAAGTTACATTGCGAAGCCGAGTGCCCGCATCATGTCGCGGCCGTCATCGGTGATGCGTTCCTGGCCCCACGGTGGCATCCACACCCAGTTGATGCGGAATGCGTCGACCGTGCCATCCAATGACTGAGCGATCTGTTCTTCAATCACGTCGGTGAGTGGGCAGCCAGCGCTGGTGAGCGTCATGCTGATAATGAGCGCGTCGGCGTCGTCATCCCACCCGAGGTCGTAGATCAGGCCGAGGTCGACGATGTTGACGCCGAGCTCGGGGTCAACGACGTCTTTCAACGCCTCTGAGATCGCGTCGTACCGCTCAGGTGACAGGGTCGAAACCACGATTTCAGCCTAACTCGCGACGGGTGCGAGGTAGCGGTCGTAGCCCTCGTTTTCGAGCCGGTCGGCGAGTTCAGCGCCGCCCTCTTCAACGACCTTGCCAGCGACGAACACGTGCACGAATTCTGGCTTGATGTAGCGAAGAATGCGAGTGTAATGGGTGATCAGCAGCACGCCGAGGCCGGTTGCCGCGTGTGCGCGGTTCACACCCTCTGACACGATCTTCAATGCGTCAACGTCGAGGCCAGAGTCGGTCTCGTCGAGCACGGCGATCTTCGGCTGCAGCAGTTCGAGCTGGAGAATCTCGTGGCGCTTCTTCTCGCCGCCCGAGAAGCCTTCGTTCACGTTGCGCTCAGCGAAGGCGGCGTCCATCCGAAGGTTCGACATCGATTCTTTGACCTGCTTGATCCAACCGCGGACCGCCGGTGCTTCGCCGTCGATCGCGGTCTTCGCGGTGCGCAGGAAGTTGGTCACCGTGACCCCCGGAATTTCGACCGGGTACTGCATGGCGAGGAACAGGCCAGCACGTGCGCGTTCGTCAACCGACATCGACAACACATCTTCACCGTCGAGCAGAATCTCGCCCTGAACGACCTGGTAGCGCGGGTGGCCAGCGATCGTGTACGCGAGGGTCGACTTGCCAGAGCCGTTCGGACCCATGATCGCGTGGATCTCGCCTGAGCGAATCACGAGGTCAACACCGCGGAGGATCTCGCGGGTACCCTGATCGGTCTCGACGTTGACGTGGAGGTTCTTGATTTCGAGCACGGACATCAGGCGTTTCCTCCGATGGAAGCGGTTGGGTCGACGGTGGTAGCCGCGTCGACGTACACGTCGTTGTCGATGATCTCGACTTTGTAAACCGGGACCGGCTCGTAGGCCGGCAACGTCAGCGGACGGCCGGTGCGGAGCGAGAACTTCGACCCGTGCGCCCAGCATTCGAGGGTGTCGTCTTCGACGAATCCCTCGGACAGTGAGATGTCGCCGTGCGTGCAGGTGTCACCGATGGCGAAGACCTCACCCGAGGCATCCTTCACTAACGCAATTGGGCACCCGCCGACGACAATCTTCGTTGCCTGGTTCACCACGAGCTCGTCAAGCCCGCAGACCTTCTCTGCCGCCATCTCAGTTCCCCTGCAATTCGCGTTCGATTTGTTCGAGCAGATGGGCCTCGAGTTCGCTCGATCCGATCTGCTGGATGATTTCGGTCAAAAATCCGAGCACGACCAGACGGCGGGCTTCGGCTTCGCGGATGCCTCGCGCCATCAAGTAGAACAACTGCTCGTCGTCGAACCGGCCGGTCGCCGACGCGTGACCCGCGCCCGCGATTTCACCGGTTTCGATCTCAAGGTTCGGCACCGAATCGGCACGCGTGCCTTCGGTGAGTACCAGGTTGCGGTTCTGCTCGTAGCTGTCAGTGCCGACGGCTTCGTTGCCGATGAGCACATCGCCAACCCACACGGTGCGAGCGCCCTCGCCCTGCAGCGCACCCTTGTACGTCACGCGTGAACGAGTGCGTGGAGCGATGTGGTGCACGAACACCTGGTGTTCGAGGTGCTGCGACGCATCGGCAAAGTAGACGCCGAACGCGTCGATATTGGCGCCGGCACCGCTGAGCGCAATCGATGGGTTAACCCGCACGATCTTGCCACCAAGCGAAACCACAACGTGTTTGAGGTTCGCGTCGCGCTCCACCTTCGCAAAGTGGCTCGCGAGGTGAACCGCGTCATCGTCCCACTCCTGGAGTGAAACGACCGTCAGGGTTGCGCCTTCCCGAACGATGATCTCGACATTCTCAGTCAGGCGCGCGGGGCCGGTGCCACCAAGTACGACGAGCCCATGGCTGTGCGGGGCTGCCTCGATAATCACGTGTCCGGCACGCGGCTGGTCACCCAGCCCGGCGCGGGTCACCGTAGCGGATGCCGCGGCTTCACCAGTCACGCGAATGAGCAGCGCCTCAGTAAATGACGACCACGCGTTCGCCGATGCCCGATCTTCGGGCGTGCCGGCCTCGCCGATGCGGGCATCGTCACGGCCGACCCAACTACGGGTGATCGCGTCGTCACCCATCGAAACAATGTTCAGAAGCGGGCCGTCGAGGGCACCGCCGGTGAGGTCAGCGAAGGCTGAGACCGGCGCGTACTTCCATTCGAGTTCGCGACCCGTGATCGGGGCAAAGTCCGCGACGTTGGTCGAACGGAACCGCTCAGAACGGGTCTGTACCGGCACGAATGGGCCGTCGTTGTGCTGAAGCAACTGCCCTCCGGGCACAGTTGTCGAAGGTGATGGCGCTGACACGTCTAGCCGACCGACCCTTCCATGCCCATTTCAATGAGCTTGTTCAGTTCCATCGCGTACTCCATGGGCAGCTCACGCGCAATTGGTTCGATGAAGCCGCGCACGATCATCGCCATGGCTTCTGCTTCGTCGATGCCACGTGACATCAGGTAGAAGAGCTGCTCTTCACTGACCTTCGACACGGTCGCTTCGTGGCCGAGGTGCACATCGTCAACGCGAATGTCGATCGATGGGTACGTGTCTGACCGCGAGATTGTGTCGACCAGCAGCGCGTCACAACGCACCGTATTCGCCGAATGGTGCGCGTTGGCATCCACTCGCACCTCACCGCGGTAACCGGTGCGGCCGCCGCCACGCGCGATCGACTTCGACACGATCGAGGACTGCGTGTACGGCGCCATGTGGATCATCTTCGCGCCAGCATCCTGGTGCTGACCGGGGCCAGCGAATGCGACCGAGAGCGTCTCACCCTTGGCCCGCTCCCCCACCAAGTACACCGATGGGTACTTCATGGTGACCTTCGAGCCGATGTTGCCGTCGATCCACTCCATGGTCGCGCCCTCGTGTGCGATCGCACGCTTGGTGACCAGGTTGTAGACGTTGTTCGACCAGTTCTGAATCGTCGTGTAGCGAACGCGGGCGTTCTTCTTCACGATGATCTCGACGACTGCCGAGTGCAGCGAGTCGCTCTTGTAGATCGGCGCGGTGCAGCCTTCGATGTAGTGCACGTACGAGTCTTCATCGGCAATGATCAGGGTGCGCTCGAACTGGCCCATGTTCTCGGTGTTGATGCGAAAGTAGGCCTGCAACGGAATCTCGACGTGCACCCCCTTTGGCACGTACACGAACGATCCACCGGACCAGACTGCGGTGTTCAGCGCGGCGAACTTGTTATCGCCGGCCGGGATCACCGTGCCGAAGTATTCCTCGAAGATCTCGGGGTACTCACGAAGCGCCGTGTCAGTGTCGAGGAAGAGCACACCCTGCTTCTCGAGGTCCTCACGAATCTGGTGGTAGACGACCTCAGACTCGTACTGCGCGGCAACGCCACCGACGAGTCGCTGACGTTCGGCCTCAGGGATCCCGAGCTTCTCATAGGTGTTCCGGATGTCTTCCGGGAGGTCTTCCCAGGTCGCCGCCTGCTTCTCCGTCGAGCGAACGAAGTACTTGATGTTGTCGAAGTCGATCTCACTGAGGTCGGCACCCCACGCCGGCATCGGCTTGCGCCCGAACAGCTGCAGGCCCCGAAGGCGGCGCTGAAGCATCCACTCTGGTTCGTTCTTCAGCTTCGAGATGTTTGCGACGACCTCTTCTGAAAGCCCACGGCGCGCAGATGCGCCGGCGGCGTCAGAGTCGGACCAGCCGAACTCGTAGACCCCAAGTCCATCGAGTTCTGGGCGGTCGATCAATACGTCCGACATGTTTACTTCCTCATTCCCTAACCGGATATCAGTCCGGCTCTCGCACGCACGCAGTTGCCCACGATTGAGATGTCAGGTTGACTCGCAGTTCGAACCTAAGATTGCGAGTGACGTCGCGAAGTTGCGTTTTGCATCACTGTTCGTCACGTCAAGTCTATACGGTCGCCTTGGCGCCCCGCCGGGGGTGTGCGACCAGTCGGGAGTAGTCGTGCCGTCGTCAGTTGCGCCAGTTTCACGCGCGCTTGGTATTGCCGCCTGGGCGTCGTTCGCGGCCCAGGTCGCGATCATCGGCACCGGAGGCGCCGTGCGATTGACCGGATCGGGGCTCGGATGCCCCACCTGGCCGACCTGCACCCCCGACTCGTTGATCCCGACCGCCGAGCTTTCCTGGCATAGCGCCATTGAATTTGGCAACCGGATGATGACGGGCCTGCTCTCGATCATCGCCGTGCTGGTGCTCGTCTTGGTGTGGCGGATTCGCCGGGAGCGTCGTGATCTGTGGGCGCTCGGTTGGATTGTGCTCGGCGGGGTGATCGCGCAGGCGATTGTCGGCGGTATTACGGTCTGGACCGGACTCAACCCGTTCATCGTCGGGTTCCACTACATCGCCTCGGTGTCGCTCGTCTGTGTGACGGCGGTCTTCCTGTTCCGATTCGATACCCGTCCCGGCGCCCGCGAACTTGCGGTGCCTGCGTGGTTTGCTGGCCTCGCGCACGGCGGCAGCGGCGTGCTCGCAGTGTCGCTCGCGATGGGGGTGCTCACCACTGGTGCCGGACCGCACTCCGGCGATCAACAGGTTGGGCGGAGCGGGTTTGACGCCACGCTGCTTGAGCACATCCACGCCTGGCCGGGGTATGCGTTCGCAGTGATCGCCCTCGCACTGGTCATTCTCTCGGCGATCAACCGGATGCCGACCCTTCAGTGGAGCGTGCTGCTGCTCGTGCTCGTGCTCATGCAAGTTGCACTTGGTCTCTATCAGGCTCGCACGGGTCTGCCGCCGTTTGCGGTTGGCGCACATATGGTGCTCGCCGCCCTGGTTGCCGCCACCATGACGCTCGTGGTGTTGAGCCTCAAGCGCGAGGCAGTCGCTCCGTCACCCCTCGAATCGCCGGAATCCAAAACTCTCGCAAGCTCAACGGCCGCTGACGAAGTCCGGTGATTCGGGCGAGCCGTCGGAGATACATTGGCGTGCGTGCACACCAGCGCAGCCGTTCGCGCGTGCTGCAGTGCAGTGCGGCGTAGAGCCGCCGACCGCGCAGGTTGTATCGAATGTAGGTCGCACTCTTCTGGAGCGCGCCTAGCGCTTGGGTGCCGCCGACCGAATGCACCGCGACCGCCGACACCGATATCCGAAGTTGCCCACCGGCGTTGCGCCAACGGGCGCTGAAGTCGACGTCCTCCCAATAGAGGAAATACCGCTCATCGAAGCCGTCAACTTGCGCCCACATCGCCGCGTGGAAACACATGCAGGCGCCGGTCACCCAATCCGGTTCAGTTGCCGCCGTGGCAGCGTGGCGGGCGATGCCATGGCGCCGATCGAGCACACCACCGGCGAACCAAACGGTCCCCTGTTCGGTGTACACGGTCGGGGCGATGAGTGACGCCGGCTCGGCGTCGAGTTCTGCCAGCAGCTGCTGCACCGCCTCGGTCGACACTGTGGCATCTGGATTCAGCACCACCAGCGCCTCGGCGCCACGCCCGATGGCTGCTGCGACGCCAGCGTTCACTCCGGCGCCAAAACCGCGGTTCGTGTCATGAGCAACCAGGTGCCATCCACGCCCTTCGCACAACGCGGAAATTGCTTCACGCTCGAGCGCGGTCGAAAAGTTGTCGACGATCACCACCGTGCCGACAGCCGGGAGCGGGGCGTTCACCAGCAGACCGGATGACCCGTAGTTCACGATCACGAGACCAACTCGTGCCAGGGGGGTCATCGGTGCGCCGCTGCCCGAGCAGGTGCCGCTAGACGTGGAGCAGCGGGTCGAGACCGACGGCGACGAACAGCAGCGTCAGGTACGCAATCGAGCCGTGGAAGACTCGCATCGGCGACGCCTCGGCACGAGTCAACGACAGGTTGTACAGGCGATGTGACTCGTAGAGGAACCAGGCACCGGTCACGACCGCAGTGCCGGTGTAGACCAGGCCCATACTCGCCACGGGAATCAGCAGCAGCGAGCATGCGACGGTTGCCCAGGCATAGAGCACGACCTGCAACCCAACCTGAGCCCGCCCGCGAACGACCGCAAGCATCGGCACGCCGGCCGTTGCATAGTCTGCCCGGTACTTCATTGACAGCGGCCAATAATGGGGCGGCGTCCACAAGAAGATCACCAGGAAGAGAATGATTGGCGCCCAATCGAGGCTGTTCGTCACGGCAGCCCAGCCGATGAGGACCGGCATGCAGCCCGCGACCCCGCCCCAGACAATGTTTTGCGGCGTGCGGCGCTTCAGAATCAGGCTGTACAGCACGACGTAGAGCACGATCGCGGCAGCGGAAAGCCCCGCGGCAAGCCAGTTGGTGAAGACACCGAGGAATGCGATCGAGGCAAAGCCGAGGACCCAAGCGAACACGATCGCCTCGCGGTCGCTCAGCTCACCGGTCACCAGCGGGCGTCCCTTGGTGCGGTTCATCTTGCGGTCGATATCACGATCGATGTAGCAGTTGAACGCGCCAGCACTGCCAGCGCTCATCGCGCCGCCAACCAACGTGACGAGCACGAGCCAGAGGCTGGGAATACCCTGCTGCGCAAGGATCATCGTCGGCGCTGTGACCACCAGCAACAGCTCAATGACCCGAGGCTTCGTGAGCGCAACATACGCGTTCACCTTTCGGCGAAGCGTCATTGGAGTGGTCAACGTTGAGGTCGCGGTCGACATGCGCACCCTTCTCGTATCCACCTGTGCACCTGTGCAAACCGGCGCAATTCCCTGCCAGTCTACCGCGCAGATTTGCGCCAAATTGCCGGGAGATCGGCGCCTCACGGACAAATGTGTCGCCCGTGAGATCCGTGACACGGTGCGTTCACGTCGCCGTTCCTATACTGGGAACACGCGCCAAGGTGGGCGGTCGAGACGCTTCCCGCCCGAAGGTCTCCGCCGCGCAGAACTGGCGAGCCCCGACTCGTGGGCCGTCGCAACATGATGCCCATCGATGGGCACCGAACAACCGGAAGGACCGCCGCGCTGTGGCAACTCTCAACTGGGAATCGATCGATCAGCAGGCCGTCAACACTGCGAGACTGCTCGCGGCAGACGCAGTCGAGAAGGTCGGCAACGGTCACCCGGGTACGGCGATGAGCCTCGCGCCCGCCGCATACCTCTTGTTCCAGAAGGTCATGCGCCGCGACCCGAGCGACCACGGTTGGCTCGGTCGCGACCGCTTCATTCTTTCGGCCGGTCACTCGTCGCTCACCCAGTACGTGCAGCTCTACTTGGCCGGCGACGGCCTCGAGCTCGATGACCTCAAGGCGCTCCGCACCTGGGGTTCCAAGACACCGGGCCACCCGGAATACGGTCACACCGCAGGTGTTGAGATCACCACCGGCCCGCTCGGTCAGGGTCTCGCTTCGGCCGTCGGGTTCGCGTACGCGGCTCGCTTTGAGCGTGGCCTCTTCGATGCGGATGCCCCGGCCGGCACCAGCCCGTTCGATCACCACATTTACGTGGTTGCGGGCGACGGCGACTTGCAAGAAGGCGTGACCAGCGAGGCATCCTCGTTGGCTGGCCACCAGGAACTCGGCAACCTGGTCGTGATCTACGACTCGAACCAGATCTCGATCGAAGATGACACCAACATCGCGTTCACCGAAGATGTACAGGTTCGCTACGAGTCGTATGGGTGGCAGGTGCAGGTCGTCGACTGGAAGAAGACCGGTTCGTACATCGAAGACGTCGCCGAACTGCACGCCGCGATCGAGGCTGCCAAGGCCGAAACCTCGAAGCCGTCGCTGATCATTCTGAAGACGATCATCGGATGGCCCGCGCCGAACAAGCAGAACTCGGGCAAGATCCACGGTTCAGCGCTTGGCGCCGCCGAACTTGCCGCCACCAAGGAGGTGCTCGGGTTCGATCCAGCGCAGACCTTCGTCGTCGCCGATGAGGTCATCGCGCACACCCGCGGCGCTGTCGCGCGTGGTGCAGCAGCACATGCCGAATGGCAGATCTCGTTCGACGCATGGGCGGCCGCAAACCCCGAGAAGAAGGCGTTCCTCGACCGCATTCAGGCGGGCGAGCTGCCGGCCGAGATCGAGTCTGCGCTGCCGGTCTTCGAGGGTGGCACCGAGGTCTCGACCCGTGCTGCTTCAGGCAAGGTCATCAACGCACTCGCCGCCCAGCTGCCAGAGCTGTGGGGTGGGTCGTCAGACCTCGCCGAGTCGAACCTCACCACCATCAACGGTGCGGCGTCGTTCGTCCCGGCCGAACACTCGACCCACGAGTGGACCGGTAACCCATACGGCCGGGTGCTGCACTTCGGTATTCGCGAGCACGCGATGGGGGCGATTCTCAACGGTATTCACCTGCACGGCCCAACCCGCGCATTCGGTGGCACCTTCCTGATCTTCAGCGATTACATGCGCCCGGCGGTTCGTCTCGCCGCCCTCATGAAGGTGCCGTCGATCTTCGTCTGGACCCACGACTCGGTCGCCCTCGGCGAAGACGGTCCCACCCACCAGCCGATCGAGCAGCTCGCGACGCTGCGCGCGATCCCTGATTTCGCAGTGGTCCGACCAGCCGACGCCAACGAAACTGCGTACGCCTGGCTTGAGGTGCTGAAGCGCCGTCATGAACCGGCCGGCATCGCACTCACCCGCCAGAACATTCCGGTGTTCCCGCGCGGTGAGGGCGAAGCATCCGGTGCGGTATTTGCATCGGCCGCCAACGTGGCGAAGGGTGCCTACGTGCTCGCCGACGCACCGAACGGCTCGCCCGATGTGGTGCTGCTCGCAACCGGTTCTGAGGTGCAGCTGGCCGTTGCCGCCCGTGAGCAGCTCGCTGCCGAGGGCGTCCAGGCCCGCGTGGTCTCGGTTCCGTGCCTCGAATGGTTCGAAGAGCAGGATGCCGCCTACCGCGAGTCCGTGCTCCCATCGGGCGTGACGGCACGCGTTGCGGTCGAAGCCGGTCTGGCGCTCACGTGGCACCGCTACCTCGGCACCCGCGGCCGGGCGGTGTCGATTGAGCACTTCGGGGCATCCGCCGATTACAAGACGCTGTTCACCAAGTTCGGAATCACGACCGACGCGGTCGTCGCCGCTGCAAAGGAATCGCTGGCCGCTCTCTAAGCGCCAGCGAGAGGAGAAGAAATCATGACCACCCCAACTCAGGCACTGTCAAACGCCGGCGTCAGCATTTGGCTCGACGACCTCTCTCGCGAGCGTCTCACCAGCGGTTCGCTCACAAAGCTCATTGCTGAGCGCAACGTAGTCGGTGTAACCACGAACCCGACGATCTTCGCGGCTGCGCTGACAAACGGTGCGGCGTACGCCAGCCAGTTGCATGAACTCGCCGCAGACGGCGCCGATGTTGCCCGCGCGGTGTTTGAGATCACCACTGACGATGTGCGTGAGGCGAGCGATGTGTTCCGCCCGGTGTACGACGCCTCCCGCGGGTTTGATGGTCGCGTCTCGATCGAGGTCTCCCCTGACCTTGCCCACGACGCGGTAGGCACCAAGGCCGAAGCTGTTGCGCTCTGGGAGCGCGTCGACCGCCCGAACGCGATGATCAAGATCCCGGCGACCCTGGAGGGTCTCGAAGCGATTCGTGACACGATCGCCAAGGGCATCAGCGTCAACGTGACCCTGATCTTCAGCCTCGAGCGCTACCGCCAGGTCATCGACGCGTACCTCACGGGTCTTGAGCTCGCGAAGGCCGCGGGCATCGACCTCTCGACGATCCACTCGGTTGCGTCGTTCTTCGTGTCACGGGTCGACACCGAGATCGACAAGCGCCTATCGGCGATCGGTTCGGATGCCGCGACCGCACTCAAGTCGAAGGCGGGCGTTGCGAACGCCCAACTCGCCTACGAACTGTACGCGAACGAGTTCGCGAGCGACCGCGCGAAGGCGCTGTTGGCTGCCGGCGCAAACAACCAGCGCCCGCTGTGGGCGTCGACCGGTGTCAAAGACCCGGCACTGCCAGACACGCTCTACGTGGTCGAGCTTGCCGCTGAGGGCGTCGTAAACACCATGCCTGAGAAGACCCTCGAGGCCACCTTCGATCACGGTGTGGTTCGCGGTGACACGGTGACCGGCTCGTACGAAGCCGCACGTGGGGTGCTCGCTGAGCTTGCCGCGGTCGGCGTCGACTACGACGACGTCACGGCGCTGCTCGAGCGCGAAGGCGTTGAGAAGTTCATCGTCTCGTGGGGCGAACTGCTTGAGACCGTGTCGACCGCATTGGAGAACGCACGTTGAGCGTCACGATCTCTGTCTCTGGTGCGGCGGCCGCCGCCGTCGAATCGGCGGTGCCCGGGCTCGTCGCTGCGAAGTTTGCCAGCAGCGTCGCCGCCCTCGATGGCACGCTGTGGGGGCCTGAGGCCACCGAAGAGTCCACGAAGCGACTCGGCTGGACCGAAGCCGTTGCGGTGTCCCGACCACTCGTCGCCGACATTGTGGCCCTGCGTGATGAACTTCGGGCTGCGGGAGTCGACCACATCGTGCTCGGCGGCATGGGTGGCTCCTCGCTCGCTCCTGAGGTCATCACCCGCACTGCGGGCGTCGCGCTCACGGTGCTCGACTCGACGCAGCCCGACCAGGTTCGTGCGGCACTCGCCGACCGGCTTCCCACGACGGCCGTTGTGATTTCATCGAAGTCGGGTTCCACGGTCGAAACCGATAGCCAGCGCCGTGCCTACGAGCGCGCGTTCACCGAGATCGGCGTCGACCCTCGTGCACGCATCATCGTGGTGACCGATCCAGGTTCCCCGCTGGATGCCTCGGCTCGCGGAGCTGGCTACCGCGTGTTCAACGCTGACCCGAATGTTGGTGGCCGATACTCAGCGCTCACCGCGTTTGGCCTCGTCCCATCGGGGCTTGCCGGTGTCGACATTGCCGCGTTGCTCGACGAAGCAGAAGGCGTCCGGTCATCACTCGAGGCTGACGACGCGTCGAACGCGGGGCTCGTGCTCGGCGCGGCGATGGCCGCGACCGCTCCCCTTCGCGACAAGTTGTTCATCGTCGCCGATGGCACCCCAATCGTTGGCTTTGCCGACTGGGCGGAACAGTTGATCGCAGAGTCAACCGGCAAAGAAGGCACCGGTATCCTGCCGGTCGTCGCCAGCCCGGATGCGCCGGAGCTGGCCCTCGGACTCGCCGATGTGCAGGTCGTGCGGCTCGTTGCCGATGCATCCGCCACCCCTGCCGCGAACGGTGAGGTCACGATCTCGGGCCCACTCGGGGCGCAGTTGCTGGTCTGGGAGTACGCCACCGCAGTTGCGGGCAAGTTGCTGGGCATCAACCCGTTCGACCAGCCTGACGTCGAATCGGCGAAGATTGCCGCACGCGGCCTGCTCGATAACCGGCCCTCGCCGACGCCCGCGGCATTCGTCGCTGACGGCATCGAGGTGCGCGGCACCCCAGAGGTGATCGGTGCGGCCAGCGACCTCGTCTCAGCCATCGATGTGCTCCTTGAGGAGTTGCCTGTCGACGGCTACATCTCGGTGCACGCCTACCTCGACCGGGTGGCGTTCCCAGCGTTCGAGCAGTTGCGTGATCTGTTGGCGGCGCGTGCCGGCCGACCGGTCACGTTCGGTTGGGGACCGCGGTTCCTCCACTCGACCGGCCAGTTTCACAAGGGTGGCCCAGCGGTTGGCGCGTTCCTGCAGTTGCTGCAGCGGCCGACCGAGGACCTCACCATCCCGGAGCGCCCGTTCACCTTCGGTGAATTGATCTCTGCTCAGGCATCCGGCGACGCCAGCGTGCTGGCCGATCATGGACGCCCCGTGCTCACGCTAACGCTCACCGACCCCGTATCGGGGCTGGCGACGCTGACCGACGCGATTGGCTAGTCCCTGATGACTCCTGTGGAAATCACAGCAGACAACAATCCGCTTCGCGCGCACAATGACTTCCGCCTCAACCGGATCTCCGGGCCATCCAGCCTGATCCTGTTCGGTGTCACTGGTGACCTGTCGCGCAAGAAGTTGCTGCCAGCGATTTACGACTTGGCAAACCGCGGACTGCTTTCGCCAGCGTTCGCGCTTGTCGGGTTCGCACGACGCGAATGGTCACATGCCGACTTTGCGGCATTCGTTCGCGAGTCCGTAACGCAGTATGCACGCACCGAATTCCGCGAGGATGTGTGGGCGCAGCTCGTGCAGGGTATTCGCTTCGTCCAGGGTGAATTTGACGACGACGACGCGTTCGATCGGCTCCGTGCAGTGGTTGAAGACCTCGATCGGAACCGTGGCACCCGTGGAAACCACGCGTTCTACTTGTCGATCCCGCCAAAGTCATTCCCGGAAGTCGTGTCGCAGCTCAAGCGGGCTGGACTGGCGGAACAAGCCGAGGATCAGTGGCGTCGTGTCGTTATCGAGAAGCCGTTTGGGAGCGACCTGAAAACCGCTCGTGAATTGAACGACGTGGTGGCGAGCGTCTTCCCGCCTGACTCAGTATTTCGTATCGACCACTACCTGGGCAAAGAGACCGTGCAGAACCTGCTTGCACTGCGCTTCGCGAACCAGATGTACGAGCCGATTTGGAACTCGAACCACGTTGACCACGTGCAAATCACCATGGCCGAAGACATCGGTGTGGCCGGGCGCGCTGGCTACTATGACGGCATTGGCGCCGCCCGTGATGTCATCCAGAACCACCTGCTGCAGTTGCTCGCGCTGACTGCGATGGAAGAGCCCATTTCGTTCGACGCTGCGGACCTGCGCACCGAAAAGGAGAAGGTGCTGGCGGCAGTGCGCCTGCCAGACGATCTCGGCACCGCAACCGCACGTGGCCAGTACGGCAGTGGTTGGCAGGGCGGCGAGAAGGTCATCGGCTTCCTCGACGAGGATGGAATGAACCCAGAGTCCACCACCGAGACGTACGCAGCGATCAAGTTGTTGGTCGGCACCCGTCGCTGGGCCGGAGTGCCGTTCTACCTCCGCGCCGGCAAGCGCCTCGGTCGTCGGGTCACCGAAATTGCGATCGTGTTCAAGCGCGCGCCGCAGCAGCTGTTTGCCGAAAGCCAGACCTCGCAGCTCGGGCAGAATGCCTTGGTCATCCGGGTGCAGCCCGATGAGGGCGTCACGACCCGATTTGGGTCGAAGGTACCCGGCCCGAACATGCAGATCCGCGACGTCACGATGGACTTCGCGTACGGTAACGCGTTTACCGAAGCGAGCCCGGAGGCATATGAGCGCCTGTTGCTCGATGTCCTGCTTGGCGAGCCGCCGCTGTTCCCGCGCCAGCAAGAGGTGGAACTGAGCTGGAAGATCCTCGACCCAATCGAAGAGTTCTGGACCACTCAGGGCCAGCCCGATTCCTACGCACCGGGCACGTGGGGCCCGGCATCAGCAGATGCGCTCATGGAGCGCGATGGACGTACTTGGAGGCGACCGTGATTGTCGACCTGCCCAACACCACGACGAGCAAGATCTCAAAGACGCTCGTCAGCCTGCGCGAAGAGGGCGGGATGGTGGCCCTTGGCCGCGTACTGACGCTCATCATTGCCACTCCGACCGAGTCGAAAGAACTCGCGATCGAGGCGGCAAATGACGCGTCGCGCGAGCACCCGATGCGGGTGATCGTGGTCGAGACAGTTCCGGCAACTGAAGGCGCAGAATCACGGCTGGACGCCGAGATTCGGGTCGGCGGCGACGCCGGGGCATCCGAGGTCATCGTGCTCCGCGCCACTGGCGAGGTCGGCACCGATGAACAAAGCCTCGTTATGGGCTTGCTACTCCCCGACGCCCCGGTTGTCGTTTGGTGGCCGGATGCCGCGCCAGAACGCCCCGGCGACACCCCACTTGGTCGCATTGCGACCCGACGGGTCACCGACGCGGCAGTGCACGCCGATCCGCAGACCGCGCTCCGCAACCTGGTTGAGCACTACCTACCGGGCGACACCGACCTTGCGTGGACTCGTCTGACGCTGTGGCGCGGACAATTGGCCGCGGTACTCGACCAGCCGCCGTACGAGCCAATCACCGAGATCGCGGTATCTGGGTCGGTTGACAGCCCGTCGGCGACGCTGATAGCCGCATGGCTGCAGTTGCAGCTGGGGGTTCCGGCAAGGTTCGAACTCACCGCGGATGGTCCGCAGGGTCTGCACCGGGTTCATCTGATCCGACCAAGCGGCACCGTCGAACTCGAGCGGTCGTCCGACGGTGTGGCACGGCTGATACAGCCGGGTCAGCCGACGCATGACCTCGCACTCCCCCGCCGCAGCCTGCGTGACTGCCTGGCCGACGAACTCCGCCGTCTCGATCCTGACGAGTTGTACGGCGCAGTGCTCACGGTCGGCCTTGGCGCGCTGCCGCATCCTGCACCACTGTCATGAGTGATCGCCACGTCGTGGTCGCGCCGACCCGTGATGCGCTGGTCACCCTGGTCGCTGAGCGCTTCATTGGCACGATCACGGACGTGCTCGAGGGTCAGCCAGAGGCGCACATCGCCCTGACCGGCGGAACCGTTGGCATCGCGGTGCTCGCAGAACTCGGCCACACGGCCCACACGTTGGACTGGTCGCGGATTCATCTCTGGTGGGGCGACGAGCGTTGGGTGGCTGCCGACAGCGTCGACCGCAATGACGGACAAGCGCTGCGTGCGCTCGCACCGCTCGGGATTCCGGCTGACCGGATTCACCGCTTCGCCGCCGCCGATTCCCGGGTCACCCTCGATCAAGCTGCCGTCGACGCTGCCAACGAACTCGCCCAGTTTGGTTCGGCGGCGCAGCCGTATCCGAGTTTTGACGTGGCGTTTCTCGGTGTTGGCCCTGACGGGCACATTGCCTCGCTGTTTCCGGGACTTCCCGGCATCGACGTCACTGACTCTGCCGTCATCGCCGTTCGCAGCTCCCCCAAACCCCCGCCGGAGCGGCTGAGTCTCACCCTCCCCGTGTTGAATGCGGCGCAGCGCGTCTGGCTCGTGCTTGGCGGCGCCGACAAGGCGCAAGCGCTGGGTGAGATTGTGCGAGAGGCTGCACCATGCGACATCCCAGCCGCAGGTGTCGCCGCGGCAGAAACGGTGATTTTTGCCGATCAGGATGCCGCCGCCGAGGTACCGGCGCACCTTCGCTGAGCCACCCGGTCCTGGGTGCGCTCGGTGTCGCTACGACGACGCGCGCCGAATGCTGATGTCGTAAGCGATCGGCGTCTTGATCGAACGTGCGATGAAGCACAGTTCGCCCACACGGTGATGCAGTTCGTTGGCGAGGTCGGCGTCGCTGGCGTCGGTGATGGTGACCACCGGGTGCAGCGTCACACCTTCAAACGCGCCGCCACCACCCGGCTCCTCGACCATCACGCCGGTCGGGTGATCCTCGTAGGCCATGACCACGACACCGGCTTGCGCAGCCAGCGATAAATACCACAGCATGTGACATTGAGCGATGGATGCCACGAACAACTGTTCTGGGTTCCATCTGGTCGGATCCCCACGGAACGCTGGGTCCGATGTCCCGGCGATGGCGTGCGCGCCCGGTGCGGTGAGTTCGTTATCGCGCGTGTACGCGCGATATGACGCCGTACCCGCGCCGATGTTCCCGGTCCAGGTCAGGCCGATCTCGTAGTGATGCGATCGCGTCATGATGTCTTCATTCTGCCCCCGGCGAACCGAGCAGCCGTGACATCCGAACCGGCGACGAAGCGACGGGACTAGGCGGTGCCGCGACGCGCACGCAGGTTGGCGAGCGCCTCTTCAAGCAGCTGCGCAGCCTCTTCTTCGGTGCGACGCTCTTTCACGTACGCCAGGTGAGTCTTGTACGGCTCGACCTTGTGCAGTGGCGGCGGGTTCTCGCGGTCGCGGCCTGCCGGCAGACCGGTTGTTGGGCTGTCGACCACCTCAGGAATCTCTTCATCGGAGAGGCCAGCAGCGAAGTAGCGCACGACCTCGTTCCCGAGAGCATCCCAGTAGCTCACCGCCATGCGGTCGCTGTGGTACCCGTGATCCTGTTCACCCATCGGCCCCGCACCCACGCGGGAGCCACGAATCGCGCTATTGCCTGCCATCGACTATGCCCCCGTCTGGAACTTGGTGATGACGCCGAGCATGATGATGCAGGTTGCCCAGACCAGTCCGAGCACGACGGTGATGCGGTTCAGGTTGCGCTCAGCAACGCCCGAAGCGCCGAGGTTTGAGCTCATGCCGCCACCGAACATGTCTGACATACCGCCGCCACGCCCCTTGTGCAGGAGAATGAGCAGCGTCAACAGCAGGCTCGTGAGGCCCAGCAAGACCAGCAGTACGACCTGGAGAATCTCCACCGGGTAACCTTTCCGGCGCACGGCAAACACCCGCGCACTCGTGTTCGAGTATACCGGCCGGCCGCCGGTAACCGTTGAAGCTAGACGCCGACGTGGTGCTTGAACCGAGCGATGCTCGAGAACTCGTCCACATCCAGGCTGGCACCGCCGACAAGGGCTCCGTCCACGTTCGGTTCGCGCAGGAACGAGGCGATGTTGCCAGACTTCACCGAACCGCCATACAGAATTCGGGTGGCAGCAGCGGCCTCCTGACCCACGAGTTCGGCGAGTACGGCGCGGAGCGCTGCCGCGACCTGCTCGGCCTGTGCCGGCGTGGCAGCCTGCCCTGACCCAATAGCCCAGACCGGCTCGTATGCGATGACGAGCCCCTTCGAGGCATCCACCCCAACCAGCGCAGCCCGCAACTGGGCCACCGGCACCGCACTCGCACCATGCGTTTCGAGGTCGTCCGCGGTTTCGCCCACGCAAATGACCGGAACAATGCCGTGACGGTGTGCCGCGAGCACCTTCTGGTTCACATCCGCGTCGGTCTCCCCATGGAGGGTGCGCCGCTCAGAGTGACCGATGATCACGTAACTGCATTCGAGTTTCGCGAGAAAGGCACCCGAAATCTCGCCCGTGTACGCCCCGGAATCAAACTTCGAAAGATCCTGCGCACCGAACTTTAGGTCAAGCCGGTCAGCGCTCACCAGTGTCTGCACCGAGCGCAGATCGGTGAAGGGCGGGAACACGACGACCTCAGCATCGGCCGAATTGTGCCGTGCGTCAGCGAGTGACCATGCCAACTTCTGCACGAAGGCGATCGATTGCAGGTGGTCGAGGTTCATCTTCCAGTTGCCTGCGATGAACGGGGTACGGGTTACACCCATCCGAGGACCTCCAGTCCAGGCAGGCGCTTACCCTCGAGGAACTCGAGGCTTGCGCCACCGCCAGTAGAAATGTGACCAAACTGGTCGTCGGCGAAACCGAGGCTGCGCACCGCAGCGGCCGAGTCGCCGCCGCCGACGACGCCGAGCCCGCCAACCTCAGTCAGCGCCTGGGCAACAGCCCGCGTGCCTTCGGCAAATGCCGGGAACTCGAACACACCCATCGGCCCGTTCCAGAACACGGTGCGAGACTCGCGGATCTTCTCAGCGAAAACGGCCGCCGAAGCCGGGCCGATGTCAAGACCGATGCCAGAAGCCCCGAGCACAGTGTCCTCGATCGCGTCTGCCGCGGCCGTGACGTGCGTTGCATCGGGCGCAAACTTCGCCGCGACCACCACATCGGTCGGCAGCACAATTTCGACGCCGCGCTCGTCAGCCTCGCGCAGGTACCCGCGCACCGTTTCGATCTGGTCGGCTTCAAGCAGGCTGGCACCGATCTTGTGGCCTTGAGCTGCTAAGAACGTAAACAGCATGCCGCCGCCGATCAGCAACGTGTTCACTCGCGGCAACAAATGCGCGATCACGCCAAGCTTGTCCGAAACCTTCGAGCCACCGAGCACGACCGTGTACGGCCGCTCCGGTGACTCGGTGAGGCGATCGAGCACCTGAAGTTCGGTCGCAATCAACAGGCCCGCAGCGCTCGGCAGCAGTTGGGCCAGCTCGTACACGCTTGCCTGCTTGCGGTGCACGACGCCGAAGCCGTCTGAGACGGCAAGATCGGCAAACGCCGCCAACTGTGCCGCGAACGCCCCGCGTTCACCGGCGTCCTTTGCCGTCTCCCCCGGGTTGAACCGTAGGTTCTCCAGCACGAGCACGTCGCCGGGTTGCAAGGCGGCAACCTTGGCCGTGGCATCCGACCCGACCGTGTCGGTCGCGAAACCAACATCGAGGCCGAGCAGTTCGCCGAGGCGAACCGCGACCGGCGCGAGGCTGTACTTCGGTTCCGGCACACCCTCCGGTCGCCCAAGGTGCGAGATCACGACGACGCTCGCCCCGCCGTCCATCAACGCTTGCAGGGTCGGAACCGATGCGCGAACGCGGCCATCATCGGTGATTTCGCCGCCACTGAGTGGAACGTTCAGGTCGCAGCGCACAATGACGCGCTTCCCAGCGACCGACCCAAGCGACTGGAGGGTGCGGATGCCCATTGCGATTACAGGCGCTCTGCGACGTACTCGGTGAGGTCGACCAGACGGTTCGAGTAACCCCACTCGTTGTCGTACCAGCTCGAGAGCTTGACCTGAGTGCCCTGCACGCGGAGCAACCCGGCGTCGAAGATCGACGAGTACGGGTCGGTCACGATGTCGCTTGAAACCAGCTCGTCTTCGGAGTACTTGAGGATGCCCTTCAGCGGCCCCTCGGCGGCCGCCTTGTAGGCAGCCTTGATCTCGTCGACGGTGACCGGGCGGGCTGAGACGACCGTGAGGTCGGTCACCGAACCGGTCGGAACCGGCACACGCAACGCGAAGCCGTCAAGCTTGCCCTTGAGTTCTGGGAGCACCAGGCCGATTGCTTTCGCAGCACCGGTCGAGGTCGGCACGATGTTCAGCGCGGCGGCGCGTGCACGACGCAGGTCCTTGTGCGGGCCATCCTGCAGGTTCTGGTCGGCCGTGTACGCGTGCACCGTGGTCATCAGACCGGACACGATGCCGAATGCGTCATTGAACACCTTGGCCAGCGGCGCGAGGCAGTTCGTGGTGCACGAGGCGTTCGAAATGATGTGGTGGTTCGCTGGCTCGTACAGGTGCTCGTTGACACCCATCACGAACGTGCCATCTTCATCGGTGGCTGGCGCCGAGATGAGCACCTTCTTCGCACCCGCCTGAATGTGCTTGCGCGCATCGAGGGCGTTCGTGAAGAAGCCGGTCGACTCGATGACGATGTCGACACCGAGCTCGCCCCATGGGAGGTTGGCCGGGTCGCGCTCAGCGAACGCCTTGATCGCCTTACCGTTCACGTAAATTGCGTGCTCATCGGCCGTGACCTCAGCGTCGAGACGGCCGGTGATCGAGTCGAACTTGAGGAGGTGCGCCAGCGTCTTGTTGTCGGTGAGGTCGTTCACCGCCACGATCTCGATGTCGGCGCCCTGGGCGAGGGCTGCACGGAAGTAGTTACGACCGATGCGGCCGAACCCATTGATACCGATCTTCACAGACACAGAAATTGTCTCCAACGGAAAGTGTGCGAGTGCACGACAACGAAACGAATGCCGGACCACGCTGTCCGATTGGTTGAACTTGGCGTGAAATCGCCGTTATGACAGTACCAGGAGCCCCTGGGTCTGCTTCGCCGCGACCGCAAAACGATCTTGAACGTTCGCCCAGTTGACGATGTTCCAGAACGCGTTTACGTAGTCTGCACGCACGTTCTTGTAGTCGAGGTAGTAGGCATGCTCCCAGACGTCGAGCATGAGCAGCGGAATCGTGCCTGCCGGGAAGTTCGCCTGCTGGTCGAAGAACTGCGCGATGACGAGGCGCTGGCCGAGGGAATCCCAGGCGAGCACGGCCCATCCTGAACCCTGCACGCCAAGTGCGACGGCGGTGAAGTGCGCACGGAATGCGTCGAACGATCCGAACTGGTCGTCGATTGCAGCTGCGAGCTCACCGGTCGGCTTGTCACCACCGTCTGGTGAGAGGTTCGTCCAGAAGATCGAGTGGTTGACGTGACCGCCGAGGTTGAACGAAAGGTCCTTCTCAAGCTTGTTCACGTTGGCGAAGTTGCCGGTCGCGCGCGCCTCAGCCAGCGCGGCGAGTGCCGCATTTGCGCCGGTGACATAAGCCTGGTGGTGCTTCGAGTGGTGCAGTTCCATGATCGTTGCGCTGATCGCGGGCTGCAGGGCTGCGTAATCGTACGCAAGCGCGGGAAGCGTGTATTCAGCCATGACGGTTCTCCTTTGATGAACGACGGATGCCAGGGCGTAGTGCCGTAGCGAGTCTATGCCCGCGGCCCAGGCCGCTGACAACTGTTGCCGCTGGTTGCGGATGCGTCGGCTACTCGTCGAACTCGGCGGGGAGGTTCGCATCAGTGCCGGGCACTCCCCGATCGACGGCGACCTTGTCAGCCAACGCAAGCAGGCGTCGGATGCGGCCGGCAACCGCATCTTTGGTCATCGGCGGGTTCGCGTGGTGACCAAGCTCGTCGAGGCTGGCGTCACGGTGCGCGAGGCGCAGCTCACCGGCGTAGCGCAGGTGGTCGGGAATCTCCTCACCGAGCAGCTCCATCGCACGCTCGACCCGCGCACATGCTGCGACCGCAGCCTGCGCTGACCGACGCAGGTTTGCATCGTCGAAATTCACCAGGCGGTTCGCGGTGGCACGCACCTCCCGGCGCTGGCGCAGTTCTTCCCACCGGCGCACGGTCTCGGTTGACCCCATGGCCCCGAGCATCATCGCGATCGCTTCACCCTCGCGGATGATCGCGCGGTAGATCCCGCGCACCTCGCGCACCTTTGCGGGCACCCCGAGCCGACCGGCAATACCAACCAGCGCGAGCGCCGCTTCATTCCCCGGGCAAATCACCTCAAGCGCCGCCGAACGACCTGGGTCGGTGAGCACGCCTCGCGCCAAGAACGCACCGCGCCACACGGCGGCGATCTCTTCGCGGTTGCCGGTGGTGAGTCGGTTGGGCAGGCCGCGCACCGGGCGCCGACGAGCGTCGAGCAGTCCGGTCTGACGGGCAAGCGTTTCACCGTCAAGCACCCGCACGACATAGGGCGCAGGGTTGCCATGCACGGCTTGTCCGGTCGCGACATCCGGGCGAACCCCATAGAGCTCAACGAGGCTGCGCACGATCCGCTTGGCGACCGGTAGCGCGTCAACTTCAGCTTCAACCGCAATCCGACCAGAAATGATGTGGAGTCCGCCTGCGAACCGCAGCGCGGCAGCGAGTTCAGCGGCACGGGTTGCGAGTCGGGGCGTCTCAACGGCCGTCAACTCTGCCTTGACATCGGTCGTCAGTGGCATGGGGTTGCCCTCCTCGCGGGATCGTTCGTCGTCATTCACGTCCCATATCGCGGTGCCTGGTCTGCGCGGTCACACCGGCAAGGCCACTCAGGCGATGTGCAAGCGCTTCGGCGATCGCGACTGAACGATGTTTGCCCCCGGTGCATCCGATGGCGATGGTGACGTGACGTTTATTCTCGCGCACAAATCCGGCGAGGACTGGTTCGAGGACCGCCAGGTACGCGTCGATAAACTCCTGCGCGCCGGGCTGGTGGAGCACGAAGTCAGCGACGACCTCGTCCTTCCCGGTGAGATGTCGCAGGTCAGGCTGCCAATAGGGGTTCGGGAGGAACCGAGCGTCGGCGACCATGTCAGCATCTTGTGGGAGGCCATATTTGAACCCAAAACTCATCACCGTGAGTTTCAGACTCGGCTGGCCAGTCACCGAGAACGCATCGGTCACCTGGGTTGCCAGTTGGTGGATGTTGAGCTCCGACGTGTCGATCACCAGATCGGCCGATTCGCGAACCGTGGCCAGGCGGGCGCGCTCGGCGGCAATGCCGTCGAGCAGGGTGCCGCCACCCTGCAGCGGGTGCGGCCTGCGCACCGCCTCGAATCGGCGCACCAACGTCGAGTCCGCGGCGTCGAGGAAGAGCACACGAACGGGGATGCCGTCACGAAGCCCATGCAGCATCTCTTCGAACGTGGCGAAGAAGTCACGACCACGGATGTCAACGACTGCTGCGATGCGCGGGAGCGAATTCCCGGCACGGTTGAGGAGGTCGATGAGCGGTTTCAACATCTGCGGCGGCAGGTTGTCGACTACGTACCAGCCGAGGTCCTCGAGTGCGTTCGCCACCGTTGAGCGGCCAGCGCCCGACATCCCGGTGACGACGAGGAGTTCTGCGGTGTTCGATTCGTCGACCACGTCATCCTCCCGTTCTTCGTAGCGATTTAGCCTACCGCCCGACCAGTGCGCGTTTCACGGGTCGGATGCAGCTCACGGCGCACCCGTCGCGTTGTGCGATCAACGGCGAAGCCGCTCCGCGATGGTCGCCGCGAGTGTTGGGCCGATCCCAGTGACGTCGCAGAGTTCCTCAGCCGTGGCAGCACGGAGTTGAGCAACCGAGCCAAAATGCCGCAGCAACGCAGTGGCCTTCGCCGGCCCGACGCCAGGAATTTCACTCAGCACCGTTGTGATGTCGCGCTTGCGCCGCTGCCGCTGGTGCGTGATCGCGAAGCGATGCGCCTCATCGCGCAGCCGCTGCACCAGGTACAACGCTTCGCTCGTCCTCGGCAAAATCACGGGGAAGTCGGCCCCCGGGAGCCAGAGCTCCTCCAGCCGCTTCGCAATGCCGCAAATCGCGATATCGCTGACCCCGGATGCCTCGGCTGCCCGCGCGGCGGCGGCCACCTGCGGCTGCCCACCATCGACCAAGATCAGGTTTGGGCGGTACGAGAACGTTCGGCGCCCGCCCGGTTGGCTCTGCTGTGGCGGGTCGCCGGCCGGGGCCGTCAAGTGCGTGAACCGGCGGGTGAGCACCTGAGCCATCGCGTCGGTGTCGTCGGCGGCGTGGTCGATGCTGAATCGGCGGTACTCGCTCTTGCGGGGCAGCCCGTCTTCGAACACGACCATCGACGCCACGATGCCGGTACCACTGAGATGCGAGACGTCGAAACACTCGATGCGCAGCGGCGCCTCGGCGAGTTGCAACGCCTGCTGCAGGTCTTCGAGGGCTTGGCTTCGACTCGTGAAATCGCTGGTGCGCCGAGTCTTCGCCAGCAGGAGCGCATGCGCCGCATTCTGGTTCGCCGTGGCGAGCAGGGCCGCCCGCTCCCCCCGTGGCGATCCGCCGATCCGTACTTTGCGGCCGGCACGGCTACGCAGCCAGGCGGCGACCGCCTCGGCATCGTTTGGCGGCGTTGGCACGACGATCTCGGTCGGCGGTACGACAACCGAGTACACATGCTCAAGCGCCGAGTCGACCAACTCGCTCGGGGTGACGTCAAGCTCGGTGTCAACTAACCACGACTGCACTGCGCGCACGCGACCAGCGCGCACGCGAAACAGGTGGACCGCCGCCGACAGTTCATCGCGCGCAATGCCGATCACGTCGGCGTCGACGTGATCGGAGAGCACCACGGCGCTCTTTTCAAAGAATTCCGATGCCGCCCGCAACTGATCGCGACGTCTGGCCGCCGTCTCGTAGTCCTGTGTGGCAGAGGCCTGGTGCATCTGCTGTTCCAGCTCACCGATGATGTGCTCATCCTGATGCTCGATGAAGGAAATTAGCGCGTCGATTTGCGCCCGATGTTCCGCCACCGTCACCCGTTGCGAGCAGGGGCCCGCGCAGCGCCCGATCTGGCTTGCCAGGCAGGGGCGCCCGGTTTGCATTGCACGCCGGTAATCGGCGGGCGAGCAGGTGCGAATCGGGAACATCTGGCGAATCAGCCCGAGCGTCTCGTTTAGCGCCCAGACCTTGGGGTACGGGCCGAAATACCGCGCGCCGGGCACCCCGCGTCGGCGGGTCACCAGCAGCCGCGGTGCCTCGTCAGCGAGCGTGACCGCAAGATACGGGTACGACTTGTCGTCTTTGAACTGAACGTTGAACGGCGGTTTGAACTCGTTGATGAGCGAGATCTCAAGTTGCAGCGCCTCGATGTCGTTCGACACCACGGTCCACTCGACCGATGTCGCCGTGAGCACCATCCGACGGGTGCGTTCGTGCAGGGTGTGCAGTGGCGCGAAGTAGTTCGACAGCCGCGCGCGGAGATTCTTGGCCTTCCCGACGTAGAGCACCCGACGGTCATCACGGAAGCGATAGACGCCCGGGGTGGTTGGAATCTCACCGGTTGCCGGCCGGTAGCCGACCGTTGGGGTCATCGCGATGCAACCGCCAGTTGCGGCGCCGCGACATCGGTCAGATCAAAGATCTCTTTCAGGAACAAACCGGTGTGGCTTGCCGGATGCTCCGCCACCTGCTCGGGTGTGCCGGTCGCCAGAATGAGCCCACCGCCTGAACCGCCTTCGGGCCCGAGATCGATGATCCAGTCGGCCGACTTGATGACGTCGAGGGAATGCTCAATCACGATCACGGTGTTGCCGCGGTCGACGAGTTTGCCGAGCACCTTCAGCAGTTTGCGGACGTCTTCGAAGTGCAGCCCGGTGGTCGGCTCATCGAGCACGTACACGCTGCGGCCGGTAGCTCGTCGCTGCAGTTCGGTAGCGAGTTTCACACGTTGCGCCTCGCCGCCAGAGAGCGTGGTCGCGCTCTGTCCGAGCTGGACATACCCAAGCCCGACATCGACCAGCGTCTTCAGGTAGCGGTGAATCGCCGAGATCGGTTCGAAGAACTGTTCAGCCTCACTGATCGGCATGTCGAGCACTTCGGCAATGTTCTTGCCCTTGTACTTCACCTGGAGGGTTTCCCGGTTGTAGCGTTGCCCGCCGCAGACCTCACACGCCACGTAGACGTCAGGCAGGAAGTTCATCTCGATCTTGATCGTGCCGTCGCCCGAACAGGCCTCACAGCGCCCACCCTTGACGTTGAAGCTGAACCGACCCGGCAGATACCCGCGAGCCTTTGCTTCGGTGGTTTCGGAGAACAGGGTGCGAATACGGTCGAATACGCCCGTGTAGGTTGCCGGGTTCGATCGCGGCGTACGGCCAATCGGTGCCTGGTCGACGTGGACGACCTTATCGAGATGTTCCAGCCCGGTGACCCGCCGGTGCTTCCCCGGCACCCGCCTCGCGCCGTTCAGTTTGTTCGCGAGCACCTGATACAAAATGTCGTTCACGAGCGTCGACTTGCCCGACCCACTCACACCGGTCACGGCAGTGAACACCCCGAGCGGGAACTCGACGTCAATGTCTTGCAGGTTGTTCGCCGAGGCCCCGACGACCCGAAGAACGCGGTCGGCGTCAACCGGTCGCCGCTTCGCGGGAACCGCAATCGAGCGCCGCCCCGCAATGTAATCACCGGTGATGGATGCCTCATTCTGCACGAGTTCGGCGTACGTGCCCGAGTGCACCACCGTGCCACCGTGCACGCCAGCACCCGGACCGATGTCGACGATCCAGTCCGCGGCGCGGATGGTGTCTTCATCATGCTCGACCACGATCAGGGTGTTGCCGAGGTCGCGGAGGGTGAGGAGCGTGTCGATCAAGCGGCGGTTGTCGCGCTGGTGCAGGCCAATGCTCGGCTCATCCAGTACATACAGCACGCCGGTCAACCCCGACCCAATCTGGGTTGCGAGGCGAATGCGCTGCGCCTCACCGCCGGAGAGCGTGCCAGCCGACCGCGCGAGTGACAGGTAGCTCAGCCCGACGCGAAGCAAGAAGTCGAGCCGCAGGCGAATCTCACGCAACACCTGCGCCGCGATGCGCTGATCCCGGTCGCTGAGGGTGAGCCGCTCGAAGAACTCTCGGGCATCAACCAAGCTGAGATGGCCGACGTCGGCGATGCTGTGCTCCTGCACCTTCACCGCAAGCACCTCTGGCTTCAACCGGTCGCCATTACACGCGGCGCAGGGAACTTCACGCAGGTACTCAGCCCACCGGGCCCGACCGGCGTCAGTGTCTGCCTGAAGGTACTGCCGTTCGATGTACGGCACGACGCCTTCGAATCCCGAGCTGTAACTCAGTTCACGACCGTAGCGGTTGCGCCACCGCACCCGCACCTCGAAGTTGTCGCCATGCAACACCGCCGCGCGCGCTTCGTCAGGCAATTCTTCCCATGGAGTCTCGAGTGAGAACGAGAGATCCCGCGCAAGCGCCCGAAGCAACTTGTCGTAGTACTGATACAGGCTCTTGCTTTGCGCGGTCCATGGAAGGATTACACCTTCGGAGATGCTCAGGCTCGGGTCACCCAGCAACAACTCGTCGTCAACCGACATCCGTGTTCCCAAGCCACTGCAGACCGCGCAGGCGCCGAACGGAGCGTTAAACGAGAAGGTGCGCGGTTCGATCTCGGTGAGCTGCACGGGGTGCAGGTTCGGGCATGCAAGTGCCTCTGAGAAGGTGCGCAGCCCGGCCGGCCCCACGACATCTACATCGTCGATTTGCACGAGTCCGTTGCCGAGTTTCAGCGCCGTCTCGAGTGAATCGGTGAGCCGACCGAGCATGTCATCAGCGGCCACGAGTCGGTCGACGACCACCGAAATATCGTGCTTTACCTGCTTCTTGAGGGTCGGTGCCTCGTCAAGTCGCGCGGCGGTGCCGTCAACGATGACCCGCGAGTAGCCCTGGGCGAGCAGGTCGCGGAACGTGTCAACGAACTCGCCCTTCTTCTGCTGCACGATCGGTGCGAGAATTTGGAACCGGGTCCCGGTCGGCAACGCAATGAGTTGATCGGCGATCTGCTGCACCGTCTGTCGCTGCACCGGCTCACCGCACTCGGCACAGTGCGGAATCCCGATGCGCGCCCAGAGGAGTCGCATGTAGTCGTAGATTTCGGTGATCGTGCCCACTGTCGAACGCGGGTTCCGGTTCGTTGACTTCTGGTCGATCGAGACGGCCGGACTCAGCCCCTCGATGAAGTCAACGTCAGGGCGATCGACTTGGCCAAGGAATTGCCGCGCATACGCCGACAAGGACTCGACGTAGCGGCGTTGCCCCTCGGCGAAGATGGTGTCGAATGCGAGCGACGACTTGCCCGAACCCGAGAGTCCGGTGAACACCACGAGCGAGTCCCGAGGGATGTCGAGGTCAACGTTCTTCAAGTTGTGAACGCGTGCGCCGCGCACACTGAGGTGACCAATACTCGAAGGTCGGTCACCCAATATGCTGCCGGAGATCTGTGCCACCCGAACAGTTTAGGTGCGCCCACCGACACCGAAGCCGGCGCTACGACAGGTGCCCGGCGTGCTCCATCTGGCGTAGTTCTTTCTTGAGTTCGGATGCCTCATCGCGAAGCCGCGCCGCGAGCTCGAACTTCAACTCACCAGCCGCTGCGAGCATCTGATCGGTGAGGTCGCGAATGATCTCCTCCAGCGCCTTGGCACCTTCAGCGGCGAGCCCGCTCCTCGCCGGCACTGGTGAGGTGTGCTTCGTATCGCGGTCGCCAAGCAACGCGGCGGTATCGGCCTCCTCACGGACCAGCGAGTCGGTGATGTCGGCAATCGCCTTCCGCAACGGGGTGGGGTCGATGCCGTTCACCCGGTTGTATTCGATTTGGATGTCGCGGCGCCGGTTCGTCTCGTCGATCGCCGAACGCATCGATTCGGTGATGACGTCGGCGTACATGTGCACCTCACCGGAGACATTGCGCGCGGCGCGCCCGATGGTCTGCACGAGCGACGTCGACGACCGCAGAAAGCCCTCTTTGTCAGCGTCGAGGATCGCGACCAGCGACACCTCGGGCAGGTCGAGACCCTCACGCAGCAGGTTGATGCCCACCAGCACGTCGTACACCCCGGCACGAAGTTCGGTGAGCAGTTCGACACGGCGAAGCGTGTCGACATCCGAATGCAGGTATCGAACCCGAACGCCGGCCTCGGTCAAGAACGCCGTCAGCTCCTCGGCCATCCGCTTGGTGAGGGTGGTGACGAGCACGCGCTCGTTCCGCTCGACGCGACGCCGAATCTCTTCGAGCAGGTCATCGATCTGCCCCTTTGATGGCTTCACGATCACCTGCGGATCGACCAGTCCGGTTGGCCGAATAATCTGCTGCACCACGCCATCAGCGATCTCGAGCTCGTACTTACCGGGGGTTGCCGACAGATACACGGTCTGCCCGACCCGCGACTTAAACTCATCAAACCGAAGCGGCCGATTGTCGAGCGCGCTCGGCAGCCGGAACCCATGTTCGACCAGCGTGCGCTTGCGCGAGGAATCACCCTCATGCATCGCACCGATCTGAGGCACGGTGACATGCGACTCGTCGATGACCATGAGGAAGTCATCTGGGAAATAGTCGAGCAGGCAGTGCGGCGCCTCCCCCGGTGCCCGCTGATCGATATGCCGTGAGTAGTTCTCGATGCCAGAGCAGAACCCAATCTGTTCCATCATTTCGAGGTCGAACGTGGTGCGCATACGGAGCCGCTGCGCCTCAAGCAGCTTGCCGGCGCGCTCCAACTCCCCAAGCCGTTCGTCGAGTTCGTCCCGAATCGTGCCAATCGCGCGCTGCATAACTTCGGTGGATGCCACATAGTGCGACCCTGGGAACACCGGCACCGCGTCGAGTTTCGCAAGCACCTCGCCAGTGATCGGGTGCAGGCTGAACAGCGCCTCGATCTCGTCACCAAACAACTCAATGCGAATCGCGTGCTCTTCGTACACCGGAATGATTTCGATGGTGTCGCCACGCACGCGGAACGTGCCGCGAGTGAACGCAACATCGTTGCGTTGGTACTGCATCGACACAAATTTGCGGATCAGCCAGTCACGCGCGACCCGCATGCCGACCTGCAACGGCACCATCGCCGACAGATACTCGTCTGGGGTACCGAGGCCGTAAATGCACGACACCGTCGACACGACCACCACGTCACGGCGACTCAAGAGCGAGTTCGTGGTCGAGTGGCGCAACCGCTCAACCTCGGCGTTGATCGACGAATCCTTTTCGATGAAGGTGTCAGTCTGCGGCACGTACGCCTCAGGTTGGTAGTAGTCGTAGTACGAGACGAAGTACTCGACGGCATTATTCGGCAGCAACTGCCGAAACTCGTTCGTCAACTGAGCCGCGAGGGTCTTGTTGTGCGCCAGCACGAGCGTTGGGCGCTGCACCTGTTCGATCAACCACGCCGTCGTCGCCGACTTGCCGGTACCGGTTGCGCCGAGGAGCACCACATCGGTCTCGCCCGCGTTGATCCGCGCCGACAGCTCGGCGATCGCGCGTGGCTGATCACCGTTGGGTTGGTACTCGCTCACTACCTCAAATGGGCGCACCGAACGAGTTGCTTGCATGGTTTCAGTGTACGGATCCCCCCTGATACCGGGGCGGCGCATCCGACCTCACTGGCACCACCGCGGATTGCGACGGTGCACCGAGCGAACCTCGACTATGCGGGCTGCCGCCCCGCGGCGCGCTTGGCGTCCACAATCTGGGTCCACAGCGCATCGGTCTGCGAAACCGTCTCGGCGAGCGAACCATCGGTGTCGATCACGACATCGGCGAGCTTCAGCCGCTCGGACTCATCAGCCTGTGCATCGACGCGGGCCTGCGCCTGAATCGGATCCATGCCGCGATCATCGATCAAGCGGCGCAGCCGTGTGTGCTTCGGCGCGCTGGTCACCACGATGAGATCGAAATCCAGGTCAACGGATGCCTCGACCAGCAGTGGAGTGTCGTACACGACCACCGCATCGGGGTTCTCAGCCTCAATACGGGCAAGCTGTTGTTGAGCCAGCATCGATACTGCGGGGTGGGTGATTGCGTTCAGCCTCGCGAGCGCGGCATCGTCGTGGAACACGATCGCACCAAGACGTGCGCGGTCGAGCTGACCATGCTCGTTGATCATCTCCGGGCCGAATGCGTCGGCGATCGCCGCAAGTGCGGGAGTGCCGCGCTCGACGGCGCGACGTGCCAGCACATCAGCGTCGATCAGGTACGCCCCGTGCTCCACGAGGCGCCTCGCCACGGTCGATTTGCCTGATGCGATGCCGCCGGTGAGTCCAACTCTGTACACGACTCCAGCCTAGCGACGTGGAGCCTGTTCGCACGCTTCGGCGCGGGGCATCCGCTGCCAAGCAGATCGAACGACAAAGCGGCCGACCCGATCGGGCCGGCCGCTTTGAGAACGTACTTAGTTCTTGCTCGCGAGCTGCTCACGCAGCGCAGCCAGCGACTCGTCGTCGGCGAGGGTACCGGTCGAACCGCTGTCACTCGAGAACGAGGCGCCCGAAGCATCTGCGTCGTCGGCCGGGCCAGCAGCAAGGCTGGCGGCAACCTGCGACTTGTGTGCTTCCCAACGAGCGTGGGCAGCGGCGTACTCCTGCTCCCACTTCTCACGCTCAGCGTCAAAGCCTTCGCGCCAGTCGTTGGTCTCCGGGTCGAAGCCCTCAGGGTACTTGTAGTTGCCCTGCTCGTCGTACTCGGTGAGCATGCCGTAGAGCGCCGGGTCGAACTCGGTGCCTTCTGGGTCAACTCCCTCCGAAGCCTGCTTCAACGACAGCGAAATGCGGCGACGCTCGAGGTCGATGTCGATGATCTTGACGAAGACGTCTTCGTTGACCGACACAACCTGCTCGGCGAGTTCGACGTGCTTGCCCGACAGCTCCGAGATGTGCACGAGGCCCTCGATGCCGTCTGCGACGCGAACGAACGCACCGAACGGAACGAGCTTGGTGACCTTACCCGGTGCAACCTGGCCGATCGCGTGGGTACGTGCGAACACCTGCCACGGGTCTTCCTGCGTTGCCTTAAGCGAGAGCGAAACGCGCTCGCGGTCGTGCTCAACCGAAAGCACCTCAACGGTGACTTCCTGGCCAACCTCAACGACCTCAGATGCGTGCTCGATGTGCTTCCACGAAAGCTCCGACACGTGCACGAGGCCGTCGACGCCGCCGAGGTCGACGAACGCACCGAAGTTGACGATCGACGAGATAACACCCTTGCGGACCTGACCTGGGTGCAGGTTCGCGAGGAACGTCGAACGCGACTCCGACTGGGTCTGCTCGAGGAGGGCACGACGTGACAGCACCACGTTGTTGCGGTTCTTGTCGAGTTCGAGGATCTTCGCTTCGATCGACTGGCCGAGGTACGGGGTCAGGTCGCGCACGCGGCGAAGCTCGATGAGCGATGCCGGGAGGAAGCCGCGGAGGCCGATGTCAACGATGAGGCCACCCTTGACAACCTCGATGACCGTACCGGTGACGACACCGTCGGTCTCCTTGATCTTCTCGACGTCGCCCCACGCACGCTCGTACTGCGCGCGCTTCTTCGACAGGATCAGACGGCCTTCTTTGTCTTCCTTTTGGAGAACAAGTGCCTCAACGGAGTCACCAACGTTGACAACCTCAGACGGGTCAACATCGTGCTTGATGGAAAGTTCACGGGAGGGGATAACACCCTCGGTCTTGTAACCGACGTCGAGGAGAACCTCGTCGCGGTCAATCTTCACAACGGTGCCCTCGATGAGGTCGCCATCGTTGAAGAATTTCAGCGTCTTTTCGACCGCGGCGAGGAAATCGTCAGCAGAGCCGATGTCGTTGATGGCAATCTGCTTGGGTGCCTTGGTCGTTACGGTGGTCATGAAGTGGATGCTCCGGTTTGGAAAAGTCAGGCCGACGTGAACCGCGGTTCGCGCAGGCATGCGGATAGGAAGTCACAAAGGTGACACTCCAGCCTACTGACTTGACGGACGCCCCGCAAACACCGGATGCTACGGCGCGGTGACCAGCAATTCGTCGATGCTCGCCGTGACCGGCAGCGTGGTCGCCGAACTCGAGAGGTACGTTCTGAGGCCGACCGAGCCAGGCACCTGCAGTCCTGCGGTGGCGTCGGTGGCGGTCAGGTGCCAGGTGGATGGCTCGGGCGAGCCCACCTTCCAAACGCGTACCGCCAGGGCGGTCGGCGAGGCACCAACCGCTCGCACCCGCACGTTCAGTCGGTCACCCGTCACGTAGGTGACCCCTGGCACGTTGATCGTTGACGAAAGCGAGGTTCCTACGCCGGCGGCGTTTGTGCGCACCAGGCACACGGTGACGGCGCCCCCGGTTCGAAACACCACGGTGGCTTGATAACTCCCAACGCCGCTCACGCGTCGAACAATTGGTGCCACCTGCACACCCCCGCCAGTTGCCGCTTGGTCGATCGAGATCATCAGGCGCAGGTCACCCGACGGCACGGATACCCCGTCCAGCAGCGCCGAGAGCGTGCCGCCGGCCGCGGACATCCGGATGCGCCCGACTCCCCCACTCACCGAGAACGCTGACACTGCGCCGCTGGTAGTCCAGGCGCCGCCAACGTCGGCTGTGCCGAGTGCGTTCACGATTTGGCGTGAGAACGTATCGCTCGCGATCGCCCCTGACCCGGGTGGCGCGGTGACGGCGAAGGTGGTGGTCGCAGTGTGCGTCCCGCCTTGATTGTCGGTCACGGTGAGCGTGGTCGTGTAGGTGCCAGCAGCGGCATAGGAGTGACCGGTCGACGCACCGGTCGCGACGCTGCCGTCCCCGAACTGCCACTGGTAGCCCGTGATCTGGCCATCAGGATCGGATGAGGCCGATCCATCGAACGTGCACATGAGATCGGTGCAGCTCTTCGAGATCAGCGCGGTGGGCAGCGCGTTCGGCTGTGCTCCCGCGGTGATCGCGAACGCGTCGGTGAACGTGCCGCCACTGGCTCCAACAAACTCGGCGGTCAAGCTGTTCGCGGTCATCGAGACATCGAGCACACCCCAGGTTGGGTTCATATTCAGCCCAGAAGTCGCAGCGAAATAGCCGGCTTCGGTGTCGGTCAGATCAACATTGCGAAGTGCTTGGCCCCCGGTGCCGACCGTGGCAAATACGGTGCCTGCGCCCTGTGCGAGCGCGTTATCGGCGTCCGCCACGCAACCCGGGTTGTAGCCGTTGACCGCGAGCACGGGGCATCCGGTGGTACCTGAAATGAGCTGCTTCGTGCGCTGGTAGAGGTGTTCGTGGCCGGTGAGCACGAGATCGACCCGCTTCTGAATCAGCAGGTTCACGAGGTCTGTTCCGGCGTCGCACCCATATTCGCCGACCGAGACGCACGGCTTATGCATGGCAACGATCACCCACGGGATGCCGACACTGCGCGCCGCGTCAATCGCCGCTGCCGTCCACTGGTACCGGGCGCTGCCGACCGCGTAGTTCCAGGCGCCGTCTGGGTAGGTCAGCCCAGGCGATATCGCGATCACCCGAACGAGTGGAGCCCCCTTGGGCACATCCACGTAGTACTGGCGACCGTAGGTGCCGACGACACCAGGCAACTGGTTCGGGAGGCATGCGGCGAAATCGTTGATGTTCCCGTTTTGCCCGTTGGATTCATGGTTGCCCGAGATGAGCTCGAACGGGAACCCAGCACCAACCCGCGATGTCACGAAGTCGCACCACGCTTGCTCGGCTCCAGTGGCGCCGTACGAGAGGTCACCCAACGCGACGTGGAAGTCCGGCGCCAAGGATGCCACCTTGGCCAGCGTCGCCGCCGTGTTGTTGTTGCTCGAGAAATCTCCGGAGGCGGTCAGATGCACCACGTCGGGCGAGAGTGCGGCAAGCGGCTGCACTGTCGAGCCGAGCGCCGTTATCGTGGCTACGCTCAACGCCACCGCAAGCGCTGCGGTAAATCGAACAACAGGCATGATTCCACCTCGCACGTCGGGTTATCGCGCAAGTGGTTCGTCGACGCGCGCGGGCTGCGCGCACTGGACCGCTTTGGTCACACGGTACGCCTGCCAGTCGAGGGCAACAAGTGCCCCCGGCCTACGCGCTACCCGAGCACGGCGGCGCGCAGCGTATCAAGCCCGACGCCGCCGAGCTTTAACGTGTCGCGGTGGAACGCAACAATGTCAAACGCGGCGCCCTGACGACGCTTCACCTCATCACGCAGGTCTTCCCAGATGCGCTGACCGAGCTTGTACGACGGGGCTTGTCCGGGCCATCCCAGGTACCGATTTACCTCGAACCGCACGAACGCATCGTTCATGTTCACATTGTTGCGCATGAATTCGAAGGCGTACTCGGCATCCCAGACGCCGTTGCCATCCGGACGCTGTTTGCCCAGGTGCACGCCGATGTCGAGCACCACCCGAGCAGCCCGCATGCGTTGCCCGTCGAGCATGCCGAACCGGTCGGCCGGGTCGTCAAGATACCCGAGCGCTTCCATGAGCCGTTCGGCGTAGAGCGCCCACCCTTCGGCATGACCGGAGGTGCCGGCGAGTTGCCTGCGCCAGAGGTTCAGCGTGTCGCGGTTCACGACCGCCTGACCGATTTGCAGGTGGTGCCCCGGCACGCCCTCGTGGTACACCGTGGTCAATTCACGCCAGGTGTTGAACTCGCTCACACCCTCAGGCACTGACCACCACATGCGGCCTGGCCGGCTGAAGTCGTCGGCTGGGCCGGTGTAGTAGATGATTCCTGTGTGCGACGGCGCGATCATGCACTCCAGCGTCTGAATCTCGGCCGGAATATCGAACTGGGTGCCGGCAAGTTGCGCGACAGCCTGGTCGCTGGTTTCCTGCATCCATCGTTGCAGTGCCTCGGTGCCGTGCAGCTTTCGGCTTGGGTCATTGTCGAGATGGGCAACCGCTTCGGCGACGGATGCCCCGGGCAGAATCTCGTTCGCAATCGACTCTTGCTCGGCGACCATGCGTCGAAGCTCCTCGAGCCCCCACTCGTACGCGTCGTCAAGGTCGACGGTGGCGCCGAGGAACCCACGGGATTCGAGCTGGTAGTGCTCGCGACCGACGCCATCACGTTCGAGGGCCTGCGGCGCGAGTTCATCGTTGAGGAAGGTGGCAAGGCGCCCGAACGCCGCGCTTGCCTCGTTGGCACCGGCGTCAAGTGCACCGCGCAGCGCATTGGAGATGCTGCCCTGTTCCGGCGCAGCGCCGCCGACAAACTCGCGGAAGAAGCTCGATTCCCCCGCGTTTTCGTTCGCTTGGGCAATAACCGCGACCACCTGCCGCCGGGCCGGCACGACACCGGCGGCGATCCCGGCACGGAGCGTTTCGATGTAGCCATCGATCGCGGCTGGCACCGCACCCAGCCGGTCGGCGGCGCGCTCCCAGGATTCAACCGAGTCGGTCGGCATGAGGTCGAACACCTCACGGATCTCCTGCGCGGGGCTCGCGATGACGTTGAGGTCACGCAGGTGGAGGTTGGCTGCATCCTGTTCGAGTCGCAACGAGAGTTCCGCGGACAGGTCGGCCTTGGTGACTTCGTCGACCGCATCTACTGGAGTCGCTGCAGTCAGCGACGCGAGCGTGCGACGGGTTGCTTCGGTCAGCGCCGCATGGCCGTTTGGGGAGTAATCGTTCAGCCGGTGATCTTGTGACGTGCGCCCGATATAGGTCGCCACCGCCGGCGCCAGGACGACAAGTTCCTCAACCCACGCCTCGGCGATGTGGTCGATTGCGGTCTGCTCACGAGTGCGTTCGGTCATGCCACGAGCCTATTGAGCAACTAGTGAGCGGCGCTATCCCAATCGGGCCCCACGCCGACCTGAACGTCGAGCGGCACCTGAAGATCGGCGGCGCCGGCCATCCGGCGGCGCACAATTGACTCAACCTGGTCACGTTCGGCGTTCGCAATCTCGAACACGAGTTCGTCGTGTACCTGCATCAGCATGCGCGAACGCAGCCCGGCATCAGCGAGATCGTGCTCGATTCCGGTCATGGCGACCTTAATGATGTCGGCCGCAGACCCCTGAATCGGCGAGTTCAGCGCGGCCCGCTCCGCGTTCTCACGGTGAATCCGGTTCGGGCTGTTCAGATCTGGGAACGGACGCCGGCGGCCCATGATCGTTTCGGTGTAGCCATCCTCACGCGCTTGCTCAACCACACCCCGGAGGTACGTGCGTACCGCGCCAAACCGGGCGAAGTAGTCCTCCATCAGCCTCTTTGCCTCGGCCCGGTCGATGCGCAGTTGCTTCGACAGGCCGAACGCGCTGAGCCCGTACGCCAAGCCGTACGACATGGCCTTCACCTTGGTTCGCATCTCGTTTGTCACGTCGGCCGGTTCCACCCCGAAGATTCGTGCGCCGACGAATCGGTGCAGGTCTTCACCGAGATTAAACGCCTCGATGAGGCCCGCATCGTTCGAGAGGTGGGCCATGATTCGCATTTCGATCTGCGAGTAGTCCGCGGTGAGCAGCGCATCAAACTCGGCACCGTGGCGAAACGCCGATCGGATGCGCCGGCCCTCGGCCGTGCGAATCGGAATGTTCTGCAGGTTCGGGTCGTTCGATGACATGCGGCCTGTGGCCGCTCCGATCTGACCGTAGGTCGTGTGCACGCGGCCATCGCGCCCCACCGTCTTGTCGAGCGACTCGACAATCTGCTTCAGCTTCGTGGCGTCACGATGCTCGAGCAAGAGGCCCAAGAACGGATGCGGGTTACTCTCCTGCAAGTCAGCGAGCGACGCGGCATCGGTGGAGTACCCGGTCTTCGTTGCGCGGGTCTTCGGCATGCCGAGTTCGTTGAACAGCACCTCTTGCAATTGCTTTGGCGATCCGAGATTCACCTCGCGGCCGATCTGGGCGTAGGCGGCCGTCGCCAGCGAGTTCGCGGTCTCGCCAAGTTCGGTGGAGAGCTGCCCAAGGATGCCCCGGTCAACGTGTACCCCACGGGTCTCCATGGCGCCAAGTACGGCGATCAGCGGCATTTCGACCCGGTGCAGCAGTGCGCGCTCACCCTCGCTCAAGTGCAGCAGCACCTCGCGGGCGACCCGTGCGGTGTACCACGCGAATTCGGCGGGTCCGGTTTCGGTGCCCTCGATCGGCACTAACAGCGACGGGTCCGGCTGCGGCATCTGCTCGCCGAGGTAGTACTCGACGAGGTCGGCAAGGGAACGCTCGCTGAGGTTCGGCCTGGCCATCCACCCCGCAAGCAGTGGATCGAGCACCAGCCCGCCGAGCGTGACGCCGGCCGCCGCCAACGCGCGCACCTTAGGCTTTGCGTCGACCATGATCTTCGGCGCATCGCTCACCAGCCAGGCAGTGAGCGCATCGTGACCGGACGCCCCGGGAGCCCAGTTGATCGTCGCCGTCTCAGTCGTGGTCGCGAGGCCGAGCACGCTCGGCACGCCGCCGATTGTCTCGATCCAGAGCCCGAGCCCAGCCGGCTGTGCGGCGTTCGCCGCGGTGAGCCACTGCTCGACGGTCGCGTTCGTCAGGGCCGTTACGACCGGCAGCGGCGGAGCAATCGGCGTCTCAACGCCGGCGACCCCTCCCGCTGGCGCTGAGCCCGCGAACACCACCGGCGCCTGTGCACGGGCGCCGCCAGCTTGGCGGCCCGCCGCGATCGAGGTCGGCTCCCCCGCCGCCAACTTCGCGAGCCGTTCGAGCAACGTGCGAAACTCGAGGCGTTCGAAGATCGGACGCACTCGCTCAACGTCGATGGCACCCAGCCGCAGATCGTCGAGCGCGATATCGAGTTCGACGTCGCGAACCAGTTCGTTCAGCCGCCGGTTGCGTTCGGCGTTATCACGTTCGCGCCGCAGGTTGTCGCCGACGACACCTCGAATCTCGTCAATGTGCTCGAGGATGCCAGCCAGGCTGCCGTATTGCAGCAGCCACTTCACCGCAGTCTTTTCGCCGACCTTGCTGATACCTGGCAGGTTGTCACTGGTCTCGCCCACGAGCGCCGCCACGTCTGGGTACTGGTGCGGCTCGATGCCATACCGCTCAAGCACCGCCGCTGGGTCGTAGCGCTTGAGTTGTGAAACCCCCTGCGAATTCGGGTAGAGCAACGTGGTCTTCTCGTTAACGAGTTGAATCGTGTCACGGTCGCCGGACACCACCAGCACGCGCCATCCTGCCGCTTCGCCCCGGGCGGCCAGGGTTGCGAGAATGTCGTCGGCTTCGAAGTCTTCTTTGTCGAGCACGGTGATGCCCATCGCGGTCAACGCCTCTTGAAGAATCGGCACCTGACCCTTGAACTCCGGCGGAGTCTCGCCACGGGTGCCCTTGTACTCGGCATATTCCTTGGTACGGAACGACACTCGCGAGCGGTCGAACGCGACGGCGATGTGCGTCGGCTTCTCGTTCTGCAGCAGCAGCAGCAGCATCGAAACGAAGCCGTGAATGGCATTCGTGTACTGACCGTCGCGCGTCGAAAAGTTCTCGACTGGCAGCGCATAAAACGCGCGGAATGCCAGCGAGTGGCCGTCGATTACGAGCAGGGTGGATGGTTCGTCAGTCGACACCAGCCCAGCCTACAAGCGGCATCCGACACGCGCGGATGGCACCACCACCGTGACGGCGGCTACGACTTCTTGGTGCCCAGCTGCTCGACGATGGTCTGAGCCACATCGCGCATCGTCAGGCGACGGTCCATCGACGCCTTCTGGATCCAACGGAACGCGTCAGGTTCGCTGAGTCCCATCTTCTCGTTCAGCAGGCCCTTGGCCCGGTCCACGAGTTTGCGGGTTTCGAATCGCTCGACGAGATCAGAGACCTCGGACTCGAGGGTCACGATCTGCGCGTAGCGCGCGAGCGCGATCTCCACTGCGGGCAGCAGGTCGTTCGGGGTGAATGGCTTCACCACATAGCCAACCGCGCCGGCTTCACTGGCCCGCTCAACAAGTTCTTTCTGGCTGAAGGCGGTCAGCAACACCACCGGCGCGATTCGCGCCTTGGTGAGCCGCTCAGCGGCTGAGATACCGTCAAGTTTCGGCATCTTGACGTCCATGATCACTAGATCTGGGCGAAGCTCGGTGGCGAGCGCCACAGCGGCTTCTCCGTCGCCTGCTTCACCGACAACGTCGAACCCGTTGTCGCGCAACGTCTCGACGATATCGAGGCGGATCAACGACTCATCTTCAGCCACCACCACACGACGGCGGCCAGTCTGCTCTGGGGTGTCAGTCACCCTGTCAGCCTACGGTATTGTTGCCAGGGCACCCTGCCGGTGTGGCGGAATGGCAGACGCGGAGCACTCAAAATGCTTTGTCCGAGAGGGCGTGTGAGTTCGAGTCTCACCACCGGCACCAACACTAAAGCGGCGGATCTGAATCAGATCCGCCGCTTTAGTGTTGTGTAGGCGCTGGATTAGAGCACTTCACCCACGCGATGCACCCGAATGTCATTCGTGGTGCCCGCGATTCCGGGAGGCGATCCAGAAACGATGACGACGGTGTCGTTCTCGGTTGCCTTCCCGGTCCGGCTGAGCGCGTCATCAACCTGACCAACCATCTGATCGGTGTGCGTCACACGACCGACGATGAACGACTCGACGCCCCAGAACAGTGCCATCCGGCGACGGATCGCCTCATCGGGCGTGAAGGCAAGAATCGGGATGCGGCTGCGCAGTCGCGACATCCGTCGAGCCGTCTCACCAGACTCGGTGAACACGCACAGATACTTCGCACCCACAAAGTCGGCGACGTCGGCCGCTGCGAGCGTGATGGCACCTGCCTGCGTTCGTGGCTTGGTGCCGAGCTTCGGCACGCGCTCGAGTCCGTGCTCTTCAGTCGAGTCGATGATGCGCGCCATGGTCTGCACAGTCACGACTGGATAGTCGCCGACGCTGGTCTCGCCAGAGAGCATCACGGCGTCTGCGCCGTCAAGGATTGCGTTCGCGACGTCCGAAGTCTCGGCACGCGTCGGCACCGGGCTGTGGGTCATCGACTCAAGCATCTGGGTGGCGACGATAACCGGCTTTGCCAGGCGACGCGCGATCTCCACGGTGCGCTTCTGCACAATCGGCACAGCCTCGAGCGGCAATTCGACACCCAAATCACCACGCGCCACCATGACCGCGTCGAACGTGTCGATGATCTCCTCGAGGTTGTCGACCGCCTGCGGCTTTTCGATCTTGGCGACGACCGGAACCTTACGCCCGACCTCGGCCATGATCTCATGCACCCGCTCGATGTCGGCAGCATTGCGCACGAACGACAGCGCGATCAGGTCGCAACCGAGTTTCAGACCCCAGCGGAGGTCGTCTTCATCTTTTTCAGACAACGCCGGCACATTCACGGCGACGCCAGGCAGGTTAATGCCCTTGTTATTTGACACCGCACCAGCAACGATGACCTTGGTAGTCACGACGACACCGTCGGTCTCAACGACCTCGACGCGCACCTTGCCGTCGTCGATCAGCAGAAAGTCGCCCGGCTTGACGTCGTGCGGCAGACCCTTGAACGTGGTGCCGCAGATTTCGCGGTTCCCAACGATCTCTTCGGTGGTGATCTTGAAGATGTCACCCACCGCAAGCTCGTACGGACCGCCCTCGAACTTGCCGAGGCGGATCTTGGGACCCTGCAGATCAACAAGCACAGCGACTGCGCGACCCGCGTCAGTCGCTGCCTGGCGCACGTTGCGGTACACACCTTCGTGCACCTCATAGCTGCCGTGGCTGAGGTTCATTCGAGCAACATCGACACCGGCATCAATAATGCCGCGAATCTGCTCGTAGGTGGACGTTGCCGGCCCAAGCGTGGCAACGATTTTCGCGCGTCTCATCGGAAATCCTCTGTTGTGCGTATGAGTTCGGTCACGAACTCGGGTCTAGATCGCGAACGCGCGGGCGTTCGCAGGGATCGGCGAAGGCAACTGTGTCGCGCCCTCAAGGTAACGGTCAACCGCCGCAGCCGCGGCACGGCCTTCGGCGATCGCCCAGACGATCAGCGACTGGCCACGGCCAGCATCACCCGCGACAAACACCCCAGGGGTGTCAGTCGCGTAGTCGTTGTCGCGTGCAAAATTGCCGCGATCGGTGCTCGCGAGCCCGATCTGGTCGGATGCCTCGGCCGTCTCAGGACCGGTGAACCCGAGTGCAAGCAGTACGAGATCAGCGGGGATCTCACGTTCGGTTCCCGGCTTTGGCAGACGGCGGCCGTCGATGATCTCGGTGTCGGCGACCTTGATCGCCCGCACTTCCCCGGCGGCGTTTGAGAGGAACTCGACAGTCGAGACGAGGTACTCGCGTTCGCCGCCTTCTTCATGCGCCGACTGCACTTCGAACACGGTCGGGTGCATTGGCCACGGCTGGTGCGCCGGGCGCGAAGCCGACGGCTGCACACCGATCGCAAGGTTAGTCACGGTGAGCGCGCCCTGACGGTGCGCGGTGCCGATGCAGTCCGCGCCGGTGTCGCCACCACCGAGTACCACCACGTGCTTGCCCTCAGCGCTGATCTGGCCGGGCACGGTGTCACCGGCGACGACCCGATTCGATTGCGTGAGGTACTCCATTGCGAAGTGCACTCCCGGCAGCTGCCGACCTGGAATTGCCAGGTCACGCGGCACGATGGAGCCGGTCGCGATCACGACGGCATCGAACCGTTCCCGAAGCTGCGCCCAGGTGATGTCGACACCCACGTTCACACCGGCGCGGAACCGGGTGCCCTCAGCGGTCATCTGCGCGAGGCGCTGCTCGATGACCTTCTTCTCCATCTTGAAGTCCGGGATGCCATAGCGAAGCAGCCCACCGATGCGGTCGTCGCGTTCGTACACGGCCACCGTGTGCCCAGCGCGCGTCAGCTGCTGAGCAGCGGCGAGGCCGGCGGGGCCAGAGCCAACAACTGCAACGGTCTTACCCGTGATACGGCCTGGCGGCTGCGGTTGCACCCATCCGTTGCCGAAGGCCTGGTCTGCGATCGAGACCTCGACCTGCTTGATGGTGACCGCAGGCTGGTTGATGCCGAGCACACATGCCGATTCACAGGGCGCCGGGCACAGCCGCCCGGTGAACTCTGGGAAGTTGTTTGTTGCGTGCAGCCGCTCACTCGCAGCGCGGTCTTCGCCGCGCCAGGTGAGGTCGTTCCACTCCGGAATCAGGTTGCCAAGTGGGCAGCCCTGGTGGCAGAACGGCACGCCACAGTCCATGCACCGACCGGCCTGTCGACGCAACTGCGTCGGGTCGCCCGCTTCATAGACCTCTTTCCAGTCCATGATGCGCACCGGCACGGGCCGGCGCTTCGGCAATTCACGTTCCGTGACCTTGAGGAATCCCTTCGGATCAGCCACCGGTCACCTCCAAGATTCGGCCCCACACAACTTCGCCATCGGGGTCCAGCCCCTCTTCCAGCGCAGACTTGCGCATCTGCAGCACGGCCGCGTAGTCGCGCGGCAACACCTTCGTGATGCGTTCCAGCCCCGCGTCACCAGCGGCGAGCAAAGCGGATGCCACGGCCGACCCGGTTTCGACTACGTGCTGTGCGAGCAAGTCGCGCACGATCTCGGCATCGGCACTGTCAAGCGGCAGCAGCGCGAGCTCACCTGATTTCAACGACTCGATGTTGACACGCGATTCGATCAGGTCGAGCACGTATGCCGTACCACCCGACATTCCCGCACCGAGGTTGCGGCCGGTCGCGCCAAGAATCAACGCGAGCCCACCGGTCATGTACTCGAGTGCGTGGTCACCAACGCCCTCAACGACCGCGGTGGCACCCGAGTTACGCACGAGGAACCGCTCCCCCACAATGCCGCGGATGAACAACGTTCCCTGAGTTGCGCCGTAGCCGATCACGTTGCCGGCGATGACGTTCTGTTCGGCAACGAATCCTGCGTCGTCGGTCGGCCGCACGACGATCTGACCGCCCGAGAGGCCCTTGCCGACGTAGTCATTCGAATCGCCGATCAAGCGCAGCGTGATGCCGGCAGGCATGAATGCGCCGAATGACTGGCCGGCAGACCCGCGGAGGGTGACGTCGATTGAACCAGCTGGCAACCCGTTCACCCCGTACCGCTTGGTCACTTCGTGGCCGAGCATCGTGCCGACGGCGCGCTCCGTGTTGCGGATCGGCAGATCGAGCGTAATCGACCCACCGTTCGCGAGCACGTCGGCGCTGCGCGCGATGAGGTCGTTGTCGAAGTGCTCTTCGATTTCGTGGTGTTGACCACGGGCGTGCTTGCGTGGCTCGGCTTCAGCGATCTCGGGTCCGACGAGGATTGGGGCAAGGTCGAGCCCAGCGGTCTTCCAGTGCTCAATCGCGCGATCGACGTCGAGCAGCTCGCGACGACCGATGATCTCGTCGAGCGACCGGTAGCCGAGCGCAGCAAGATACTCGCGCACCTCTTCCGCGATGAACTCGAAAAAGTTGACGACGAATTCTGGCTTGCCGGTGAACCGCTTGCGCAGTTCCGGGTTCTGCGTCGCAACGCCGACCGGGCAGGTGTCGAGGTGGCAGACCCGCATCATGATGCAGCCTTCGACCACGAGTGGTGCAGTTGCGAACCCGAACTCCTCAGCGCCGAGCAGTGCGCCGATGATGACGTCGCGGCCGGTCTTGAGCTGACCGTCGACCTGCACGACCACGCGGTCGCGCATGCCGTTCAGCATCAACGTCTGCTGGGTTTCGGCAAGGCCGAGCTCCCACGGCGTTCCAGCGTGCTTCAGCGAGTTCAACGGGGATGCCCCGGTGCCGCCGTCATGTCCCGAGACGAGAATCACGTCAGCAAGTGCCTTCGCCGTACCGGCCGCAACCGCTCCGATCCCCGACTGGCTCACGAGCTTCACGTGCACACGCGCGGCAGGGTTTGCGCGCTTCAGGTCAAAGATCAACTGCTTGAGGTCTTCGATCGAGTAGATGTCGTGGTGCGGTGGCGGCGAAATGAGGCCAACACCCGCGGTCGCGTGGCGTGTCCGCGCCACCCATGGGTACACCTTGGTCGGCGGCAATTGGCCACCTTCACCCGGCTTCGCACCCTGCGCGAGCTTGATCTGAATGTCATCCGCGTGAGTCAGGTACATGCTCGTGACGCCGAAACGTCCGGAGGCGACCTGCTTGATCGCACTGCGACGCTCAGGGTCGAGCAGACGGTCAAGGTCTTCGCCGCCCTCACCGGTGTTGGACTTCGCGCCGAGCCGGTTCATGGCAATCGCCAACGTCTCGTGGGCCTCTTTCGAGATTGAGCCGTACGACATTGCGCCGGTGGAGAATCGCTTCACGATCGACGCGACCGATTCGACCTCATCGATCGGAACCGCCGGACGATCGCCGGTACGCAGCGCAAACAAGCCGCGCAGCGTGGTCAGGCTTTCGGCCTGACCGTCCACCATCGCGGAGTACTCACGGAAGATGTCATAGCGACGGTTCCGCGTTGAGTGCTGCAGGCGGAACACCGTCTCCGGGTTGAACAAGTGGGTCGCGCCATCCCGACGCCATTGGTACTCGCCGCCGGTTTGCAGACGCTCATGCGCCCGGACCGCCGCATCCTGTGGGTATGCCTGTTCGTGACGAAGCAGGTTCTCGGCCGCGACCTCGTTCAACCCGATGCCACCAAGCTTCGAGGTGGTACCGGTGAAGAACTCGTCGACGAACTCCTGCGAGAGACCGACGGCTTCGAACGCCTGCGCACCGCCATACGACGCGATCGTCGAGATGCCCATCTTCGACATGATCTTCAGGACGCCCTTACCGAGCGCCTTGATCACGTTGTGCACCGCGTCTTCTTCGCTGACACCCGTGATGACACCCGAGCGAACGAGGCCCTCGCAGGTCTCCATCGCAAGGTACGGGTTCACGGCCGCTGCGCCGTAGCCGATCAGGGTTGCAACGTGGTGCACTTCGCGCACGTCACCAGCCTCAACGATCAGGCCGACCTTCATGCGGTTCTGCTCGCGAATGAGGTGGTGGTGCACGGTCGACAGCAGGAGCAGCGACGGAATCGGCGCCAGGTCCTTCGTCGAGTCGCGGTCAGAGAGCACGATGAAGCGCTGGCCCTCGTCGATGGCCTGGTCGACCTCTGCACAGAGCGCGTCGAGGCGGGCGCGGAGCGCACCCTGCCCCTCGTCAACGCGGTACAGGCCCTTCAACGTTCGGGTCGCGCGGGCGCCATCGACGTCCATGTGGACGATCTTCGCGAGCTCGTCGTTGTCGATGACCGGGAAATCGAGCACCACCTGGCGGGCGTGCTCGGCCGTCGCCTCAAGCAGGTTGCGCACCGGACCGACCGACGTACCGAGCGAGGTAACGACCGCTTCGCGGATCGAGTCAAGCGGCGGGTTGGTCACCTGGGCGAACTGCTGGGTGAAGTAGTCGAAGAGCAGGCGCGGCCGCTGACTCAGCACCGCAATCGGGGTGTCGGACCCCATGGCGCCGAGCGGCTCCTGACCCGTCTTCGCCATCGGCGCAAGAAGGATCTTCACCTCTTCCTCGGTGTACCCAAACGTGCGTTGACGACGCACGACCGATGCCGGTGGGTGCACGATGTGCTCGCGCTCTGGCAGGTCGCGCAAGTGAATGCGCGCCTCGTCGAGCCATTCGCCCCATGGGCCGGATGCCGCGAGCTCTGCCTTGATCTCGTCGTCTTCGATGAGTCGACCGGCCTCGGTGTCAACGAGGAACATCTTGCCGGGCTGTAGACGGCCCTTACGGACCACCTTGCTCTGGTCGAACTCGAGCACGCCGATCTCGCTCGCGAGCACGACGAGACCGTCATCGGTTACGACGTAGCGGCCGGGACGCAGACCGTTGCGGTCGAGCGTCGCGCCGACCAACGAGCCGTCGGTGAACACGATCGCCGCCGGGCCATCCCAAGGCTCCATCGACATCGAGTGGTACTCGTAGAACGCGCGCCGCTGCGGGTCGATGTCAACCTGGTTCTCCCAGGCCTCTGGGACCATCATCATGACGGCGTGCGGCAAACTGCGGCCGGCAAGCGTCAGCAATTCGACTACCTCATCGAATGAGGCGGAGTCACTCGCACCGGGCGTGCAGATCGGGAACAGCGGCGACAGGTCGCCGAGCGCCTCCGACGAGAGCTGCGACTGCCGTGCCCGCATCCAGTTGCGGTTGCCCTGGATCGTGTTGATCTCACCGTTGTGCGCGATCATGCGGAACGGCTGTGCGAGCGGCCACGAGGGGAACGTGTTCGTCGAATACCGCGAGTGCACGAGGGCGAGCTTCGACGCGAACCGCTGGTCCGACAGGTCTGGGTAGAACGGCTCCAACTGCAGGGTCGTGACCATGCCCTTGTACACCAGCGTGCGGCACGAGAGCGACGGGAAGTACACCTCGGCCGCAAGTTCGGCACGGCGGCGCGTGCGGAAGGCGAGCCGGTCAAGCGCGATCCCGCTCAGTGGCGAACCGGATGCCTCGAAATACACCTGACCGACGAACGGCATCGCCTGCCGCGCGAGCTGGCCGAGCTCGTCTGGGCGGGTCGGGACATCGCGCCAACCGAGGAGCGACAGCCCCTCTTCGGCGGCGACCCGCTCAACAGCGGCCTTTGCCTCGGCGCGAGCCGCGGGATCCACCGGGAGGAAGACATTGCCGACCACGTAGCTGCCAACGGGCGGCAGGTCGAACCCAGCCACCGCGCGAAGGAACTCGTCGGGAATCTGTGTGACGATGCCTGCACCGTCGCCCGTGCCCGCGTCGGAGCCGACGGCGCCACGGTGCTCAAGGTGGCGCAGCGCGTTGAGCGCGTTCTCAATAATGTCGTGGCCGGGCGTACCGCGCAGCGTGGCGACCATGGCGAGGCCACAGGCGTCCTTTTCGTGGGCAGGGTCGAACATGCCCTGTTGTGCGGGCATCGCACCGAACCTGGCAAAGGTCGGGGTCAACGACATAGGTGCGTCCTTGGGGAGTAATGGCGATCGGGACGTCATCGGCCCAGCACTAGTGGTCCGCAGCGCAGTGTTGCGAGCGGTCGAATGTCAGCGGTTGCCTGGGTTTCAGACCTTCGGAGAGCTTGTGGCTTCCACTACTTCGGCAGCATTCTCGGTTTCGACGTCCTCGTCGTCAGAGTCAGAGTCCGACTCAGTCGAAGCCGATTCTACCGCAGCATTGGCTGGCACCCATGCGAGACCAGACCGGTACACGCTCGGTTCCAGGCCGGTATGGCGGCGGCGCTGAACGAACAGCAACACGATGCCGAGCACGATTGCGGCCCATGCCGCCCAGACGTTCGACCGAACGCCGAGAATCATGTCGCTCGGGTCGAGTCGGATTGACTCAAGGAAGGCTCGACCGATGCCGTACCAAATGAGGTAGAACGCCAGTGCGCGGCCCCAACGCATGTGGAACTTGCGCTCGAGGAAGAACACGAGAATGGCGGCACCGAGCAGGTTCCAGAGCAGTTCGTAGAGGAACGTCGGGTGGAACAACGTGCCATCGGCGAGCCCTGCCGGGTAGGCGGGGTTCGTCGACTCGATCTGCAAGCCCCATGGCAGGTCGGTTGGCGACCCGAACAGTTCGTGGTTGAAGTAGTTGCCAAGACGCCCGATGGCCTGTGCCACGAGTAATCCAGGAATGAGCGCGTCAGCGAACGACCAGAACCGAAGTCCGGTGAACTTGCAGCCAATCCAGACGCCGATCGCGCCACCGATCAGCGCACCGAAGATGGCGTTGCCGCCCTCCCAGATCGCCCAGACCGAACCGGGTTCAAACGGGTTCCACGTGTTCTTGCCCGGGCCGACATAGTCATTTAGGTGGGTGAGCACGTGGTAGCCGCGGGCGAAAATCAGTCCAAGTGGCACACACCAGAGCACAATGTCGAGGGCGATGCCTGGCTCGGCACCGCGCTTGGTCAGTCGATGGTTGACGATGATCGCAGCAAGAACAATCCCAATGAGGATGGCGACCGCATACATGTGAATCGTCCACGGACGGAACAGCACAAAGGTCCAACTTTCCCACACCGGGTCGGGACTCGGAATGCTGAACGGAGCCATACCTCTACTGCCTTTCTGTTGGTCCGCCTCTCGCGGCCACGGACGAGCCTACTTCACCAGCCGGATGGGCCAGCGTTATCGGGCACCCTTGGCCAGTTCGGCGGCAAGTGCGGCGACGCCGGCAACTCCCCCGTCGCCGAGCGCCTTGACCAGGGCCGAACCCACGATGGCGCCTTCTGCGTACTCGAGCACTTCGGCAACATGTGTCGCGTTCGAAATGCCCACACCAACACACGCCGCCGGTGCACCCGCGGCATGCAGCCGAGCGACGAGGTTGCGAGCTGCATCATCGACGTCGGTACGCGTACCGGTGATGCCCATCGTCGACACCGCGTACACAAACCCACGGCTCGATTCGACGACGGTGCGCAGTCTGGCGTCGGTCGACGTTGGCGCCCCAAGAAACACCCGATCGAGACCGGTTCGTTCCGAGGCGGCGATCCAGTCGGATGCCTCGTCGGGAATGAGATCCGGCGTGATGAGGCCTGAGCCACCAGCCGCGACAAGGTCGTCGGCAAAGCGGTCGACACCGTGCTGCAACACCAGGTTGTAGTAGGTCATCACCAGCACCGGGGCATCCACTGCCGCAGTAATCCGCGCGATGGCGTCGAACGCCTGGGAAACCTGGAACCCTTGCGCCAGCGCCCGTTCGGTTGCAGCCTGAATGACCGGGCCGTCCATGACTGGATCGGAATATGGCAGGCCGAGTTCAAGGACATCGACGCCGTTCTCCACGAGCGCGATGGCAGCCTCAACCGACTCGTTGACCGTTGGGAACCCGATCGGCAGGTAGCCGATCAGCGCGCCCGCCGAGTCGGCATTGCGAGCGGCGATGACGTCGCCGGCACTGCGAACGCTCACTTCGATCCCCCGTCGAACAGGCCAAAGTATTCGGCGGCGGTTTCCATGTCTTTGTCGCCGCGGCCCGAGAGGCTCACCAGGATGGTGGCGTCGGCACCGAGTTCCTTCCCGAGCTCAAGTGCGCCTGCGAGGGCGTGCGCCGACTCGATCGCCGGAATGATGCCCTCGGTGCGAGTAAGGAGGCGCAGCGCGTCCATCGCGGCCGCATCGGTCACCGGGCGGTACGTGGCGCGGCCGATGTCGGCCAGCCAGGAGTGCTCCGGCCCGACACCCGGGTAGTCGAGCCCGGCCGAGATCGAGTGCGATTCGATCGTTTGCCCGTCAGCGTCCTGCAGGAGATAACTGCGGGCGCCGTGCAGCACGCCCGGGCGGCCCTTCGTGATCGTGGCTGCGTGGCGCGGGGTGTCAGCGCCATCACCGGCAGCCTCAAAGCCGTAGAGCGCGACATCCGGATCGTCGAGGAACGCGTGGAAAATGCCGATCGCGTTCGAGCCACCGCCAACGCAGGCCGCAACCGCGGTCGGGAGCGCCCCGGTGAGTTCGAGCACCTGGGCGCGGGCCTCTTCACCGATGATCTTCTGGAAGTCGCGCACCAACTCAGGGAACGGGTGCGGCCCGGCAACCGTGCCGAAGATGTAGTTGGTCGTGGCAACGTTCGTCACCCAGTCGCGCATGGCGTCGTTGATCGCGTCTTTCAGCGTGCGCGAGCCAGTCTTGACCGCCACCACTTCGGCACCGAGCAGACGCATCCGGGCCACATTCAGCGCTTGGCGCTGAGTGTCGACCTCGCCCATGTAGATCGTGCACTCAAGACCGAAGAGCGCAGCGGCCGTCGCGGTCGCGACGCCATGCTGACCGGCTCCGGTCTCGGCGATCACCCGGGTCTTGCCGATGCGCTTGGTGAGGAGCGCCTGGCCGAGCACGTTGTTGATCTTGTGGGACCCTGTGTGGTTCAGGTCCTCCCGCTTCAGGATGACTCGGCCGCCACCGGCATGCGCCGCAAACCGGGGCACCTCGGTGATGATCGACGGGCGGCCCACGTAGGTCTTGCCCAGATGCGCCAACTCGGCCTGGAACTCCGGGTCGACCTTGGTGGCCTCATAGGCGGCGGTGAGGTCGTCGAGCGCCGCGATCAGCGATTCTGGGACGAACCGTCCACCGAACTGGCCAAAATACGGACCGTGTTGGTCACGAAGTGCCACGTCACACCGCCAAAAACGAGTTGAGGGTCGCGACTGGATCTCCGGTCACGAGTGCTTCACCGACCAGCACGACGTCCGCGCCAGCAGCCCGGTAATGGGCAACATCAGAAGGTGTGAGCACCGCCGATTCGGCGACACGGATCGCATCGACCGGGAATTGGTCAGCGAGCCGGCCGAAGAGGTCACGGTCGAGTGTGAAGGTGTTCAGGTCGCGTGCGTTCACACCGATCAACCGTGCGCCGATCGCTGCGGCGCGGGCGAGTTCTTCGCCATCATGGGTTTCGACCAGCGCGGTCATGCCGAGCTGCGTCGTGAACTCGTAGAGGCGACCCAGCGTGGCGTCGTCGAGCGCACCGACGATGAGCAGCGCGAGGTCGGCGCCAGCAGCGCGGGCCTCAAGCAACTGGTACTCGGTCGAGATGAAGTCCTTCCGAAGGATCGGAATTCGCACCGTCTCACGAACCAGTTCGAGGTCAGCGAGTGAGCCCTTGAACCGCCGGCCCTCGGTGAGCACGCTGATCGCGGATGCCCCGCCGATCTCGTACTGGCGCGCGAGTGTCGCTGGGTCAGCGATCTCGGCGAGCGCGCCACGTGAGGGGCTTGCCCGCTTGATCTCGGCGATCACCTTCACCTTGGGTGCCGGCGCAAGCGCCGCAAGGGCGTCGAGCGCTGCCGGGCGCGCCAATGCGGCCCGCTCGACGTCAGCGTGCGGGCGTGTCAGTTGGCGCGAAGCAGCGTCTTCGGCGGCGTTCGCGGTGAGTTCAGCCAGCATGCGCTAGTGCGCGCTCGCCTTCACTTTGGCACCGTTGACGCCATAGCCGGCCTTTGCGAGGATCCACCCGACGAGCAGACCGACGATGAGCAACGCGCCCGAGGCCCACACGAGCCACGGAAGTTCAAACCAGAACGCGAGCGTGCCAATGGTGAATGCCGTCAGCATGATGATCACTGCGGTCCACGACGCGGGCGAGTGTCCGTGCCCTGGGTCACCGATCTCTGCGCTCATTCTTGCTCCTTCTCGCGGGTTTCGGCCAAGTCTATCGGGTCATCGGAGGCCGTTTCTGCGCGCCCCACCGTGGGGTCGGCACCACGGGCCAGTGCATCCCATGCGTCGACTGGGTGCGTTTGGGGATCGGCCGCGACATACTCCGCCGCGCGGTATCTCGCGCCGCCGGTCGACCAGGATGCAGCGGTCATCAGTGCAAACACCCCGGCGATCAAGACCAACGCGGCGCATCCTGCGGCGACGTACGGTGCCGCGGAGGGCGTCACCGAAGCGACCAGCGCGGCGACCGGCTGCGCGCCGCTCACCCCGGTGGCTGCGGTGACCGCGGACTGCACCGCGCCGATTGGATCGGTCAGCGTGGTCACCACGGCGAGGCCGAGGCAGCCGCCCACCAACATAAGCAAAACGGCGAGCACCCGACGCACCACCGGTCCGGCGATACTCACTGCGGCGGCGCCAACCAATCCGGCGAGCGCGAGAGCCGGCACCGCCGGCGACGCCTTCGTGCCGAGCACCGGCGCGAGCGCCGCGGATTGCGACGCAAGCTGCACGTCGAACCATCCGGCGGTCGTTGTTGCGAGCGCCCCCGCACAGCCGACGAGCGCCAACAAAATCGAGATGAGCTTCGCGCGACGAATCACGCGGAGAGCCGCTTCATGGCGTTCGCGATGGCCACTGCGCGCAGCGGTGCCGCGGCCTTGTTCACGGTTTCTTCGTACTCAGATGTCGGCACCGAATCAGCCACGAGTCCAGCTCCCGCCTGCACCCGAGCGACGCCACCCTGAATCACTGCGGTGCGGATTGCGATGGCGAGGTCGGCGTCTCCGCCGAATCCGAAGTAGCCAACGACTCCCCCGTAGACACCGCGTTGCGCTGGTTCAAGCTCGTCAATGATTTCCAGTGCCCGCGGCTTCGGGGCACCCGAGAGAGTGCCGGCTGGGAACGTCGCCCGGAAGGCTTCGACGGCCGTGCGTCCAGGGGCGAGGTTGCCTTCAACCGACGAGACGATGTGCATGATGTGGCTGAACCGCTCGATACGCATGAACTCGGTGACCTCAACACTGCCCGGGGTGCAGACCCGGGCGAGGTCGTTGCGGGCGAGGTCGACGAGCATGAGGTGCTCGGCGCGTTCCTTCGGGTCTGCCGCTAATTCAGTTTCGAAGTCAGCGTCGGCCTCCGGAGTCGCGCCGCGAGGGCGAGACCCGGCGATCGGATGCGTGAACACCCGGCCGTCTTCGACCTTCACCAGCGCCTCGGGCGATGAGCCCACGATCCAGACCGGTTCGCCGTTCGTGCCAGGCAGTGCGAGCAAGTACATGTACGGGCTGGGGTTCAGGCTGCGGAGCACGCGGTACACATCGATCGGGTCGGCGGTCACCTCGTGGTCAAATCGCTGCGCGATTACCACCTGGAATACGTCACCCGCGACGATGTACTCCTTCGACCGATCCACCGCGGCTAGGAACTGGTCACGCTCCGTGCGGAACGTGGGCTCTGGAGCCACCGTGAGGTCAACCTCGGCCAGATACGCCGGCGTGGGTGCGGCGAGGTCGCGCTGCATGCGGTCAAGTCGGGCTTGAGCGTCCTCCCACAGGTCGGCGACACTGTGCTCACCATCATTGAGCGCGGATGCTACAAGCAGTACCTGCCCGGTTCGGTGATCGATCACCACCAGTTCGGAGACAAACGTGAATGCCTGCGTGGCGACATCGAAATCGGCTGGCGGCGCGTGCTCAAGTCGTTCGAGTTGGCGCACCGCCTCCCACCCGATGAACCCGACGAGCCCGCCGGTGAGCGGCGGCGCCCCCTCAACATCGTCGGTCGCCCAACGGCGGTAGAGCACGTCGAGCGCCTCAAGCGGCGCGAGCGAGTCGAGGTCGACGTCGCCAAACGCACGCTCGGTGTCAAGCCCGGAAGACAACCACACCGGGTCGCCACCGCGATCGGTCAGCACCCCATACGACGACACGCCAACGAACGAATAGCGCGACCAGATGCCGCCCTGCTCAGCGGATTCGAGCAAGAACGAGCCCGGACGGCCCGCAGCGAGTTTGCGGTAGATCCCCACCGGGGTTTCTCCATCGGCGAACAGCGCTCGCACAACGGGAACCACGCGGCGTCCGCTCGCCATACCCGCGAACGCATCACGCGTCGTGGTCGCGCTCATCGCTGCGTCTCCATCGTCACCACCGACACCGGAGCGGCGTCAAAGCAGGTGTGGGTGCCGGTGTGGCAGGCGGCACCGATCTGCTCGACCTGCACCAGCACGGTGTCGGCATCGCAATCGAGCGCAACCGAGCGCACGTACTGCCGGTGACCGGAGGTGTCGCCCTTGCGCCAGTATTCGCTCCGCGACCGCGACCAGAACGTCACTCGGCCTTCGGTGAGCGTGCGGCGAAGTGCCTCACGGTTCATCCAGCCGAGCATCAACACCTCGAGGCTGTCGACCTGCTGAATGACGGCCGGAATCAAGCCGTCCGCGTTGAACACCGCAGTGTCGAGCGCGGTCTCAGCACTCAGCGGGGCGGTCACGTTAGGTGCCTGGGTGCTGTCGGTCATCGCACTAACCTTCCATCCGCGCGCAGCGCAGCTTTCACCTCGCCGATCGTCACTTCACCATTGTGAAAGACGGATGCTGCGAGCACCGCGTCTGCCCCTGCGCCGATTGCCGGGACGAAGTCAGCGACCCGCCCGGCGCCACCGGAGGCAATCACCGGAACCTTGGTGATGTCGTGCATCAACGCAATGAGTTCGAGATCAAACCCGGCTTTGGTGCCATCCGCATCGATCGAATTGACCAGCAATTCGCCGGCGCCGAGCTCCATCGCCTGCTTCGCCCATGCCACCGCGTCGAGGTCGGTTTCGGTACGCCCACCGTGGGTGGTCACGACGAAACCTGATTCGGTACGCGGGGACCGCTTTACATCGAGCGACAGCACGACGACCTGGGCACCAAATCGATCGGCAATCTCAGCAATCAGAGCCGGGCGCGCGATCGCGGCGCTATTCACACCAATTTTGTCGGCGCCGTGCCCGAGCAGGCGGGCCACATCATCGGCGCTGCGTACTCCCCCACCGACGGTGAGCGGAATAAACACCTGTTCGGCCACGCGCTGCACGACATCGTACGTGGTCGAGCGATCGTCGACCGTCGCCGTGACGTCGAGGAATGTCAACTCGTCGGCACCCTGCTCGCCGTAGCGGGCGGCCAGTTCAACTGGGTCGCCGGCATCGCGTAGGTTTTCGAAGTTGACGCCCTTGACCACACGGCCAGCGCTGACATCGAGACACGGGATGACCCGTACCGCCACGCTCATTTGACGCTCACAACCGTGCGGCGTGAATGGCCGAAACGAGGATCGCCCGCGCCCCGAGGGCGTACAGGTCGTCCATCACGTGGTTCATGTCGACCCGCGGAATCATGACGCGAACCGCCGACCACTCCGGATCGCGAAGCGGCGAAATCGTTGGCGACTCGAACCCCGGCGCAATCGCTGTTGCGGCCTCGAGCTGTGCGGTCGGCACGTCGTAGTCGATCAACACGTACTGGCGGGCGACGAGCACGCCGTGGAGGCGGCGCACCAAGACGTCGACCGCGGGCGCAACGGCTGGGTCAGCAATCCGGTCGGTGCGGCCGATGAGGACTGCCTCAGATTCGAGGATGACCGGTCCGAAGATCTGCAGCCCCGCCTGCCGGAGGGTGGCACCCGTCGACACGACGTCAGCAACCGCATCGGCAACGCCGAGTTTCACGGCCGATTCGACCGCGCCGTCGAGCTTTACAAGCTTGCCCGGCGTGACCCCGTTGCGCTCAAGGAACGCACCGACGAGGCCCGGGTAACTGGTGGCAACCCGTTTGCCTTCGAGGTCAGCGAGTTCGGTGAAGGTGCCTCCAACCGGAGCCGCGAACCGGAACGTCGAGTCACCGAATCCGAGTGGGGTGATCTCCGAGGCATCCGACCCTGAATCCAGAAGCAGGTCGCGGCCGGTGATGCCAACGTCGAGCGCGCCCGAGCCGACATACGTCGCGATATCGCGAGGGCGGAGGTAGAAGAATTCGACGTCGTTGCGCGGGTCGGCAACGATCAGGTCGCGCGGGTCTCGGCGGCCGGTGTACCCGGCCTCGGCGAGCATGACGGCGGCGGTTTCAGAGAGCGAACCCTTATTGGGCACAGCAATACGAAGCATTTGGGGTCTTTCAGACTGGAGTGACGGATCGAACATCGGATGCGTCATCACAGATGTCGGTACACATCGGCCAGCGTGAGGCCCTTCGCGAGCAAGAGCACCTGTAGGTGATAAATCAACTGCGACGCTTCTTCAGCGAGCTGCTCATCGCTCTGGAACTCGGCGGCCATCCACACTTCGGCGGCCTCTTCGACGATCTTCTTGCCAATTGCATGCACGCCAGCATCGAGCTGGCGGACCGTGCCGGAGCCTTCGGGACGAGAGGCGGCCTTTTCGCTCAGCTCGACCCAGAGTTCGTCGAACGTCTTCACCGCTCTAGGCTACCCGTGCGCGTGGGTGTGCCGTGACGCGGCGTCACGAAGGGCCGCGATCTGCTCCGCTGGTTCACCTTTGAACACCGCAGATCCGGCGACGAAGGTGTCGGCGCCAGCTTCGGCGGCGATCCCGATGGTGTCAACTGTGATGCCGCCGTCGACCTGCAACCAGATATCAGCACCGGCGCGAGCCGCGGCAGCGGCCACGGTTCGCAGCTTCGGCATCATGTCAGCCATGAACGACTGGCCACCGAAGCCGGGTTCGACGGTCATAACGAGCAGTTGGTCGAATTCGTGAAGGTGCTCCAGGTACGGCGCCGGGTCGGTGCCGGGCTTGAGCGCGATACCGGCCCTCGCCCCGATCTGGCGAAGACGCCGAGCCAGCGCCACCGGGTCGGTGGCCGCTTCGGCGTGGAACGTCACACTGGCCGCACCCACCTCGGCATAGGCCGGTGCGTTGCGGTCAGCGTCGGTGATCATCAAGTGCACATCGAGCGGAATCGGGCTCACCTGTTGCAGCCGCTCCACCATTGGCAGCCCGAACGTGAGGTTGGGCACGAAGTGGTTGTCCATCACGTCGACGTGCACGAAATCTGCGGTGGCAATGCGCGCGAGTTCGCGCTCAAAGTTCGCAAAGTCGGCGGCGAGAATGCTCGGGTTGATCCGCTGTGGCATGCATCGAGCCTACTGGCGGGGTCGGTGCGTTCCGCGGCCGGAGCGAGTCAGGCGCGTGCAAACAGCGCGATGAACATTGCGTCGGTCCGGTGCCGATGCGGCCACAGTTGCACCGCGGTGGCCTCGCCGGCGAGGTCAAGTGGCGCGAGGGCCACCGACTGCACGACGGACTGTGTGTCGAGCCGGGTGAGCTCGGGATGGCGCGCCAGCGCCGCATCGACGAGTTGCCGTGTCTCAGGCAGATGTGGCGAACAGGTCACGTATGCGAGGATGCCGCCGGGCGCGAGCACGCGCACGGCGGCATCGAAGAGTTCGGACTGCAACGCCGTGAGCTCGGCGACATCGGTCGGCGACTTGCGCCACCGCGACTCCGGACGGCGGCGGAGTGCGCCGAGGCCGGTGCACGGGGCATCCAACAACACGCGGTCGAAGCCAGCCGACGCGCCGAACTCGGCGGCGTCCAACGTGCGACCATCGCCGACGCGCACCGCGACCTCAAGTGGCACTGAGGCGATCGACGAGCGAACCAGATCGGCTCGGGCGGGCACCAACTCATTCGCGACCAGACGAGCGCCGGTTGCCAGCGCCTCCGCGGCAAGAATTGCAGTCTTGCCGCCCGGCGCTGCGCACAGGTCAAGCCAGGTCTCCCCCGGCGCGACCGGACGTGCGCGGCTGAGCGAGAGCGCCGCGAGCTGCGAGCCCTCATCTTGGACCCGCACTCGACCTTCGTGCTCGGCGACGACAGCGAGCGGTCGGTCGGCAGTGGCGCCGAGCGGCGAGAACTGATTCGGCTCGCCGATCGACGCGGGCGAGTCGGCATCAGGCAGCGGCAGTACCGCCAGATTCACCTTTGGCGGGTCGTTGTCGGCCAACAGGAGCGCGTCGAGTTCATCGGCCCGCCCTTCGTGCGCGAGCGCACTGCCAAGGGCGTCGATGATCCAGGTCGGATGCGACGAGAGCGCCGCCCGCGCGATCTGCTCACTCGCGGCGTGTTCGGCAACCCACCCCCGCCATTCGTCGGCAGACGAGCGCGAAATGGTGCGCAGCACACCGTTCACGAACCCAACTGCGCCCGGCGCCACCCGTCGGGCGATCTGCGCCTGCTCGAACACCGCTGCATGGGTCGCCACCCGGGTCGCCAACAACTGATGTGCGCCCAGTCGCAACACGTCGAGTACGTCGGGGTCGATGGAGCTGACGGCGCGGTCGGCGACGAGTTCGATGATGGCGTCGTAGTAGCCCTGCCAACGCAGGGTGCCGTAGGTGAGTTCGGTGGCAAGCGCGGCATCGGCTTCACTCAGCCGCGAACGGGTGATGCGGTTCGGCAGGAGCAGGTTGGCGTAGGCACCGTCGACCCGCACAGCCTGCAACACTTCCCAGGCAACGATTCGGGCGGGCGACACCCGCGCCGTTGCCGGTTCATCGCGTGATCGCGGCGAACGGAGCCGCCCTGGTCGGTCAGTTGACGCCATGGCGATCAGCTCCTTGGTTGTGGTGTTCGCCTGCATCAAACCGAAGCGGCTGACCGCCGAGCCCGCGCGCCCAATCGGCGGCCGACATGGCCGACTTGCCGGCTGGCTGCACCGTGCGAAGTTCAATCGGATGCCCCGCGGTGCCGACCAGCACCCGTGCTCGCTCGCCCAACAACTCCCCCGGCGCGAGCCGCAGGTCGGCGTCGCTCGCGGCGGCGGCAAGGACCTTCACGACCGAGCCCTGGAGGGTCGTCCAGGCCCCAGGTTCGGGCGTCACACCACGAAACCGGTTCAACACTTCAGCGTGGTCACGGGTCCAGACGAGGCATCCGTCGTCGCGGCTGAGTTTCGGCGCAAGCGAGACGCCTGCGATTGGTTGCGGTGTCGCGACCGCCGTCCCGTCCGCCAACTGGTCGACGACACTGCGAAGCAGCTGCGCACCACTGTGGGAGAACCGCTCGAGTAGGTCCCCAGCCGTGGCCACGCCGTCATTTGGTTCACGCATCGTCGCGAACACGGCACCCGCATCGAGTTCGGGCACCAATTGGAACACTGCGGCCCCAACCTCAGTATCGCCGCGAATCAGCGACCACTGCACGGGGGCCGCACCGCGCCACGCTGGCAGCAACGAGAAGTGCAGGTTGATCCAACCGAGCCGCGGCATTGACAGCAACGGTTCTCGCACGAGCCCGCCGTAGGCAACCACCACACCGAGATCAGGTTGTGCCGTCGCAACGGCGGTAGACACCTCATCGCCAAGTCGAGCGGCCTTCACCACATCGATACCCACCCGAGTCGCGGCTTCAGCCACGGGCGACGGCGTCAAGATGCGCTTGCGGCCGAGCGGGGCATCCGGCCGGGTGATCACCTGTCGCACGTCGTGACCAGCGGCGACCAGCAATTCGAGGCTCGGCACGGCCACCGCCGGGGTCCCGGCAAAGACAATTCCGAGTCCGCTCACCTGCCCATTCTGCCCGACCGGGCCGACTCCCATGTCGGTCACTCCGGCGCCTCCGGGGTGTCGAACCGGGCTCGTAACTTAACCGCATTCGCCGGAGGACCGCCCGGTCGGCGCCGCTCAGTGGCGGCGCGAATAAGTTCGGCGCGTACTTCACGCGCAACCGCGGGACCGTGCGCATAGTCGAAGCGCAGGATGCTCCGCGCCGACCCATCGGGTTCAAACGAAGGCCCGAGCGCATCAGCAGTCGGCACTGCCGCGCGCACCGCTGCCACAACCCGGTCCACTCGTTCTGCCGACAGCGCCGACACCGACGCCACCCGCACCGCGGGCGGAAACCGCAGCGCACGTCGACTCTGGAGCTCCTCAGCGGCCCAGGCGGGCTGCCGCCACGACGCAAGCGCCAGTGCCAGCCCGCCCCCGACCCCCACCAGGTACACCGGCGCCCCCGGCGCCGCCAACGCCGCAGCATTCGACCACCAGCGGAGGCAATCTTCAGCGACCATCAGCGATTCCCGAAGCAGCATCCGGTCACCGTCGAGCAGGAGCACCGCACGATAGCCGCCGTCCGCGACCGGCTCTGCGCCCCGCGTCGCGACGACGAGCGCCGGCTCGGCGCCAACTCGCTCAATGGGCCGCTCACCATCGGAACGAATCACCCGACTTCGAGCGAACGCGCGACCAAGTTCCTCGGCGGTGCGACTTGAACCGACCCCGACCGAGCGGAATCGATCGTGCTCACATTCGGGGCACCGCCAACCAAATGCCGCGCCACCACACAACGTGCAGCACACTGGGCTGCTCGCACCGGCCCGGTGGAGCCGACCGCCGCAGGCGCGGCAGGTTGCCTGTGCCCGACAACGATCGCACCGGAGCGCCAACGTGTGTCCCGGTCGACCCACTTGCACCAGCACCGGGCCGAGCGCGAGGGCGTCCTGCACCGCGCGCCATGCGCTGCTCGGGATTCGTGCCTGTGACGGGTCCTCCGATTGCTGCTCGGTGACCACCACCTTCGGGCGCACCACCCGCTCGGCGAATTCCTCGACCCAGCCAACCTCAACCAACCGTTGCACCGCGGTGCTCCGGGTGTGCCCCGCGAACAGCAGCGCGGCGCCGGACTGCTCCTGGCGCAGTAGCGCCACATCGCGCGCGTGTGCGCCGGGGGCATGCGGTTCGGCAAACAGCGGGTCGCCGTCGTCCCACATCGCGATCAGGCCCAGCCGCGCCGCGGGCGAGTAGACCGCGGAACGGTTGCCAAGCACGATATGCGCGCGATCGCTCATCGCCGCCAGGTGGTTGCGCATGCGGTCCGGCGTCGATTGCCGAGCATCGACGCGGAGCACCCGCGACGCATCGGTCACAGCGCTGAGGGCAGCCCGCAACTCGCCCTGTGCGCGGTAGTCGGGAACCATGAGCAGCACCGACCGATCGGATGCCAGCACTGCGGCCGAGGCCCTCGCGAGTGTGTCGGCCCAGTGCGAAATACCGGCAGCCGTCTGCCCAATGCCGAGGTGCAGTGCCATGCGGGCGCCGCCAAGCAGTGCCGCGTCGAGCGGGCTCACGGGCACGGGCACGGGCGTCGGTGGCTCGGCATTTGCCACGTTCGCACTCGCGGCTGCCGCCCAGGCTTTTTCTGCACGCACCGACCGCGGCGGAATCGCTACCCGCAGCACATCACTCGCGTTACCCGCCGCACGATCGGCCACTGCACGCGTCAGGCGCCACACGTCCCGGTTCAGCACCGGGACCTCTGACACCACGTCGTCGAGTTCGCTCAGGCGACCGGAGTACTCCGACGTGGACGCCAGCTCAACGAGCCATCCATTCGCCACCCGCCCGCCGACGCGCAGCGGAACACGCACGCGAACGCCGGGCTTGGCACGTTCGGCCAGCCGGGCCGGCACGCCGTAGTCAAAGAGTTGATCGAGTTGTGGAAGTGGCGAATCGATCAGCACCCTGGCGATCGGCGCGTCGGACATTAGAGCCCCGCGGCCTCGCGAAGCGCATCGACGCGGTCAAGTCGTTCCCAGGTGAAATCCGGCAACTCACGGCCAAAGTGGCCGTAGGTCGCGGTCTGCGCGTAGATCGGGCGCAACAGATCGAGGTCGCGGATGATCGCCGCGGGTCGCAGGTCGAACACCTCGCGCACCGCGGCGACAAGCCGGTCTTCTGGCACATGCGCGGTGCCGAACGTCTCGACATAGAGCCCCACCGGCGCGGCCGCCCCGATGGCGTACGCGACCTGCAGTTCGAGGCGGTCGGCAAGCCCAGCAGCGACCGCGTTCTTCGCGACCCAACGCATTGCGTAGGCCGCCGAACGGTCAACCTTCGACGGGTCCTTGCCGCTGAACGCGCCACCGCCATGACGGCTCGCGCCACCGTAGGTGTCGATGATGATCTTGCGACCGGTGAGGCCGGCGTCGCCCTGCGGGCCGCCGATCTCGAACTTGCCGGTCGGGTTGATGAGTACCCGCAGGTTCGGCTGGGTGAGCGCGACTGAGGCAAGAACCGGGTCAATCACGAGCTCGCGAACCTCGGCTTCGAGTTGCGCCTGCGACACCTTTGGTGAGTGCTGCGTTGAGAGCACCACGGTTTCAACCGTCTTCGGAGTCTGCCCGTCGTAACCGACGGTGACCTGGGTTTTGCCATCTGGCCGCAGGTAGTCGACCACGCCGGCGTGCCGCACCGCGGCGAGCCGCTCCGCAAGCCGGTGCGCGAGCCAAATCGGAATCGGCATCAGTTCTGGCGTCTCGCGGGTGGCGTAGCCAAACATGATTCCCTGGTCGCCGGCGCCTTGCCGGTCGAGGTGGTCGTCGCTGTGCTCGGCCCGCGATTCGAATGCGTTGTCAACACCCTGCGCGATGTCGGGCGACTGCCCGCCGATCGACACCGACACACCGCACGAGCGTCCGTCGAACCACACGTCAGAAGAGTCGTACCCGATTGAGGTGACGCGCTCACGCACAATCGACGGAATCTCAACGTAGCCATCGGTCGTGACTTCACCTGCCACGTGCACGAGCCCGGTCGTCACCAGCGTCTCGACCGCAACCCGCGAGTGCGGGTCTTGCTCGAGCATCGCATCAAGAATGGCGTCCGAGATCTGGTCACAGATCTTGTCTGGATGCCCCTCGGTGACCGATTCCGAGGTGAACAGGCGCAAGTCGCTCATGGCAGGTGTACTTCCCTAATAAGGTGCTGACTTCAAACGTTCGGGCTATTCGGTTGCGGCCACACGTGCCGCCACCACATCGAGGATGGCACCTGCCACCGACATCTTGCTGCCCGCACTACGTCCGATGACGGCGCCGCCGGTGCCAATCAGGATGACCTGGTTCGTCTCTGAGCCGAACGTCTCGGTCCAGCCAACGCGGTTGACGACCAGCACGTCGGCGCCCTTTGCGGCGAGTTTGTCGGCGCCGAGTTGGAGCAGTTTCGCTTCATCGGCCTCGGTTTCTGCCGCGAATCCAACCAGCAGTTGACCCGGGCGACGCGACCGGCCAAGACCGGCAAGAATGTCGGGGTTCCGCACCAGTTCGACGGTGAGGCCATCGCCCGAGGCATCTTTCTTCAACTTCGATTCGCTCACCGCGGCCGGCCGATAGTCCGCAACCGCAGCGGCCATGATGACGACGTCGGCCGACGGTGACGACGCAACGACCGCCTGTTCGAGCTCGAGTGCGGTCGACACCGGCACCACGGAGCATCCCGTCGCAGTTGGCACTTCGAGATTCGCGGCAATCAGGGTGACGGATGCCCCGCGCTGAAGCGCCGCCTCCGCGAGTGCGACGCCCTGCTTGCCGCTCGAGCGGTTGCCGAGATACCGCACGGGGTCGAGCGGTTCGCGAGTACCACCGGCTGTGACGAGTACACGCACACCAGCGAGATCTTGGGCTACGGGATGCGCCGCAGCAAGTGCCGCTGCGACGATCTCATCGGGCTCTGCCATGCGGCCAGGGCCGCTGTCGGTGCCGGTGAGTTGCCCCGCGGCCGGGCCCACAATCGTGACGCCGCGGGCACGCAGTGTGGCGATATTCGCCTGAGTCGCCGGATGCTGCCACATCTCGGTGTGCATCGCCGGCGCGATCACGAGTGGTGCGGTACTCGCCAACAGCGTGTTGCCGAGCAGGTCGTCGGCGATGCCGGCTGCGAACTTCGCGATCGATGATGCGGTGGCCGGGGCCACCACGATCACATCGGCCGCCTGGCCGAGTGCGACGTGGCGCACTTCGGCGACACCTTCAAACAGATCGGTCGTGACTGGATTGCGCGAAATGGCTTCGAGCGTCGGCCGCCCAACAAACTTCAACGCGGACTCCGTCGGGACCACGTGCACCTCGTGCCCGTCGAGCACGAGTGAGCGCACGACCTGTACCGCCTTATAGGCGGCGATCCCGCCGGTGATCCCGACGACGATGTTGAGACGAGCCATCCGGCCCCCTCGTTAGTCGACGATTGGGCGAACGCGCAGTTTGTCTTCGCCGATCTCGTGCAGTGCAACGGTGAGCGGCTTGTCGTCGATTGCTGAGTCGACCAACGGGCCCACGTTGCCGTGCAGCGTGCCCTCTTGGACGTCGGCGTAGTAGTCGTTGATCTGGCGCGCGCGCTTCGAGGCGACGATCACCAACTGGTACTTCGAGTCAACCTTCGCGAGCAGGTCGTCGATCGGCGGGTCGATGATGCCAGAAAGCTTGGTAGCCATGAATACTCCTCAAGTGGCGCGGCCCGCCAAACGTGGGCGGGAAGGCGCAAGTCAGCGGCGGCCCGATCGGGGCCGGAACAAGTCTACGACCTTTTCGGCCGCTACCCCGACGTGACGGTTGACGACTTCGTGATCGAACTCTTCAGCAGCGGCCAGTTCGACCATTGCCGTCTCGAGGCGCCGTTCCTGCTCGGCCGGGCTCTCGGTGCCGCGGCCCACGAGCCGACGCACGAGTTCTTCCCAGCTTGGCGGCGCCAAGAACACTAGCGTTGCCTCGGGCATCGCGGCACGCACCGAGCGGGCGCCCTGCAGGTCAATTTCGAGCAGTACTCCGGTGCCGGCCTCAAGCGCCTCGATCACCGGACCGCGCGGCGTGCCGTACCGGTAGCTGTTGTGCACGGTGGCCCATTCGAGCAGCTCGTCATCGGCGATCAACTGGTCGAACTCTTCATCGGTGACGAAATAGTAGTGCACCCCGTGCACCTCACCCGGGCGCGGTGCACGAGTCGTTGCCGACACCGAGTGACGCACATGCGGATAGTTCTCGCGGATATACCCTGCGACCGTGCCTTTGCCGACGGCGGTCGGCCCGGCAAGCACCACCAATCGGTGACCAACTCCCCCGTGCTCGGCGATCCAACTGGCGACAAACGCCCGGATGGCCCGGCGTTGAAGCCTCCCAAGCCCGCCCAGGCGCTTCACCTTCGAGATCTGCAGGTCGGCGAGGATGCGATCTGACTTCGTCACACCGATCGCCGGGATCGACTGCAAGAACTCGGTGACCCGCAGCGTCGCCTCGGCAGACTCTGGGTCAGCGAACGCCGTGTGCAGCACCGAGAGGGGGCTGCGCGAACCATCCGCGATCTGCTGCTTGACGGTTGCCCTCGCACGCCGGGCGGCGACGGCCGCCTTCGACGCGGCCGCCCGGTCGACGGCGGGCATCTCGCGCCGCTCAGTCATCGGCCGAACCCAGTTCGTCGACGCGGCGCTTGATTTCATCAGCGACGCCATCACGCCCAGCGCCGAGCACCGAACGCGACTCCGACACAATCACGCCGCGAGCGTAGGCGCCAAAGATGCTCTTGCGATCCTTCGGCTGTGCACCTTGGAACCCGAATCCTGGCGCGAGCACCGGCATGGTCGGCCCAGCAGGCTCGGTGTTCGAGTCGATCCCCTGCTCACGCAGGTTCACCGTGGCACCGATCACAACACCCATTGCGCCGTACTCGCGGGTGGCGGCGTCGGGTTGCGAGGCATTCCACGCGGCGATACCGGCGGTCATCGCACCGGCGACGGTCGCCCCGGCCTGCGATGACTGCTGCAGCACCGAACGCTGCAGCGCGGATGCCTCGGGGTTCGACGTCGCTGCAAGCACGAACACACCCTTACCGCTGGCCTCGGCCACACCGAGCACCCCTTCCAGCGACCCAAGCCCGAGATAGGGCGAGAGCGTGATGCTGTCGACCTCAAGTGGCGCCCCCGGCGTGAGCCAGGCGGCACCGTACGCGGCGACGCTGCTGCCGATGTCGCCGCGCTTCACGTCACCGATGATGAGCAGGCCAGCATCGCGCGCCTCGGCGAGCACTCGCTCAAGCGCCGAGTACCCAGCTGCGCCGAATCGCTCATAGAAGGCGACCTGCGGCTTGACGATGCCGCACACTCCGGCCGCTGCTTCAACTACCCGAAGCCCGAATTCACGCGCGCCAACGGCGCTCACGTCAAGGCCCCAGTGATCGAGCAGTTCCTCGTGCGGATCGATGCCGACGCAGAGCCGGCCCGACGTGCGAAACGCCCCGGCGAGGCGGTCACCAAATGAGGTGGCGCCGGTCACGCGGCGCCTGCCCGGCGTGCACCGTACTCCTGCAGGCTGGTCACCTCGAACCCGCCATCTCCGGCGTCCAGCGACGCAACCGCGGCCGAGAGCTCCGCGATCGTCGTGAACAACGGGATGTCGGCTGCCACCGCTGCGGCACGAATCTCGTAGCCGTCGGCGCGGGCGCTCCGCCCGCTCGGGGTGTTCACCACAGCCGAGATATCGCCCGCGTGAATCAGCTCGACCACACTGGTGGCTTGTTCGTCCGACTTGTCGCTGTACTTCAGCACCACCTCGGCCCGGATGCCGTTGCGGCGCAGCACGACTGCGGTGCCCTCGGTTGCGACGATCTGGTACCCGAGCAGCGCGAGGCGCGCGACCGGAAGAATGATCGAACGCTTGTCACGGTCAGCGACCGAGACAAACACCTTGCCCGACTTCGGCATGCCACCGTACGCGGCGAGTTGGCTCTTCGCGAATGCGGTCGGGAAGTCCTTGTCAATGCCCATGACCTCACCGGTCGACCGCATCTCCGGGCCGAGCACCGAGTCAACCATGCGGCCGTCCTTGGTGCGGAACCGGTGGAACGGCAGCACGGCTTCCTTCACGGCGACCGGGTGGTCGATCGGCAGGAACGCGCCATCCGTCGCCGGAAGCAGACCCTCGCTGATCAGCGCGCCGACTGTCTCGCCAACCATGATGCGGCTGGCCGCCTTCGCGAGCGGAATACCGAGCGCCTTTGACACGAACGGCACGGTGCGGCTTGCACGCGGGTTCGCTTCGAGCACGTAGAGCACCCCGGCGCTGATCGCGAACTGCACGTTCAACAGACCCCGAACCCCGATCCCTTCGGCAATCGCTCGGGTCGCGATGACAACCTTCTCGATCTGGGTGTGCCCGAGCGTCACCGGTGGCAGGGTGCAGCTGGAGTCACCAGAGTGCACGCCGGCCTCTTCGATGTGCTCCATCACGCCGCCGATGTAGAGCTGGTTACCGTCGTAGAGTGCGTCGACGTCGATTTCGATCGCGTCATCCAAGAACCGGTCAACCAGCAGTGGATGCCCCGGCCCGACGATGCCCTGACCATCGATGCGGCGGAAGTAGTCCTCGATCGAAGCCGAGTCGTAGACGATCTCCATGCCGCGCCCACCGAGGACGTAACTCGGGCGAACGAGCACCGGGTAGCCGATTTCTTCGGCGATCCGGGTTGCCGTGGCGACGTCGGTTGCGGTGCCGTTGCGTGGCGCGAGCAGCCCGGCGCGGTTCAAAATGTCGGCGAAGAGGCCACGCTCTTCGGCGAGGTCAATCGCGTCTGGGGTGGTGCCAAGAATCGGCACGCCGGCTGCCTCGAGCCCGCGCGCGAGCCCGAGCGCGGTCTGGCCGCCAAGCTGCACGACGACACCGACGAGTTCACCCGACGCCGATTCAGCGTGAATGACCTCGAGTACGTCTTCGAGGGTGAGCGGCTCGAAGTAGAGTCGGTCGCTCGTGTCGTAGTCGGTCGAGACCGTCTCGGGGTTGCAGTTGATCATGATCGTCTCGAAGCCGGCCTTCGAGAGCGCGAATGAGGCGTGCACACAGGAGTAGTCGAACTCGACGCCCTGGCCGATACGGTTCGGGCCGGACCCGAGAATGACCACCTTGCGGCGATCGCTCGGGATGACCTCGGTCTCCTGGTCGTAGCTCGAGTAGTGGTACGGCGTGAGCGCCGGGAACTCGCCGGCACAGGTGTCGACCGTCTTGTAAATCGGGCGAACTCCCAGACCATGGCGGATGCCCCGCACCTCTGCCTCATCGAGCCCGCGCAGCTGCGCGATCTGGGCGTCAGAGAAGCCGTGATCCTTCGCGAGGCGCAGCGTGGCCACGTCAAGCTCGGCAGCGGCGCGAATCGTGTCGGCCACCTCGTTGATCAGCACGATCTGGTCGAGGAACCACGGGTCGATCTTCGTGGCGTCGAACGCTTGCTCGATCGTCGCGCCCTTGCGCAGTGCCTGCTGCACGACCACGATGCGGCCATCCGTTGGCGTCTCTGACACCTTCAGCAGTTCTTCCACCGAGCGTGGCTCGTCACCCCAGTGAAAACTCGACCCGCGCTTCTCAAGTGAGCGCAACGCCTTCTGCAGCGCGGTCGCATAGTTGCGACCGATCGCCATTGCTTCGCCGACCGACTTCATGGTCGTGGTGAGCGTGGCGTCGGCGGCCGGGAACTTCTCGAATGCGAACCGTGGCACCTTCACGACGATGTAGTCGAGGGTGGGTTCGAATGACGCCGGGGTGACCTTGGTGATGTCGTTCGGGATCTCGTCGAGGCGGTAGCCGATGGCGAGTTTCGCGGCGATCTTGGCGATTGGGAACCCGGTGGCCTTCGACGCCAACGCCGACGACCGCGAGACGCGCGGGTTCATTTCGATCACGATGATGCGGCCGTTCGCCGGGTCGATCGCGAACTGAATGTTGCAGCCACCGGTATCGACACCCACGGCGCGGATGATATCGATGCCGATATCGCGGAGCTTCTGGTACTCGCGGTCCGTCAGCGTGAGCGCCGGGGCAACCGTGATCGAGTCACCGGTGTGCACCCCGACCGGGTCGACATTCTCGATCGAGCAGACCACCACGGTGTTGTCGTGGGTGTCACGCATGAGTTCGAGTTCGTACTCTTTCCAACCGAGGATCGACTCTTCGAGCAACACCTCATTGGTCGGCGAGTCGTGCAGACCGGCACCACCAATGCGGCGGAGGTCTTCCTCGTCGTAGGCAAACCCGGAACCGAGGCCACCCATCGTGAACGACGGACGCACGACGAGCGGGTAGCCGAGCTGTGCCGCACCGGCGATGAGATCATCCATCGAGTGGCAGATGACCGACTTCGCGACATCGGCGCCTGCTTCGAGCACGAGGTTCTTGAAGAGCTGCCGGTCCTCACCCTTGCGGATGGCGTCAACCTTGGCACCGATGAGTTCGACGCCGTGCTTCTCAAGAATGCCGCGATCGTGCAGGGCGATCGCTGCGTTCAACGCGGTCTGGCCACCGAGCGTCGGCAGAATCGCATCCGGGCGCTCTTTGATAATGATCGATTCGATGATCTCCGGGGTGATCGGCTCGACGTAGGTGGCGTCCGCGAAGTCCGGGTCGGTCATGATCGTCGCCGGGTTCGGGTTCACGAGAATGACTCGCACACCCTCTGCACGAAGCACACGGCAGGCCTGGGTGCCCGAGTAGTCAAACTCCGCGGCTTGGCCGATCACGATCGGACCAGAGCCGATCACGAGCACACTATTGATGTCTGGGCGCTTTGGCATTACTTGGCTTCCTTGGCCTGGTGTGCCACGACGAGGTCGCGGAACCGATCGAAGAGGTAGTGGGCGTCGTGCGGGCCAGCCGCAGATTCCGGGTGGTACTGCACCGAAAACGCCGGAATGTCGAGGCAGTTCAGGCCTTCGACGCAGTCATCGTTCAGGTCGATGTGGCTGACCTCGACGCGACCGAAGCCCTGCGACGAATCAGAGATGCGGTCGATCGGCGCCTGCACCGCGAAGCCGTGGTTGTGCGCGGTGATCTCGACTCGGCCGGTGGCCCGGTCAAGCACTGGCTGGTTGATGCCGCGGTGCCCGAAGGTGAGTTTGTAGGTATCGAATCCGAGGGCGCGGCCGAGCAACTGGTTGCCGAAGCAGATCCCGAAGTACGGCTTGCCAAGGCGCAGCCAGGCGCGAAGTAGTTCAACGTGGCGATCGGATGCCGCGGGGTCACCGGGCCCGTTCGAGAAGAACAGCGCACTGGGGTCAAGCGCCGTGATGTCGTCAATCGTGACCGACTGCGGCAGCACGTGCACATCGAGGCCGAGTGCCGCAAGTGAGTTCAGCGTTGCCTGCTTCACGCCAAGGTCGAGCACCGCCACCGAGCCAATGCGGTCGGCAGTCGCCTCGAGCGTGTATGGCTCTGACACCGAAACCTGGCCCGACAGGTTCTGCCCGGCCATCTCGGCGCCGCCACGCACAAGCGCAAGCTGCGCATCGGCATCGAGCGAGGCATCCGCGCCTGAAAAGATGCCGGCTCGCATCGAACCGGCCGAACGCAGGTGCCGGGTGAGCGCACGCGTGTCGATGCCCGAGATGCCGACGACGCCCGCACTGCGGAGGTCATCGTCGAGGCTGCGCAGGGCGCGGAAGTTCGACACCACACGTGAAGGGTCGCGCACGACGTAGCCGGCGACCCAGATTTGACGCGACTCTGGGTCTTCATCGTTCATACCGGTGTTGCCGATATGTGGCGCGGTCATCACGACGATTTGGCCGGCGTACGACGGGTCGGTCAGGGTCTCCTGGTACCCGGTCATGCCGGTGGCGAAGACCGCCTCACCGAGAGTGCGCCCTTCGGCGCCATAGGCGTTGCCGACAAATCGGGTGCCGTCATCAAGCACCAGCACTGCGGGTTGGGGGGCTGTGGTCATTCGACTGCTCGCTCTCCGGTTGGGGCCGAGACGCCAGGTGCGCCTGCGGTGAGTTGGTGGACGGCATCGAGGATTCGTGCCGCATCGCCCGGATGGATCGGGCGGAAGTAGGTGTCGACGGTTGGCTCGGCTTCGCCGAATGCCCGCCAGGTGATCACGGTGAGGCCGTCACGTTCGACACCTCGGTCGATTGCGTGGGTTGCGGTGCCAGCGCCGACGATGCGGGCTGATGGCACGAACACCGCCGATTCACCCGCAACCTCGATCACGACGCCCTCAGGTGTAATGGTGAGCCCGGCGTACCCGCGGAACTTCAGGCCACCGATCGCCAACCGCTCAAGCGGGTGCTGCTCAGCCGTCGTCGCAACGTACAGCACCTCACCGTCGAACAGAACCTCACCGAGGCCAACAGGCACCGGAGCTGCCGTAACCGCCGCATCGCGGGCAACACGACGCTGCCAAGAACGGAACATTGCCACAACCGCGACGCCAGCGAGTGCGATCATCACGACCGCGGCGACCCAACTACCCACGGGAAGCCTCACGCGCGGCTGCGGCAACCGCATCGGCGTCGCGCACCTGCCCGTCGAGCACCGTGGCGTAGCCCTGGTGGAACGTGGCCACGATGCGGCCCGGCAACTCGATGCCCAGGTACGGCGTGTTGTGGCTGCGACCGGCAAGTTTGTCGACCCCGAATGGCGCGGACCCGGTCGGATCGATGAGCACCAACTCGGCGGGTGCCCCGACCGAGAGGGTCTGCCCTTGGCCGGCAAGTTGCCCGATTCGAGCGGGTGCCTGTGAGAGCACGCGGGCGACATCGGCCCAGCCAAATAGCCCGGTATCGACCATTGTGTGCTGCACTACGGAGAGTGCCGACTCGAGGCCGACCATGCCATTGGCCGCGGCATCCCATTCACAGGCCTTCGCCTCGACTGGGTGCGGGGCGTGGTCGGTCGCAACAATGTCGATCGTGCCGTCGGCGAGCGCCTCGCGAAGCGCGTTCACGTCTTCGGCGCGACGCAGCGGTGGGTTGACCTTGAACCGCGGGTCGTAGCTCGTAGCGGTCTGCTCGGTGAGCAGCAGGTGGTGGGGCGTGACCTCGGCGGTGACCCGGATGCCCCGTGCTTTCGCCCAACGCACCACCTCGACCGACCCGGCCGTTGAGAGGTGGCAGACGTGCAGTCGACTACCAACGTGTTCGGCGAGGAGCACATCGCGGGCGATGATCGACTCTTCGGCGACCGCTGGCCACCCGGTGAGGCCAAGCTCACCTGAGAGTGCGCCCTCATTCATCTGCGCACCGACCGTAAGCCGCGGATCCTGCGCGTGCTGGGCGATGACGCCGTCAAATGCCTTCACGTACTCAAGCGCCCGGCGCATCAGCAGCGGGTCGTGTACACAATCGCCGTCATCGCTGAAGACGCGCACATTCGCCCGCGAGCGGGCCATCGCGCCGAGTTCTGCGAGTTGCTCACCCTTGCGGCCGAGGGTCACCGCACCGATCGGCTGCACGGTGGCGTAGCCAGCAGCCTCACCAAGGGCGAGCTCCTGCTCAACGACGCCTGCGGTGTCAGCGGTCGGCGAGGTGTTCGGCATCGCGAACACGGCCGTGAACCCACCAGCGGCGGCGGCGCGAGTACCGGTGAGCACCGTCTCGCTGTGCTCAGCGCCAGGCTCACGAAGGTGGGTGTGCAGATCTACGAGCCCCGGGAGCGCTATCAGCCCGGCGGCGTCGATCACCTGAGCACCCGCAGCCGACAGCCCGGTGCCGATCCCGACGATCTGACCACCATCAAGCAGCAGGTCGGCAGTGGTGCGGTCTGGAAGTTGCGCCCCGCGAATCAACGTCTGGCTCATGACAGTTCTCCCCGCTCACCTGACAGCAGCAAATACAACACGGCCATCCGTACCGACACCCCGTTTGCGACCTGCTCAAGCACGGTCGACTGGGCAGAATCGGCGGCCAATGCCGAAATCTCAAGGCCACGGTTCATCGGGCCAGGGTGCATCACCATGGTAGTTCGCGGCAGCGCCGTGAACCGGGCCTCATCAAGGCCCCACAGCCGCGAATACTCGCGCGGATTCGGGAAGAACGCGCCGAGCATCCGCTCCCCCTGCACCCGAAGCATCATCACCACATCAGGCTTCGTCGCGAGCGCGTCGTCGAGGTCGTACGACACCGCCGCGGGCCATCCAGATCGGTCCACCGGCAGCAGGGTCGGCGGTGCCACCAGGGTGACGTGGGCGCCGAGCGTTGCGAGCAACCAGACATTCGACCGGGCGACCCGCGAGTGCAAGATATCGCCCACGATCACGACCCGCAGGCCCTCAAGTGAGCGACCACGGGCGGATGCCCCGTGCACTCGACGGCGCATCGTGAATGCGTCGAGCAGCGCCTGGGTGGGGTGCTCGTGGGTGCCGTCGCCGGCGTTCACCACACCCGCACTGATCCAACCACTGGTCGCGAGCGTGTTCGGCGCACCCGAGGCATGGTGCCGGATGACCACCCCATCGGCGCCGATCGCTTCCAGGGTCTGTGCAGTGTCTTGTAGGCTCTCGCCCTTCGACACGCTTGACCCCTTGGCCGAAAAGTTGATCACATCGGCCGAGAGTCGCTTCGCAGCCGCCTCGAAGGAGATGCGGGTGCGAGTGGAGTCTTCGAAGAAGAGGTTCACCACCGTCTTGCCGCGCAACGTCGGGAGCTTCTTTACCTCCCGCTCTTGCACCGCCGCCATTTCTTCGGCGGTGTCAAGAATGCGAATCACGTCGTCACGGCTGAGTCCACGGGTCGAAAGCAGATGCCTCACAACGCTCCCCTCATCGATCCGGCGTCTGGGCAGTCAATCTCGACGACATCGTCACCGTCGGTCTCGATGAGCCGTACGTTGATGCGTTCCTGCTTCGATGACGGCAAGTTCTTGCCGACGAAGTCCGCGCGAATCGGGAACTCCCGGTGGCCACGGTCGACAAGCACCGCCAACCGCACTGCGCGGGCACGGCCCAGGTCGTTCAGTGCGTCAAAGGCTGCGCGGATGGTTCGCCCCGAATACAGCACATCGTCGACGAGCACGACGGTGCAGTCATCGATGCCCTGGGCAGGCACATCGGTCGGGTGCGGCACTCGCGCGGCGCCACGCCGCAGATCGTCACGGTACATCGTGACGTCGAGTGCGCCGACAGCTGGCTGCGGGGCATCCGGTTCGATTCTGGCGATCGTCTCGGCGATGCGCTTGGCGAGCGCCACACCGCGAGTGGGGATCCCCAGGAGCACAAGGCGCTCGGCGCCCCGGTTCGACTCAAGGATCTCGTGAGAGATGCGGGTGAGCGCCCGCGAAATGTCGTCACGACTGAGCACGATTCGTGCCACAGTTTGACTCCCTTCTCCGCCTCGCTGGACGGCCTTAAAGGTTGTCGATTTCATCGATCGTATCACCGGCCCGGTCGCGGCCTGAGCATCAGGTGGGGTTGGATGCCCCGACGAGGTACTGGTCGACCCAGGCGCTGATGATGTGCGCCGCCCGTTTGGCAGCACCCGCCCCGGTCAAGAAGTGATCTGCACCTTCGAGCGCAACGAAACTCTTCGGGTGGCGAGCCATCCGAAACACCTCAGACGCATTTTGCACACCCACCACGGCGTCGGTTGGTGAGTGCAAAATCAGCAGCGGTCGACCGAGCGAGTGCACGCAATCGTAGATATCGGCGTTGCGAACATCCTCAACGAACGAGCGGCGCAGCGTGAGTGCCTTGCCCCCGACCTGCCACACCGCTTCGCCATCTTCGAGCACCTCAGAGATGAGGCTGTCGTAGTTGTGCTCGGCATGGGATGGCTCGGACGGTGCCCCAACGGTCACCACTGCCCGCGCCTCAGGCACCTGCACCGCCGCAGCAAGGGCAGCCGCACCGCCAAATGAGTGGCCACCGAGCAGGTCGACCGGGGTACCCCGTGCGGCCATGAACTCACACGCCCGCACGGTGTCGGCGACCTTGTTCGAGAAGGATCCCAGCCCCCAGTCGCCCTCAGAATCGCCGAGTCCGAGGTTGTCGAAGCGGAGCATGCCGATGCCTTCAGCGGCAAGTTGCTTGCATATGCGGGCAGTCGCGACGCTGTCTTTGCCGAGCGTCAGGCCATGGCTCCATACGCCCCAGCCGCGGACCGCGCCTTCGGGCACATCGATGACGCCAGCCAACATCGGGCCACTCGTTGCGGCGAACTTGACGCGTTCCGGCATGACTGCGCTCCCCGGATGGGCCTAGTGCCGCGCCTGCGCGATCGCGGCGAGCAGCCCGTTCACGAAGCCGGCCGACTCGTCGGTTGAGAGCTGCGTCGCAGCATCCACCGCCTCTGAGATCGCAACTGGGTCAGGAATATCGTCGTTGAAGAGCAACTCCCAGACGCCGATGCGCAGCAACGCGCGGTCGATCGTTGGCATGCGCGCGATCGTCCAACCGTGCGCATGCGACTCGATCTGCTCGTCGATCTCCTCGTGGTGGTCGATGACGCCGTCGACGATTTCACGAGCGTAGAGCCACGACGCCATACGCTCTGGCTCCTTCGCGGCACGCTCGGCCTCGACCGCAAGCAACTGCGCCACGGGCACCTGACGGATGTCGGCCGCGTACAGCAGGTCGAGTGCCCGCTTGCGGGCCTTGGTGCGCGCGCTCACTAGTTGACGCGGCCGAGGTAGTCACCCGTGCGGGTGTCGACCTTGACCTTCGTGCCGGTCTCGAGGAAGAGCGGCACCTGAATCTCGTACCCGGTCTCGACGGTGGCAGGCTTCGTACCTGCACTCGAACGGTCGCCCTGCAAGCCTGGTTCGGTGTAGGTGATCTCAAGCACCACCGACGCCGGAAGTTCGACGTAGAGCGGGTTGCCGTTGTTCGTGGCAACGGTCACCGACTGGTTCTCGAGCATGAAGTTCGCTGCGTCGCCCACGACGGTCGACGGCACCGTGAGCTGGTCAAAGTCGGTCTGGTCCATGAACACGAACCCGTCGCCATCCTGGTACAGGTAGGTGTAGTCGCGGCGATCGACGTTCTCGATCTCGATCTTCGTGCCCGCGTTGTAGGTGCGATCAACCACCTTGCCGCTCACCACGTTCTTCATCTTGGTGCGCACGAATGCGCCACCCTTACCTGGCTTCACATGCTGGAACTCAATGACGCTCCACAGCTGGCCGTCAATGTTGAGGACGACGCCGTTCTTGATATCTGCGGTCGATGCCATATTCGTTCCGTTCGTGAAGTCGGTGTGAAGGTTCAAGTTCCGGTCAAGACCGGGCACAACTGCACCGCACGTGGCGGGCCAACACGCAAGTCTAGACGATTGGCCAGGCTGAGACCCAGTTCACGCTGTCGGTGCTTCGCGCATCGCTCAGGAGCGGGCGCCGCTGATCCAGTCGATGAGTTGACCGACCGCCATTGCGTAACCGGCGACACCCTGGCCGACCACGTGCACCACCGCGACATCGGCCACGTACGAATGGTGACGGAATGACTCGCGCGCCATCACATCGGAGATGTGCACCTCGGCAACCGGCAACGCCACGCCCGAGAGCGCATCGCGCAGCACCACCGAGGTGTGGGTGAGCCCACCGGGGTTGATCACAATGCCCGCGCAGTCGGCACGCGCCGCATGAATCGCATCGAGGAGCACCCCCTCGTGGTTGCTCTGAATCGCGCGCACCTCGAACCCGCGTGCCGCAGCCGTCTCGGTGACGAGCCGCTCAACATCGGCCAACGTGTCATGGCCGTAGATCTCGGGCTCGCGAGTGCCGAGCAAATTCAGATTTGGCCCGTTGACGAGCAAGATTCGGTGTGGTGCAGTCACGCGCCCACCCTAGCGCCGGTGCTGGCCACAGCGTTGGCGTGGCGAGGCTACGACGCGATTTCCTGGTACGCGGCGAAGAGCAACGAGGCATCCGGTGCCTGCATCACCGTCGGCTTACCGATGCCATCGAGCACAATGAAGCGCAACTGACCTGCCCGCGATTTCTTATCGCGCTGCATGGTCGCGACAAGCGACTGCCAGCGGCCAGCCGGGTAGGTTTGCGGCAGCCCGAGCAACGACAACACCCGCTCATGCCGGTCTGCTTCCTCATCGCTCAATCTGCCCGCGAGACGTGCCAACTCGGCGGCGAACCGCAGGCCCACCGCAATCGCCGCGCCATGACGCCATTGGTACCGTTCGGCATGTTCGATGGCGTGGCCGAGCGTATGCCCGTAGTTCAGGATCTCGCGAAGCCCCGCCTCCTTGAAGTCTTCAGAGACGACCTCCGCCTTCATCAGAATCGCGAGTTCAATCGCTCGGCGGAACTCGGGCATCGACGGATCGGTGGCGGCCGCGACATCCGCTTCGACCAGGTCAAGAATCTCCGGGTACCGGATGAACCCGGCCTTCACCACCTCGGCGTACCCGGCGACCAGTTCATTACGCGGCAGGGTGTCGAGCAGATCAAGGTCGCAGAACACGGCGGATGGCGCGTGGAACGCCCCGACCAGGTTCTTGCCCTCGTTCGTATTGATGCCGGTCTTGCCACCGACGGCGGCATCGACCATCCCGAGCACCGTGGTCGGCACCTGCACAACGCGCACGCCGCGCAGCCAAGTCGCCGCGACAAAGCCAGCGAGGTCGGTGACCGCTCCCCCACCAAACCCCACAACGGCGTCCGTCCGGGTGAAGTCGGCCTGCCCGAGAATCTGCCAGCAGAACGCCGCAACTTCGACGCGTTTGCCAGCTTCGGCGTCTGGGACCTCGGCGAGGAGCACCTCGTAGCGATCGGTGAGCGATGCTCGCAGGTGCGCCGCGCGCTCGGCGAGCGTCGGCGGGTGCACGATCAGCACCTTGCGCACCGAATCGCCAAGCGCATCGGCCAGATCGGCTGAGCACCCGCGGCCGATTGTGACGTCGTACCCGTCGTCGGCTCCCACGTGTATCACCGTGCGATCACCGGTGCGTGTCATCCGTGCCGATTCGGTCATGCCCGTCCTCCGTACCAATTCAAGATGCGACCAACGACCCAAGCAACCGACCGGTTCGAGGTGTCGACCGAAAAATCGGCAACCTCACGGTAGAAGTCGCGGCGCGAGTCGGCGATTTCGATCCACCGTTCAATGCCGCCCTGCTCGATGAGCGGACGCCCACCGCCAACCAACCGTTTCGCGACCGCCTCGGCAGAGACCGAGAGGTGTACGACGGGCAATGTGGCGAGGTCGGCCCGCGTTGCGGGGTCGAGCACCGCGCCGCCGCCGAGGGAGACCACCGCACGCTCGGTGAGCGCCTGCTGCACCGCCGCGCGCTCGAATTCCCGAAACTTTGCCTCGCCATGTTCGGCGAAGATTCCCGGGATCGGCCCGTGTGCTTCAGCGATGCGCTGGTCGGTGTCGATCAGCGGGGCATGCCAACGATCGGCGAGTTCGAGGCCGATCCGGCTTTTGCCAGATCCCATCGGGCCGATCAGCACCACAATTGGGCCGTCAGCGGATGCCTCGGTCACGCCGCCGCCTACAGGTCGCCGAGCGCGGCGCGCACCTCAGCGGTGCCGAGGGTCGACGGGATCGCGGCGAGGTAGCCAGTGAGATTGCGCTTCGTCTCGACAACCGAGTCGCCGCCGAACTTCTCGAGCACCACATCGGCGAGCACCAATGCCACCATCGCCTCGGCCACCACGCCCGCAGCGGGCACCGCACACACGTCGGAACGTTGGTGGTGCGCGGGCGCCGGCTCACCGGTCTGCACGTCAATGGTCGGCAGCGCACGTGGCACGGTTGCGATCGGCTTCATACCAGCACGCACGCGAAGCACCGTGCCGGTCGACATGCCGCCTTCGATGCCACCGGCGCGGTCGGTCGGGCGCACGATGCTGCCATCGACGAGGTGCAGTTCGTCGTGGGCGGCCGAACCGCGTCGACGAGTGGTTTCGAACCCGTCACCGACCTCAACACCCTTGATCGCCTGAATCCCCATCAGCGCCGAAGCGAGCTTCGCGTCGAGGCGACGATCCCAGTGCACATGCGAGCCAAGCCCCGGCGGGAGCCCGTACACCAGCACTTCGACCACACCGCCGACGGTGTCACCAGCGGCATGCGTGTCATCGACTTCGGCGTACATGCGCGCCGAGGTTGCCTTGTCGAAGCAGCGCAGCTCATCGGCGTCGATTTGGTCGACGTCATCGGGGGTGGGCAGCGCCGCGCCATCCGGAACGCGAACCGGGCCGATCGCCAGCGTGTGCGCGACCGTGCGGATTCCGAGCTCAGCGAGGAACGCCTTCGCCACTGCACCGAGCGCCACCCGAGCGGCCGTCTCACGTGCGCTCGCGCGTTCGAGCACCGGCCGTGCCTCATCGAACCCGTACTTCTGCATGCCGACGAGATCAGCGTGGCCCGGGCGGGGGCGGGTAAGCGCCGCACCACGGCCGCGACCTGCGGACTGTGCGTCAACCGGTTCGGGGCTCATCACCTCTTGCCACTTCGGCCATTCGGTGTTGCCGATGCGCAGCGCGACCGGACTGCCAAGGCTCAGTCCGTGGCGAACACCACCCGAGATGGCAAGTTCGTCGCGTTCGAACTTCATGCGGGCACCTCGACCGTAGCCGAGTTTGCGGCGCGCGAGGTCGGCGCGAATGTCTTCAAGCGAGATGGGGATGCCGGCGGGCAACCCCTCGAGAATCGCAATCAACTCTGGGCCATGCGACTCTCCGGCAGTGAGCCAACGGAGCATGGTTCTAGTCTGTCACGCGACGGCAGCGCGCATTGCCGCGAGCACGGCCGGTTCATCCGGAAGCGGCGTCGCTGGATCGCCAGCGACGAAGATGCGGACCTGAATGAGCGCCTGGTGAATCAGCATGCCGAGCCCCGAAATGGCGCGGCCTCCGCCGGCAAGCCAGGTCGCGGCCGGGTTCGTCGGCCAAGGCGCGTACGCCACGTCGAACAACAAGGCCGAGTCGATCAACGCAGTGGATGGTGCGACCGCGAGCTCTGCGTGACCGGGAACGGTGCTCACCACGAGGTCTGCCGAATCCGCGCGGTCGAGGGTATCGAGTGGGGCAACCCGAAGCGAAACCCCGACGCGATCTGCCAGCCGAACCAGGTCGTCTCCCTTTGCGGGGTCGCGCAGGTACACCTGAACCTCACTCGCGCCCAGGTCACCGACAGCGACGAGTGCGGAGCGAGCGGTCGCGCCACCGCCAAGCACCACCACGCGTTCCAACGCGGTGACGCCCGCATCGGCTAGACACCGCACGATCCCCGCCACGTCAGTGTTGAACCCGAGCCGCAGACCCTGATCGAAGCACAGTGTGTTCGCGGCCCCGGTAAGTTCGGCGACCCGATCGATGCGATCAAGGAGCGGGAACACGTCCTGTTTGAGCGGCATGGTGAGTGCGAGCCCGCGCCAACTCGCGTCGCAGCCCGACACGAACTCAGCCAACGTTGCGCCGGTGACCTCATACGCTCCGAACTCCCAATCAAGCCCGAGGGTTCGATACGCCGCCGCATGCAGCAGGGGGCTTTTGGAGTGCGAGATCGGCGAGCCGAGCACTGCCAATTGGGTGCGGTTACTTGTACTCAGGGTGGTCTCGCATCCAGGCTTGCCACTGCGCAACGGCAGCTTCGTGTTCGTTCAGGGTGGTCGAAAACACCGTCTCGCCGGTCTGCAGGTTCACGGTGACGAAGTAGAGCCATGGCCCTTCAGCCGGGTGAAGTGCCGCGTCGATCGCGAGGTCGCCGGGGTTCCCGATCGGTCCTGGCGGCAGTCCGGGATGCACATAGCTGTTGTAGAGGTTTGCGGCGTCGGCACGTTCCGCATCGGTGGTCTGAACACGCTCATCGACGCCCACGCCGTAGCCCACTGTCGCATCGGACTGCAGCAGTCCGCTCTCCCATTGCTTCGGATCGAGTCGATTCAAGAAGACCCGCGCCACTTTGTAGTAGTCGTTTCGGATCCCCGCTTCACGTTCGACCAGCGAAGCCAGGATGATCGTCTTCCAACGCTGGCCGACCGGCACACCGGCATCGTCGAGTGCCTTGAATTGGCGGTTGACGAGTTGCTGCAGGATGTCGTGCGCCGATGATCCGGGATCGATGGAGTACGTCGCTGGAAATAGGAAGCCTTCCAGGTTCTTCGCCTCAGCTGGCAGCCCGTAACTGGACGGTGGCTCCTTCGATGCAGCGACCAGCTGTTCGAGCGGCACCTTGGTGCCCGCGGCGATGATCTTCAGCGCATTGGGCAGCCAAGTCCCCTCGGGGATCACAAACGCGTTGACCAGCTTCGCCGACGGGTCGGCAAGACGGGTCAGCGCCGATTTGGCGCTCATTTCCTTCGCCATGCGGTACACGCCCGGGTAAAACTGCGGCGCGGGCGATGCTCCGGAGATGGCTTCGAGGAACGCGCGCAACGACTTGACGACCCCAGCCGTCACGAGCGTCTTGCCGACATCCGTGCCGGTCTGGCCGTCGCTGATCGTGATGTCAACGGTGCCGATCCCTGTGCCCGCGAAGTCTGGTGCTGGCTGCATCCGCTGGATCGCTGCGTTGATCGGGCCCTGCAAGAACGTATATGCCGCGCCGCCGAGGCCCGCCAGAATTCCCAACGACACCAGCCAGCCGATCAGCGGTTTCACCCATCGACGGCGGCGTTTCGGCGGCACAAGGTTTGCTGAAGCGCTCACCCGCACCCGTGGCTGATGCGCTGCGGAGGTGTCGACCGCAGGGGTTGGCTGCGTGGTCGTGCGCAGCGCCTCTGGCCACACCTCAGGGGCGTCGGTGTACCCCGAACGTCGCAACTCGCGCCGCGATTGGGAGACGTGGTCTGACGAAGTCGGTTCCTTTGTCACGCGTGCTGCTGCCCTTCTTCCGGAACGACCAGTCGGCCTGGCTCACGCCCGGACGCCCGTTCGAGGTCCACCGCGTGTTGCAAAATGATAACGGCCGCCGCTTGGTCAACGATGCTGCGCTGCTGTTTGGCCGACCGACCAGCTTGCCGCAACGACTGTTGGGCGCTCACCGTTGACAGCCGCTCGTCGACGAGACGCACTGGGAGGCCGATGATCGTCAGCAGTTCGGCAAAGCCAACTGCATCAGCGGTCGACGCCGTTTCACTGCCGGAGAGCGCCAGCGGGTTGCCCACCACGATCTCGAGGGCGTCAAATTCGGCCGCGAGCTCAGCGATGCGTCGGATATCGCGATCCTTGCTTCTGGCCACGGTCTCAACCGGTACGGCGAGCAAGCCGTCCGGGTCGCAACGCGCGACCCCGATCCGAGCTTTGCCGACGTCGATGCCGAGCCGAACGCCCCGGCGCACTAGCCTCCGAGCCCGTTCCGAACTGCCTGCAGTGCCGCCGGAATCGCGTCAACGTTCGAGCCGCCGCCCTGGGCGAGGTCTGGCTTACCGCCGCCGCCGCCCCCGAGCGCATTCGCCATCGCCTTCGCAAGTGCACCAGCATTCGCGCCAGCGGCACGGGCCGCCTCGCTCGTCGCGACGATTGCCACCGGCTTATCAGCCGCAATGCCGGTGAGTGCGACCACTGCGGCCCGATCGCCAAGCTGCGAACGTACGGAGGTTACGAGTGAACGAAGGTCATCGGCCGAGCCGATCGTGCCAACGTGCTCGATCACCGCGGTGTAGGCCCCGAGCGCACCCGCGTTCGCGACGAGTGCGGGCACCCGTCCGGCGAGCTGTTGCGCTTCGAACACCTGGATCTTCTTCTCAGCCGCACGCAGGTTCGCGACCAGGTCACCGACCCGGTCGATGAGCTGCTCCGGCCGCGCCTTGAGCGAGGTGGAGAGTTCGTTCACGAGCGCACGCTCGGCTGCGAACTGACGGAACGCGTCGGCGCCGACGAGCGACTCGACACGGCGTGAGGTTGCACCGACCGAGGCATCCGACACGATGTTCAGAATGCCGACCTCACCGCTGCGCCCGACGTGGGTGCCGGCGCAGAGTTCGCGCGACCATGGCCCACCGATGTCGACCACGCGCACGAACTCGCCGTATTTCTCGCCGAATAGTGCCATGGCGCCAAGAGCCTTGGCATCGGCCAGCGGCATTTCGCGAGTCACGACCTCAAAGTTCTGTCGAATCGCGCTGTTTGCGACCTCTTCGATCTCCGACCGGGTCGCGGCCGACAACGCCGAATTCCAGCCGTAGTCGAGGCGCAGGTAACCCGACTTGTTGTACGAACCAGCCTGATGCGCGCGGGGGCCAAGCACCTGCCGCAGCGCGGCGTGCACCAGGTGGGTGCCGGAGTGGGCCTGGTTCGCGCCGCGGCGGTAGTCCTGATCGACCACCGAGGTGGCAGCGGCGCCAACCGAAACCACGCCCGATGCGACAGTCACGGTGTGACTGATCAAGCCCTTGACCGGCTTCTGCACGTCACGGACTTCGAGCACGAACCCATCGCCGACGATTTGGCCGCGGTCGGGCGCCTGCCCACCGGATTCGGCGTAGAGCGATGTCGCCGAAAGGATCACTTCTGCGGTGGTACCGGCAGCAGCGCTCATCACCGACTGCCCGTCGACCAAGAGGCCAATCACGCGCGATTCGGTCTCGAACTCCGTGTAGCCGGTGAACGCAGTCTCACCCGAGGCGCGGAACGCGCCATACACCGAGACATCCGCCAATACCTGCTTCTTCGACTTGGCGTCAGCCTTTGCACGGGTGCGCTGCGCGTTCATGAGCGTGTCGAAGGCAGCCCGGTCGACCGCGAGGCCAGCCTCGTCGGCCATTTCGAGCGTCAGTTCGATCGGGAACCCGTAGGTGTCGTGCAGCAGGAATGCGGTGTCGCCTGGCAGCGCGGGGGCCTGTGCCGTCTTCGTCTTCTCGACGGCGAGGTCAAGAATCGAGGTGCCGGCGGTCAACGTGCGGAGGAACGTCTCCTCTTCGCCGAGCGCGAGTTGTTCTACGTGCGGGTAGTTCGAAACCACGTCTGGGTACGCGGCCGACATCGCATCGCGCGAGGCACCAAACAGGTCGCCAAAGGTAGGCGCGTCGACGCCGAGTAGGCGCATCGAGCGGATACTCCGCCGCAGCAGGCGTCGCAGGATGTACCCGCGGCCCTCATTCGACGGCGAGACACCGTCGGTCATCAGCATCAGGGCCGAGCGCACGTGGTCGGCGATGACGCGCATGCGCACATCGTCGTCGTGGTTCGTGCCATACCGCTTGCCAGAGAGCGCGGCGGCACGATCGAGCACGGGACGCACCTGGTCGATCTCGTACATGTTCTCGACGCCCTGCTTGATGAACGCCACGCGCTCCAAGCCCATACCGGTGTCGATGTTCTTCTTCGGCAGTTCGCCGAGGATCTCGAACTCGGTCTTGCTCGTGCCTTCGCCACGCAGGTACTGCATGAACACGAGGTTCCAGATTTCGACGTAGCGGTCGTCGTCGGTGGCAGGGCCGCCGTCGATGCCGTACTTCGGGCCGCGGTCGAAGAAGATCTCCGAGCATGGGCCGGCCGGGCCGGGCTGGCCGGTCGACCAGTAGTTCGTGTCTTTGTCGAGGCGCTGAATGCGGTCGTCAGGCAGTCCGGCGATCTTCTTCCAGAGCGCGATTGCCTCGTCATCGTCTTTGTAGACCGTGACCCAAAGGTCCTTCTCATCGAAGCCGTAGCCACCAGATGCCTCGCTCGAGGTCAGCAGCTCCCAGGCGTAGCCAATCGCGCCTTCCTTGAAGTAGTCACCGAACGAGAAGTTGCCGTTCATCTGGAAGAACGTGCCGTGGCGCGGGGTCTTCCCGACCTCTTCGATGTCGTTTGTGCGAATGCACTTCTGCACACTCGTTGCCCGCGGGAACGGGGCTGGCACCACACCGGTGAGGTAGGGCACGAACGGCACCATGCCGGCGACGGTGAACATCAGCGTCGGGTCATCTGAGACCAACGAGGCGCTGGGGACGACGGTGTGTCCGCGCGCTTCAAAGAAGTCCAGCCAGCGCTGGCGAATGTCGGCAGTTTGCATGAGTCCGTTCGGATTTCAGGAGGAGATGCGGCAAGACTGCCGGCGGAGTCTCTAGCGGTCGGATGCCTCGGTGGCGCGCAGTTGCGCCTCACGCTCGTGGTAGCTCTCGGCGATGGTCTGGCCGAAGGCACGAGCCTTCTCATTCAGCTCTTCGAAGAACCGACGCCCCTGCGCGGTCTGGTTCACCTGATGCGCGGCAACGAACCCGGCGGCAATGCCGAGTACGAACCATCCAACACTCTTCACCATCGACTCCTTACGTACGTCTGGGCCAACCAAGTCTAGCCGCGCCCAGGAACGAGAACGGGGCCGCGGGAAACCCGCGACCCCGTTGCTTCGCTGAAATTAGCGAGCTGCGTAGTACTCGACGACGAGCTGCACTTCACAAACAACCGGCACCTCTGCGCGCTTCGGACGACGCACAAGGGTTGCCTCGAGCTTGTCCAGGTGCACGTCAAGGTACTCAGGGGTCTTCGCGAGCACGTCGTTGTTACCACCGGCAGCGGCGACCTGGAACGGGTCGGTGCCCTCCGAGCGTGCCTTCACACCGATGTGCTGGCCCGGCTTCACGCGGAACGACGGGCGGTCAACGAGCTTGCCGTCAACGGTGATGTGACGGTGCACCACGAACTGGCGCGCCTGCGCGATCGTGCGGGCGAACCCTGCACGAAGCACGAGTGCGTCGAGACGCATCTCGAGGAGCTCGACCAGGTTCTCACCGGTCTGGCCCTCTGCACGCTTTGCCTCGTTGTAGGCAATGCGAAGCTGCTTCTCGCGGATACCGTACTGGGCGCGGAGACGCTGCTTCTCCTTCAGACGAACAGCGAAGTCGCTGTCCTGCTTGCGCTTGGTGCGGCCGTGCTCACCTGGAGCATATGGGCGCTTCTCAAGAATGCGGGCTGCCTTCGGCGTGAGGGCGATGCCCAGCGCGCGAGAGAGGCGGGTCTTGCTGCGTGCGCGATTCGACACGTATGTACCTTTCGGATGGTTCTCAAACGAGTGATCCTGACGCAGGCGCGCCAGGGCGATCTGTGAGAGCCAAAAGCTCTCTTTTGAGAGGCGTGGCCACGGCAGGTCGGCTACAGACCCGGTCCATTCGCCACGTTTCGCGCAGCCGCACGCGAGAACAGGCTTCAGGCCAGCGACAATCCTAGCACGCGGGCTGTCGCAGTTCCGGGCAGGCCGCTACCGGGCGAGCCATCCGCGCACGATCTCGCGCAGGTTGGCAAGTCGCACCGAGATATCGCGTTCACGACCGTGATCGGATGGCTCGTAGTAGATCGCATCGCGCAGTGTGTCGGGCAGATACTGCTGTCGCACAACGCCATTCACATCGTCGTGTGGGTAGCGGTACCCCTTGCCATGACCGAGGCGCTTCGCGCCGGCGTAGTGCGCGTCGCGGAGGTGTTTCGGCACCCGACCGGCCTTGCCTGCGCGCACATCGGCGATCGCCTTGTCGATGGCGACGTAGGCAGCATTCGACTTCGGTGCGGTGGCGAGGTGAATGACGGCCTGCGCGAGCGGGATTCGCCCCTCTGGCAACCCGATGAGCTGCACCGCATCGGCGGCGGCGACTGCGACCCCGAGGGCCGTTGGGTCGGCGAGTCCAATGTCTTCGCTGGCGAGCACGATGATGCGCCGCGCGATGAACCTCGGGTCTTCGCCCGCCTCAATCATGCGGGCGAGGTAGTGCAGTGCCGCATCGGGGTCGCTCCCCCGCACTGATTTGATGAACGCGCTGATGACGTCGTAATGCTCATCGCCGTCACGGTCGTACCGCAGCAGCGCCCGGTCAACGGCGACTGCCACCGCCTCGGCGGTCACCACCGGTGTCGAATCCGCATCGGATGCCACGGCCGCAGCCGCAGCCGCCTCAAGTGCCGTCAAGGCCCTCCGTGCATCGCCAGACGCCAACCGCACCAGTGCCGCCCTGGCATCCGGCTCGAGTGTGACTTCGCCGCCGAGCCCGCGCGGATCGACGACGGCCCGATCGACGAGGGCGCCGAGATCGTCGTCGCTCAGTGTTTCGAGCGTGAGCAGCAACGACCGCGACAGCAACGGAGAGATGACCGAGAACGACGGGTTCTCCGTGGTCGCGGCAATCAGCACGACCCATCCGTTCTCGACGCCCGGCAGCAGCGCATCTTGTTGCGCCTTCGTAAACCGGTGAATCTCATCGAGAAAGAGCACGGTCGCGATGCCGTAGAGCTCGCGTCGCTCGCGCGCACCCTCCATGACTTGCCGCACATCGCGAACTCCGGCGGTGACCGCGCTCAACTCGACAAACTGTCGACCGGAGCTTCGCGCGATCGCGTGCGCCAGCGTCGTTTTGCCTGTGCCGGGCGGCCCCCACAAAATGACTGAGACGGCGCCAGAACGACCGGACGCATCGCCAGCCAGCGCCCGGAGCGGTGAACCTGGCCCCAGCAGGTGCTGCTGGCCCGCGATCTCATCGAGACTGGTGGGTCGCATCCGCACAGCGAGGGGCACCCCATCGTGGTTGCGCCCTCTTCCTGCCATGCCTGCCAGGGTACTGGGCGCCGCCGTCTTCGGGTGCGTCGCGGTTGGTGGCAACCCGACGGCTTGCGTAGGCTCTCCCAAGGACTTCGGGAGGTTTCGTTGGCGTCGAACGATCGGCAGACACGTGAGGAGCGCACACGACTGCGCAACTACCAGGCGCGTCAGGCGGTGCACCAGCACAAGATTCGTCGGCGTCGCCGCGACAACATCATCGGAGCCATCGGCGCCGTCGTGTTGCTTGCAACCGCAACCGGCGCACAGCTGCTGTACTTCGGTGCCGGGCCAGGGGCGCCCGCACCGACGACGCCGGGCACCTCGGCGACTGCGACCCCAACCGCGACCGCGGGCGGGAACTCGGGCTCAGTGCCAGACAAGTCGCTGGCCGAACAACGCACCTGGACCGGCACGCTGACGATCAACGGCATCGCGCTCGGCGTCGAACTCGATGGTGCGGCTGCGCCGCAGGCGGTCGCGTCGACGGTGTCGCTCGCGAAGGCCGGGTTCTACGACGGTGTCAAGTGCCACCGGCTCACGACGCAGGGCATTTTTGTGCTGCAGTGTGGCGACCCGAAGGGCGACGGCACCGGCGGGCCTGGGTACAGCTACGGCCCGGTCGAAAACGCGCCGGCCGACAACGTCTACAAAACCGGCGTGCTCGCCATGGCTCGCGTTGGGAACGACGCGCACAGTATCGGCAGCCAGTTCTTTATCGTGTATGCCGACTCGACGATCCCATCGGATTCGGCGGGCGGTTACACGGTGATCGGCAAGATCACGAGTGGTCTTGAGCAGTTGCAGTCAACGGTGGTCGCACAGGGTGTCGCCGGTGGCGCATCGGATGGCGCGCCAGTCGTTGCCACCAAGATCGACACCCTGACCCTGAAGTAGGGTTATCTGGTGCCTACGACCAGTTGGTCTCGGCAGATTCAAGGTTGAGGAACACAGTGACCGACTCAGAGCAGCAGCCATGGGGCCGCGTTGACGAGACTGGCACGGTTTTCGTGCGCACCGCCGACGGTGAACGTGAAGTCGGTCAGTATCCGGATGCCCCGGCCGAAGAGGCACTCGCATACTTCGCTCGGAAGTACACCGATCTCGCGGGTGCGGTCACGCTGCTCGAGCAACGCGTCCGTCGCGGGGCTCCCGCGGCAGATGTCGCTCACGCAATTGCTGCGATGACCGAGGCGGTGGCGAACGCCCATGCAGTCGGTGACCTTGCCGCACTGCAGAAGCGCCTCGAAGCCATCGGCGGAGCCGCGTCAGAACTCACCGAGCAGCAGAAGGCTGAAGCCAAGGCGGCGCAGGCCGCAGCGGTCGCCGAGCGCACCGAGTTGGTCGAGGCGGCAGAGAAACTTGCTTCACAAGACCCTGAGCGGGCGCAGTGGAAGCATACCTCGACCGAGCTCGAGGCGCTCTTCGCAAAGTGGCAGGAACAGCAGCAGAACGGTCCGCGCATCCCGAAGGGTGAGGCTGACGCACTGTGGAAGCGGTTCCGCTCGGCACGTACGACCGTCGAGACGCACCGCCGCAAGTTCTTCGCAGAACTCGACGCGCAGACGCGTGAGGTGAAGGTCCGTAAGGAAGCCCTGATCACCCGCGCCGAAGCCCTCGCCTCCAAGGGTTCAGACGGCGTGGCCACCTACCGGGCACTGCTCGACGAGTGGAAGGCTGCTGGCCGCGCGTCGAAGAAGCTCGATGACCAACTCTGGGCGAAGTTCAAGGCAGCTGGCGACGTGCTCTACTCGGCAAAGGCCGAGGCCGACGCAGTTGAAGACGCGGCGTACCGCGAGAACCTCACGCTGAAAGAGGCGGTGCTGACCGAGGCTGAGGCACTTCTGAAGGCTACCGACCCCAAGTCGGCCCGCCGCACGCTGAACGAACTGCAGCGAAAGTGGGACACCATCGGCCGCGTGCCGCGTGACAGTGTTCGCCCGATCGAAGACCGCATGCGCAAGGTCGAAGACCATGTGCGCAAGCTCGAAGCCGACAAGTGGCAGCGCGAAGACCCAGAGAAGAAGGCTCGGTCGGAGGGTATGAGCGCGCAGTTGCTCGACGCCATTGCGAAGCTGGAGGCCGAGCTCCAGAAGGCGAAGGCGGGCGGCGACAAGCGTGCGATCGCGAAGGCGACCGAGGCGCTCGAAGCCCGCAAGGCGTGGCTCAAGGTCATCGGCGGATAGTTTCCACAGCCCGTCGGTGGCTTGGTTCATCCACAAGTCCCGGATGCCCCGCTCCCGCGTGCACTGACCGGGTCAGGCTCATCCCATGAGTATTGGGTCATGTGTCGTTGACACCTCGTCGCTGTCGGTCGCCGAGTTGTCAGCGGTCCGCATCGATGGCGACTTGCGCGTCTGCGCGGGCGCGTTCGTGCCGCTCGATGAACCCGACCTTCCGGGCACCCGCGCGCTGAGCGTGCGAAGCATCGCTCCCGCTGGGCCACTGGTTGTCGAGCATCTATCGGCTGCGTGGGTCCATGGTCTGGTCTCAAGGCCGCCGGCCCTTGCACGGTTCGCGGTGTCGATCACCGAGCGGGGCAGGTTCAAGCCTCCGCTGCCGTTTCACCTGCGCGAGGTCGTGATCGACGAATCGGAGGTGTGCGCGATAGCTGGGGTACCGGTGACGAGCCCAGAGCGCACCTGCATTGACCTGCTGCGTGACGATGAACGCGCCGACGTCGAGGTGGTTGCGATCGTCGGCGAATGCGCACGGGTGGCGATGGTGTGTGTCGATGGCCTTGCCGCGCGCCTCAATGCGTCGTTTCGACTCCCGCGCAAAGCGCTCGCGCACCGGCGCCTGGCGATGCTGCGCGACGCGTGGGCGGCGGGAGCGTAGTCCAGGCGGATCGTTCAGCTGGGCGGACTTAGCCCTCGCGAACGCGGTAAACGTCATAGACGGCGTCGATGCGCCGAACCGCGTTGAGGAGCCGGTCCAAATGCGTCGTGTCGCCCATCTCGAAGACGAACCGGCTGAGCGCCAACCGCTCTGACGATGTCGATACATTCGCCGAGAGAATATTTACGTGGTGCTCAGCAAGTACGCGAGTGACATCTGACAACAGCCCAGACCGGTCGAGCGCCTCAATCTGGATTTGCACCATGAACACACTGCGCGAACTTGGTGCCCACTCAACTTCGATCATCCGGTCGGGCTCGTTGAGCAACGACTTCACGTTGCTACAGGACTCCTGATGCACCGAGACGCCGGCGCCGCGAGTGACGAACCCGACGATTGTGTCGCCCGGCACCGGCGTACAGCATCGGGCCAACTTCACCAGAATGTCGGGCGCACCGCGCACCAACACCCCGGAGTCGCTGCTCGGCAGTAGCCGCTTCGATTGCCCGGTGATCGGAATGGTCGGTTCATCGGTGTCATCAACTTCTTGAACCTGGGCGATGACCTTCTCGATCACCGACTGTGTCGAGACGATCCCGCTACCGACGGCGGCGTAGAGGCCTGAGACGTCGTCATACCGCATGAGCGCGGCGACCTGTTGCAGCGAATCTTGCCCCATCAGCTTCTGCAATGGGAGGTTCTGCTTGCGCATCGCCCGCGCGATCAGGTCGCGGCCGTGCTCAATCGCCTCATCCCGACGTTCACGAGTGAACCACTGCCGAATCTTGTTCCTGGCACGCGGACTCTTGACGAAGTTCAGCCAGTCGCGGCTCGGCCCGGCGTCTGGGTTCTTCGAGGTGAACACCTCAACCACGTCACCACTTGAGAGTGCACTCTCGAGTGGTACGAGGCGTCCGTTCACCTTGGCACCCATCGTGCGATGCCCGATTTCGGTGTGCACCGCATATGCGAAGTCCACGGGCGTCGCGCCGGTCGGCAGCCCAATGACGCGCCCCTTTGGCGTGAAGACGTAGACCTCTTTTGCGCCAATTTCGAAGCGGAGCGAGTCGAGGAACTCCCCCGGGTCGGCCGTCTCGGCCTGCCAGTCGGAGATGTGCGCCAGCCACGCCATATCGGCGTTGTCGGCGCCCTTTGGCTCGGCGCGGCCGGAGTTCACCCGCTCCTTGTACATCCAGTGCGCGGCGACACCATATTCGGCGCGGTGGTGCATCTCATTGGTGCGGATTTGGATCTCGACCGGCCGCCCCTGCGGCCCAAGCACGGTCGTGTGCAACGACTGGTACAGGTTGAACTTCGGAGTCGCGATGTAATCCTTAAACCGGCCGGGCAGCGGAGTCCAGCGGGCGTGGATGGAACCAAGCACGGCGTAACAATCCCGCACGGTGTTGACCAGTACCCGGATTCCCACGAGGTCGTAGATTTCGTCGAAGTCACGACCACGCAGAATCATCTTCTGGTAAATCGAGTAGTACTGCTTCGGTCGGCCGATCACACGACCCTTGATCCGCGAAACACGAAGGTCGTCTTGCACGAGGTCGATCACCTGCTGCACGAACTGCTCGCGCTGCGGGGTGCGCTGCCGAACCAGACTCTCGATTTCGGCGTAGAGCTTCGGGTGGAGCACCGCGAACGACAGGTCTTCGAGTTCCCATTTGATGGTCGAGATACCGAGGCGGTGGGCCAGTGGGGCGTAGATCTCGAGCGTCTCGGTCGCCTTGCGCACCGCGCTCTCGGCGGGCACAAATCCCCAGGTGCGAGCGTTGTGGAGACGGTCGGCCAATTTGATGACGAGCACCCGGATGTCTCGTGACATCGCCACGATCATCTTGCGTACGGTCTCGGCCTGCGTCGAGTCGCCATACTTGACCTTGTCGAGTTTGGTGACGCCGTCAACGAGCATGGCAATTTCGTCGCCGAAATCGCTCCGGAGCTGGTCGAGGGTGTAACTGGTGTCTTCGACCGTGTCGTGCAGCAGTGCCGCCGCGACCGCGCGCACCCCAATGCCAAGGTCCGCGAGAATCTGCGCGACTGCGACCGGGTGCGTGATGTAGGGCTCGCCACTCTTGCGAACCTGGCCGCGGTGCGCGCGTTCCGCGACGGCGTAGGCCTGCTCAATGAGCACGAGGTCGGCCTTTGGATGGTTCGACCGCACGGTCTTGAGCAGCGTGTCGACCGCACCCGTAGGCTGTGCGCGCGAGAAAATCCGGGGCACCAAGCGCCGGAGCGACGCAGCCGAAATTACACCGGTATCAGTCACGCACACCCCCTACTAGCAATTATGCGTTGTTCTCCCGTGCACGAAGACCCATCCGGTGACCGCTGCAACGCACCTGCGTCGTACCGCCACCGCGACACGATTCGGCGCTATGCCGTGACTGCCTCGGCCGTCGAAGTGCCGCGTGAGCGGTCCTTCAACACCCTCTGATCACGCCGCTTGATGGCCTTCTCACCCTCACGCATTTGCGAGTAGAGCGGGGCCGCCACGAAGACAGTCGACCAGGTGCCGACGATGATGCCGATGAGCAACGTCAACGAAATATCGCGCAACGTGTCTGCGCCGAGCACGCCAGCACCGAGGAACAAGATTGCCGCCACTGGCAGTGCCGCCACGACACTCGTGTTGATCGAGCGCACCAGGGTCTGGTTCACCGCAAGGTTGACCGATTCGGCGAAGGTTCGCACCGACTCGTCACCGTCTTCAGCCGTGTTTTCGCGGATCTTATCGAAGACCACGACGGTGTCGTAAAGCGAGTAACTCAGAATTGTGAGCACACCGATCATCGCCGCAGGCGAAATCTCGAAGCCGAGCGCCGAGTACAGGCCGACCGTGATCACCAGGTCGCCGATGAGGGCGATGATCGCCGCAAGCGACATCTTCCAGGTGCGGAAGTACGCGGCCATGAACAGCGCAGCAAGACCGATGAACCAGATCAGGCCGTAGATGGCCTGGCGGGTGACATCCTCGCCCCAACTTGGGCCGATGAAGGTCGACGTGACGTCCGACTCGGGAATTCCGTAGGCCTTCGCGAGGGCGGTGGTCACCTTGCGCGAATCATCCGGGTTCAACTGGTCGGTCTGCACGCGCACACCGGATGACCCGACCACCGTCGTATGTGCTGCAGCGTCGGCGACGACCGAATGCACGGCTGGTTCAGCAACCGCAGCCTTTGGGTCGTGCACGTTGCTCAGCTGGAACTGCGAACCACCGCGGAATTCGATGCTGAAGTGTAGGCCACCACGGAGCAGCGGGATCGCGATGCAGGCGAGGATGATCACGCCGACGATCGGGTACCAGAGATTGCGACCGCGCACGAAGCCGATCGACCGCTTCCCGGTGTAGAGGTCGTTCCCAAAGGTGGTGAGACGGCTTGCCATCAGGAATCCTCTCCCCCGGTGCTGCTACTGGTCACGCCGGCGGCTTTGCGCTCGGCAATCGTCTGACGCCGTTGGGCTTCTTTCGAGCTCGACGCAATTTTGGTTGCACGCACCTGAGCCGGGGCCCGGAACTCGGCACGGCCGCGGTACACGGCGCCAAGCGCACTCGGGTCGAGCCCGCTCGCGGGGTGTCCACCCGAGAAGAATCGGGTCTGCGCGAGCAGTTGCAGCATCGGATGCGTGAACAGAATCACGATAATCACGTCGATGATGACCGTGATTCCGAGGGTGAGGGCGAAGCCCTTCACGCTGCCGACCGCGAGCACGAAGAGCACGATTGCAGCCACCATGTTGACGGTCTTCGAGGCAAGGACGGTGCGCAGTGCGCGCTTCCACCCGGCCTCAACCGCGCCAACCAACGGTCGACCATCACGCAATTCATCGCGCACACGTTCGAAGTACACGATGAATGAGTCAGCCGTGAAGCCGATCGCGACGATCAGACCAGCGATCCCCGCGAGCGAGAGGCGGTAGCCCTGACGCCACGAAAGAATCGTGATCACGATGTAGGTGATGACCGCGGCCACGACGAGCGACGCGATCGTTACCGACGCAAGGGCCCGGTATTGGAAGATCGTGTACCCGATCACGAGGAGCAGACCAATCAGGCCCGCGATGAGGCCGTTCCGGAGCTGGTCGTTTCCAAGGGTCGCCGAAATCGTGTCGGAGGACTGCACCGTGAAACTGATCGGCAGCGCGCCGAATTTCAGCTGGTCGGCGAGGGCCTTCGACGACGTTTGGTCGAATGACCCGCTGATCATCGGCTTTCCGTCCGTGATCACACCGTTCATGGACGGCGCGGAGAGCACCTTGCCATCAAGCACGAAGGCGAACTGGTTGCGCGGCGACGCGGCCTCACCAAGCCCGAACAAGCGGACCGAGACTTTGCCGAACGCTTCGGCACCCTTCGAGTTGAAGACAAGTGTCACAACCCATTGACCGGTCGACGCGCCGGTCTGCGTCGTGCTCATTCCGGCCGACGCATCGGTGATGTCCGAGCCACTCACCTCGACCGGCCCAAGCAGGTACTTGCCAAGTCCGTTCATGTCACAGGTGACGAGCGGCTTCTCGGCCGGTGCCACGTTCGTCGCGGCGCTTGCCTCTTTGGCGCAGTCGAACGCTTCGAACTTCGCCTTGTCGGCGGGGGTGACCCAGTTCAGGTCGCTCCCGTCGGTGGGCTTGACCGTCGGGGTGTCCGCGAGGTCGGTGGCCGCCGGCGTGTCGCTTGGCGAGGCCGAGGCCGCCGTCGTCGCACCGGTCGCGAGCAGCACCGGACGAAGCTCAAGCTTCGCCGATGATTCGATGCGGGTGCGGGTCTGGTCGTCGAGCTTGCCGGGGATCGTCACCACGACGTTGCTGCCCTGCACGTTGATCTCGGCTTCGGCAACACCCGAGGCGTCGACACGCTGACGGATGATCGACACCGCCTGCTTTAGCTGGTCTTCGGTCGCCGTCTGACCAGATTCGAGCTTCGGCGCGAGGATGATCTGCGTCCCACCCTCAAGGTCGAGCGCGAGCTTCGGCGTCCACGTACCACCGCCCCAGATCACACCAGCGGCATTAATGCCGATCAAACCAACAATCAGCACGCCGAGCCAGCTCAGCGATCGCCATGCCTTGCGTACCGGGGTCGGCCGTGCGGACCGCTTCGTTGGTGAGGCCACAGTTCTTTGCTCGTCTCTCGCCGGCCGGAGCCGTCGGGGGGGAAAGTTAGTTGTCGGTCTTCGGCTTTTCGGCGCGTTCGCCAAATTCCGGCGCGTCAGTGTCGACGGGTTCGCCGTTGAGCTCGGCAGCGTCGTTGTCGGATTCGTCAGCAGCGTCTGCGGCTTCGTCTTCAACGACGCGCGAGATCGCACCGCGGTGGATCGAGACTACGACGCCCGGGGCGATCTCAAGTTCAGCCTTGTTCGCTGCTTCATCGATGGCACGAACCGTGCCGAACAGGCCGAAGTTGGTCATGACATCGGCGCCTGGCACCATCTTGGCCTGCAGGGCGGCGGCCTCTGCCTTCCGCTTCTTGCCGTTCCGGAACATCATGAAAATCATGACGCCGAGCAGTGCGAACATGACAATGGTCAAGTAATCAGGTTGCATGAGAAATGCGGCCTTTCAACGAATAACGGTTTCCTCGGCGCCACCACAGCGCGGGGAGAGCCTCAGAGGATCATAGCCCATCGAGTTGGGCGGAACCGGTGACGGTGGGGCCTGGCGGGACCATCCCGAAGTGCCTCCAGGCTGCTGGCGTCGCGACCCGTCCTCGCGGTGTTCGGGTGATCAGACCGATCCTGACGAGGAACGGTTCAACGACCGCCTCGATGGTTTCTGACTCTTCACCGACCGAGACCGCAAGCGTGCTGAGACCCACCGGTCCCCCACCGAACCGAGTCAAGATGATCTGCATCACCGCCCGGTCGAGCCGGTCGAGACCGAGTGCGTCGACGTCGTAGAGTTCGAGCGCTTCGCGCACTGAGGTGAGGTCGGCGCGCCCACTATGCACAAGCGCGTAGTCGCGCACCCGCCTCAAGAGCCGGTTCGCGATTCGAGGGGTGCCGCGACAGCGCCCGGCAATCTCAGCGATCGCCGCAGCGTCAATCTCCAGCGCAAGCAACTGCGCCGCCCGCGTGAGTACCTGTGCGAGCTCGGCGTCACCATAGAACTCAAGGTGCGCGGTGAACCCAAACCGATCGCGCAGCGGATTTGGCAGTAGCCCGGACCGCGTCGTCGCACCAACTAGCGTGAACGGTGCGAGATCCAGGGGCACGGACGTCGCGCCCGCACCCTTGCCCACCATGATGTCGATCCGGAAATCCTCCATCGCGAGATAGAGCATTTCTTCGGCTGAGCGGGCCATCCGGTGAATTTCGTCAATGAAGAGCACTTCACCAGGCAACAGCGAACTGAGAATCGCGGCGAGATCGCCAGCATGCTGGATGGCGGGGCCGCTCGACATGCGCAGCGGCCGTCCACCCTCGTGGGCGACGATCATCGCGAGCGTCGTTTTGCCGAGACCGGGAGGGCCCGCAAGCAAAATGTGATCTGGTGTGCGTTGCTGCATCGTGGCGGCCGCGAGCAGCAGCTGCAACTGCCCACGCACCCGCGTTTGCCCCACAAATTCACCGAGTGAACGTGGGCGCAACGCACCCTCGAACGCGAGCTCGTCGTTCTGCGCGCTCGCGTCAACCGCACGGGCATCGACGTCGGTCATCGGCCACCACCCTGCGTCGGCCCAAGGTGCGCAAGCGCCAGCCGGAGCAGCGTCGACACCGACGCCCGGTCAGCATCGAATGCCTCGGCGGCAACATGCTGCACCGCTTCTGCCGCGACCCGCTCACTCCACCCAAGCCCGACCAATGCCGCGAGCACCCCATCGAGCGCAGCACTCGTTGTCACCGGGGCGGCCGGCAGTGCCGCTCCCCCGCGCGCACTGAAGGCCGCCATTCGTCCAGCAAGTGACACCGTGATCAACTTCGCCGTTTTCGGCCCGATGCCAGACACCTTGCGGAACGGCGCATCATCTTCACGCTGCACCGCGTCAGCGATCTGCGCCGGCGAGAGCACCGATAGCACGCCGAGTGCCGACTTCGGCCCGACGCCGTTCACGCCCAGGAGCACCTCGAACACGTCGAGTTCGTCAACAGTTGCGAACCCAAACAACGTCATCGAGTCTTCACGAACCACCAAGGTCGTGTGCACCCGCACCTCATCACCAACGTGATGCGCACCGCTGAACTCAGCGGTCGTCAGCACGCGGTAGCCAACGCCGGCAACGTCGATGACCACCGACCCAGCGGACACCGCCGCGATCTGTCCGTGCAGTGTTGCGATCACCCGTTCAGCCTACGAGCAGCCACCGACACATCGGCGGAGCGCTCGGCGGCGAGCCACGCCCGTTGTGCGGGAGTCAGCGTGCTGACGTCAGTGGTCGCCGGTGCTCCACCCATCCCAGCGGTCCCTGCCGTGGCGCCGCCGCGAGCAGTTGCCGTGCGGGCAGTCGCGCGCGCCTGACCGAGCGCATCACCGGTTCGCCAGGCGTGACAGATCGCGAGCGCGAGCGCATCGGCGGCATCCGCTGGTTTCGGCACCGCGTCAAGCCCGAGCACGCGCGCGACCATCGCTCCAACCTGCGCTTTGTCGGCACGGCCATACCCGGTGATCGCGGCTTTGACCTCACTCGGTGTGTGGAGCGCTACCGGCAACTTGCGCCGGGCCGCGAGAAACATCGCCACCCCCGAGATCTGCGCGGTACCCATGATCGTCGACACGTCGCTGCGCGCAAACACCCGCTCGAGCGCCACTACATTCGGTCGATGCTCCTCGAGCACCGCTTCCAAGCCGGTCGCGATCAGGTCGAGACGCTGTTCGATCGGGGCATCCGATGGCGAACGAAGCACTAACACGTCGACGAGCGTCGCCGTGCGATTTGGCGCGATGTCGACCACTCCCACACCACACCGGGTGAGTCCTGGGTCAACGCCGAGCACGCGCACCGGCGGCCCTAGTCTGCGTCGAGTTCGGCCTGTACCTCTGGCGTGAGGTCGAAGTTCGCGTACACGTTCTGCACATCGTCGGAGTCTTCGAGTGCGTCAATGAGACGGAACACCTTGCGCGCCGTCTCAGCGTCGATCTCGACCTTGAGGTTCGGCACGAACTCAACGTCGGCCGATTCATAGTCGAGGCCCGCGTCTTGCAATGCCTTACGCACCGACACCAAATCGGATGCATCGGTGACGACCTCGAACCCATCTGGGTGCGCCTCGACGTTTTCAGCCCCGGCGTCGAGCGCGGCGAGCATCACGTCGTCTTCGGTCGTACCCGCGCCCGAGACCACAATGACGCCCTTGCGAGCAAAGTTGTAGGCAACCGAACCGGGGTCTGCGAGGGTGCCGCCATTGCGCGAGAGTGCAGTGCGCACCTCGGCCGCAGCACGGTTCTTGTTGTCGGTCAGACACTCGACCAAGAATGCGACACCGTTCGGGCCATAGGCCTCGTACATGATGTTCAGGTACTCGATGCTCTCGCCCGAGATCCCAGCGCCGCGCTTGATCGCACGCTCAATGTTGTCGTTCGGAACCGAGGTCTTCTTCGCCTTTTGGACAGCGTCGTAGAGGGTCGGGTTCCCCGCGAGGTCGGCACCGCCGAGCTTCGCCGCGACTTCGATGTTCTTGATGAGCTTGGCGAACGACTTCGCACGGCGCGCATCAATCACGGCCTTCTTATGCTTCGTCGTCGCCCACTTGGAATGGCCGGACATGTCCACAATCCTATCGTCGGGCGACGGGATGCCCCGTCCGCAGCCCCGCGGGCGCCAATCTCAGGCGCCGATCTTCTCCCGCAAGAAGTACTCGTGGAACCGGGTTTCGCCGGTGATTTCCGGATGGAATGAGGTGCCCATGAGCGGCCCCTGCTCGACAGCAACCACCCGCCCGTCGGCAAGGCTCGCAAGCACGGATGCCTCGGGGCCGACCTCGTGCACAACAGGCCCACGAATGAACGCCGCATGCACAGGTTGCTCACCGAGGGCAGGCACCACCAGATCGGTCTCGAACGAGTCGTTCTGGGAGCCGAACGCGTTGCGGCGGACCGACACATCCAGCCCGCCAATCGACTCTTGCCCTGCGATCGCATCGAGTACGCGATCGGCGAGCAAAATGAGCCCGGCGCAGGTGCCGTAGGCCGGAAGGCCACCTCGAATCGCTGTGCGCAGCGGCTCCATCACGCCGAAGGCGCGGGCGAGCTTGTCCATCACCGTCGACTCGCCACCGGGCAACACGATGCCCGCGATGCCGTCGAGGTCGTCGGCGCGTCGAACCAGGCGTACCCGGGCGCCAAGCGCCCCGAGCACCTGGGCGTGCTCACGAAAGTCGCCCTGGAGCGCGAGCACTCCGACGAGTGGACCGGTCGCGTTCCCGCTCCCCTGCGAGTCTTCGCGGAGGGTCACCAGCCGCGCTCAGCCAACCGGTGCGGTGCCGCGAGGTCGGCGACGTTGATGCCAACCATGGCCTCACCGAGACCGCGCGAAACTTCAGCGATGACCGATGGGTCGTCGTAGAACGTGGTCGCCTTGACGACCGCAGCTGCGCGTGCCTCCGGGTTGCCGCTCTTGAAGATGCCAGAGCCAACGAACACACCGTCGGCGCCGAGCTGCATCATCATTGCGGCGTCGGCAGGGGTTGCGACGCCACCCGCGGTGAACAGCACCACCGGCAGTTTGCCAGTCTCAGCGATTTCGGCGACCAGGTCATACGGTGCCTGCAGCTCCTTTGCGGCAACGTAGAGCTCATCCTTCGTCATCGACTTCAGTGCGTTGATCTCGCTCGTGATCTTACGAATGTGCTTCGTGGCTTCCGAGACGTCGCCGGTACCAGCCTCACCCTTCGAGCGGATCATGGCGGCACCTTCGTTGATACGACGGAGCGCCTCACCGAGGTTGGTCGCGCCACAGACGAACGGCGTCGTGAACTGCCACTTGTCAATGTGGTTCACGTAGTCGGCGGGTGAGAGCACCTCGGACTCGTCGATGTAGTCAACGTTCAGCGCCTGGAGCACCTGCGCTTCAACGAAGTGGCCGATTCGGGCCTTCGCCATCACCGGGATCGACACCTCAGCGATGATCGCCTCGATCAGGTCTGGGTCACTCATGCGAGCAACGCCACCCTGCGCACGAATGTCGGCCGGCACGCGCTCGAGCGCCATCACCGCAACGGCACCGGCGTCTTCAGCGATGCGGGCCTGGTCTGGGGTGACCACGTCCATGATGACGCCGCCCTTGAGCATCTCGGCAAGCCCTCGCTTCACCCGGTCTGAGCCGGTGAGTCGTGAGGTGGATGCGGGCGCGCTGAGTTGCTCGGTCATAGCAACCATCCTATGCCGCCTGCGGCCACGCCATTGGCGGGCAGTGCAACCATTGCGTCGAACTACGACTTCGGCCAGGCCGCCTGAATTTCGGCGCGAACCTCACCGAGCAGGCGCGGCAACGCCTTCGTTTTCGCAATGATCGGGAAGAAGTTCGAGTCGAGCGCCCACCGCGGCACGATGTGTTGGTGCAGGTGCTCATCGATCCCAGCGCCCGCAACGCGGCCCTGATTCATCCCGATATTGAAGCCGTCACACTTGGTGACACCCTTGACGACGCGCATCGCGATCTGGGTGAGCTCGCCAATTTCGGCAACCTCCTCGGGCGTTGCTTCGTCGTAGGTCGCAATATGCCGGTACGGGCATACGAGCAGGTGGCCGCTGTTGTACGGATACAAATTCAGCAACACGTACGACGTCACCCCGCGCGCGACGATGAGCGCAGCTTCGTCGGTCATATGCGGCGCGAGGCAGAACGGGCAGGATGCCTCGTCCGGCTGTTGGCCGTGCTGAATGTAGACCAACCGATGCGGGGTCCACAGCCGCTGGAACTCATCAGGAACGCCCGCGATCTCGCTCGAGGGTTGAGTCTCGACGTCGTCGAACTCGTCGCGCCGGTAGTGCGTCATGCGAACAGGTCATCCCGCGTTGCAACGTGCCGCCGCTCGCGAATCGCACGTTCCACCAGGTCGATCGCGGTGTCGATCGCGACGCCGTTCTCTTGCGTGCCATCGCGGAACCGGAAACTCACCGTGTTGCCATCGCGGTCGTTCGCGCCAGCGATCAACTGCAGCGGCACCTTCTGGGTCGTGTGGTTGCGAATCTTCTTCTGCATGCGGTCATCGCTCAGGTCGATGTCAGCCCGGATTCCCCGCCGCCGCAGCTGCTCAACGATGCCGCCAAGGTACTCGGCGAAATCGTCGGCAACCGGGATACCCACCACCTGCACCGGAGCGAGCCAGACTGGGAACGCGCCGGCGTAGTGCTCGGTGAGCACCCCAAAGAAGCGTTCGAACGAGCCGAACTTCGCCGAGTGAATCATCACTGGCTGTTGGGTCGAGCCATCCGCCGCGGTGTATTCGAGCCCAAACCCAGCCGGCTGGTTGAAGTCGTACTGAATCGTCGACATCTGCCAGGTGCGGCCGATCGCGTCGCGCGCCTGCACGGAGATCTTCGGCCCGTAGAACGCCGCTCCCCCGGGATCTGGCACGAGTTCAAGGCCCGTCTCGCGGGCGACCGATTCGAGCACGCTCGTTGCCAGCGCCCACTGTTCGTCAGAGCCGATGAACTTGTCTTTCTTGTCACCGTGCTCATCACGCGTTGACACTTCGAGGTAGAAGTCGTTCAACCCGAAATCGCGCAACAAGCCGAGGATGAAGTCAAGCAGGTGCTTGACCTCGCCCGGCGCCTGCTCAGCGGTGACGTATGAGTGCGAGTCATCCTGAGTGAGCCCGCGGACACGGGTGAGCCCATGCACGGTGCCGGACTTTTCGTAGCGGTAGACCGAACCGAACTCGAAGAGGCGCAGCGGCAACTCGCGATACGACCGACCACGCGACTGGAAGATCAGGTTGTGCATCGGGCAGTTCATTGCCTTCAGACGGTACTCAGCGCCCTCAAGTTCCATCGGCGGGAACATCGTGTCGGAGTAGTACGGCAGGTGCCCAGAGGTGTGGAACAGGCCGTCCTTGGTGATGTGCGGCGTGCTGACGTACTGAAAGCCCTCTTCAATGTGACGGCGGCGGACGTAATCCTCCATCTCGCGGCGGATAATGCCACCCTTCGGGTGGAACACCGGCAGCCCGCTGCCCAGCTCTTCGGGGAACGAGAACAGGTCGAGTTCGAGGCCGAGCTTGCGGTGATCGCGGCGCAGCGCCTCCTCGATGCGGTGCTGGTAGTCGCGGAGGGCGTCTTTCGTTGGCCAAGCCGTGCCATAGAGGCGCTGCAACTGGGGGTTCTTTTCAGACCCGCGCCAGTAGGCGGCGGCGATGCGGGTGAGGGCCCAGCCATTGCCGATCATGCGGGTGTTCGGCAGGTGCGGGCCGCGGCAGAGATCTTTCCAGCAGACCTCGCCGGTCTTCGGGTCGACGTTGTCGTAGATCGTGAGCTCGGCGCCGCCGACCTCGACGTTCTCGTTGTCGTCGCTCCCGGCGCCACCCTTCAAGCCGATGAGTTCGAGCTTGTACGGCTCGGCAGCGAGTTCAGCGCGGGCTTCATCGTCGGTCACGGCGCGGCGAATGAATCGCTGCCCCTGGCGGATAATCCGGTCCATTTCCTTCTCGAGGGCCTTCAGGTCCTCCGGGGTGAACGGGGTTTTGACGTCGAAATCGTAGTAAAAACCGTCGGTGACCGGCGGGCCAATCCCCAGCCGCGCCTCCGGGTTGATGCGCTGCACCGCCTGTGCCAGGACGTGCGCGGCCGAGTGGCGCAAGATGTTCAGGCCATCTGGCGATTCAATCGTGACTGCCTCGACCACGTCGGTGTCGGTGAGCGTCGCGGCAAGATCTTTCAGCTCACCGTTGACGCGCATTGCGACAACGGAACGGTCAGTGAAGCGAGCAAAGCCGTCGGCCACGATCAGATCTCCCGGTTGAAATGGACGGTTCAACACTAGTCGGGCCGGTCATGGGCACCCGGATGGTTCGGCGCGACACATCCGGAATTGAACCCCGGCTGCCGCCGGCGACGCGGGCGGAGTGAGTGGACGGGCCGCCGATCGCATCCCCGCATCAGCGGCCCGCAGGTCGACGATACCGTATTCGCCCCCCGTTTGGGGGTCGCTTCATGCGGGTTGTGGAGGAGCCATCAGAAAGGTTGGTACGGCGAAGCACCGGTGAGATTATCGCCTCGGTTTGGATTGGGCCGGAATTGCGGAACTGGGCCATCGCCGTAAAGCGCGAGCCGACGCAACGCGTGAGTCGGGGCATCCACGGAGTCAGGATCGCGACGTGCCGCGAACTCGGCACGCAGTGTCGGCAGCACCTCCCCCAGTAGGTCGAGTTGTTGCAGCACTATCGGCAGCGGCAAGCCGGCATGATCGATGAGGAACGTCATCCGTTGCACGTCTCCGTAACGATCGTGGAACGACAGCGTGCGATCGATGAATTCTTGAGGGCTGCCGACGGTGAGCGGCGTGTCGCGGGCGAAGTCTTCCAGCGATGGACCGTGTCCGTACACGGGCGCCACGTCGAAATACGGCCGAAATTGATCGATCGCATCTTGTGAGCGCTTCGCCAGGAACGCCTGGCCAGCAATCCCAATGATCGCCTCCTTGCGCGAGCCGTGCCCGTAGTGTTCCCAACGATCGCGGTACAACTCGATCATGCGCTGGGTGTGCTCAAGCGGCCAGAACAGGTGCCCAGGGTAGAACCCGTTGCCGTAATAGGCGGCCTGTTCGGCGATCTGGGGCGTGCGAATATTGCCGTGCCAGACGAACGGCGGCACCCCGTCAAGCGGCCTCGGCGTCGTGGTGATCCCGCGCAGTGGGGTGCGGAACTCTCCGTCCCAATCGACCGCTTCTTCGCGCCAGAGCCGGTGCAACAAGTCGTAGTTGTCGAGTGCAAGCTCGAGCCCACGCTGAATGTCCTGGCCGAACCATCCATAGACCGGAACGGTGTTGCCGCGACCGAGCATGAGGTCCATGCGACCGCCCGAAAGGTGCTGCAACATCGCGTATTCCTCGGCGAGGCGCACCGGATCGTTCGTGGTGATGAGCGTCGTCGCCGTGGTCACGATGAGCCGCTCGGTCAACGCGGCAATATGCGCAAGCAGCGTCGTTGGGGATGATGAGAAAAACGGCGGATTGTGGTGCTCGCCGATCCCGAACACGTCGAATCCGACCGATTCGGCGTGGACCGCGATCTGCACGATCGCCTGGATGCGTTCGGCCTCACTCGGCGTGACACCGCTGACCGGGTCGCGGGTAATGTCACTGACCGAAAAAACACCAAACTGCATGCCGTGTGCACTCACACTGCCCGAGCCTACGCAATGCCGCGAACCTCACCCACTGGCCTGGGCGGAGCCGGGCATCTGCCCAACAGACAGATCAACCCGCAATACCCGCTCAGCGGTCACGTCGCGGACGTTGACTGGCAGTGCGGCGCAGACGGCATCTGCACCGGGCCGCGGCCGTCGCCCGGGATGCACTTCTCACCCATCGTCAACTTCAACGTGCTCTGGGATGACTACGCAAAAACCCCCGGAAATCCGGGGGTTTGCTGGTGGGCGATACTGGGATCGAACCAGTGACCTCTTCCGTGTCAGGGAAGCGCGCTACCGCTGCGCCAATCGCCCAAAGCTAGTGCTTTGGAGGTGGGTACGGGATTTGAACCCGTGTAAACGGCTTTGCAGGCCGGTGCCTCGCCTCTCGGCCAACCCACCACGGTATGTACACCACCAACAGAACAGAAGGGGCTTTCGCCCCTGCTGATCCGAGCGGATGACGAGATTCGAACTCGCGACCCTAACCTTGGCAAGGTTATGCGCTACCAGCTGCGCCACATCCGCGTTGCCCGCATCACTGCGTGCTCAATGACTCTAAACCACAATCGACGCCAACTCCAAACCGAGCGGATGTCCCCCACCAAACCCGGCGCAATCTGGCCCGCCCAGCCCCCGCCGCCGCGCCCCGAACCACCACTCACACGTGGACCTGCGAGCGCCTCGATGTGCGAACCGCCCGGCGCGTCCGTTATGCTCGTCAACGCGGATGGTTCGTGAGAACCGCACCCGCAACCCACATGGGCGATTGGCGCAGCTGGTAGCGCGCTTCCTTCACACGGAAGAGGTCGTCGGTTCGAGCCCGGCATCGCCCACTGATCGAACCCCCGAATCTCCGGCTCAACCGCCCGGAATTCCGGGGTTTTCTTGTACAGCCGTCGACGTATGTCCGCGTACCGTCGTGCCAACTCCGAGGCGACACTGCTGGCACACTGGTCGCATGGGGATCCCACTGACAATCTCGTTCCCAGGGCAGGCGCTCCTCAACGCCGTGGAAGCACAAGGCGCACTGCCCGATGGCGTGACCGCGATCCGGTGGAGCCTGGAAGAGCCTGCACCGCTCCCCCACATCGATATTGTCGTGCCTCCCTACATGGGTTCGGTCGCTGTACTCGCGGCCCTCGACTCGGTCTCTTGCCAGCTCGTGCAGTCGCAATCGATCGGGTTCGATGGGGTTGCTGACGCGCTCCCTGCCGGGCACGTCTTCGCAAACGCCGCCGGGGTGCACGAAACCTCCACCGCCGAACTCGCCCTCGGGTTGATCATCGCCGCGCAACGTGGGCTCCCGGACTTCGTGCGGGCAGCCGAACGCGGTGAATGGGCGCCTGAACGCCATGCCAGCCTGGCTGACCGACGCGTGCTCCTCATTGGCCATGGCGGGGTTGGGCGGGCAATCGCAGCCCGCCTCGCGCCGTTCGAGGTAGACCTGACGATCGTGGCGCGCACCGCGCGTGAAACTCCGAATGGCCCGGTGCACGGCCTGGGCGACCTCCCCCGACTGCTCACCACCGCCGAGATTGTGATCGTCGCGGTGCCACTCGAGGCCGATACAACCCACCTCATCGACGATGCGTTTCTGAGCGCCGCGCCGGAGGGTGCACTCATCGTCAACGTGTCGCGCGGCAAGGTTGCTGATACCGCAGCGGTGCTCGATCACGCGCGGCGTGGACGCCTGCGGTTCGCACTCGATGTGGTTGACCCGGAGCCGTTGCCGACTGGGCATCCGCTCTTTGCGCAGCCGAATGTGTTGATCTCACCTCACGTCGGCGGCGCGACGTCGGCAATGCTGCCACGCATGGCGAGGCTGCTCCGGGAACAGATCGAGCGGATGCTCCGCGGCGAACCGCCGCTCAATGTGGTTCTGCGAACCTGACGCAACCCTGTTGCGGCCGGGTCGAGCTGGAGACGGGCGGCACGGCGCTATTCGTTCTGCTCCACGTCGGCGATCCGCCATCCGCCGCCTGACTGCTCGAGCGTGTAGGTGAACCGGTGCTCCTCATGACCCATGTCGCCGGTCCAACTCTCGTCGCTCACGACCACAGCACGGTCGCCGTCGACGTCCGACTGTTGAACGTTGACACGAACGTTGGTCACCTTGAGTTGCTGGGTCGCTGACTTATAGGCGTCGCAGGTCGTCCAGCCGGTGGACTCACGAAGCTCCTCGGTGGTGACCGCACGCATCTGCTCGCAGTTCGAGGTTTGCCAGGAGTTCCAAAACTTCTCAATCGCCTCACGAGGCCCACCGGCGTTGCTGACGCCGCCGAGGAGATTCCCAACAGCAATCGCGCCAACCACAAGCACCACGACGATCAGCGCACCCACGCCGCCGAGAACCCAAGGCAGCGGGCCGCGCTTTTTGCGGGGGGCCGCATTGCCGGGTGTGACCCACGCTGGCGCGCCGACCGACGGTTCGAGCAGCGGCTGCGGCGACCCGATGGCGACACCCGCGGTCGCCGCAACCGTTGGCTCGACATGCTGCGCCACGACCTGCCCCTGCACTGGTGGGGCGACATGCTCCGTCCACGCCTGACCGTCCCACCAACGCTGGGCGCCAGAGCCGTCGTCGTACCAGCCAGGGGGTGTCTGCTGAGTCATGTGCAATCCATTCCACCGGCGGGGGCCCGGTTCAGGTACTGTCTAGTCCGAATCGGCTGGCTCCACAAGCCTGTTTGATCAGCGGGCGCCGACGCTCCAGCCGTAGCGAACCCGAAGGGCATCGGCGATCTCGCCGTATCGAAACTTGTCGAGCGATGCCGCCTCGCGGCGCATGCCTTCGGGGAATACCCGGAAGACCCGGTCGAGTTTGACGTAGCTGACGCGGCCGCTCGAGTCCCATGATCCGCGCCCGACCTCGAATGAGTCTGGCCCGTCGTGTTCCTTGCTGGTGAGTTGCACCGCGTAGTAGCCGCCGCGTCCGTCGGCCGCCACGATCACCACCGGCCGGTCCTTGCCGCGGCCATCACGCTCCTCATACGGCACCCAGGTCCACACAATTTCTCCCGGATCCGGCGAGGCGTCACGCTGAGGTGCGTAGCCCAGCTGCACGGCGCGCAGCGAACGTGGGTCGACCTCGACGGTGGCCGCGTCACCGAACTGCCCCGGTGAGACGAGTACGTCGCCAGCTGGTTGACGCGAGCCATCCCTGCCCTGACGAGTCGGTCGGGTGAATGTTGGCTGCTTGCGTTGTTGGGTCGACGTGAATGCCGAAAGCAGCGCACGAAGAAGGGCGGTGAGGAGGGACACATCGGCACCCTACCCCACCGCCCTCGCGGAGGCTGAACGGTTAGCTCTTGCCCTCGAGCACGAGCGCCTCTTCACCGTGGATCGCCGAGTCAATGCCCGCGATCTCGTCTTCGTTCTTCACGCGGAACCCGATCGTCTTCTCGATCACGAACCCGATCACAAGTGCGCCGATGAAGCTGTACACCGCGACCGCACCAGCGGCGAGCGCCTGTGCTGCGAGCTGGTTCCACGAACCGCTGTGGATGAGGCCCGTACCGTTGGCGAAGAAGCCGAGGTAGAGCGTACCGACGAGACCGCCGACCACGTGCACGCCCACGACGTCGAGCGAGTCGTCGAAGCCGAGCTTGTACTTGAGGTCAACCGCGAGTGCGCAGAGCACACCGGCGATGAGACCGAGGAGCAGCGCCCAACCTGGGGTGAGCGATGCACACGCCGGGGTGATCGCAACGAGACCGGCAACGACACCCGACGCAGCGCCGACCGAGGTCGGCTTGCCATCGCGAATCTTCTCGATGACCAACCAACCGAGCAGCGCGGCCGCCGGCGCACCGAGGGTGTTGATGAACGCGATTGCAGCGGTGTTGTCAGCAGCAAGCTCGGAGCCTGCGTTGAAGCCGAACCAGCCGAACCAGAGCAGGCCAGCGCCGAGCATGACGAACGGCGGGTTGTGAGGTACGTGTGCACCCTTGGCAAACCCGACGCGCTTGCCGAGCACGATCGCGAGCGCAAGGCCAGCCATACCGGCGTTGATGTGAACGGCAGTACCACCGGCGAAGTCGATTGCACCAGTGCCGAGCAGCTGCTGCAGACCGAGGGTGATCCAACCACCTGACTTGAAGGTGAGGTCTTCGTTGAGGCCGAAGTTGAAGACCCAGCTCGCAACCGGGAAGTACACCAAGGTGCCCCAGACGCCCGCGAAGACGAGCCACGAGCCGAACTTCGCGCGGTCAGCGATCGCACCAGAGACGAGGGCGACGGTGATGATCGCGAACGTTGCCTGGAAGGCAGCGAAGGCGAGCGGCGGGTAAGCCGCACCCTCTGGCGCCTCAAGCAGGCCGTTCAGGAACAGCGACGTCGTGTCAATCGACCATGGCGCCTGCACGACGCCTTCGGTGAGCGTTGGGAACGCGATTGCGTAGCCGTAGATAACCCACAGGACGCCGATGACGCCCATGGCGCCGAAGCTCAGCATCATCATGCTGATCACGCTCTTGGCCTTGACGAGGCCGCCGTAGAAGAATGCGAGACCGGGCGTCATCAACAAGACGAGCGCGGCCGAGAGCAACATAAAGCTGGTGTTGCCTTGATCCATTAGAACCTCTCTTGGGTAAGACGCGTCAGCGCGTCATGTGCGGCTAGTCTGTCGGTCGACTATTTCGGGTCAGGCGCTGAAATGTTTCCGGCCGGTTACGCAGAAGGTTCACAGGTAAACATCAGGTTGCGTTGAATATGGTGCGTTCTCCGACCATATGGGGCGAAGATCCCGTGTTAAGACTGGGGCGGCAACTCGCCTGTCGTCAAGGCCACGAGCCGACTGATCGAGCGCAGGTACTTCTTCCGGAAGCCACCAGCGAGCATCTCGTCGTCGTACACCTGGTCGAGCTGAAGCCCGCTGGCGACAATCGGTACCTGGGCGTCATACACCCGGTCAATGAACGCCACGAACCGCAGCGCGGCGCTCTGATCGTGCAGTTGCGTGACATCGGTGATCGCAATGAAGTCGAGGTCGCGCACCAACCGCACGTACGCCGACGGATGCAGCGCGCCGAGGCGTGCGAGCACTCCGGCAAATGAGTCGAGGGTTCCGGTGTGGCCAGCGCCAGCCATCGCCTGCGCCAGGTGTTCCACCTGACCGGTATCGCCAGCGACCACTGCCTCGCCGCTGGTGGCACGGCGACGGTAGTCGAGCCCGTCAATGCGAACGGTTTCAAAGTTTGACGCGAGCGCAGCGATCTCGCGCAGGAAGTCCTGAGCAGCGAATCGACCTTCACCCAACGCATTCGGCGGGGTGTTCGACGTTGCCGCAACCCGAGTGCCGGTCGCCATCAGCTCGCCAAGCAGTCGCGACATCATCATCGTGTCGCCCGGGTCATCCAATTCGAACTCGTCGATGCAGAGCAGGCGCGCGCCGGTGAGGAGCTTCACCGCACCCTGGTAACCGAGCGCGCCGACCATCGCGGTGTACTCGATAAACGTGCCGAAGTACTTCGGGCCGTGCGCGACGTGCCACAGCGCAGCCAGCAGGTGGGTCTTGCCCACACCAAATCCACCATCGAGGTAGACGCCCGGCAGTTCAATACGCGGTTTGCGATTTCGTGCGAAGAACCCGCCGGGCCGCTGTGCGGCGCGCCACGCGCCAGCGAACTCGTTCAGCCGCTCGAGTGCCGCCACTTGTGACGGGAACTCGGTGTCTGGGCGGTAGTTCTCGAACGTCGCGTGTTGAAACTGCGGCGGCGGCACCATCGAGGCGGCGATGTCGGCGGTTGACACCTGCGCTGGACGATCGGCAAGTCGGGTCAGTGCAGATGCCGTACTCATTGGCAAAAGCCTACCGGCTCAGTCTGCCCGAGCCGCGAGCCAGTCGCTCAGCACGCGCTCCCAGCGTTCCGGATCGTAGTTCCAGAGTTTCGCGTGCCGGGCGCCGGTGAAGCCCTCGAATTGCACGAGGTCCGGCCTCGCCTGCGCGAGTCTGAAACTTCCATCGGATGGCACGAATCCATCATCTGCGCTGTGCATCACGAGCATCGGCACATTGAACGCTGGCGCGTGGGTGACCGCATCAAGTGCCGCAAAGTCAATCGGCGTGGCGAGGCCGACGAGTCTCGACGTGCGATGGTGGCCAAGGAACCTCGCGATCACCGTTCCCCCGACCCGCGGGAGCCCCTTCAACGTGCCCTGGAATTGGAGGATGTCCACCCAGTCGATTGCGGGTGAATCGAGCACCACCCCAACGACTCGCTCATGGTGTTTCGGCGAACGCAGCAGCAGTTGCAGCACGGTCGCTCCACCCATCGACCACCCCATCAACACGATGCGCTTCGCGCCACACTCGGTCACGTAGTCGACGGCCGCCGCGAGGTCACGCCATTCGGTGCCGCCCAGCCCCAAGCGATTGTCGGGGCTCTCAGGCGCGGTGCCGTCGTTGCGGTACGAAATGTGCAGCGAGTTCCATCCATCTCTGCGCGCGACCGGTGCCGCCCGAAGCCCCTCGGGTCGGGCTGAGCCCCACCCGTGCACCTGAATCACCCAGTCGTGCGAGGTTCGCTCTGACGGCACCAACCACGCGGGCGCTGGACCGAGGGTGGTGTCGATCGACAGCTTCTCAAACGGCAGGGTGAGGTCCCAGGGTCCAAGGTAGTACCAGCCGGTCATTCGACCCTTGGTTGCGCGGTCAAGTCGCCCGAACAGCACCTGCTCGACCGCGCGCACAACTATCCGGTCATCGCTGTTGATCACATCTCCGAGCCGCGCGTACCCGCTGCCGCCGTTGAACCAGAAGCCGTAGATGCCGCGCATTGCCGACTCATCGGACCGGCGCAAGGTGATCGTGTCGTTCGCCGAGTCGACCCCGAGCACGCGGATGTCATCCTTGCGGCTCGTCGGCGGCGTCACCACTGTGCGGGCAAACCGCAGGGTGACCACCGCAGCGGCGGCGGCGCTTCCCGCCACGATTCCGGATGCCATGACCGCAGCCACCCGCAGCGCTCTGCCCCGCGTCTGCCGACTTGCCACGATTCCTCCACCGCCCCAACGGCGGCGCGCCGCCGGGATTGCCACCGCCCGAGACTCTAGTCTGCACTCGTGACCGACCCGCTCGCATCCGCGCCCGTCGAGTTTCAGGACGCACTCGACTCGATTCGAGCCGCTCAGCCGAGGCCTGAACTCCGCATTAGTGAGATGCCCGCTCCCCAGGCGCTCGCCCCGTGGGCCGCTGCGTTCACTGCCGACGTCGCGCCAAGCGGTCATGCCGACTCTGATGAGGGCACCGGTCGGATGCTCGTGCTCTACGACCCGGCCGAACCTGAGGCATGGGGAGGCCGCTTCCGCGTGGTGTGTTTCGCACAGGCACCGCTCGAAAACGACATCGGCGTTGACCCGTTCCTCGCGGACGTCGCCTGGTCCTGGCTGATCGACGCACTCGACAGCCGCGGAGCGCGGTACATTGCCGCATCGGGCACCGCGACGCGGATCCTCTCAACCGGGTATGGTGAATTAGCGCGCGAAGGCGATGGTTCGCAGATCGAGATTCGTGCGTCGTGGACCCCACTCACGGTCGAACTCGGTGCCCACTTTGAAGGCTGGTCGGAGTTGCTCTGCATGTTGGCGGGATTGCCACCACACGCTGATGGCGTTGTGAAATTGCCGCGGAAGGCTGTGCGTGACTAACTACGTGCTCGTTGAGGACGACTCCACGTTCTCCGAGGCGATCGCCACACTTGCCGGCGGTTCCGGTCCGATCGCTGTCGACGCCGAGCGCGCGAGCGGGTTCCGCTATTCGCAGCGTGCGTACCTCATTCAGATGTACCGCCGCGATGCTGGCACCTACCTGTTCGATCCGGTCAGCATCGGCAATTGGGCACCGCTGCAGGAAGCTATCCAGGACGACGAGTGGGTACTGCACGCGGCAAGCCAAGACTTGCCGTGTTTGCGCGAACTCGGGCTCGTGCCATCCCGCATTTTCGATACCGAACTTGCCGCCCGACTGCTGGGCTTTCCGCGAGTGGGACTCGCCTCGGTTGTGGCCGAGTTACTTGACGTCACGCTGGCGAAAGCGCATTCGGCCGAAGACTGGTCAGCCCGCCCACTTCCCGAGTCGTGGCTGAGTTATGCGGCACTCGACGTCGAGCTCCTCATCGACCTCCGCGACCGGCTCGCCGAGATGCTCGACGAGACCGGCAAAGCAGCGCTGGCACAGGAAGAGTTCGAAGCGACCGCGCTGCGTATGCCGAAACAGTCGATCGCCGACCCGTGGCGTCGCGTCTCGGGCATCCACTCGCTTCGCCAACCGCGCAACCTCGCCGTTGCTCGCGAACTCTGGCTGGCCCGCGATGAATATGCGGCGCACGTCGACGTGTCCCCTGGTCGATTGATTCCGGATGCGTCGATCGTTGTCGCCGCACGCGTGCTGCCGCGCACCCGCCGCGCACTGGCCGAGATCAAGGAATTTACGGGCCGCGCGAGCCGCTCGGAACTCGACCGCTGGTGGGCGGCCATCGAGCGCGGCCTCGCGTCGACCGATCTGCCACCGAGCCGGATCCCGGCGGAGGGTCCCCCGCAGCCGCGGGTCTGGGCTGACCGCAACCCGGAAGCGGATGCGCGGTTCAAGTTCGCCCGCGCCGAGATCGCCACCCTCGCCGAACAGCTCGAGATGCCGGTGGAGAATCTACTCACCCCCGACTACCTTCGCCGGGTCGCGTGGAAGCCACCGGTTCCGACGACCGAGGAGTCGCTCACCATGGCACTGCTCGACCTCGGTGCGCGCAAGTGGCAGTGCACCGCGGTCGTGCCGAAGTTGCTCGAGGCGTTTGTCTCGGCGGCACAATCGGTCAACGACCCCCAACCAACCTCCTCGTAGGTTTCGGCAACGGCTCCGCCTCATCGTTGGAGGGTTCCGTAGGATCGAAGTATCCCGACCGAAGGAGCTGCACTGTGGCAGAACGCACCGAGGTGGTGTTCGTCGACGGGGTTCGAACCCCGTTTGGCCGCGCCTCCGAAAAGGGCATGTACGCCCAGACTCGGGCCGATGATCTTGCGGTCAAGGCGGTTTCCGGGCTGCTGGCGAGGCATCCAAACTTACCGCTCGATCGGATCGATGACGTCGCGATCGCGGCGACCACGCAACAGGGTGACCAAGGCCTGACGCTTGGGCGAACGGTGGCAATTCTCGCCGGACTTCCCCGGTCGGTCCCTGGCTTTGCGATTGATCGCATGTGTGCCGGTGCCATGACCGCGGTCACCACGCTCGGCTCCGGCATTGCCGCTGGCCAATACGACGTGGTCATCGCCGGCGGCGTCGAACACATGGGGCGACACCCGATCGGCCTCGATGCCGACCCAAACCCTCGATTCGTCACTGAGCGCATCGTCTCGGGCGATGCCCTGAACATGGGCGTCACTGCCGAGCGGCTGCACGATCGGTTCCCGCACCTCACGAAGGATCGCTCTGACCGCTTCGCGCTGCTCAGCCAGCACAAGGCCCAGGCCGCCTACGACGCCGGCAAGATTCAGCCCGACCTAATTCCGGTTGCGATTCGCAGTACCGAGGGTTGGGGGCTCGCCACCGAAGACGAAGGACGACGCCCCGAATCGACGATGGAGGGCATGGCGACGCTGAAGACCCCGTTCCGGCCGCATGGCAAGGTCACGGCTGGCAATGCCTCACCATTGACGGATGGCGCGACCGCTTCATTACTCGCCGGCGAACAGGTCGCACGTGACCTCGGCCTCCCGGCCGCGATGCGCATGGTCAGCTTTGGGTTCGCCGGTGTGCAGCCAGAGGTCATGGGCATTGGCCCCGTGCCATCCACCGAACGCGCGCTCAACCGGGCGGGGCTCACGATCGATGAGATCGGCCTGTTCGAGCTGAACGAGGCGTTTTCGATCCAGGTGCTCACCTTCCTCGACCGCTTCGGCATCGCCGACGACGATCCCCGCGTCAATCTGTGGGGCGGTGCAATCGCGATAGGGCATCCGCTCGCCGCGTCGGGGGTGCGCCTCATGACCCAGCTTGCACGGCAATTCGCCGAGCACCCTGAGGTGCGGTACGGACTGACGGCAATGTGCGTCGGCCTGGGCCAGGGCGGGTCGGTGATTTGGGAGAACCCGCATCACAAGAAGTATCGGAAGGGCCGCTAACCGTGACCGACTATTCGATGATCGACTTCTCCGACCTCGAAGCGGCTTCAGCCGACGAGGTCGTCACGCACTCGTATGTGCGCGACATCCGACTTGGCTCTGGGCGGACGCTGGCGCTGGTGACGCTCGATAACGGCCGGGACCACACCCGCCCGTCGACGCTTGGTCCGCGTGGGCTGCTCGAACTTCGGGCAACGCTGACGAGGCTCGCTGAGCGGGCAGCCGCTGGCGAAATTGCTGCGGTCGCCGTGACGGGCAAGCCCTTCTTCTTGGCGGCGGGAGCCGACCTGAGCAACATCTCGGCACTTGGTTCGCATGCGTCGGCGGTGAAGATCGCCCAACTGGGCCATGCCGCGCTCGGGATGTTTGGCAAGCTCGGTGTGCCCTCGTTCTGTTTCGTGAACGGCCTCGCCCTCGGCGGCGGCCTCGAAATCGCGCTGAACTGCGACTATCGCACGCTTGACGAATCGGCCGCGGCGCTCGCGCTCCCCGAGGTGTTCATTGGGTTGATCCCCGGGTGGGGCGGCGCAACGCTGTTGCCCCGACTGGTCGGCATCGAAAACGCCTTGAAGATCATCGTCGAGAACCCGCTCAAGCAAAACCGCACACTGCGCACCGCTGACGCGGTGTCGCTCGGCGTCGTGGATGTCTCGTTTCCGGCGCGAAACTTCCTCGAAGACTCGCTGGCCTGGGCCGACCGCGTGCTCGGCGGCATGAAAGTCGCCAGGCCGCACGTACCCGGAGCAATAGAGAAACTCGCGAAGTGGGATGCCGCGATCGCGATCGCCCGTAGCCGTCTCGAGGCGAAACTCGGCCCGACACCTCAGTCGCCGTACCGGGCACTCGACCTGCTCAAAGCAGCAAAGAAGGGTTCGATCGAAGACGGCTTCGCCCGCGAAGACCAAGCGCTAGCCGACCTAATCTCAGGTGACCAGTTTCACGCCTCGATGTACGCGTTCAACCTGGTGCAGAAGCGCGCGAAGAAGCCGGTCGGCGTGCCAGACAAGTCACTGGCCCGCAAGATCACCAAAGTGGGCGTGGTCGGCGCTGGCCTCATGGCCTCGCAACTTGCCCTGCTGTTCGTGCGCCGTCTGCAGGTGCCCGTTGTCATCACTGACCTCGACCAGGCGCGCATCGAAAAGGCACTCACGAACATCCGAGCCGACGTTGAAGCCCTCTTCACCAAGGGCCGGATCGACCGCGACGAAGCAAACCGTCTTTCGGCCCTCATTTCCGGCACGACCGACAAGTCGGCGTTCGCCGACTGCGACTGGGTGATCGAGGCGGTGTTCGAAGACCTCACCGTGAAGCAGCAGGTATTCGCCGAGCTCGAGCCACTCCTCAGCGAAACCGCCGTCATCGCGACGAATACGTCATCGCTGTCGGTCGCCGACATGGGCGCGGTGCTCGCTCACCCCGAGCGACTGGTGGGCTTCCACTTCTTCAACCCGGTGGCGGTCATGCCGCTGCTTGAGATTGCCCGCACCCCGCACACCGATGACGCGACGGTCGCGACCGCCTTCCAGGTGGCTGCCGCGCTCAAGAAGAATGCGGTGCTCACCGCTGATCGCCCTGGGTTCGTCGTGAACCGGCTCCTCGCGAAGGTAATGGGCGAGGCTGCCAGAGCGCTCGACGAGGGCACGCCGGTGAAGGTGGTCGAACATGCACTTGACCCGATTGGCCTGCCAATGGGCCCGCTCGAATTGATCGACCTGGTCGGATGGGCCGTGGCCGGCCACGTGCAAGACACACTCACCAACGCATTCCCCGACCGGTTCTACCAGTCCGAGAACCTGCACCGTCTCGCCGCCACTGGCGAACCGGTCGTCGAACATGACAAGCACGGCAAGGTGATCGGGCTCACAAAGGCGGGTGCCGCCGCCATCCAGGTCAGCGGAGCTGGCGCGGACGCCGCCACCATCCTTCGTCGTGTCGAAGACGGTCTCGCCGACGAGATCGCGATCATGTTGAACGAGGGCGTCGTCGCGGCCATCGAAGACATCGACCTCTGCCTGATTCTCGGCGCTGGCTGGCCGTTCCAGGCCGGTGGGGTTTCGGCGTACCTCGACCGGGTCGGAGCATCCGAACGGGTCAACGGAGCGACATTCCACAACCCTCCGATTCGGGGCGCGGGCAACTGACGCCCAGGTTGCCGGGCCTGCCGACGTCCGACTGGGCCTCGCCGTGTCGAGGCTGAGCGGTGGCCTACTCGTGTGCGGCGCGGGCGTGCGGCAGCTTGTCTCCGCGGAACATGGCGAGCACATCGTCGCCGATCGCCTCGGGTGTGAGCCCGGCAAGCTTCAGAATCTCGCCGCGTGAGCCGTGCGCAAGGAATTCGTCTGGCACACCGAACTCGGTCACCGCGGTGTCGACTCCCCCAGCGCGAAGATCTTGCCGAATCCGGGTGCCGATACCCCCGACGCGCACCCCATCCTCGATGGTGACAACGAGCCGGTACTCGGCGGCTAGCAGCACGATACTGCCCGGCACCGGCACGACCCAGCGCGGGTCGACGACCGTCACGCCGATACCGGCCGATTCAAGACGGCCGGCGACGTCGAGGGCCGTGGCAGCCATCGCACCGACGGCCACGATGAGCACGTCTTTCTGTTCCGATTCAGCCAACACGTCCACGCCGTCAACGGTTCGGCGCATGGCATCCAGCGACGCGCCGACCGTGCCCTTCGGGAATCGAAGGACCGTTGGGCCATCCTCCACGGCGACCGCCTCGGCGAGTTCCTCAGCGAGACGCACGCTGTCACGCGGCGCAGCGATGCGAATACCTGGCACGACCTGCAGAATCGCGAGGTCCCACACTCCGTGGTGACTCGGCCCGTCAGGTCCGGTAATGCCAGCCCGGTCGAGCACCATGGTCACGCCCGCTCGGTGGAGCGCGACATCCATCAGCAACTGGTCGAACGCGCGGTTCACGAACGTGGCGTACATCGCGACCACCGGATGCAGCCCACCGAACGCGAGGCCAGCGGCCGCCGTCACCCCATGCTGTTCGGCGATACCAACATCGAATACTCGATCTGGGAATCGCTCGGCCATTTTGTGCAGCCCGGTCGGCCGCAGCATGGCCGCGGTAATGCCAACGAGCCGATCATTAGTGGCGGCAAGTTCGGCCAGGGTGTCGCCGAACGCGTTGGTCCACGACCGACCGGATGACTCGAGCGACTCACCGGTCTCGGGGTCGATCTGACCCACTGCGTGAAACTGGTCGGCCTCGTCGTTCAGCGCTGGCTGGTAGCCGCGGCCTTTCTCAGTGATGGCGTGCACGATAACCGGCGCGCCATAGTCGCGTGCCTGCTCGAGGGCGTGCACCATCGCAGGCAAGTCATGGCCATCGATCGGGCCGATGTACTTGATGTCGAGGTTTGAGTAGAGCGCGCGGTTGTTCGTGAAGCGGCTCAGGAACCCATGGGCACCACCCCGAACACCGCGGTACACGGCGCGGGCGAAAAAGCCGAGCCGGTTCGCCACGCGTTCACTGCTGCGGTGCAGCACCCGATACGAGCGTTTGGTACGCACCGAGTTCAAGAATCGGGCCATCCCGCCGATGGTCGGGGCGTAGGAGCGGCCATTGTCGTTCACGATGACGACAAGCCTGCGGTCATTGTCGTCGGAGATGTTGTTCAGCGCTTCCCAGGTCATGCCGCCCGTGAGTGCGCCGTCACCGACGACCGCGACCACACACCGATCCGACTGCCCGGTCATTTCGAACGCCTTCGAAATCCCGTCGGCCCAGCTCAGCGAACTCGATGCGTGGGAACTCTCGACCACGTCGTGCTCAGACTCGCAGCGCTGCGGGTACCCGGCGATGCCGCCGAATTGGCGTAGCGTCGAGAGGTCTTTGCGACCAGTCAACAGTTTGTGCACATACGACTGGTGGCCGGTGTCGAACACCATCGCGTCATCCGGTGAGTGGAATACCCGGTGCATTGCGATCGTGAGCTCCACGACGCCAAGATTCGGACCAAGGTGCCCGCCGGTCTGCGCCACCGTCGCGACGAGGTGCTGGCGGATCTCCGCGGCCAACTCCACGAGTTGCCCCATGGTCAACCCGTCAAGGTCGCGGGGACCGTTGATGCCGTCGAGCAAGGCCATGTGTTCGCACCTCCACGGGCTGTATCGAGCGCTGACGTCCTGAGAACGCTACCGCATGCCGGATGGCTCAGGCCGAGCCATCCGGGGGCGAACCCGCGGCCGGTTCCTAAACCAGCGAACGCAGCACGTACTGCAGGATGCCGCCGTTGCGGTAGTAGTCAGCCTCACCTGGGGTATCGATCCGAACAACTGCGTCGAACTCGACGAGTGCCTTGCCTGCCGGCGAGTGCGCACTCGGGGTGGCGACGACGTGCACCGTCTTCGGGGTGCGGCCCTCGTTGAGTTCGGTGAGACCCGAGATCGAAACAACCTCGGTGCCGTCGAGGCCCAGCGAGTCGGCGGTCTGGCCGGCCGGGAACTGCAGCGGCACCACACCCATCCCGATCAGGTTCGAGCGGTGAATACGCTCGAAGCTTTCGGTGATGACGGCTTTGACGCCCAGCAGGCTGGTGCCCTTGGCAGCCCAGTCACGGCTCGAGCCCGAGCCGTACTCTTTGCCACCGAAGATCACGAGCGGCGTGCCAGCTGCCTGGTACTTCTGTGAGGCGTCGTAGATGAATGCCTGCGGGCCGTCGGCCTCGTTGAAGTCGCGGGTGTAACCACCTTCGACGCCATCGAGCAGCTGGTTCTTCAGGCGGATGTTCGCGAACGTGCCGCGAATCATCACCTCGTGGTTGCCACGACGTGATCCGTACGAGTTGAAGTCGCCTCGCTCGACACCGTGCTCGGTGAGGTACTGACCGGCCGGGCTGTCGGCCTTGATCGAACCTGCCGGCGAAATGTGGTCGGTGGTGACCGAGTCGCCGAGCTTCGCGAGCACACGCGCGCCGACGATGTCGGTGACCGGGGTGGTCTCCATCGTCATGCCGTCGAAGTACGGAGGCTTGCGCACGTAGGTTGACTTCGCGTCCCACTCGAACGTGTCGCCGACCGGCGTGGGCAGCGTGCGCCACCGCTCGTCACCCTCAAACACGCTTGCGTACTGCTTGTTGAACATGTCTTCGTCGATCGAGCTGTCGATCGTCGCCTGCACCTCTGCGGCATCTGGCCAGATGTCCTTCAGGTACACCTCGGCACCGTCGACGCCAGTGCCGAGCGAGTCAACCTCGAAGTCGAAGTTCATCGAGCCAGCCAGCGCGTACGCAATGACGAGCGGCGGCGACGCAAGGTAGTTCATCTTCACGTCGGGGTTAATGCGACCTTCAAAGTTGCGGTTACCCGAGAGCACCGCGGTGACCGACAGATCGTTCTGTTGCACCGCGGCCGACACCTCTTCGATCAGCGGACCCGAGTTACCAATGCAGGTGGTGCACCCATAACCGACCGTGTAAAAGCCGAGCGCTTCAAGGTCGTCGGTGAGTCCGGCCTTCTCGTAGTAGTCGGTCACAACCTTCGAGCCGGGCGCGAGGGTGGTCTTCACCCACGGCTTGACCTTCAGTCCCTTCTGACGTGCATTGCGTGCCAGCAGGCCAGCAGCCAGCATGACCGAGGGGTTCGACGTGTTCGTGCACGAGGTGATCGCGGCGATCGTCACAGCACCGTTGTCGAGCGTGTAGGTCGAGCCATCCGCCGTGGCAACCGTCGTTGGCTTGCTCGCGTGCTCCGAGTACGCCGTGAGGTCCTTCGCGAACTGCGACTTCGCGCTCGAGAGCACAATGCGGTCCTGCGGGCGCTTCGGACCGGCAATCGACGGTACAACGGTCGACAGGTCAAGCTCGAGGTACTCCGAGAAGATCGGTTCGTTGCTCGGGTCGTGCCAGAGGCCCTGCACCTTCGCGTAGGCCTCGACAAGAGCGAGCTGGTGGGCATCGCGGCCAGTGAGGCGCAGGTAGTCGACGGTGACGTCGTCAATCGGGAACATGGCGGCTGTCGAACCGAACTCCGGGCTCATGTTGCCGATGGTGGCGCGGTTCGCGAGCGGCACCGAAGCGACGCCCGAGCCGTAGAACTCAACGAACTTGCCGACCACACCGTGCTTGCGCAACATGTCGGTGATGGTGAGCACGACGTCGGTCGCGGTCACACCGGTCGGGATACTGCCAGAGAGCTTGAACCCGACCACCTTCGGGATCAGCATCGACACGGGCTGGCCGAGCATGGCCGCCTCAGCTTCGATACCGCCGACCCCCCAGCCGAGCACGCCGAGGCCGTTGACCATCGTGGTGTGCGAGTCGGTGCCGACGCAGGTGTCTGGGTACGCACGGGTGACGCCGTTCACGTCGCGGTGGTAGATGACCTTGGCAAGGTGCTCGATGTTCACCTGGTGCACGATGCCGGTTCCCGGTGGCACGACCTTGAAGTCATCGAACGCGGTCTGGCCCCAGCGCAGGAACTGGTAGCGCTCGCCGTTGCGCTGGTATTCGATCTCGACGTTACGCTCAAGGGCGTTCTCGGTGCCGAACAGGTCAGCAATCACCGAGTGGTCGATGACCATCTCGGCCGGTGAGAGCGGATTGATCTTGCTCGGGTCACCGCCGAGGGCGACCACAGCCTCGCGCATGGTCGCGAGGTCGACGATGCATGGCACGCCGGTGAAGTCCTGCATGACCACACGGGCCGGGGTGAACTGAATCTCGGTGTCGGGCTCAGCGGTTGGCACCCACGAGCCGAGCGCCTGGATCTGCTCCTTAGTGACATTTGCGCCATCTTCGGTACGAAGCAGATTCTCGAGCAGCACCTTCAGGCTGAACGGAAGCTTGTTGTGACCAGCGACGGTATCGATGCGGTAGATCTCGTACGACTGACCGTCAACCTCAAGGTTGGTCTTGGCTCCGAAGCTGTTCACTGCCGACATTGGCGCTTCCCCTTAATCGTAAGTATCTCGACGTCGAGATAACTGTATCACTCCCCCGGGCGTTGCACCGAGGGAAACACGGTCCGCGCGACGAGTACGGTGAAGATCAACATGAGTGCGTAGAGCGGAATGCCCATCAGGAGTCGGGTGACCCCCAGCGCAACGAGGTTCTCGGCGAGTTTCAGCGGGATCTGCACCGCGAGACGCGCAACGAACATTGCCACCCAGGCCAACGTCAACCACTGCGCAACCCGGAACATACGTCGATCGTTGCGCCAGGAAGTCCCGTGCCCGGTGAGGAACCCGGCCACCAACCCAACGACCGGCCAGCGCACGATCACCGAGACGAGCAGTGCAAGTGCGTAGCCGCCGCTCGTGAAAAATCCCGGCACGTAGGTGTCGGTCGGGTCACCAGTATTCAGCGACAAGATCGCCGAGATGGCGACGCCCACCAGCCCAGCTGCCGCCTGAATCACGGGCCGCTTTGCGACCACCCGAAGCAACACACACAGCACGGCAAGTGCGCCTGATGCGACGAGCGCTGGAATCAGCGCAGCCTGCGGCGACTGGTTCGCCAGCGCGGTCAACAACGTGAACGTGACGAGGAACACCAGGCCTGGCAGCACCGCTTCGAGGATGCCTCGAACGCCACCGACGGCGGCGAGCACGTCGCTGCCCGCGATCTTCTCATCGGCGGCGAACCCGCGCAGACCACTCTTTTTTGCGGCATCCGACATTTGACGCACGAACTCGTCGCGGAATGACCCCGCCTCGGGCTCGCGTTGGTCGTCGGGCTGGGTCACAGTGGCGCAGACCCTGCGGTTGGCACCTGCAGCGGGATCAGGTCGCGGGGCGGCATCGGCACGTTGCCGCGCACGACCACCAGCGAGCGGAACAAGTCGTCGATCTGGGTTGCCGCGTCGCCATCGACCGCGGCATCGCCGGCGATCACGCCGCGGAGCAGCCAGCGCGGCCCGTCGACACCGATGAATCGGGCCGACTGCGGCACACCACCTTCTCCGGTGAGCCGGGCCCGCAATTCTGGGCCGAATGCACCCTCTACGTCGGTTACAGGGCTCCCCTGCGCGGCAAGCTGCTCGGCAATCTGGCCGCGCACCTCAACCCACAAGCCAGAGCTGCGTGGTGCCGCGAACGCCTGAACCTGAAGCGTCGACCCCACGTAGTCAAGCGTGACCGCGACCACGCGCTGGTTGGCTTCATCGATCTCCAGGCGAATGCCGAGCCCTTCGCGCGGCAACACCTTAATGCCGCCGAGATCGATGTACGGACGAACCGGGTTTGCCTCGGACTCGTCCAACGGGCCTTCGGTAGCCCGATCGGCTGGCGCCGACTTCGGGTCATCCGGAATCGCCTGGAGGTCAACCGTCTCGTTGTCGTCGCTCATGCTGTTACTCCTTCTCGGTGCTGACCGAAGCCAGTCGAACCGAATCCACCTTCACCGCGAACGCTGTCAGGCAGCGACTCGACCGGAATGAAGGTCGCACGACTGACTGGCATCACGATCAACTGCGCGATCCGATCGCCCGGGTTGATTTCGTATGCGGCCGACTGATCGGTGTTCAGCAACGAGACCTTAATCTCGCCACGGTACCCCGCATCGACGGTCCCCGGGGCGTTCACGATCGTGATGCCGTGCTTGAACGCCAACCCCGACCGCGGCACCACAAACGCCACGTACCCCTCTGGCAGCGCGATTGAGACGCCGGTACCCACAGTTGCGCGGGCGCCAGGGGCCAAGATCAGCGCCTCGGTTGAGTGCAAATCGGCACCAGCGTCGCCTGGGTGCGCGTAGGTCGGCACCGTGGCGGCGGTGATCAGTACATCAACGGAATCTGGCACGGTTCGAGGGTAGTGCAGAAGTCTGCTGTGATTGGTTGCATGGCGTACCGCGAACGACTTGTCCCAGGACCCTTCACCTACATCTCGACACTGCTGGTCGTACCAGCTTCGCTGCTGGTTTGGGCGCCCGTGTCGACGGTCGCCGGGGTGGTCACGGCGGTCGTGCTCTACGTCGGGAGCATTACCGCGCTGCTGCTGTCATCGCCGGTGATCTCAGTCGACGGCGGGATGTTCCGCGCCGGGCGCGCCCAGATCGAAACGTCAAACCTCGGTCACGCTGAGGCACTGAACACCGATCGCAGCATCGTCGCCCGTCGTACCGAGCTCGACGCCCGCGCGTTTCTGATGCTCCGAGGCTGGACGCCCACGTCGGTGCGGGTTCCAGTAACCGACGCGACTGATCCAGCGCCGTACTGGCTCGTCTCCACGAGGCATCCGGAGGCATTGGCGGCGGCAATCAACCAATCGCGCGCCGCCAACGCAACGGCCTAATCAGGCGGCGCACTCCCGGCAGATCGACCCGAGCTTGGTCTCGTGGTCGAGCTGTGAACGGTGCTTCACCAAGAAGCAGTTCACGCAGGTGAACTCGTCGGCCTGCGGAGGCAGCACCACGACATCGAGTTCGAGGTCGGAAAGGTCGGCGCCAGCCAGGTCAAAGCTGCCAGGGTTGTCGGCGTCTTCAGAGTCAACCGATCCCGAAAGCTTGTCGGGTACTCGCTCCTTCAGCGCTTCCAGTGACTCGGAGTCGTCGTCGCTCTTGCGCGGGGCGTCGTAATCGGTTGCCATGTTTCATTCACTCTTTTCCGCGGGGTTGGCGGCCATAGTTTGCATGAAAACTCGGCCAGGTGCAAACCCTTCGGCGGTTCGTCGTCACGTGGATGCCGATCGGTTTTTGGGCGCGCCCGCCCGGTTAGGCGGAATCTGGGGGCTTTCGTGGCAATCTGAACGTGAAATTCGTGCCAGGAAGGGCTTGCGCTATGGACGAACTCACGATTGTGCGAGTGGAAGACGGCACGCTGATTGCCGCATCGAGCGACGGAACCCAGTATCGGCTCAAGGTTGATGACGCGCTCCGCTCTGGCATCCGTCAGGCGACCGCCATCCGCGCCGCAGAGGCAAAGCTTTCGCCACGCGAAGTGCAGGCGCACATTCGACGCGGGCTGTCAGCAGCCGACGTCGCTGAGCTCACCGGCGCCGCACTCGAGTACGTACAGCGTTTCGAGGGCCCGGTTATTGCCGAGCGTGACCACATCGTGAGCGCCGCCCTCAGCGCCTCGCTGCACAATGACGACACTGACGCCGCCTCCACCTTCGGCAGCCTCGTACGCGACCGTCTGACCGCGCTCGACGTTGCCGACGAGCGCTGGGCAAGCTGGAAAGACGATGAGCGAGGATGGCTCGTCAAACTCGAATTCGTCGCCGGCGGTGTTGACCACGATGCTCGATGGGAGTTCAACCCGAAGTCGGGCGTGCTCACGCCGGTGAACTCCGAGGCATCCGCCCTCATGCAGTTCGAGTCGAACCGTGCGACGTTGATCCCCCGCCTGCGCGCCGTCGAACCGTCGGAAGGCCGCTTCGATAGCGCGGCGTTCGAAGTGTTCGATGTCGAGGCGCTCACGCCAACCAAGCCAGTCGAGACGTCAAGCCCCGCGGTCGCCGTTGCGGCCATCAAGCGAGCGGATGTCTCGGTCGCCACGAGTGGTGAAACCGCTGATTTGCTCGACGCGCTGCGCCGTCGGCGCGGTGAACGCTCGACCGACGCCCAGCCCAGCGCGAATGAACCCGCGATGTTCGACTTGGACGACGAACTGGATGCCGCGCCAGCGGCGCCTGCGCTCGCTCAGGAACTCCCCTCGGCAGTGGGCGCAGCACGCGCTCCGAGCCCCATGGGCCGCGTCAAGAAGGGCAACCGGACCGCGATGCCCAGCTGGGACGAAATCGTCTTCGGCGCTCGCACGGACGACGACCTGGCGTAAGCCAGACTGCGCTGTGCGCGAGCGCAGGGCGGATGGGCGCGCTGTGTGAGCGCAGGGCAGGGCGGCGGGTTAGGCCGACTTCTCAGCGCGGCGTGGCGCGTGCGGCACGATCGTCGGCGCAGCGTTCTGCCGCACGGCATCGCCGGTAATGACCACGCGTGCAATGCTGTCGGCGCTTGGCACCTCGAACATGATCGGGCCGAGCACCTCCTCCATGATCGCGCGAAGGCCGCGAGCACCCGTCTGACGCAGTACCGCCAGTTCGGCAATCGCGTCAAGCGCATCGTGGTCAAACTCGAGCTCAACGCCGTCGATCTCGAACATGCGCTGGTACTGCCGCACGAGCGCGTTCTTTGGCTCGGTGAGGATGTCGATGAGTGCCGGCTTGTCGAGCGGGGCGACGCTCGCGATCACCGGAAGACGACCGATGAACTCGGGGATGAGACCGAATTTATGCAGGTCTTCTGGGAGCACCTCGCTGAAGAGTTCCGCCTCATCACGCTTTGAGTGCAGTGGTGCGCCGAACCCGATGCCGCGCGTTCCCACCCGGCTCGAGATGATGTGCTCAAGGCCCGCAAACGCGCCAGCCACGATGAAGAGCACGTTGGTGGTGTCGATCTGCAGGAACTCCTGATGCGGGTGCTTGCGGCCGCCCTGCGGCGGCACCGACGCAACCGTGCCCTCAAGGATCTTCAGCAGCGCCTGCTGCACACCTTCGCCCGAGACATCCCGGGTAATCGAGGGGTTCTCAGCTTTACGGGCGATCTTGTCGACCTCGTCGATGTAGATGATGCCGGTCTCGGCGCGCTTGACGTCGTAGTCGGCCGCCTGAATCAGTTTCAGGAGGATGTTCTCGACATCTTCACCGACGTACCCCGCCTCGGTGAGGGCCGTCGCGTCGGCAACGGCGAATGGCACATTGAGTTGCTTCGCGAGCGTCTGCGCGAGATAGGTCTTGCCGCAGCCGGTCGGGCCGATCAGCAGAATGTTCGACTTCGCGATTTCGACGTCGTCAGCCTGCTCGCCCGCGACTGACAAACCGCCCTGAGCACGAATGCGCTTGTAGTGGTTGTACACCGCGACCGACAGCGCCCGCTTCGCTTTGAGCTGCCCCACCACGTACTCATCGAGGAACGCGAAGATCTCTTTCGGCTTTGGCAGTTCAACGTCGACCGACTCGGTCGCGCCAGCCTCGGCCATCCGCTCTTCGATGATCTCGTTGCAGAGATCCACGCACTCATCGCAGATGTAGACGCCCGGTCCAGCGATCAGCTGCTGGACCTGCTTCTGGCTCTTTCCGCAGAAGGAACACTTCAGCAGATCGGCGCTCTCACCGATTCGTGCCATGTCGAAACCTCCTGTGTTCCCGGTGCCATTGAGCCTACGCCGGGGCGATTCGAACGGGTTGAATTTTCCCGCCCGGGCGTGGCGGCTACGCGCGCGTGAGCGCCGGTGGCGTCTTCCGTGAGGTGAGCACCTGGTCGATCAAGCCGTACTCGAGCGCATCAGCTGCCGAGAGGATCTTGTCGCGGTCAATATCTTCGTGCACCTGCTCCTGCTCGCGGTTCGAGTGCTTCGACAACGTCTCTTCGAGCCAGGTACGCATGCGGAGGATCTCGGCGGCCTGAATCTCGACATCCGAGGCCTGACCGTGACCGGCCTCGCCCATCGCGGGCTGGTGGATCAGGATGCGCGCGTTCGGCAAGGCCAGGCGGCGGCCTGGCGTACCGGCTGCCGCAATGACGGCAGCAGCGGATGCCGCCTGGCCAAGCACCACGGTCTGAATCTGCGGGCGAATGTAGAGCATCGTGTCGTAAATCGCCGTCATCGCGGTGAACGAACCACCGGGTGAGTTGATGTACATCATGATGTCGCGGTCAGGGTCCATCGACTCAAGCACAAGGAGCTGGGCCATGATGTCGTCGGCAGACGCGTCATCGACCTGCACACCGAGGAAGATGATGCGGTCTTCGAACAACTTCGCGTACGGGTCCTGACGCTTGAAGCCGTAGGCAGTGCGCTCTTCAAAGCTCGGCAGGATGTACCGAGAACCCGGAGCTGCCACCGGCGCCTGCGTTCCGGCGAGGGAGGGGATGGCTGGGATGTTCATTCGCTCGTTCCTTACTTCGCCTGGTTTGTGCCGCCGCCGCCCGAGACATCCAATGCGCTCTCACGGATGTGGTCGACGAAGCCGTACTCAAGTGCCTCTTGGGCGGTGAACCAGCGGTCACGGTCACCGTCTTTGTTGACCTGCTCGACGGTCTTGCCGGTCGCGGCAGCCGTGATCTCGGCGAGCCGCTTCTTCATATCGAGAATGAGCTTCGCCTGGGTCTGGATGTCACTCGAGGTACCTCCGAAGCCACCATGTGGTTGGTGTAGCAATACGCGGGCGTTCGGCGTGATGTACCGCTTGCCCTTGGTGCCGGCGGTGAGCAGCAACTGCCCCATCGACGCGGCCATACCGATGCCGACCGTGACGATATCGTTCGGCACGAACTGCATGGTGTCGTAGATCGCCATACCCGCGGTGATCGACCCGCCCGGCGAGTTGATGTAGAGGTAAATGTCGCGCTTCGAGTCCTCAGCGGCAAGCAGCAACAGCTTCGCGGCGATCTCGTTCGCGTTCTCGTCGCGAACCTCTGAGCCGAGCCAGATGATGCGGTCTTTTAGCAATCGATCGAACACACTCGGGGTGGGTGCCATATCGGCCATCGGTTCGCTCCGTTCGTACTGCGTTGGAATCGAATCTATCCGCTGCGACCCGCGCGACTCGCGCTGTTCGCCCTAGGCGGATGCCTCGCGCCAACGACGAAGGGTCGGGCGTGAGCCCGACCCTTCGTTGCACTTCAGCGCGAATTACTCTGCGGCAGCAGCCTTCTTCGCAGCAGGCTTCTTTGCCGCGGCCTTCTTGGCCGGCTTCGCGGGGGCTTCAGCCTCTGCCTCGGCGTCCGCGTCAGCAGCCGCTTCAGCCACTGGAATGAACCCGGTCAGGTCAACCTTGTTGCCTGAGGCATCCGAAATCTCGGTCTTGCCAAGCGCGATTGAGATCGCCTTGTTGCGGGCAACCTCGCCGACCATTGCCGGGATCTGCTCAGCTTCGCTGACCATGCGCACGAACTCGCTCGGGTCCATGCCGTAGCGCTGCGCCGACTGCACCAGGTACGACATCAGCTCGTCTTGGCCGACCTGTACCTGCTCGCGCTCAGCGATCGCGTCGAGGAGGATCTGCACCTTGAACGCCTTGGTCGACTCTTCGATGACCTCTGCACGGTGCTCATCGTCTTCGAGACGACCCTCACCCTCGAGGTGGTTGTGCACCTCGGTGTCGATAACACCCTGGGCGACCGGAATCTCAACGAGCTCGAGGAGCTTCTCGATCAGCGCGTCACGAGCGGCGCCAACCTGGCCCCACTTCTGCGACTGAGCTGCCTGCTCCTTGAGGCTCTCGCGGAGTTCGGCGATGGTGTCGAACTCGCTCGCAACCTGCGCGAAGTCGTCGTCTGCCTCGGCAAGCTCGCGCTCCTTGACCGTCAGGACCGTGACGCTGACCTCTGCGGACTTGCCTGCGTGGTCACCGCCGACGAGCTCTGAGGTGAACGTGGTCGCCTCACCCGCAGTGAGCGAGTCAAGTGCCTCGTCGATGCCGGCGAGCAGTTCGCCCGAGCCGACCTCGTACGAAACACCGCTGGCGGTGTCGACGGTTTCACCGTCGATCGTGGCGGTGAGATCGAGGGTGACGAAGTCACCGGTCTTCACCGGGCGGTCAACCGGCGCCAACGTGCCGAAACGGCTGCGGAGACGGTCAAGTTCGGCGTCGACATCCGCGTCGCTCACGACCGAATCGGCAACCGACAGCTTCAAGCCGTTGTAGTCAGGAAGCTCGATCTCTGGACGGGTGTCGACCTCGATGGTGACCTCAAGGTCGCCCGAGAAGTCCTTGTCGCTCGGCCAGGTGGTGATGTCGGCCTCTGGGCGGCCAAGCGGGCGGAGCTTGTGCTCGTTGACCGCTGCGCGGAAGTAGCCGTCGAGGCCCTCGCCAACCGCGTGCTCAAGCACGGCAGCCTTGCCAACTCGCTGGTCGATCAGTGGCGCGGGCACCTTGCCCTTACGGAAACCAGGGATGCTCACCTGCTCGGCGATGTGCTCGTAAGCGTGCTTGATGGCAGGCTTCAGCTCCTCTGGCGTCACCGTGATGTTGATCTTGGTGCGGGTGGGGCTGAGCTTCTCAACCGAAGTGGTTGGCATTATTGGCTCTCCTCTGGTGGCTCAAACCCCACGAGTCTACCCGAGCCACCGGGCGCTTGCTGCCTGCCCACTCCCCCGTTCGGCGACACGCGTGGCATACTGTCAGTCGCGTTCCTGCGGCAGTTCTCGCCGCGTGAGAAGGAGCGAAGGTTAGGACAACTCATGACGGGTCTCGCGTTCAGCGCTCATCGCTGACCGACCCGCGATTGTTCTGCGGCTCCGTGTCAGCGCCATTCACTGACACCTCATGGAGACCGCATGTCTATTTCACCGTCCGTCGTGCTGCACGACGTCTCATTTATCTGGCCGGATGGTTCGGCCGCACTTGACCGGGTCTCTGGCGCTCTCGGTCGTGGTCGCACCGGCCTCATCGGGCTGAACGGCGCCGGCAAGTCGACGCTGCTGCGCCTGATCGTTGGGGAGCTTGCCGCGACATCCGGCCACGTGTCGACGACCGGGATCGTTGACTATCTGCCGCAACATCTCGCGGTTGGGGCGGGCCGCACACTCGCTGACCTGCTCGGCGTGCGTTCGATCGTTGACGCGATTCGGGCGGTTTCGCTCGGGTCGGTCGATGTCGCCTTGTTCGACCGAATCGGCGACGACTGGGATATCGAGGAGCGGTCGGTGGCGGCGCTTGCCGATGCTGGCCTTGCGGTTACGGGGCTCGATCGGCCCGCGTCGACGCTGTCGGGTGGGGAGCGAATGCTCGCCGCGCTCGTCGGCGTGGCGGTGCGTCGTGCCGATATTGCGCTGCTCGATGAGCCGACGAACAACCTCGACAGTGACGCTCGGGCGCGCGTGTACGACCTGGTGCGCGGTTGGCGTGGCACGCTGATCGTTGTCAGTCACGACCTCACGTTGCTTGAACTGATGGATGACACGGCCGAACTCCGCGCCGGCGGCCTCACCGTCTTTGGTGGGCCCTACAGCGAGTTTCGCGCGCACGTCGAGGCCGAGCAGGATGCCGCGTTGCAGGCGTTGCGGTCAGCGGAGCAGACACTGAAACGCGAGCGGCGACAACGCATCGAGGCGGAGGAGCGCATCGCGCACAGCGAGCGGCAGGGGCGAAAGGATGCCGTGAACCGCAAGTTCGTGCCCGCGGCGATCAACGATCGGCGAAACTCGGCCGAGAAGTCGGCAGGTGCTCGCCGCGGCATGCTCGACGAGAAGGTGGCGAGCGCCCGTCGGGCGGTGGATGCGGCGGACGCGCGCGTGCGCGACGATGACCATATCTCGATCGTGCTCCCCGACCCCGGGGTGCCGACCGGGCGGCGCATCGCTCGGTTAGTGGGCGCGGACGGGCGGGAGTTCGTGTTGCAAGGCCCAGAGCGCGTTGCACTGACCGGGCCGAATGGCGTTGGGAAGACGACGCTGTTGCGACAGCTGGTTGCCGATGAGCTCGGTGCGGGGCATCCGATGTTGCCAATCGGCGAGTCCTTCGTGCCGCACGTTGGCTACCTATCGCAACACCTCGATGCCCTCGATCCAGCTGCCACCGTACTCACCAATGTTGAGCGGGTGGCGGGTGGCGTGCCAACCGGTGAACTACGAAATCGGCTCGCCCGGCTGCTGATTCGTGGGCAGATGATTGAGCGGCCGGTGAGCGCACTCTCCGGTGGTGAGCGATTTCGGGCGGCGCTCGCACAGTTGTTGCTGGCCGATCCGCCAGCGCAACTGCTGCTGCTTGATGAACCGACGAACAGTCTCGACCTCGCGAGTGTCGATCAACTCGTCAGCGCCGTGGCGTCGTATCGCGGGGCGCTGCTCGTCGTGAGTCATGATCGCGCGTTCCTCGACCGGCTCGGACTCACCGCGGAGTTTCGGCTGGCGCACGGCGGCATTCTGACCAAGATCGAGTGAATGTGGTCGGGGCGACAGGATTCGAACCTGCGACCTCCCGGTCCCAAACCGGGCGCTCTAGCCAAGCTGAGCTACGCCCCGAGGCCTGAGCCTCGGTGTCTCCGATCGAACTCGATCAGCGAACTCGACAACACTACCGCACGGTACCGGGGCCATCGTGCCGAGGTGGCAGCCGCGAGTGTGTACTACGATGTCCTGGTGCCCAAAATCGGGCACTCGGGGATGTAGCTCAATGGTAGAGCCTCAGTCTTCCAAACTGATTACGCGGGTTCGATTCCCGTCATCCCCTCCAACGGCATGAGCCTGACGCGGGCTACACCTGGCAGCCAGGGCACCAATACAGCTTGCGAGCCGCCAGTTCCTCGACCACCACATTCGTGCCGCACCGACGACACGGCAAGCCCTCGCGCTTGTAGACCCAGTGGCGGTCGTCACGGCTGAGCATTGCGGCGCGATAGGCATCAGGGTTGAGATCGTCCATCGTCATCATCTGACCGGTTTCAACGCCGATGCAAAGCAGCTTCGCCCAGTCTCTCCAGAGGGCCGCGAGCAGTTCAACCGGGATCGCTCGGCCCGGCGTGTGCGGGTTTAGACCCGTGCGAAACAGCAGCTCGGCGCGGTAGACATTGCCGATGCCGGCGACGACCGACTGATCCATGAGCAGCAGCGCGATCGAGGTCGGCTTGCGGTGCACGATGTCGACGAATCGGCGCTCGGCGTCGGGCCCGGCGTCGATTAGGGGGTCTGGGCCGAGTTTGGCGACCGTCTCGTGCACTTGATGGGGCGTGAGCACCTCGCAGGCCGTCGGCCCGCGCAGATCGGCGCACGTCGTGTCGGTGAGCAGGCGAACGCGAACTGCGCCGACCGGCGCGGGCGGAAACGTCTCGAGCACTCCCCCTTCGCGCTCGGACTCGGCCATGCGCAGGCGGGTGCGGCGCGGAGCGCCGATCGAGCGCACCGAGTTTTCGCCTGCAGCGTCAAACACGACCGCGTCGGGGTTCGCAGTTTCGAACGCGGCCTCGGCCGAGGCATCCGATTGATCTGAAAGTACTGTGCCGCGCTGGTTCGTCTGGCCCATCCGCCCATTCGCCGATGCGATGGTCGCATCAAGCAGAATCTCGCCCGAAAAGTCCCAGGCGCCGTACATGCCAAGGTGCACCCGCAGCCAGCGTTCACCCTCGAACTCGGCAAACATCTGCTTGCCGACGGCGCGCACCTGCAGTATGCGACGGCCATCGAGATCGGACGCCCCGCCAGCGAACCGTCCCTGCGGGCTCGACACCGCCACGACCTTGCCCACGAAGTTGCGAGCAAATTGCCGCGCGATGCGGTGAACGGAATGACCCTCTGGCACGTCAGCTCTTGGCGGCCAGCGCCGCCTTGATCGCAGCGGTGTACTGCGGGGCGAGCGAGTCGACGAACGACACCGTCAGGTGGTCTTGGTCGCGGTAGACGTTTGCGCCGCCAACAACGGCGGGGCAGATCATGTCATCGCAGTAGACCTTCGTGAAGTCAAGCAGCGTCACGTCGGCACCCTCGGCCGCGGCCTTGATCGGATCGGCCGAGTCCAATACGTCGGCCCGATCGCCAACACAGGCTTCGATGGCGCGGGTGCGCAGGCACTTGTTCGGGTCGGTCTCCCACACCGGGTTGTCGACGACCGTCACGACTCGAGTTCCAAGTGCCGACAGCTTCGCCCAGGCGTCGCGGTACCCGGCCACCGCGGCGTCATGCGCCGAGTCGTAGCCGCGCGCCAAGTACGGCGTCGTCGCCAGCGCAGCCGTGAACACCACGTCGGGCGGGGATGCCTCGAGCTTCTGTGTCACGGCATTCCGCCATGCGGTGCACGCCTGACCGAATGTCGTCTGGTCAGCGATCGGCGTAGCGTTCCACGGGCAGGCACCCTTGAGATACGTGACGAGGCGCCATCCATTTGACTCGGCCATGCGTTTGAAGGTCGAGAGCACTTGGTTCGCGTGACTGTCGCCGATCAGCGCCACGGTCGGGGCGTTGGGGTCGGACGAACCGAATGTGCACTCGACCGGTCGCGCATCGTTCAGATGCAAGAAGCAGTCCTCATCTGACGGCCGGTCGGCACCGGCGAACCCAGCGTCTGGGAGCACTTTGTCGCCAAACGTGGTGCCAGCGCACGAGGCGTCGAGCGCCACAGCGGCCCCGAAACACTTCGGAGGGTTGGCGCGCAGTTCGGCGAGCTCCTGTACACCCTGTTGATACGCGGGTCGGTTGACGAGCCATCCGCCGCCTGCGACCAACCCGACGACGACCATCGCTGCGAGTGCCGACCACAGCGACACGCGTGGCGCACGCCGGACCAGTGCCGGAGTCGACCGGAACGGGTCCTCAACGAACCGCTTCGTCAGCCACGCAAGCAAGAAGCAGATACCCAGCAGGGCGACGCGGTGGTAGATCGAGAGGCCCCAGAACGGCACCGACGGCGCGATGATGATCAGCGGCCAATGCCAGAGGTACAGCGAGTACGAAATGTCGCCAACAAACCGCATCGGCCGAATGCTCAGCAACCGCGTCGGCTGCCACCAGCCACGGGTGTTCGACGCAGCAATGACCGCGGCCGCGCCAAGCGCGGGCAGCAGCGCGGCCCATCCGGGGAACGCCGTCGCCTGGTCGTAGCGAACCGCGGTGTAGACCAGGGCGAACACGCCGAGCCATCCGATGACGAAGCTGACCACCGGATGGTGCACCCGGAGCCGCGGAACCAGCGCGATCAGCGCGCCAAGGCCAAACTCCCACATGCGACCGAAGGTGACGAAGTAGGCGGCGGCCGGTTCGGCCAGCGTGAGCCAGATGCCAAACACGAGCGAGAGCAGCGTCACTCCACCGATCACCGACGCCACAGCAAGCAGACGACGGCCCGAGAAGAGCTTCGTCGCCAACCAGCCCGCTGCGAGGATCAGCAGCGGCCAGATCACATAGAACTGCTCTTCAAGCGAGAGCGACCAGTAGTGCTGCATCGTGGACGGGTCGCCCGAGTGGGCGAGGTAGTCGGCCGATGTACCAACGAGATACCAGTTCTCGAAGTAGAACGTCGAGGCGAGGATCTCCTTCAGTTCGCGCTCGAGCCCGGAGACCGGGAACAACACGGGGATCGACACCACAACCGCACAGAACAACGCAACGAGCAGCGCAGCGGGCAACAGCCGGCGCGCGCGGCGCGCCCAGAACTGCGCGAGTTTGATTCGCCCGGTTGAGCCGTACTCGCGCATCAGGTGCCCGGTGATCAAGAATCCTGAGATCACGAAGAAGACATCGACTCCGGCATATCCACCGCTCAGGCGCCCTGGCCAGAAGTGGTAGGTGACCACCATAAGCACGGCGATCGCACGAAGGCCCTGCACATGCGCCAAGAAATGGGATGCCTCGGCGTGCTCAGGCGACCCGGACTTCGCCCGGGCGGTGCGCCGCGTTACCGCGACGGGCTCCCGGATCTCAGTCGCCAACGTTCACGCCTTTGCCGATGATGTCACCTGTGACTTCGTATTCGGCAAGTTGGGCGATGCGTCTGACGTGGCGTTCGTCACCAGAGAATGGTTCGGCAATGAAGGCGTCGATGAACGCAACGGCCTCGTCGACCGTGTGCTGGCGCGCCCCGATCGAGATGACGTTCGCGTCGTTGTGCTGTCGCGCGAGAAGCGCGGTCGAGTGGCTCCAGACCAGCGCGGCACGGATGCCCTGCACCTTGTTCGCGGCGATCTGCTCACCATTGCCGCTGCCGCCAAACACCACTCCAAGTGCCTCGACGCCGGCAGCCTGGTCACGGGCGACGCCGAGCGCCGCGTTGATACAGAACGCCGGGTAATCGTCAAGCGCGTCGTACTCTTGCGGGCCGTGGTCGATGACCTCATGGCCTGCCCCTGAGAGGTGGTCGATCAGCGTCCGGCTGAAGTCGAGTCCGGCATGGTCGGTGGCGATGTGGATCCGCATTCGGCCAGTCTAGTTTCGCCCACTTCCCCGGCCTCCCAGACGCGCGGCGGGGCTAGGCTAGGTGCCGCTATCGGCACAGCCGACACCCCTGCGAAGGCCACAAGCCCGCCCGTTGATGAAGGAGAACCATGCCCGGCGAGAACCTCACCCGTGCAGAAGCGATCGAGCGCGCAGCGATCGTCACCACCGATTCGTACGAGGTGGTGCTCGACCTGACCCGCGGCGACGACGTGTTCCGGTCGACGACGACGATCCGGTTTGGGGCGCGGCCCGGGGCATCCACGTTCGTCGACGCGATCACCACGAAGGTGCACTCGGTGACCCTCAATGGCACCGCCCTCAACGTGGCGTCGGTATCGGATGGCACCCGCATTCAACTGACGAACCTTGCCGAGTCGAACGAGCTCGTTGTTGACGCCGACTTCGCGTATACCCGCACCGGGGAGGGCCTGCACCGGTTCGTTGACCCGGTCGACGGTGAGGTCTACCTTTACACCCAGTTCGAGGTGCCTGACTCGCGCCGCATGTACACGGTGTTCGAGCAGCCCGATCTGAAGGCAACGTTCCAGTTCACGGTCACTGCCCCTGCCCACTGGCAGGTGGTGTCGAACCAGGCGACCCCCGAGGCATCCGCTGCTGGCGAGGGCACGGCAACCTGGACGTTTGAAGCGACCCCGCGGATGTCGAGTTACATCACCGCTCTCATCGCTGGCCCCTACGACGTGGTGCGTTCATCGCTCACGTCGTCGACCGGGCGCGAGGTGCCGCTCGGCGTGTTCTGCCGCAAGAGCCTCACCCAGTACCTCGACGCGGACTACATCTTCGAGAAGACCCGCCAGGGCTTCGCGTACTACGAAGCGAAGTTCGATGTGCCGTACCCGTTCGACAAGTACGACCAGCTCTTCGTACCGGAGTTCAACGCGGGCGCGATGGAGAACGCGGGTGCGGTCACATTCACCGAGGTGTATGTGTTCCGCTCAAAGGTCACTGATGCCGTGCGTGAGCGCCGTGTCGTGACGATCTTGCACGAGCTCGCCCACATGTGGTTCGGCGACCTGGTCACCATGCAGTGGTGGAACGACCTCTGGCTGAACGAATCGTTCGCCGAATGGGCGTCGACCATTGCCACCGCCGAAGCGACCGAATGGCACGGCGCGTGGACCACCTTCAATGCGATGGAGAAGACCTGGGCGTACCGCCAGGATCAGCTGCCATCGACGCACCCGATCGTCGCGACCATCAATGACCTCGAAGATGTGCAGGTGAACTTCGACGGCATCACCTACGCCAAGGGCGGGTCGGTGCTGAAGCAATTGGTCGCCTGGGTCGGCATCGACGCGTTCTTCGCGGGTGTCTCGGCGTATTTCAAGAAGCACGCCTGGGGCAACACCACACTGTCTGACCTCCTCGTCGAGCTTGAGACCGCGAGCGGCCGCGACCTCGGCGAGTGGTCGAAGCTTTGGCTTGAGACGGCTGGTGTGAACACCCTGCGCCCGGTGATCGAGACGGATGCCGCTGGGCTGATCACTGCGTTCGCGATTTCACAGACCGCGATCGAGTCGCAGCCGACGCTGCGCCCGCACCGCCTCGCGGTCGGCTTCTACAACCTCCGCGATGGCGCACTCGTGCGCGATGAGCGGTTCGAACTCGACATCGACGGCGCACTCACTTCGGTGCCGGAACTGGTCGGACGCGTTCGCCCAGACCTGATTTTGCTGAACGACGACGACCTCGCCTACGCAAAGATTCGCCTCGATGAGCCGTCGCAGCAAGTCGCGATTGATCACCTGGCGAAGATCGCTGACCCCCTCGCACGCGCGCTCGTCTGGGGGTCGATGTGGGATGCCACACGCGACGCCGAGACCCGTGCGACCGACTATCTCGACCTCGTCCTGAACAACATCGCGAGCGAGACCGAGTCGACCACCCTTCGGGTCGTCTTGAGTTACGCACAACTTGCGGCCACGACCTACGTGTCGCAGGAGCGCCGCGCCGAATCGCTTCGTCGCCTCGGTGACGGGTTCTGGGCACTGGCACAGGCGGCGGAGGCCGGCAGCGACGCGCAGTTCCAGTTCGTGCGCAACTGGGCGGCGATCGCCGAGGCCGGTTCGCACGTCGACCAGTTGTCCGACCTGTTCTCGGGCGCCATCCAACTCGATGGTCTTGCGATCGACACCGACCTTGGTTGGGAGCTGCTCATCGCGCTCGTGGCCGCCGGCCGCGCCGGTGACGCGGAGATCGACGCACGTTTGGCCACCGACAACACGGCGACCGGCAACGAATCGGCAGCGCATGCACGTGCCGCGATGCCGACGGTCGAGGGCAAGGATCGCGCCTGGTCATCGGTCGTTGACGTCGACACCGCCTCAAACTCGGTGGTACGCAGCACCGGCCTCGGCTTCGTTCGCGCAGCCAACCCCGCCGTGCTCGAATCGTTCGTTCCGCGCTATTTCGAGATGCTTGAACGAGTGTGGGCTGACCGCAGCTACGCCATCGCCGAGAAACTCGTCGACCTGCTCTACCCCGCAACGATCAGCTCGAAGGAACTGGTTGCGGCTGGCCATCACTGGCTGGCTGAGCACCCAGACAACCCCGCACTTCGTCGCCTCGTGGTCGAGAATACGGCGGCGGTTGAGCGTGCGCTCGCGGCACAGGAGCGTGACGCCCAGTGACACAGAACCTCTGGGGCGACGTACTTGCCTGGTGGGACGGGCACGGGAGCGTGCTGCTCGTCAAGGCCATCACGGTGGTGGCGATCGTCTTGGCGGCATTCCTCATCCGCTGGATTCTCGCCGTCGTCATCGACCGGGTCGTGCGCCGGATCGTCACCGGAGTGAAACGCCGTGACCACGCAGGGCGCACGTTCTCCCCGCTCACCGATGCACGGGTCATTCAACGCACGAAGACCCTCGGCACCGTGCTGTCGAACGGGCTCAACGTTGCCCTGTTCATCGTGGCGACGCTCCTCGTTGTGAATGTGATCGACCCGGGCATCCTTGGCTCATTCGCGATCATCAGTGCGGCGATCGGCGCCGGCATCGGTTTCGGTGCGCAGAACCTGGTGAAAGACGCCTTCAACGGGCTCTTCATGGTGGTTGAAGACCAGGTCGGTGTCGGTGACATCGTTGACCTGGGATTCGCCACCGGCATGGTCGAGGAGGTGCGAATTCGCATCACCAAGGTTCGTGATGTGAACGGCACGCTCTGGTACGTGCGCAACGGCGAGGTGCTCCGGGTCGGCAACCAGTCGCAGGGGTGGTCGCGGGCGATTGTGGATGTCTCGGTGCCTTACGAGACCGACGTCGCAGTTGCCGAGGCCGAACTCCTGAAGGCCGCCGCGCACCTCGCGTCGCTGCCCGAATGGGCCCCGGTGATCATCGACCAGCCTGAGGCATGGGGGCTGCAGTCAGTGGCGGCCGACGGCCTCGTAATTCGAGTCGTCACGAAACTCGCCCCGGGTTCGGTCGACGGGTTCACCCGTGCGCTGCGCGCTGCACTCAAGTCGGCGCTCGACGTGGCGGGGATTCACCCACCAAGCCAGGGCGAGGTCGTGCTGCGCGGATTCGACACCGACATCACCGCACGTCGCATCGACCCGGGAGCCGATGACGACGCCGACGACGTTGGCTGACGAACCAGATACGGTGACAGCGTGAACCAAGATCTCTTTGACGCGATCGGCGGGAGTCCCACCTTCGAACGGCTCGTCGCCGAGTTCTACAAGGGCGTGGCGGACGACCTGGTGCTCCGCCCGATGTACCCAGAAGACCTGGAACCCGGCGCCCGGCATCTGCAGCTCTTCCTTGAGCAGTATTGGGGCGGGCCGACCACGTACAGCCAGGAGCGGGGCCACCCCCGACTGCGGCTGCGGCATCAGCCGTTCAAGGTCAACCCTGATGCTCGCGATCGGTGGCTGCACCATATGCGCGCCGCACTCGACACCCTGCAGTTGTCGCCGCTTGATGACGACGTGCTGTGGGACTACCTGCAGCGCGCTGCGCACTCACTGGTGAACACCTTCGAGGCGTAATGAGCCGGCGCTCGCGTCAAGCGTCGGCGCCACCGGCCGACCTCGACGCAACCCGCGGGAGACTACCCGCGCAGCGACCAGCTCCGCTGACGCACAAGCACATGCCCACGGCGTGTACTCAGACGCATCCACGGCCCGGTCTCGTAGACCGCGATCTCATCATCGCCAAGGAACCCGAGGCTGAAGGCGGCGAACGCCGCCCCCGCCGGCAAGAACTCGTGCTTCGCCATGGGCGCACCCCACACCTCGGAACGCACCCGGTGCACCAACTGTTCACCGGTTCCGGATGGCAGCGCTGCCGCCACCTCGTCGATGCCCGCCTTGGCGACGCTGGTCAGTTCTGCAGGGTCCACGGTGCCCACGGCGCGCCAACCACCCCGAGGCGGAGAGATCCCGGCCCAGGTGATCGAAGCCACCTCATGTGGCAACTCGAGCAGACCTGGCGCCTCGGCGTTGCGTTCGAGCACGTCAACCAGGTACTCAACCCGGTCGATGAGCGAACGGATCGGCACGACGACGTCGAGCGAGTCCTGACCAACGACCGCGAAGGTTCGAAGCCCGAGCACCGTCGGCAGGTCGTCAGAGAGCCCACGCGGGTACAGCACTGGAGTGTATGCGGCTAGTACGCCGTGGTCGCCAATGAGCCTCGCCGAGCCATCCTCGAGGCGTTGCGCTCGCTTGAGGTACGTGTGAAGGTCGCCGAGCGACTGGCCGTCGGCGAGAACGAGTTGCGAAGCCATATCGCTCATAAACTACCAACGGACGCCACCACCCCGGCGCCATCTGCGACTTCAGGAGCATGAGATGGACCCATTCGCCGAGTTCCTTGCCACGCTGAGCCTGACGAACACCGGGGCGCGCACGCAGGAAGACATCTTCGTTGCGCAGTCTGAACCGGTGCCCCAGCGTCGTGTGTTCGGTGGGCAGGTGCTCGCGCAGGCCATTGTCGCCGCAGCGCAGACAGTGCCCACGGATCGCGAGATCCACTCAATGCACGCTTACTTCTTGCGTCCCGGCGACTCCTACGAGCCAATTACGTTTGCGGTGGACCGCATTCACGATGGCCGGTCGTTCACGACGCGACGGGCGCAGGCATTTCAGGATGGCGCGCCGATTCTCTCGATGATCTCGTCGTTTCAAGACGCAGATGAGGGGCTGGAACATCAAGTTGAGATGCCGGCCGATGTGCCAGACCCTGAGTCGTTGCCCACCACCGCCGACCTGCTCGGCGGCATCGATAACCCCTTCGCCCAGCACTGGGCAAACCGCCGCCCGTTCGATATTCGGCATGTCCCGTCTCCGATCTATCTGAGCGTGAACGGATCACACGAACCACGACAAGCGGTCTGGATGCGCACCCTTGGGCACATGCCTGACTCCCCCGTGCTGCACCGCGCAGGCCTCGCCTACGCCACCGACTACATCATGCTCGAACCCGCCATGCGGGTCCACGGACTGCCGTGGACCACCCCTGGCCTCAAGGTTGCCTCGCTCGACCACGCCATGTGGTGGCATCGCGACTGCCGAATCGATGACTGGCTCTTGTTTGTGCAGGAGTCGCCATCGACCAGCGGCGGTCGCGCCCTCGGCCAGGGTCGAGTCTTCACCCGCGGCGGAGAACTGGTCGCGAGCGTGGTACAAGAGGGCATGATGCGAGTGCCGCAGGGATAAACGCTGCGCGAGCCGACTCGGCTGAGCGCGACATCCACTGGTTTGATTGATTCCGGAGCAGCGAATGAACTTCGACAATTTTCTTGCTGAGACCGCCGCGCTGGCGGGACTTGCCGGTGTCCTCGCTGGCTTCTCCCTCTCGGCAGTCATCGAATTGCTGGCCGGTGAGGTGCGCACGAAACTGAGTACCGCGGTGGTCGTGGTCTTCGCACTTGCGTCGATGATGTTCCTATTTCCGCTGATCACGGCGGTGTTTTCACTCGCAGTTGGCGCCGAACTCGGGCGCGTTCCGACCGAGCTTGACGGCTGGAACTCTCTTGCCTTCTTGATCCTGTTGGCGGCGCTCAATGTGTTCCTGGTCGGCCTCGGAATGGCAGGCTGGGTTCGATCAACATTGGCCGGATGGCTCACCACCACGTTCGCATTCATCGCATTTCTACTGATTACGAGCTTTACGCTGTTCGCACTCGTCACCGTCGGAACGGCGTGACCCAATCCACCCACACGATCGGAGTACCTATGCGCAACGAATCTCTGACTGAAGTCACCGCAGCCGGGACATCCACTGCGTTGACCCGCCGCGCGGCGATTGCCGTCAGCGGCGGTGTTGCTGCGGGCTGCGCGTTCCTGCTCAGCGGATGTGCCCCAGCGAACGGCAGCGTGAACCCAGGCACGGGTACGTCGGAATCTGCCAGCGCGGGGCAGGCAGCGGCTGGAGCGACGATCATCAAGCTCGCGGACGTTCCGGTCGGAGGCAGCGTGTCGGCCAACGTAAACGGCAAGCCGGTCATCGTCTCTCAGCCAGAGGCCGGCAAAGTGGTCGCGTTCAGCGCGATCTGCACCCATCAGCAGTGTGTGGTCACCGCCGGAGCGACGCTCGATTGTCCCTGCCACGGCTCGAGCTTCGAGGCTGCGACCGGTCAGGTGATCACTGGGCCTGCGCTGAAGCCGCTGCCGTCGGTCGCGGTCGCGGTCGTCGGTGACAACGTGGTGAGTGTCTGAGTTGGACTACCAATTCGCCGGACTCCCACTGCATGTGTTGCTCGTGCACGCAGTGGTCGTGCTGTTTCCGCTCATCGGGTTGAGTGTCGTACTCTCCGCCGCCATCGCGCCACTGCGGCGCGCCCTGTGGCTTGTGAACCTGATCGCAGCCGTAGGGCTGGCAGCGCTGGTGTTCTTCACAATCGAGGCCGGCAAATGGCTTGAGCAACGAGTGCCTGCCGCACCGCTGATTCAGGCGCACACCGCCGTCGGCGACCAGTTGCTGCCCTGGGCATTCGCCGTGGTTGGCGGCGCCATGCTCGTGGCGGTGCAGCATCGCCTGGGCCCGCGACTGAGCACGGCCCAGCTGCGATGGATTGCGCTCATGTTGAGCATTGCGACGCTCGCGGTCCTGGTGCTCGGCACCTTGAAGCTGGTTCAAATCGGCGAGGCCGGAACACGGGCTGTCTGGAGCGGCTCATTCAGCGACGTACCGTTGCAGCGATAGTGCGCCGGTCGGCCGTGACGGTTGCCGGTTGCCGGCTGCCGGCTGCCGGCTGCCGGCCACAGCCTGTTACCGCGTGCCGCGGAACTGCACCGGTGCTTCGAGGTACGGCGCCCACGCGGCGCGTTCAATGTCGCGGATGCGCCGTGGCCGCTGCGTTGTCGGATCGATGAGCACGATGGTGGTCGATGCGCGCACTAGGCACACCCGTGGCTCCACCCCAATCGGGTTCCACACTTCGTAACACACCTCAAGGCTTGCGCCGCCGAGGGTGCCGATCCAGAGCTGAATGTCGAGCGGGAGCCGGTGGTACGGGATCGGCGCCAGGTACTCGATCTCTTGCCGCGCAATCAAGGTGATGGTTTCGGCACCTGGCCCGGCGTCAAGGACCGCGGTGGATGCCCCGGCCGCTCGCCCGTCGAGTTCGCTCGACATCCAGAACGCCTGGATGCGCGCTTCCTCAAGCAGGCTGAGCAGCCTCGCGTTATTCACATGGCCGTATGCGTCGAGATCGCTCCACCGGACCGGGGTGGCCACATGCAGCCGCATGACTAGTCCCGGGTGAGCTTCCGGTAGGTCGAGCGGTGCGGCTTCGCCGCGTCGGCCCCGAGCCGCGCCACCTTGTTCTCCTCGTACGCTTCAAAGTTGCCTTCAAACCAGTACCAGTTCGCCGGGTCATCCTCGGTGCCCTCGTACGCCAAGATGTGGGTGGCGATTCGGTCAAGGAACCACCGGTCGTGGGTGATCACCACGGCGCATCCAGGGAACTCAAGCAGCGCGTTCTCGAGGCTTGACAGGGTCTCAACATCGAGGTCGTTCGTCGGCTCGTCAAGGAGCAGCAGGTTACCGCCCTGCTTGAGCGTCAACGCGAGGTTCAAGCGGTTGCGCTCACCACCCGAGAGCACGCCGGCGCGCTTCTGCTGGTCTGGGCCCTTGAATCCAAACGTCGACACATAGGCACGGCTTGGCACTTCGGTCTTGCCGACCTGAATGTAGTCAAGCCCGTCAGAGACGACCTCGAACAGCGTCTTGTTCGGGTCGATGCCGCCGCGGCTCTGGTCGACGTAGCTGATCGCCACCGTCTCGCCGACCTTGACGGCTCCGCTGTCAATTGGCTCGAGGCCCACGATGGTCTTGAAGAGCGTTGACTTACCGACACCGTTCGGGCCGATGATGCCGACGATGCCGTTGCGTGGCAGCGAGAACGAGAGCCCGTCGATCAGCGTGCGGTCGCCGAAGCCCTTCTTCAGGTTCTTCACCTCGAGCACGGTGCTGCCAAGGCGGGGGCCCGGCGGAATCTGAATCTCCTCGAAGTCGAGTTTGCGAGTGCGCTCGGCCTCAGCCGCCATCTCTTCGTAGCGTGCGAGACGGGCCTTCGACTTGGCCTGGCGACCCTTCGCGTTCGAGCGAACCCACTCGAGCTCTTCCGAGAGGCGTTTGGCGAGTTTGGCGTCTTTCTTGCCCTGGACGGTGAGGCGCTCTTGCTTCTTCTCGAGGTAGGTCGAGTAGTTGCCCTCGTAGGGGTAGAGGCGGCCACGGTCGACTTCACAGATCCAACCAGCGACGTGGTCGAGGAAGTACCGGTCGTGGGTGACCGCGAGCACTGCGCCTGGGTACTTGGCGAGGTGCTGCTCGAGCCAGAGCACGCTCTCGGCGTCGAGGTGGTTGGTCGGTTCGTCGAGGAGCAGCAGGTCTGGCTTCTCGAGGAGCAACTTGCAGAGCGCAACACGACGCTTTTCGCCGCCCGAGAGCACCGAAACCTGAGCCTCGGATGGCGGGCACCGCAGTGCGTCCATCGCCTGCTCGAGTTGCGAGTCGAGGTCCCACGCGTCGGCCGCGTCAATCTCTTCCTGCAATGAGCCCATCTCGGCGAGCAGCGCATCGAAGTCGGCGTCTGGCTCGGCCATCAGCATCGAGATCTCGTTGAAGCGGTCGACCTTGGCCTTGATCGGCCCGACGCCCATTTGCACGTTCTCGAGAACCGTCTTCGTCTCGTCGAGGACTGGCTCCTGCATCAGGATGCCGACGCTGTACCCAGGGGTGAGGCGTGCCTCGCCGTTCGACGGGGTGTCGAGCCCTGCCATGATCTTCAGAATCGTCGACTTACCCGCACCGTTTGGGCCGACGACACCGATCTTGGCGCCTGGGAAGAACGACATCGTCACGTCGTCGAGAATGACCTTGTCGCCCACAGCTTTGCGGGCACGCACCATCGTGTAGATAAATTCAGCCACGCCGAACACGCTCCTTCACCGGTAATTTGAGGGCGCACGTGGGCAGGCCAACTGCGTCGCCGAACTCGCTACCAGTCTATGGGGCGGGTGTTCCCGATCAGGCATCCGCCGTTCGCCAGCACCGGCATGACCACACCGTGGTAGCCACCGGATTCAGGACCATACTGGCCCAACAAACACTTCCCGTTGAACTCGATCGACCAGGTCACCGAATCAGCGTCCCCACCGACCGTATTCTGGTCGGCAGTGACCTGCATCTTCGACTTATCGAACCCTGCGGCCACGAGCGCATCGATGAAGTCACGACCCTTTGCTTTTGGATTGGCGACCACGACGTCGGTATTGATGTCGTTGAAGGTGACAAGGTTTTCGTCGGCACTCAGCGCCGGTCTGGCCCGGGTGACATCCGCGGTGGCGGACGGACGTACTGTCGCGGGCAGTGTCGACGCCGTGGGAGTCGGCGCCATCACACTGCACCCTGCGCATGTGATCGCAATTACACACCCGACGGCCAGCACCACTGCCCCACGTGCCACACGCATACTCGCCCCCTGACTCAACTTGGGATCGAGTCTATGGGGGCGAGCTGGTCAGTCAGCGAGCGCGAATGCGCGGAGCGACGCATCCATGTCCGCATCGGCACCGCTTCCGGTATCGGTATCGGTATCGGCATCGGCATCGGCATCGCCATCGCCATCGGCGTCTAAGTTGGCCTCCGTGCGCTGCCACGCTTCCGTCCCGGGCCCGGCCTCGTCGCCCGCGCGGTCGCTCGCCTCGTCCGAGCGCTCCGCCTCGGTCTGCGTACCGTGACCGCCAGGCGCCTCGACCCGAGCCGATCGGGTCACACACCAGTTGAGGTCGTGGCCGACGGCATCCGCCTCAATCTCAGCGGCAGTGCCGTGCTTCTCGGCCGTTTCCCAGGCGCGCAATTTGAACCGCCCACTGACGATGATGTGCTCGCCCTTTCGCACGGCGAACGCCACGTTCTGGGCGAGCCGACGAAATGTCGACACGGTGTACCAGTTCGTGCCGTTGTCGATCCAGGTTTGGGTGCCCCGATCGAACACTCGGCGGGTCGAGGCCAGACGAAAGCTCGTGATTTCGAGCCCGCTGGCGGTGATGGAGTGGCGCGGGTCGCTGCCCACCACTCCGGTCACGGTAATGAGGTCGTCCATGGTCGGATCCTTTCGTTGAGCGGCGAAGCCGCGATGGTGACGCTTGGCCGCGGCATCCTGCGCTCGTGCCGGATGTGCTGGATGCCGCGTGCCTTTACTGTCTGCCGGATGCACCCCAACCTGGATGGGCCGTCACGATTCAGTGGGAAACACCGGCCCCGATCGCGGCTGGGGAGGACGCGACGGCGGCTGGTGTTCGCTCACGGTGACAACGACGCGAGCCCGCGCGGCGCGCCAGAATGGAAGACATGAACTACGAAGCATCCGCTGGTCGCTACGACACCATGACCTACCGCCGCGTCGGGCGAAGCGGGCTGAAGCTTCCGGAGATTTCGCTCGGCCTCTGGCACAACTTCGGCGACGGGAAGGAGTGGGAAACACAGCGGGCGATCGTGCGCCGCGCGTTCGACCTTGGAGTGACGCACTTCGACCTCGCGAATAACTACGGGCCGCCGCCCGGCAGCGCCGAGCGCAACTTCGGCCGCATTCTCGACGCCGACCTTCGGCCATACCGCGACGAACTGATCATTTCGTCGAAGGCCGGTTACCTGATGTGGGATGGCCCATACGGCGAGTGGGGGTCGCGCAAAAACCTGCTCGCGTCGCTCGATCAGAGCCTCGGGCGGCTCGGGCTCGAGTACGTCGATATCTTCTACTCGCACCGGCCGGACCCCGAGACGCCGGTCGAAGAAACCATGGGCGCGCTCGCGCATGCCGTGCGCCAGGGCAAGGCACTCTACGCGGGCATCTCGAACTACTCGCCGGAACAGACCACCGCTGCCGTTGCCGCGATGAAGGCGGAAGGGGTGCCGCTGATCATCCACCAGCCGCGCTACTCAATGTTTGATCGCACCCCGGAGCAGAGCGGGCTGTTGCCGACGCTTGAGACGGTCGGCATGTCGGCAATCGTGTTCTCGCCGCTCGCGCAAGGGCTGCTCACGGATCGTTACCTAGGTGGCATTCCGAACGACTCGCGGGCCGCTGAGGGCCGGTTCCTGAAGTCGACGAGTGTGAGCGGCGACTACTTGCAGCGGGCGAACGCGCTGAACGAAATCGCGACAAGTCGTGGGCAAACCCTTGCCCAGATGGCCCTGACGTGGGTGCTTCGCCACCCGCAGGTTGCGAGCGCGCTGATTGGCGCGTCGAGTGTGTCACAGCTTGAGCAAAACATTGCCGCACTGAGCGCCCCGGCGCTCTCGGCAGATGAGCTGGCGGCGATCGAGCCGCTGGCCGTGCACGGCACCGGGCGCTAATCCGCGGGACCGCCGGGATACTGCCCTGGCCGTCTCACCGTGTCGTGTCGGTGGGTACGTCTAACCTCCCAATTGCAGGGCCGGCTGCGCGACGAAAGGACCCCGCATGCAGGCAACCCATCCGGCACTGCCGGCACAAGTTCCCACCCGTCCAGCGCTCCCGATTGAAATCGATGGACTCAAGCTCACGCTCGCTTCGCCGACGCTGTGGCGCGTCACCCGTCGGGATGGCGCGGTGGCTGGGCATCTGGAATACACCCCAATCGAGAGCACCGATCGGTTCACTGCTCGGCGTCTTCCCCGCGGCGGCACGAGATCGATTCCGGTTGGGTCGTGCTGGTCGTGGCGCGACGCAGTCGAACTGCTTCGCTGAGCGACACCGCCTACGTGATGCCCGGTGCACCTCGCGGTCGCCCGCAGGACGGCACGCCGCGGCATCCACCGCGATTCGCGGCTGCGCGGGGTTACCCTGCCGACATGCAGTTCTGGAACGACTTCCTCACGTGGCTCAACGACAACATGGCGCTGGTGTTTCAAACGCTGGTGGTCGTTGGAGCCGTGTTGATTACCGGCCTGCTCACCGCGTGGACCTCAGCAAGCGCGTTGAAGCGCTTGGTGCGTCAACGCGATGATGAGTCGCGGCGTGCGGTCGTCGCCGCCCTGGTGGATGCCGCGACCGAGGCTTCGGTGTGGAACTCACTCACCCCACAAGAGCAGGTGATGGCCGACCGAGCGGTTGGGCAGGCCGACATTCTGACCCGAATGCTGCCAGTGCCGGGCGCCGACATCGCCGCAAAGTGGGCCGCGCACCGACTCTTCGAGTTGAAACGAAACTCGGCGACGTTCGGCTACCAACTGGAGCCAGCGGTCGCCGACTTCCGTGACCGGATGGTCAACTGGTTGCGCCACCCGAGCCGGGCGCGGCGCCAGTTTCAGCAGGATCTCATTCGCTGGGAGCAGCGACGCCTGGCGACGCCAGAAACCCCGACGATTGACGCACAGGATGCGTGGATCGCCCAGCAGCACCACCAACGGTATGCGCCAACCGAGGTGTTGGAGCGCACCGAATAGCGGAGCCCAGGGCCAGCGATTCCTCGCGCTGGTTGAACAGACGGGTCGTCGGCAGTGCGCCAGATCAGGACCCGGTCGGTTGCCACCACGTGTCGAATGGCGTGACCGGAACGGTGCGTTTGTGCCGCGTGGCGAGGAAGATCCGCTCGATCTTCAGCGCAGCAGTTTCGTCGATCGACTTTCCTTCGAGGTAGTCGTCGATATCGACGTAGCGCAGCCCGAGGTTGGCTTCATCGGCCTCGCCCGGGGTGCCATCGAGCAGGTCGGCGGTGGGCACCTTATGCGCCCACCGGTCTGGTGCGCCGAGGTGCGCGAGCAGCGTCAATCCCTGACGCTTATTGAGTCCGGTGAGCGGAGTGAGGTCGACGGCGCCGTCGCCGAACTTCGTGAAGAAGCCGGTGAGTGCCTCTGCGGCGTGGTCAGTGCCGACGACGAGCAGGCGACGCTCGCCGGCGATGGCGTACTGCGCCACCATCCGGGATCGTGCCTTCACGTTACCCTTCGCGAAGTCACTGATGGGGGCACCAGTCGCCTCAGCGAACGCGTCGGCGGTGCCATCCACTCCCCTGGCGATGTTGAATGTCACCACCTCGTCGGCATCAATGAAGTCGAGCGCGAGCTGGGCGTCGGCCTCGTCGGCCTGCGCCTTGTACGGCAGCCGCACCGCGACGAATGTCACGTCGCGACCCTCGGCACGCAGTTCGGTGACGGCAAGTTGACACAGCCGGCCCGCCAGGGTCGAGTCCTGACCGCCCGAAATACCAAGCAACAGACCGGATGCCCCGGACACCTCGACGTACGCCTTCAAGAAGTCGATGCGCCGACGAGTCTCTTCACTCGGAGTGATCTCGGGGCGAACCTCGAGCTCGGCAATGATCTTGGCCTGGAGCGCACGCATGTTCCGACGATAGCGGCATCACCTGACGCAGCCGCGCGCGAGGCACCACGAAGCATCCGCCCCTGTATACGCTGGAGTGGCCGCCCTCGTAGCTCAGAGGATAGAGCAGGAGCCTTCTAATCTCTTGGTCGCAGGTTCGATTCCTGCCGGGGGCACCGATCCGCACCAACTCGCCCGCGCGACGTCAACCGACAGCTCGTGCACCATCAGGAATCACGCACAACCTGTGACGTGGGTCTGCGCCCTTGACACCCTCGGACGGGGGCCAGTAGCCTGACGCGTAGCCCGAGCGAATATGCAATTGAGAGGAAACTCGAAATGCTTAGTCGGTTGGGTGTAGTTCCCATCATCGGCCTTGCCTTGGCTATTGCATTGGGCGGTGCCACCTCAGCGGAATCCGCACCGACCAAGTCGGGACCGCTGGTCGTCGATGCCGGTGGCGGACGCGTCTCGACGCTAAAGGGTTCGATAGTCGCGTCTGGTCTCAAAGACGCGGCTCGATCCGGCGAGGCAATAATAACCGTCAACCTGCCGAACCACGAAAATGCTGTCATCACTGCCCTCGACAATGAGGGTTTCAACTGTCTCGTCGCGGGTGCCTGCCCGATCCGATCGATGAACATAAGTAAAACGTATTGAGCCGTGGAGTTTTCTTGCTGAACCCGGAATACGACAAAATACCGCCACCAATGCCATTTTCCGCACTGCTCGCGGGGGCTTGTACTGGTGTGCTTGTCGGCGCAGCATGCTTCGGAGTGATGCTTGCCATGGGTGATCCTGCGCGAGGAGTCCGCAACTTCCTCAGCGCCACCCTCGCAGGGGGAACCTTCTTGGCTGCTATCGGCGTCGGCATCACGTGGCCGCTGCTCACTTTCACTCGGCAGAGGCTGGTGGAGCCGATAGCACTCGGAGTGTCGGCCGCCGGGTCGGGGCTCGTCTTGGTTCTGGTTGCCGCGGTGCTTTCGCTGATCAATGGAGCGACAGTCGGGTTCGGAGGGGCATTGCTGCTGTTTTTGCCGGCATACGGGGTATGCGTCGCGTTCGCGCTCGTGCTCGCTGTGTACTTTCGCCGCCGTCGCCGACAGGCGGTGTCCGTCCTGGTCACCACCGCTGGCATCGCTCTCGTCGGGGCCGCCGTGCTGGTCACGGGAGGTTTTGCGGCGCCGTAGCTGCACGTTCACGCAGGATCAGACGGATATAGTCGCGTCCTTTCACCGATATGAGGTGAGGTCGAAGCGCCGTTGACTCGGCGCACACGATTTAGGGCCTAGCATGCCAGCAGCGATCGATTTCGGAACCGCCGCGTGAACGCACAATTCCTTCCGGGGGCACATTGGGTCACCGCTTGCGACACGACGCTGCGGGGAACGCCGAGCCCGGGGCAAGTCGCGAAGGTGGGCGCTTGGCATATCACTGCGACTGGCGGCGAACCCGATCGGTAGGATCGGAGCCATGCCGTCTCCCGCTGACCGTCTCGTTTGGATCGACTGTGAGATGACGGGGCTCAACCCCGAGACCGATCGTCTCGTCGAGATCGCAGTCGTCGTGACCGACTACGACCTCACCCCGGTGCATCCGGGTCTTGACTTGGTCATTCACGCAGATGCTGATGCGCTCGCCGGAATGGGCGACTTCGTGCGCACCATGCACCAGACCAGTGGGTTGCTCGACGAGATTCCGAACGGCGTGCCGCTCGCTGACGCTGAGCAATCGGTGATCGCGTACGTGCGCGAGCATGTTGGCGCCGACCAGCGTCCGCCACTTGCCGGTAATTCGATCGGCACAGACCGTGGGTTCATTACCCGTTACATGCCGGCCCTCGATGAGGTACTTCATTACCGAAGCGTCGACGTGTCGTCGATCAAGGAACTCTCGAAGCGATGGTTCCCGCGCGCATACTTCAACTCGCCACCGAAGAACGGTGGTCACCGGGCGCTCGCCGACATCCACGAATCCATTCGCGAGCTCGCGTACTACCGTCGTGCGGTGTTCAAGGCCGAGCCCGGATTGAGCACAGCTGAACTGGTGCAGGTTTCGAGTGAGGTTCGGGCCGCATACGCTGCCGCGGCCGAGCCAGCGGGAGCACCTGAGTAGTCGGCGCGACTGCGTCATTTGGTCGCCATTCTCGGATCGCGTCCGCGCGTGTCGGCAGCGATGGGGCATGGCAGTCGCCGAAGTGGTGTAGTCTCGTAGGGTTGCGACGGCATCGCCGCGCACATGGTGGGTATAGCTCAGTTGGTAGAGCGCTGGCTTGTGGTGCCGGATGCCGCGGGTTCGAGTCCCGTTACTCACCCCAGTCCCGGCCCCTCGCGGGCCGGGATTTTTCGTTGAGAGACGGGGCGATGGAACTCAGCACTGAAGCGTTCGAAGCGCTCGTCGAAGCTGAACTCGACCAACTGCCCGACGAAATGGTCGACGGCCTCGACAACGTCGTCATCGTGGTCGAAGATCGCCCTGAGGATGGCTCACTCGAACTCTTGGGCCTCTACGACGGAGTCGCGCTCACCGAACGCACCCAATACGGATTCGGCGAGATGCCCGATCGGATCGTGCTCTACCGTGAGTCACTGCTCGCCATCTGCGATGACGAGCCGCAGTTACGGGACGAGATTCACGTCACGCTCGTGCACGAGATCGGGCACTACTACGGCATCGACGACGAACGACTCCACGAGCTAGGCTGGGCGTAGATCGCTCGACGGTAGCGGCGCCACTGCGCCTCCCACGTCGCCCAGAATGGCTCGTAGGCGCCACCATCGCGGTCGAGGGCCCTTCGCCGCCGCTCTGCGTCGCCGAGGATCACCCACACCCGAAACGCCGGCCGACCCGCCGCGGCGAACGCACCGCACCCCTCAACAATGAGCGGGCCACCAGGTTTGACGGCGATTCGGATGCCCCGCGCCGAGGCCTCCCAATCCCACCGTTGCACCCACCCAAGACGCCCTGCACGGTGCGGCCGAATCAAGGTTCGGCCGAGCTCGACCGAACCCTGCCGCAGCCCACCCCAACCCGGATACACACTGTCGAGGGCAACCACGGGGGCGCCGCTAGCGGCGGCGAGCGCCGCAGCCAGCGTCGACTTCCCGGCCCCGCTCGGCCCGTCGATCACGAGCAGTGGCAGTCCACTCGCTCGCCACGCTCGCGCAAGTCGCGCGACCTCGGCGGCGGAGACGTCACGCCCGGACAGCCGCCAGGTCACCCGGACCACACCGGACGGTACGTGCCTGCCGCCACCGCGGCCCACGTTGCCGCCGCCACAATCAGCAGGCAGGCGACAAACAACACCGCATCGACCCAGGTTAACGACACCTGGCGCGCCCAGGTGCGCTGGGTCGGCGCGCCGAACCCCCGCGCTTCCATTGCGGTTGCCAGTTTGCTGCCACGACGGATCGCGAGCACCAACACCGCAAACGCCATCATTGCGAACCGCCGCGGCGCGGCGTGATCGGCGATCCCGCGCGCCCGCCGCGACATGGCCATGGTGCGCCAATCGTCGAGGAACAACGAGACCAGCCGCGTGCCCGCGAGCGTGCCGAGCACAAAATTCGACGGCAGGCGAACGAGTTGCGCCAGGCTGTCGGCAAAGTCAGTCGGATCGATCGTGCTGAACATCAGGATCGCCGGGATCCCGATCGCGAATACGCGGATGGCAATTGCGATGGCGAGGGCGATCGAGCCATCCGTAATGTGGGCCAACCAGAAGGCAAAGTACTCGCGCCCTTCGGGCTTGCCATACAGCACCATGCTGAGCGCTGCGAGCGGCGCACCAATTGCGAGCGGCCAACTGCGGCGCACCAATTGGCCAAGCGGGACTCCGGCTGCAACAAAGAGCAGTACCTCAAGCACCAGCGCGACCAGTGCGCTCACCCAGTCGACGGTGAGAAACAGCGGCACCGAAAGCACGATCGCCCCGACCACGAGAGTGACCGGGTTCGCCCTGTACAGCAAGCCGGTTCCACGAGACACCACGGTGGGCGCGAGTTGCGCGGTCACGATACCCACCCAGCCGGCGCAGGTGCGAGCTCGATACGGTGATCGCCGAGCACCTGTGCGTACGTCTCGTCATGGCTCACGGAGAGCAGGGTGATGCCCTCGGTCGTGAGTTCGCGCAACATGGTCACGAGTTCTAGCCAGGTCACGCGGTCCTGCCCGAACGTGGGTTCGTCGAGAATGACCAACGATGGCCTGGTCACCAGCACGGATGCCACGGTCAACCGCCGTTGTTCCCCGCCTGAGAGCGTGTACGGGTTCGCACGTGCCAACGCGTCAAGCCGCAGGCGCACCAGTGCAGACTCAACCCGTTCGGCGACCTCACCGGCGCTCAGGCGCAGGGCCCGCAACCCGATCGCGACCTCATCAGCGACCGTGGAGGCGACGAATTGGTGCTCGGGCTCTTGCAGCACGGTGCCGATGCGAGTGAGGAGTTCTTTCGAACGCCACCGGTGCGGTTCTGCGGCAAGTCCCGCTCGCAGCCCCTCGCTCGCAATCACCGTTCCCTCGAGGGGCGGCAACAGCCCACCAAGCGTGAGCGCGAGCGTTGTTTTCCCGCTCCCATTCGGGCCGGTCAACACGGTTGACGTGCCCTGACCCAATTCGAAGGTCAGAGCAGTCTGCACCGGATTGCCGCGGGTGCGGCCGACCGTGAGATCGGATGCAGCCAACACCGCACCCGTCGCCGCCGGTACGGGCCCGAGTTCGAGCGAGGCTGGCAGCGGGGCATCCGGAACCCAGATGCCGTCGTCGAGCAGCCGGTCTCGATGTTGACTCAGCACATCGACCGGTTCGCCGTCGGCGATGACTGCGCCTTCACGGTCAAGGACCACGATCCGATCGACGAGGTCAGCCCACACGGATACCCGGTGCTCAACAACGATGAGCGTGGCGCCCGTGCGCCCGATTGCACGCGCAACCGAATCGCGCACCTCGATCACCCCGGCGGGGTCGAGATTGGCAGTCGGCTCGTCGAGCAGCACGAGACCGGGTTGCATTGCAAGGACGCCGGCGAGCGCCAGGCGCTGCTTTTGCCCACCCGAAAGCTGCGCGGTCGGATGCGCAAGCGGAACGTCGAGTCCGACCGCGTCGAGCGAAGCCACGACGCGTGGCCAGATCTCAGCGCGAGGGACGCCGAGATTCTCGCAGCCGAAGGCGACGTCATCGCCAACCCGACCGAGAATCACCTGCGAGTCGGGGTCTTGGAGCACCAGTCCCACCCGGCCGCGGCCCGCGTTCGGGAGTTGGCCGTCAAGGCGCAACGCGCCTTCGGCGTCACCGTCTTCGCTGCCAGTATTGACGCCCGCAATCGCTTGCAACAGGGTCGACTTACCGCCGCCGCTTGGCCCGACCAACAACACCCGCTGGCCAGGTTCAATTGCGAGCGTCAGCCCACGAATCGCCCATCGCAGGCGACCCGCGTAGCGCCAGCCCCAGTCGAATGCCTCGACTGCGGCTGGGCGCACGCGAACTCCTTGCCCGGTCACCCGGTTACACCCGGCGCGATCGTTCCTGACCGGCCGCGAAGCGGTTCAACGCACCGGTTGCGACGAGCGCGCGAACCAGGAGCCATCCGAGCACACCAGCCAGGACCGCGCCAGAAACTGCGGTGCTGACCAGGTAGACGATGTTGAATGCGGCGGACTTCTCAATGTTGCCAAAGACGAACAGTTCGAGCACCCACTCCACCGCACCGGCGAGCACACCGGCGAGCACGGCCACGCTGATGCCAAAGCGGCGGTAGCCGAAGATCAGGAATGCGAGTTCCGCACCCAAGCCCTGCGCAAGCCCGGAGTACACAGTGGTGATACCCCAGACGTTGCCGATCGCGGCAGAGACGATTGCGCCGATGAGTTCAACGGCCAGCGCTGCGCCCGGCTTGCGGATGATCAGGCCACCCAAGACGCCACCGATCAGCCAGATGCCGACTGCGATGCCGCCGAGGCCCGGGGTGGCGGCGTCGGCCGCACCGAACCAGGCGCCACCGATGTTGTTCCATGCCACAAAGATGAGCCCAGTGACGACACCGAGTACGGCGACGATCACATAGTCAATCACCCGCCACTGGAACGAACGTGCTGGCTTCGCCGCTGCTGCGTCGGCGACGGTCGGTGAATCTACTTCGTGCACTGTCGTGCCCTTTCTCGAAATGAAAGCGCACGGGAATGTGAGATGCCCTCCCTGCGCTGGCATGACCCAGATCAGGTTCGACGGTCGAAGGTTCAGAACCTTCCTCTCAGCCCGGTCTACCGGACTCCCGTGTTCAGGAATCAGTATATTGGTCGCGCGGATCGGGATCCGCCGGGCGATCACGACGATGCAACAGTGCGGCCGGTCGGATCGTGCCCTTGCCGAATCGGTCGGCGAGTTGGTCAGCCGTGCGTTCGGCGGCCCGCCACTCTTCATCGGGATCCCAGAGCGCCGCTCCCCCGCTCGGGCGAAGCTGCTCACCGCGCACCCCGACAAGCCGTACCCGCTGCCCCTGGCCAATCAATGGGTCAAGTAGCGCGGATGCCTCGTCGTAGATGCGTCTCGCAACATCGGTGGGCTCGCCGAGCGTCTTCGATCTGGTGAGCGTGCTGAAGTCGTGATACCGCAGTTTCAAACTCACGGTGCGAGCTGAGAGCCCGGCCCGCCGCAACCGCACGGCGACGTTGCTCGCCAACCCGAGTAGTTCGCGGCGTACCTCGGCGGGGTCGCTCACATCGTGCCAGAACGTCGATTCGTGCCCGATGCTGCGCTCACTGTGCTCGACCTGCACCTCGCGCGGGTCGAGCCCCACCGCCAATCGACTGAGCCGCCCAGCGAGCGCAGGGCCGACGGCCCGAATGAGCGCCTCAGCAGGCGTCGCCACCACATCAGCGACGGTGCGCAACCCGAGCCGTGAGAGTTTCGCATCGGTCACCTCGCCGACGCCCCACAGCGCCGAGAGCGGCAGCGGTGCGAGAAACGCGACGGTGTCGACAGCTGGCACCACGAGCAGTCCATCGGGCTTTGCTTTCGAGGACGCCACCTTCGCGACGTACTTTGAGGCGGCGACGCCGATCGAACAAGTCAGGCCGGTCTCGCGCGCAACACGATCCCGGATGGCCCACCCGATCTCTGCCGGGCTGCCCGCGGTGCGGCGGGCGCCTGAGACATCCAGAAATGCCTCATCGATCGACAGCGGCTCGACCAGCGGCGTGAACGAGCGGAAGATCTCCATCACCTTGGCGGAGTACTCCTGGTACAGCCGGTAGCTGCCGGGGAGCACCACGGCATTCGGGCAGCGCTGCAGGGCCAGGGTCATCGACATGGCGGAGTTCACCCCGTAGCGTCGGGCTTCGTAGTTTGCGGCGGCGACCACGCCGCGCCCGGCCGCACCGCCCACGAGCACTGGTTTGCCGCGCAAGTCGGGCCGAAAAAGCAACTCAACCGACACGAAGAACGCGTCCATGTCGACGTGCAGAATCGGGGTCTCACTGTCATCCACCGGGCCGGTGGTGACCAGGCGCGATGAGCCATCCTGCTTGCTCACTCTGCGATGCTAACCCCGCCCGCCGACAGCAGGAGCCTGGCGACTACCCCAGCGAGAGCTCGAATCTGAAGCGCACGTCGTCGCTGAACCACATTGTGAAGTTGGTGCCCCAGACGTTGTTTTGCAAGTTGACGTGCAACCCACTCGAAGGGTCAGCCACCAGGTTCTCGTACCGCAGCAACTTCATCTCACCCGGGGCGAGAAGGGCCGCATCGAGCAGGCCAAGCCGCACCGGGGTCAATTCGCTCGTGTACGTGGCATCGGTGACCGCGTGAAGCGTGCGGTTGCCGTTTCGCACCACATTCGTCGGGTCGATCCGGCTGCCGAGTTTGCCGAGCGTCCACGTGCCACCATCGGCAACCCGCGGTCGGAATCCAAGCCACTGTGCCTCAGGCAGCCGCGAGGCATCCTTGCCCGTCAAAGCAAGGTCGAACCCGATCGGCTCCCCCACCTGATGCGGGAACGATATCGTGAGTCGGATGCCCCGGGGTGCCCCGAGTTGTTCACTCGCGAGCGGGGGAAGGGTGAGCAACATCGATACCACATCGGCGTCGTCGCCGGCAGTCAGCACCGCGCCGAGCACGGTCGGGCGGAAGGTCGTTGCCGGAAGCTCGCCGTGCACCGACAGCCCCGGCTTCGTGAAGTCAGGAATTCCCCACCAGCCGTTCCGCTCGCGGTTGCGGGTGTATTCGCCGTACCAACGATCGAACGATGCTTCATCGAAGCTTTGGTAGCAGTAGGCGCCGAGTGTGTGGCCCGGTGAGGCCCAGTCGTGCCCGGTGGCGTCGCGCAACTGCGTGATCGAACCATCCTCCCCGAACCGAACCACGAACCGGCCGAGTTGGTGCTCCAATGTCGAGTCAAGTACCGCTCCCTGTGTCGGCGCAGGAACGGCGCCGCACTCGGCGATCGCCGCCTCGGCCTCGACCCGACGGTCGGGCTCGAGTGCGGCGATGGCGCGCGCGATGTAGTCGCGCTGCTCCTGCCAGGACCGTTCGTACGCCGAATAGCTCCAGCCCTGTGCCGGCTCCCGAGTACCAAAATCCTTGACCAGCTCGGGCAGCGACAATGCCGCAGCCGACGGGTCGATCACATCGTGCGCTCGAGCGGCGGCGAAGTCTGGCTTCTCGTAATTCACCCAGTCGGGCAGGAACGTCTTCTCGTCTTCGCCCCAGGTGTGCTCTGGCACGTAGAGCAGTGCATCGTGGAATCCCTGCCACTGCGCCGCGCCCGGCGCGAACACGCCATCGGCCACCCAGCGGTCGCGCAGCCGAAGCAACGCGCGATACTGTGCCACCAACAATGGGTCGGTCGCGATGCCGTGAATCCAGCTGTCACCGATTTCGGCCGCTACCACTGGCAAGTCATCGATATACGGCAGGATGGCTCGCGCATACGCGTCGAGCGTCGACGCGATCACCGTGGCATCCGGGTAGCGCGCCTGAATCCCCACGAACACCTCCTCAATGCGTTCCGCTGAGGGCGGGCCATGGTTGTCGTTGGTGAACTCGATGTACAAGGCGTCGCTCGAGCGCTCAGGGGCCGAGGCTTGCCACCCGTCTGATCCGTAGTCCTGTGAGTAGTGCAGCAGCACCTGCTCCCCGGTCGGGGCGGTCCATCGCGAGAACTCCGGCACCTCAGGTACGGCCGACGAGCCGTTCACGCCGATGTGCAGGTACCGCTTGCCAGCCGCCGCCAGCACGGGGACCAGACCGACCGTGTGGCCCGGGACATCCGTCATCTTGGTCGCGATCGTGTCACGCCCGTACTGCACGTCGAGCGCGGCGCCGATCGACAGGTTGTGCTCGGCGAGCACAACGTCCATGAGTTCGGTGTGCGTCGTGCACGCCAACCCGTGCCACGTGAGATGTCCGGCGCGAATGGCTTGGTCGATTGCTTCACGCTCGGCCGGGTTGCCATTGCGGAGCGCCTCCGCGATCAGCAGCGACCCGGTGGTCCAGATGAAACGGGCCGGCCCGCCGCGGCGCTCAAGTTCGTCGGCAAGGGCGATCGCCTTTGGGATGAACTGGGTGCGGTAGTTCTCCATGACGTTCGCCGCGTAGTCAGTGAACCCGATATCGAGGTGTGTTTTGAACACGACGTGGACGGTGCGGATGCCTCGTTGCTGCTCGATCACACACGCCAGAGTATCCCAGTGGGGTGACACGAGTAAACGCGAAATGGCGCAGAATCTGCTGCCGGGCGATCACACCGCACGCGGCCGTCGTCGGCAGCGGGAACAGTGGGACTACCGGCTAGAACCCGCCGAAGTCTCCCCCGAAGTCGCCGCCGCCGAAGTCTCCACCAGAGCCGCCCCAGTCGCCGCCAGAGCCACCCCAGCCACCAAAGTCGCCACCAGCCGCTTCGGAACCCCAGTCACCGCCGGTGTCGGCCGCGGCGTCCGTGGCACCTGCGTCGGTGCCGCTTGCATCGGCGTCGGCCGCGTCTGCGTCAACACTGCCGGCGTCTGCCGCACCGGCATCGACGAGGGAGTCCGGGGTGAGCATGTCAGCGATTGCGGTACCGATGACTACACCGGCAATGGTGCCGAGCATCGACGAGGCGACCATCGACCCAAAACCCATCCCGGGTCGGCCAAATGACCGCTCGAGGCTCCCCGGCTGACGCAACTCCTGTCGGGTTGCCGCGCGTGCGAGGCTTGCCGGGTCGTCAGCGGTCGGGCGTTCGTTTGCGGGCGCGTCGGCCTGCAACGACACAAGCACCTGCTGGCGCTGCGCCGGCGTGAGCGCGGCGAATGCCTCGGCGTGCGCCTGCTCAATCGCTTCGGGCGGCGCGGTGCGCAGGAGGTACCGGTAGCGAGCGATGGCGCGCTGATCTTCGCTCATCGGCGCGGGTGCCGCCCCAGCACCCGAGTAGGCCAGGGTGCCTGCACCTGCACCCGGCGCCTGGGGTGGCACAGGTGGCCAGGTCTGCTCGGGCCGCACAGGCTGCTGGTTGCCGAAGAGTCGATCGAAGAATCCCATGTCACACCTCAGTTGTTCGGGGTCTCATGACCCTATGGCTGGCTTCTGAGAGTTACCTGTACGCGCGCTGAGCGGTCACCGGCTTCGGGCGAGCCCGATTCACTCACCTGCGGCGCGTTCCAACACGAGCTCGCGCACGCGAGCCGCGTCAGCCTTGCCAGCCATTGCCTTCATCACCGCGCCGATCACGGCACCGGCAGCCTGCACCTTGCCGTCGCGCAACTTCTCAAGCACATCGGGCTGGGCAGCGAGCGCCGCATCGATGGCCGCGATCAGGGCGCCATCGTCCGAGACGACAGCAAGCCCGCGGGCATCGACGATCTGTTGCGGCGATCCTTCACCGGCGACCACGCCTTCGAGTACCTGCCGGGCAAGCCGGTCGGTGAGCGTGCCTGCCTCGATGAGCTGTGCGAGTTCGGCAACGTGAGCTGGCGAGGCCAGGCCCGCGGCATCCACATTGGTGGCGTTGGCGATGCGGGTGAGTTCACCGGTCCACCACTTCCGGGCGGCCGCTGGGGATGCCCCGGCAGCGACCGTCGCGGCAACCTCATTCAGCAGACCGCCGTTCGCGACATCCTGGAATTCGAGGTCAGTAAAGCCCCACTCAGCCTTCAACCGACGGCGGCGAGCGACTGGCGCCTCGGGCAGCGCCGCGCGCAACTCGGCGATCAGTTCGGCCGAAGGCACGACCGGCAGCAGGTCGGGTTCCGGGAAGTACCGGTAGTCATCGGCGTCAGACTTGGGGCGACCCGGGCTCGTGGTGCCGGTGTCTTCGTGCCAGTGACGGGTCTCTTGGGTGATCGAGCCGCCGTCGGCGAGAATTGCAGCCTGGCGCTGAATCTCGTACCGCACCGCCCGCTCGATCGAGCGGAACGAGTTCACATTCTTCGTCTCGGTGCGGGTGCCGAACTTCTCGGCACCGCGCGGCCGGAGCGACACGTTCGCGTCACAGCGCAGGTTGCCCCGCTCCATCCGCGCCTCCGAAATGCCCAACGCAATCGCGATATCGCGGATGGTCGACACGTACGCCTTTGCCAATTCGGGAGCATCCGCCTCGGAGCCAACAATCGGCTTGGTGACGATCTCAACGAGCGGCACCCCGGCGCGGTTATAGTCGACGAGTGAGTATTCAGCGCCCTGAATCCGCCCGGTCGAACCACCCACGTGGGTGAGCTTGCCGGCGTCTTCTTCCATGTGCGCACGCTCGATCGCGACGTGGAAGACTCGGCCGTTCGCGAGCTCAACCTCAACCGTGCCCTCAAACGCAATCGGTTCGTCGTACTGCGAGATCTGGTAGTTCTTTGCAAGATCTGGGTAGAAGTAGTTCTTGCGGGCGAACCGACTCGACTCGGCAATCGAGCAGCCGAGCGCGAGACCGAGCGAGATCGACGAGCGCACGGCTTCACCGTTCACGACCGGCAGCGAGCCCGGCAGGCCGAGGCAGACCGGGGTGACGAGCGTGTTCGGCGCGGCGTCATGGTTCGCCGAGTTCGCCGGGTTCGGCGCACCCGAGAACATCTTGGTGACGGTGTTCAACTCAACGTGCACCTCAAGACCGATGACCGGTTCGAAGAGTTCGAGGGCCTTGTCGAAATCCATCAGGTTGACCTTCGCCATCAGCGGGTCCCTCCGTTCACGGCTGCGCCGCTCAGTTCTGGTGCCTTCGAGAGCAGCGGCCCACCCCATTCGGCGAGCAACAACTGCTCAAGCGCGCCGCCGACGTTGTACAAGCGAGCATCTTCGCGTGCCGGCGCGAGGAACTGGATGCCGACCGGCAACCCGTCTTCTGGAGCAAGCCCAACCGGCAGCGTGATACCAGGCACACCGGCCAGGTTGGCGGGGATCGTGGCCACATCGTTCAGGTACATGGCGAGCGGATCATTCAGCTTCTCGCCGAGCTTAAACGCGGTCGTCGGCGCGGTCGGCGTAGCGAGCACGTCAACCTTCTCGAACGCGGCGTTGAAGTCGCGTTGCACGAGCGTGCGCACCTTCTGTGCGCTGCCGTAGTACGCGTCGTAATACCCGGCAGAGAGCGCATAGGTGCCGAGGATGATTCGGCGCTTCACTTCTGGGCCGAAGCCTGCCTCGCGGCTCGCCGCCATCACTTGCTCAACCGTTCCGCCGCCCTGCGGGGTCACCCGCAGCCCGAACCGCACTGAGTCAAACTTCGCAAGGTTGCTCGATGCCTCGGCAGGGAGGATCAGGTAGTACGCGGCGATCGCGTGCTCGAAGTTCGGGGCCCCGACCTCAACGATCTCGGCGCCATGCTTCGCGAGCAGATCGAGCGCTTCATGGAACCGCTGACGCACGCCGGGCTGGAACCCGTCGGTGTCGAGCTCCTTCACGACACCAACACGCAAGCCCGAGACATCCGCTCGGCGTACCGCCTCAGCCATCGACGGCCACGGGTCAGTGATCGAGGTCGAATCGTGCGGGTCGTGCCCGGCGATGATGTCGTGCAACAGCGCTGCATCGAGCACCGTGCGCGTGACCGGGCCGATCTGGTCGAGCGATGATGCGAGCGCGATCGAGCCGTAGCGGCTCACCGCACCATAGGTCGGCTTGGTGCCGACGGTGCCAGTGACGTGCGCCGGCTGGCGGATCGAGCCACCCGTGTCACTGCCAAGCGCGAGCGGCGCCTCGAATGCGGCGACCGCAGCCGCCGAGCCGCCTCCCGAACCACCCGGGATACGGTCGAGATCCCAGGGGTTCCGGGTCGGGCCGTAGGCCGAGTGCTCGGTCGAGGACCCCATCGCGAACTCGTCCATATTGGTCTTGCCGAGCGGCACCAGGCCGGCTTCGCGCACCTTGCGGACCGGCGTCGCGTCGTACGGCGGCACCCAGCCCTCAAGAATCTTCGAGCCCGCGGTGGTCGGCATACCGACGGTCGTCAGCACATCTTTGATCGCGATCGGCACACCGGCGAGTGGACCCAGCGGCTCCCCGGCCGCACGGCGGCGGTCGATATCGGATGCCGCGGCCAGAGCGCCTTCGGCATCAACGTGCAGGAACGCGTGCACCGCGCCATCCACATCGGCGATGCGGTCAAGGTGCGCCTGGGTGACATCGACCGCTGAGACGCGGCCTGCCGCAAGCTCGGCGCCGAGTTCGGCCGCGGTCAGACGAATCAGGTCGCTCACTGTTCTTCTCCCAAGATCGCCGAAACCACGAACCGGTCACCGTCGCGCTCAGGTGCGCCAGCAAGCGCCTCAGCTGGGGTCAGCACGTTGTCACCGACCTTGTCTTCACGAAACACGTTCTGCAGCGGAATCGGGTGACTCGTCGCCGGAATATCCGCCGTCGCCACCCGGCTGACCTGCTCAACCGCGTGCATGATCTGCCCGAGTTCAGTCGTCAGATGCGCGATTTCGTCTTCGGTCAATGCGATGCGGGCGAGCGACGCAAGGTGCGTCACTTGCTCGGCGCTAATGTCGGCCATCGGAGCTCCAACCAGGTCGAATCGAACCTGTCGAGTCTACCGGGGCGGGTCGACCAGCCTCTGCGAGTGCCGGATCACCTGACGCTGCCACAGCTTTGCAATCCGGTTTGCGAAGACCTGACGTTCGACCCGATCGCGGGCGACCTCGTTCAGCACCTGCGTGAGTACCTGCGCGTAGAGTTTGCCCCCCGTCGGACCCGGGTGAATGCCATCACCAGCCAGCAGGTCGGTATGCGGCGCAATTGCACTGGCCCAGTCTGCGACATACGTGCGTGGACGGCTGCGTGCGATCGCGGCAAGATCAGCGTTGACTCCTGGAATCCACGGGCGGTTGGCAAACGCGTTCACGAGCACGATGTCGCGATCGGGACCGACCAGCGCAAACACTCGCGCAAGCGCGTCATGGTCAACCGGACCGTTCGTGCCGAGCGCAATCACCAGGCAGTCCCGGAGTTGGCCGGCGGCCAAGGCCGCCTGAACGAGCTCGGGCGCGTGGCCCATTGATCGCGAGACAACCGCATCGATTGAAATTTCGGGCAGCGCGGATGCCAGCGCAGGCGCCGCGGCGAGCATCACCGAGTCGCCGAACGCCGTGACATCCGCGCCGGTCACTGTCACCGGGTTCGAAGCCGAGCCGGAGGTCGCCGACCTAGGTGGTGTCGTTGGCGCGGTGGTTGGGCCTGCGGTCGGCGCCTGCGCTGAGGCATCCGAACTTGCCGGTGCGCTCGTCGCCTTTGCATTCGCGAGCGCCCGCTCCCCTGCGTGCACAAACTGCATCGCTTCTGACTCACTCGGCGCAAACGCGACGGCAGCAACACCGCCCGACACCAGGCAGAACGCGGTGACGCTGGCGACAATCCAGCCAAATCGGGCGCGTGGTGTGCGTTGGAATCCCTGACCGAAACGCCGAATCGCCCCACGGAACCCAAGCCGACGAATCGGCTGTTCGACGAAGTAATACGACAGGCCAGCGATCAGCAGGGTGAGCGCGGCAAGCAGCACCGAACGCCAGACCGACTCGGCCGCCGGCGCGTCGTCTTGCCTCGCCCACAGCATCGCGAGGGGCCAGTGCCAGAGGTAGATGCCGTACGAGCGCTCACCGACCCAGCGCAGGGGTTGGCTGTCGAGCCAACCACCAAATCGCGACCCCGGCCAGATTGATGCCCCGATCGCAAGTACCGCGAGCACCGATGCCACGGCGAGCACGCCAGGGAACACCAACAGGCCGTCGACTGCAGGCACACAGGCCACCGCAAGAATCGCGAGCATCGCACCCACACCGACCAACTCGGCGGTCCGCGCGGCCCGAGTGCCCACGGGGTGAACTGCGGGAGCCGATGCGGGGCGCGCGGCGAACACGAGGGCAAGGGCCGCGCCAAGGAAGATTCCGAACAAGTGGGTATCGGTGCCGAAGTAGACCCTGTTCGACGAGCCACCGAACAGCATGATCACGGCCATCGCGACCGCCGACGCGACCGCGGCACCGAGCACAACGGTCACCGCGACCCGAGCCCGCGCAATCAGCAGCACCAACGGCAGCAGCAACGGCCAGAACAGATAAAACTGCTCTTCCACCGCGAGCGACCACATATTGCGAAACAGTTCGGGCTCGGTGGCACCGAAGTAGCCGGTCTGCGCGCCGATGGCGATCCAGTTGTAGCTAAACGTGCCGGCCCCGAGCACCTGCTCCCACACGCGGTAGAGCAGCGATGGGTTGACGACGGCGGCGAGATTCACTGTCACGATCAGCACCAGACCGAGCGCCGGCAGCAATCGCCGAGCTCGGCGGCGCCAGAACATCGCACGGTCGAGGCGTCCGGTTGACGCTTTTTCACGGATGAGCAAACTGGTGATCAGAAACCCGCTGATCGCGAAGAACACATCGACGCCGATGAACCCGCTCGGGAGCACCCCGCTTGGCGCGAGGTGGTAGACCAGCACGAGCCCAACGGCGATTGCCCGCAGCCCATCGAGCCCGGCGAAGCGCGCGGGATCAATCGGAAGTCGTGTCATAGCAGTCTCGGTCGTGTGGGCGGCGACGGGAGCGGCACGATCACTAGTGTTCGAGCGCAGAAGGCCCTTCGAGAACCAACCGCGCGAACTCTCCTGCGTCAATGATACGCACCCCGAGTTGCTCGGCTTTGGCGAGTTTCGACCCTGCACCTGGCCCTGCGGCGACGTAGTCGGTGTTCTTTGAGACGCTGGAAGCGGCCTTGCCACCGGCCTTCACGATGGCTTCCTGGGCGCCTTCGCGGGTGAACCCCTCAAGGCTCCCGGTCGCGACCACCGTGATGCCGCTGAGCACGCCGCCGACGGCCGCGGCAGCGCCTGGCCCCGGATGCCCCGGGGTCGCGAATTGCACCCCTGCATCGGTCCAGCGCTGCACGATTTCGACGTGCCAGTCGACGTCGAACCAGTCGGTCAGCGACTCGGCGATGATGCTGCCGACGCCCTCGACCTCCGCGAGCTCGGCCGGCGAGGCCGCCCGAATCGCATCGAGTGAACCGAACCAGTCCGCAAGCGCGCGTGCGGCGACCGGGCCGACGTGTCGAATGTTCAGCGCAACCAACAACCGCCAGAGCGGCTTCGTCTTCGCCTTCTCAATCTCGTCGAGCAGTTTCAACGCCGACGCCGAGGGCTGCGGGGCTTCCATGCCCACTTTCTTCTCGGCCGCGGTCGGGTTGCGCCGGAACGGCTGTCGCAGCTTCGCTTCGCCGTCATCGTCGAGTTTCGGCAGCCCGGTTTCAGCGTCGCGCACGATCACTTCGATCGGCAGCAGATCGTCGATCGTGAGGTCGAACAATCGCGCCTCGGTCACCAACGGCGGCGTCGCCGGCAGCAACGGTTGGGTGAGCGCCGCCGCCGACACTTCACCCAGGGCCTCGATATCGAGCGCCCCACGTGCGCCGATGTGTTCGACGCGTCCGCGCACCTGCGCCGGGCACGACTTCGCGTTCGGGCAGCGCAGATCGATGTCGCCGGCCTTCATAGCGCGCAGTTCGGTGCCGCACTCCGGGCAACCGGTCGGCATCACGAATGCTCGCTCCGAGCCATCCCGAAGTTCGACAACCGGGCCAAGCACCTCAGGAATCACATCGCCCGCCTTGCGAAGCACCACGGTGTCGCCGATGAGCACCGCCTTGGCCTTGACGACGTCTTGGTTATGCAGTGTCGCCTGACGCACCACCGACCCCGCAACCTGCACCGGCTCCATCACCGCGTAGGGCGTCGCGCGCCCGGTGCGCCCAACCGAGACGACCACGTCAAGCAGTTTGGTGTGCACCGTCTCTGGCGGGTATTTGTACGCGATGGCCCAACGTGGCGCTCGGCTGGTTTCACCGAGTTCGCGGTGCAGTTCGAGGTCGTCGACCTTCACGACGACGCCGTCGATCTCGTGACTGAAGTCGTGGCGGTGTTCGCCAGTGGTGACGATAAATTCCTGCACGCCCGCCGCATCCGGCATGACCTTGAAACTCGGGCTCGTCGGTAACCCCCAGCTGCTCAGGAGCGCGTATACCTCGCTCTGCGCCGCCACCGGCGGATTCGGCCAGGCGCCAACGCCATGAACGAGCATTTGCAGGCCGCTCAGTCGCCGCTCCATCAGGTCGAGCGCGGCCGCGTTCTTGCCCTCCGCTTTCTGCCGGAGCGACCCGCTCGCGGCGTTCCGCGCGTTCGCGAACTCGCGCTCCCCTGCCGCCCGTTGCGCATCGTTCAGGGCCACGAACGCGGCGGTCGGGAAGAACACCTCACCACGAACTTCGACAAGCGACGGATGCCCAGTGCCACTCAATCGCTGCGGAATACTGTCGATGCGCCGCACATTCTCGGTGACGTCTTCACCGACGCGGCCGTCGCCGCGGGTAGCGGCGCTCACGAGCCATCCGTCTTGGTAGCGGAGGTTGATCGCCAACCCATCGATCTTCAGTTCACACAGCCAGCGCACCTCGCGACCTGCGGCCGCCCGCGCGCGATGCAACCACTCGTCCAACTCGTCGGCGCTGAACACGTTGTCGAGACTCAGCATGCGTTCGGCGTGTTCAACCGGGGCAAATAGCAGGTTCTGTGCGCGGCCGACCTGCAGGGTCGGCGAATCTTGCCCCTGCAGTTCTGGGTACCAATGCTCGAGTTGCGAGAGGCGCTGGAGGAGTCCGTCGTACTCGGCATCGGAGATCGGCGACGCATTTGCGCCGTAGTAGGCGTCGGCGGCTTCGATGATGCGGGTGGTGAGCTCGGCCGCCTCACGGGCAGCATCGGCGAGCGTCGGGCGCCGGGGCGTGTTCGGTTCGGATCCCACCCCACCACCTTATTCGGCCTCACCGGCGGGCCGGTGGGTCGTGGCGCGGCGTGCGCCCGTCGACCTGGCGGGCGACAGCCGCGGCACCCGCGGGTCGACAGCCGCGGCACCCGCACGTCGGCGACCGGGGCATCCGCACGTCGGCGACCGGGGTATCCGCACGCCGGCGCGTCGAACTGCATGTTTTTGTCGCTGTAGCCGCGATCCAGCGACAAAAACATGCAATTCGGTGCTCACGGCGGGGTTGGCAACCGGACCGAGGTGGCGAATTCGCGTTCTGCGGCCAATGATCGCGAAACGCGCGCGTCGGGACGACCGAGACGACCGCCCGAGCCCGCCCGTACACTGGAATGATGCGGGTGTTGGCGGCAATGTCTGGCGGGGTCGACTCCGCCGTCGCTGCTGCGCGCGCCGTCGACGCGGGTCACGACGTGGTCGGCGTGCACCTTGCGCTCAGCCGCATGCCGGGCACCCTCCGCACCGGTAGCCGCGGTTGCTGCACCATCGAAGACTCGATGGACGCCCAGCGGGTCGCCAACAAGCTCGGCATCCCCTACTACGTCTGGGACTTCTCCGAGCGATTCAAGGCCGACGTCGTCGACGACTTCATTTCGGAATACCAGGCCGGCCGTACGCCGAACCCCTGCATGCGCTGCAATGAGCGCATCAAGTTCGCGGCGCTGCTTGAGAAGGCGCTCGCGCTCGGGTTCGACGCGGTCGCCACCGGCCACTACGCCCAAATTCGAACGGATGCCTCGGGCCACCGCGAACTGCACCGAGCAAGCGCGGAGGCGAAAGACCAGTCCTATGTGCTCGGGGTCCTCACCGCTGAGCAGCTCGCCCATGCCTACTTTCCGCTCGGCGATACCCCGTCAAAGACCCTCGTGCGGGCCGAGGCGGCCGAGCGCGGACTCGGCGTTGCCCAAAAGCGCGACTCCTACGACATCTGCTTCATTCCAGAGGGCGACACCCGCGAGTGGCTCGGCGAAAAGGTCGGCTCGGTGCCGGGCGACATTGTCGAGCGTGACGGCACCGTGGTTGGCACGCACGACGGCGCCCATGCGTACACGGTTGGCCAGCGCCGCGGTCTGCACCTCGGCGTGCCCGCACCGGACGGCCGGCCCCGGTTCGTGCTCGAAGTTCGTCCGGCTGAGCGCAAGGTGATTGTTGGCCCGAAAGAGGCGCTTGCCACAGCGACGCTCGCCGGCGCCCGGTTCACCTGGTGCGGCGCGGCGCCGGAGCATCCTGACGTTCCGTTCGCTTGTGAGGTGCAGATCCGCGCGCACGCCGACCCCGTTCCCGCGATGGCTTCGGTGACCGCGGGCGAACTGATCGTGACTCCGGATGCCCCGCTCGATGGCGTCGCTCCCGGGCAGACTGCCGTGCTCTACGTGGGCACCCGGGTGCTCGGGCAGTGCACGATCGACCGCACGGTGTCGGCGGTTCCGGCGTCGGTCTAACGCCCCGGGTTCACGCGACCGACCCGGCTTCTGCCGAGGCATCCACGGCGCTCGCCCGGCGCATCGCATGCCGTGACGGCCATACGGCAAGCCAGCGCATCGCAACGCCGCAGAGCGGCCCGATGCCCAGCGCGAACGCGAGCGTGCCGATGCCAACGTTGCCGCCGAGTACCCAGCCGATCGCGAGCACCGTCACCTCGACGATGGTCCGCCCGACCCAGAGCGGCCAGCCGAAGCGCAGATGCAGTCCGGTCATGAGTCCGTCGCGGGGCCCTGGCCCAAACCAGGCGCCGATGTAGAGCCCCGAGGCGATGGCAGTGAGCAGGATGCCGCCGATGAGCAGACACACACGAACCCACAGGTCGAGCCCCGTGGGGATCAGGTGCAACCCGAGGTCAGCGACCGGGCCGATGGTGACCGCGTTCAGCACGGTGCCGAAGCCGGGCCGTTGCCGCAGCGGAATCCACATCAGCAGCACCAACCCGCTCATGAGCACCGTGATCAGGCCGAAACTCATGCCGGTGTGGAGTGCAATTCCTTGCGTCAGCACATCCCAGGGGCTCACCCCGAGGGCGCCGCGCACGATGAGCGCGATCGCGAACCCGAAGCAGCACAGCCCGACCACCAGTTGCACGAGGCGCCGCAACAACACAAGAGGTGGATCGTCGAATACCCGCATCCGGCAAGGCTATTGGCTGGGCGTCGCCCGCAGCGCCGCTCACCCACCCGGCGAGCTACCGGTCGAATGAGGTGCGGCGTTCCGACATCCCGGCTGCCCGGGCCCGCGCGACCGCGTGAGGCAGCGCGGCCAGCAGCGCATCGACGTCGGCCTCCGTCGTTGACCACCCGAGCGTGAACCGCAGCGCACCACGTGCCGCCGCCTCCGAGTAGCCCATCGCGAGCAACACGTGGCTTGGCTCCGGCACACCGGCCTGGCACGCCGACCCGGTCGAGACCTGAATGCCCTCGGCGTCGAGCAAGAAGAGCAGCGAGTCGCCCTGGCATCCCTCAACGGTGAAGTGGGCGTTGCCAGGCAGGCGCAGGTCACCGGATGCCCCGTGGCCGGCCACCGCGGGCCCACACAGCCGCGCGCCCGGCACCGTTTCGAGCACGCCCGCGATGAGCCGGTCGCGCAACGAGCGCACGCGATCGTGAGTCTCAGAATCGGCCAGTCGTGCGGTGACCTCGCGGGCAGCGGCCGCGAATCCCACCGCTCCGAGCAGATTCTGTGTGCCGGAGTGCAGCTTCCGTTGTTGCCCGCCGCCGTGCACCAGCGGCTCGAGTTTCGCCGTGCGGGTGAGCACCAGCGCGCCGATGCCACCCGGGCCACCAATCTTGTGGGCCGAGAGGCTGAGCGCGACGAGCCCGACACCCGCCGGGGCATCCGCGCGGAGTGCAGTGAAGTCAATCGGCACCGAACCGTAGGCGGCGATCGCGTCGAGATGCAGTGGCACTGCCGCCTCTGCGGCCATTCGAACAAGTTCGATCACGGGGTTCACTGAGCCGACCTCGTTGTTTGCCCAGAGCGCCGTGATCAACGCCACACGGTCGCCATGGGCGGCGAGCGCCGCCCGAATCGCGGCGACCGAAACGATCCCGTCAGAGCTGATTGGCACCTCAATCCAGTCGGCGCCCGCATGTTCGCTGAGCCAGCGCAGGGTATCGACGGTGGCGTGATGCTCCCCCGCCGGTGCGATCACGACCGGCCGCGAGCCATCCGCGTTTCGCGCGCGAAAGAGGCCCTGAATGGCGAGATTCACCGACTCGGTGCCTGACCCGGTCAGCACGATTTCGATGGCGTCGGCCCCGACCGATCCGGCGATTGCCTCACGCGCCTGTTCGACGAGTTGTTTCGCCCGCTGGCCGGCGGCGTGAATCGATGACGGGTTTCCGATCACCGAAAACGCGTCGGTCATCGCGGCGGCAGCGCTTGCGGTCAGCGGCGCGGATGCAGCCCAGTCAAAGTAGACCAATCCTCACCTCCGCTCGCCCGTCGTGATGGCGGTGCAACGCGCGTAACCGCCACGTCTACAGTAGTTCGCATGCCTTTCGCCACCCGCTCCCCACTCGGCGTGACGACCAACAACGACGGCGGAACCATCCGCGTGTGGTCACACAATGCCACCGCCATCGAACTTGTCGTACTCAAATCCGACGACCCAAATTGGGTGGTCGAAACCGTTCCCCTCACCCGCGGCGACAACGACGTGTGGGAGGCCACTTGCGGTTCGCTCGTGAACGGCGCCCGCTACGCGCTGCGCGCGGATGGCCCAGTGGGGTTCGGCCACGACTTCGACAAGTCACGCAACCTGCTCGACCCCTACGCCCGCGGCCTCGCACAAGCACCTGACCGCACCTGGCGCGGCGTCGTCGTTGAATCGCTCGCACAATCCGGGTTCGACTGGGCAGGTGCCACCAAGCCGAACACGCTGCTCGATCACTCGGTGCTCTACGAGTTGCATGTGCGCGGGTTCTCAAAGCTGAACCAGGCGATCCCGGAACGACTTCGCGGCACGTACGCAGGGCTCGCGCATGACGCCTCAATCGAATATCTGCTCGGCCTGGGCGTCACCGCCGTCGAGTTGCTGCCGGTGCACGCGTTCGTCACCGAGTCACGACTGAGCCGCCTCGGGCGAGCCAACTACTGGGGCTACAACACCCTCGGCTACTTCGCCCCGCATGCGGCCTACGCCTCGCCGGCCGCACAAGCGGTTGGCGCGCGCGCGGTGCGCACCGAGTTCGCCGGCATGGTCCAGCGGCTGCACACCGCCGGCATCGAGGTCATTCTCGACGTCGTCTACAACCACACGGCCGAAGAAGGACCCGGCGGTCCGACCTCGAGCATGCGCGGCCTCGACAACCGTGGGTATTACCGCCAAGACGACAAGGGTCACTACATCGACACCACCGGATGCGGCAACACACTCAACTTCGGGCTGAGCGCCCCGCAGCAACTCGTGCTCGATTCGATGCGGTACTGGGCAGATGAGCTGCAGGTTGATGGGTTCCGGCTCGACCTCGCGGCAACCCTCGGGCGCACGGCACGCGGCGACTACACCCGCGATCACCCGCTCCTGCAGGCGATGCTGAACGACCCGATCCTCTCGACCACGAAACTTATTGCTGAACCGTGGGACGTCGGCATGGGCGGCTGGCAGACCGGCAACTTCCCTGCCGGGTTCTCGGAGTGGAACGACGGCTACCGCGACCAGATGCGCGACTTCTGGTTGAGCGACCTGCGTCGCGTTGACGCCGGCCACGCGGCATCCACCGGAATCGGACCGTACGCCACCCGGCTCGCCGGGTCATCCGGAACCTTCGCGAATGAACGTGGCCCGCTCGCCGGCGTGAATTTCATGACCGCCCACGATGGCTTCACGCTCTACGACCTGACCGCCTACGACGAGAAGCACAACCTGGGCAACGGTGAGTCGAACCGCGATGGCACGAGTGACAACCGATCGTACAATCACGGCGTTGAGGGCCCAACGAGCGATGCCAGCATTCTCGCGGCACGACGGCGGAGCGCCCGCAACCTCATGGGCTCCCTGCTGCTCTCGGCCGGTGTGCCCATGCTCGTTGCTGGTGATGAGTTCTTGCGCAGCCAAAAGGGCAACAACAACGCGTACTGCCAAGACTCCGAACTCACCTGGGTTTCCTGGGAGCATGACGACGCCGCCCGGGCCATGATCGAGTCGACGCGCCGGTTGATCGCGGTGCGCAAGCAGAACCCGGCGCTGCGGCCGACCCAGTACGGGCGGTTCGGCGAGGTCGTTCCCGGCGCCTCGCAAATGGATTGGTACGACCCGAATGGACTACCGATGTCGAGCGACGACTGGAACTCGCCACACAACCGCACGCTGCTCTACTTGGCGGCGAGCACGCCAGAGTTTGAGGAATTCAACCGGGTGCTGATCATCGTGCACGCACACAATGACGACATCGACGTGGTGCTCCCGGAGCACGACGGGGTCACCGGGTACCGCAAGCTGTGGGACTCAGACTCCGAGCGGCCTGACACCGAAGAGACGCTGCACGTGCCCGGCGAGACGGTCACCCTGGCCGGCCAGTCGATGCGGTTGTACCGCGCCCTCGGCGAGCCCGGAACGTCGACGGCGACTCCCCCACTCGCGACCCGGAACGCGGCATAACCGCACGTCACCATGGGCGCGAAGAAGTCGGATGCCACGGGCGGCACGCCCGCCACCGTTGCGTTGACCGTTGCCGGTGTGGAGTTCACGGGGCATCCGTATGAGCACGACCCACGCAGCCCGGCCTATGGGCTTGAGGCCGCCGAGAAGCTCGGCGTCGACCCGGAACGCGTCTTCAAGACCTTGTTGGTTTTGGCCGATGGCGAACTGGCCGTTGGCGTGGTGCCGGTTGCGCAGCAGCTTGATCTGAAGGCGCTCGCCGTGGCGCTCGGTCGCAAGCGGGCCGAGATGGCGCCACCCGCGCTCGCGGAGCGCAAAACCGGGTACGTAGTGGGCGGCATCAGTCCAATCGGCCAGAAGACTCCAAGCCCGACAGTGATCGATGAGTCGGCGATTCTCTGCGAAACCGTCTTCGTCTCGGGCGGACGCCGCGGCTTCGATGTCGAACTCGCCCCCGACGACCTCGTTGCGGTCACGAACGGGCAGTACGCCGCGATCGCCAAGTAGCCACCGCCGTTCGGCGTCATGGGTCACGCGTAAGGTCAACTCATGGATCTCTCGGCAATTGCCCGGCTGCGCACGCATGCGCAGGCGCTGACGAGTGGGTCACGATTGACCGGCGCCGCGGCCCCGGTCGCCGCTGCGCGGCACCTCGTGGCCATGCAAACCCAGGACTACCGCGGCGGGCTCTGGTCAATCGGCGCCCGCACCGATTCGGCCACCGAACGCGAGGTCGTCGCGGCACTCGCCGATGCCCGGTTGGTGCGCACGTGGCCCATGCGCGGCACGATTCACACGGTCGCCGCCGATGATGTGCGGTGGCTCACGGCGTTGCTCGGGCCGCGGGCGAGTCATGCTGCAAGTGGGCGCCGACGCGGGCTCGGGCTCGGCGACGCCGAGGTCACGACCGCCATCGTCACCTGGGAACGCGAACTTGCCGGCAGACGCGCGCTGCAGCGCGGCCCGCTCTTCGCCGCACTTGATGCGGCTGGCGTCGACTCAGGCAACCAACGTGGGCCACACCTGCTTCGGCATCTGGCCGAACAAGGCATGCTCTGCTTCGGCCCGAACGACGGGAACCAGCCGACGTACGTGCTGCTCGATGAGTGGGTTCCAGCGAGTCCGGCGCGTCCGCGTGAGGCGGCACTCGCTGAGCTTGCCTTGCGATACTTCACCAGCCACGGCCCGGCCACTGTTGACGATCTGGCCCGGTGGGCACACCTCACCAAGTCCGATGTGCGCGCAGGGCTCTCGCACGCGGCATCCGACCTTGCCGAGCTGCGGGTCGACGGCACCTCGTATTGGTGCTCCCCCGAGATCGCAGCGGCCGATCCCACCACCGCGCACGAAACGATGTTGCTAGCCGGATTCGACGAACTGCTGCTGGGCTATCGCGACCGCCGGGCCACCGCAGCGCCCGAGGTCGAGGCGGCGATCGTTCCTGGTGGCAATGGTGTGTTCAAACCCACCGTGGTCCACGACGGTCGGGTGCTCGGCAGTTGGAGCCTCACCCGACGGGCGAGGTCACAAACGGCCGAAATCAATTGGCTGGCGGATGCTCCGCGACCGACCTCAGCCGACCTCGAAGCCGCCGTTGGGCGGTATGCGGCGTTCGCCGAGAAGTACACCACCTGGACAACCGCCTCACCACTGGTGGCTGCCCGCCAGTGATGAGGCGCAAGACTATTCAGCGACCGCGATCAACCCGAGTTCGGCCGAGTCCCGCAGCAGCGGATGCGTCGGCACAACGCGCACGGTGTAGCCGAACGCGCCAGCGCGGGTGAGTTGCACGACCCCCTGGTACTCCCCGGGCGTACCTGGGGTCGGGGCGAGCGGCAGCGAGATCGGGTTCGCGATCGTGTCATCTGCCCGGCTGCGCCCAGCGATGAGTTCGACCGTGACGTCATCGGCCGTCAACGCGCCGAGCGCGACCTGAGCGCGCACCAACAGCTGATCTCCGACGCTGGCTTGATCGACGCCACCGGTCTCGACGTGCAACACCTTGACGCCCGTCCACGCCTGGCGGACCCGGGCGGCGTACGCCGCAAGATCCCGCGCGCCAGCGCCATCACGTGCCACCACGGACCGCACACTTGCCGCCGCTGGCACGTAGAGCTCGTGCACGTACTGCTTCACCATGCGGTCTGCACCGAGTTCCGGCGCGAGATGCGCCAGCGTTGACCGCACGCGGCGCACCCACTCGGTTGGAACCGGGCGGCTTGCGCCCGCTTCGGTCGAGACAGCCTCCGGGTAGAACGTGGTAACAATCTGCGACTGGAGCAGGTCGTACATCGCATGCGCCTCAAGTGCATCGCGCCGACCAGCGTCACCCGCGGCATCCGCCGATGGGATCACCCAACCGTAGTCATTGCCCGCGTACTCGGCCCACCAGCCGTCGAGGATCGACAGGTTGAGCGCGCCATTCATGGCCGCCTTCATGCCTGACGTGCCGCACGCTTCGAGCGGTCGCAGCGGGTTGTTCAACCAGACGTCACAGCCCGGGTAGAGCGTTGCAGCCATCGCCATGTCGTAGTCCGGCAAGAACACAATGCGCTGGCGCAGGTCTTCCTGTGCCGCAAATTGGATCACCCGCTGGATGAGCCGCTTGCCCTCATCATCGGCCGGGTGCGACTTGCCGGCGATGACGAACTGCACCGGTCGCTCGGGGTCGGTGAGGATCGCCTTCAGCCGCTCCGGGTCTTGGAGCATCAGCGTGAGCCGCTTGTAGGTCGGCACCCGGCGAGCAAAGCCGACGGTCAGTGTGTCTGGGTCGAGCAGTGAATCCATCCACGTCGGTGGCGTGCCACCGGGGTGCAACTCGCTCCACGCCTGCTTCACGCGCCGGCGAACATCGACGATGAGTTTTTCGCGAAGGTGCCGTTTCACCGCCCAGAGCTCGTCGTCGCTCACCCGAGGATCGAGCCAGTCGGCGTGCTCAACGTCGCTCGTGCCGAGGGTTCGCTCGGCAAATGCGATGAGGTCTGGATCGACCCAGGTTGGTGCGTGCACCCCGTTGGTGATGGAACTAATCGGCACCTCGTTGACATCGAATCCGGCCCAGAGGGCACGGAACATGCCGCGGCTCACCTCACCGTGCAGTTTCGAGACGCCATTCGCGTGCTGCGCGAGCCGCAGGCCCATCATCGCCATGTTGAACGGGCTGCCCGCCGGGTCGCCGCCCGGCTCACGGCCGAGTGCGAGCGCATCAGCCGGGTCGACGCCTGGCAGCAACTCAGGGGTGAGGTACCGGCCGACCAGGGACTGCTCGAACCGGTCGATGCCCGCGTCCACTGGGGTGTGCGTGGTGAAGACGGTGCTCGCCCGCACAATTTGCAGTGCCTCACCGAAGTTCGAGCCATCGGCGATATACGACGCGATGCGCTCCAGGCCGAGGAAACCAGCGTGCCCCTCGTTCATGTGGAACACCTCCGGGGTGGGCCCGTTGCCGAGCTCAGACCAGACCTTCAGCGCGCGCACGCCGCCAACACCCAGCAACAGTTCTTGGAGCAGTCGGTGTTCGCCGCCACCGCCGTAGAGACGGTCGGTGACCGTGCGGAATTCATCGGTGTTCGACGGCACATCGGCGTCGAGCAGCAGCAAGCTCACGCGCCCGACGGCGGCCTTCCAGATCCGGGCGTGGAGCGATGCGCCATCCGGGAGCGCCAGCGTGATCTGGGCCGGCGTGCCATCTGCCTGGCGCACCAGCACCAGCGGGAGCCCGTCTGGGTCCTGTGCCAAGTACCGTTCCTGCTGCCAGCCGTCGATGGTGAGGCTCTGCGCGAAGTAACCCGACTTGTAGAACAAACCAACGCCGACGAGCGGCACACCAAGGTCACTGGCTGCCTTCAGGTGGTCACCCGCCAGAATGCCAAGGCCACCCGAGTACTGTGGCAGCACGGCCGAGACGCCGAACTCTGGCGAGAAGTAGCCAACGAGCTTCGGTCCCTCGTCGCCGAGCGATTGCGCCCAGCGTGGCTCGGTCAGATAGGCACGCAGATCGGCGCGTTCCCGTTCCACCCACGCGACAAACGCGTCATCGGCTGCCAACTGGTCGAGTCGAGCCGGATCAACGCGGCCCAGCAGTTGCACCGGGTCATGCCCCGAGGCATCCCAAATAGTGGGGTCAATGTGCGAAAACAGACGCCGTGTCGGCTCATGCCAACTCCACCGCAGATTGCCGACCAGTTCATTGAGCGCCGCCAGCCGCTCGGGAACCACAGCACGCACGATGAACTTTCTGATCGACTTCACCCCTCAACCCTAGGCGGATGCGTGGCGCCCTATGTGTTCACCGAGCGCGCGCGGTACGGTCAACACGTGACCACCGCTCCCATGGCCGCCGACCGCATCCCAATCACCGCATTGACGCCCGCGGTGCCAGATTCTCGCTGGCTCCCGAAAGCGTTCCTCGGCGAGGTTGTGCCGTTCCGCGCGACCGTGTTCCGCGAGGGCCATGACGCGGTTGGCGCAGTGCTCGTCCTGACCGCACCGGATGGCTCGACCACGCGCCAGCGCATGCGCTCTGTCGGCGCCGGCACCGACCGGTGGGAGGCATGGGCACAACTCGATCAGCTCGGCACGTGGTCATGGCACGTCACCGGTCTTGACGATGAGGTCGGCACGTGGCTGCACGACGCTCCGCTGAAGCTCGATGCCGGCGTTGACATTGAGATCACCTACGAGCTCGGGGCACGGTTGCTCGACCGGGCAAGCGTCGACCAGACGTTCACCGCGGCAGAGCAGGCGGAGTTCGCCGCGCTGGCAGGCGCACTGCGTCAGCAGAACTCGAGCCCCGAGCAACGCCGCGCGCTCGTCGATGACCCCCGTTGGGCGGCGTTTACCGAACGTCCGCTCGCAGTGCTCCGCAACGATTCCCCGACGCAGCAAATCACCGTGGAACGGGTCCGAGCCGGCGTTGGAAGTTGGTACGAGTTCTTTCCCCGCTCTGAGGGTGCGGTCAAGCACAAGAACGGCACCTGGAAGTCGGGCAACTTCAGGACTGCCAAGAAGCGCCTCGACGAGGTCGCCGCGATGGGCTTCGATGTGGTGTATCTGCCGCCGATTCATCCAATTGGCGTGACGAACCGAAAAGGACCAAACAATACATTGGTGGCTGGCCCTGGCGACCCGGGTTCTCCGTGGGCCGTCGGTGGTCCGCTCAAGGACGGCACCATCGGTGGCCATGACGCTGTGCATCCCGACCTCGGCTCGATCGCCGATTTCCGCGCGTTTGTGCGGCACGCGAACGCCCTGGGCATAGAAATCGCCCTCGACCTCGCGCTGCAGGCAGCCCCCGATCACCCCTGGGTGAAGGAACATCCCGAGTGGTTCACGACACTGCCCGACGGCACCATTCGCTACGCCGAGAACCCGCCGAAGAAGTACCAGGACATTTACCCCCTGAACTTCGACAACGACCCAGACGGCCTGTTCGCCGAGGTCGTGCGTATCGTGCGGTATTGGATGGCGCAGGGCGTGCGCATCTTCCGCGTCGACAACCCGCACACGAAGCCGTTGCAGTTCTGGGAACGGCTGATTCACACGATCAATACGACCGATCCCGATGTCGTATTTCTCGCGGAAGCGTTTACCCGCCCGGCACTCATGCAGGCGCTGGCCCAGGTTGGGTTCCAGCAGTCGTACTCGTACTTCACCTGGCGCAATACCAAGGCAGAACTCACCGAGTTCTTGACGAGCGTCTCGCAGGACACGGCGGATTTCATGCGGCCGAACCTGTTCGTGAACACCCCAGATATCCTCACCGAGTACCTGCAGTTCGGCGGGCCGGCGGCGTTCACGATTCGTGCCGCGATCGCCGCGACGGCTGCCCCGCTGTGGGGCGTGTACACCGGCTATGAGCTGTTCGAAAGCGTTGCGCGGCCGGGTGCCGAAGAGGCAATCGACAACGAAAAGTACGAGTACAAGGCGCGCGACTTCGCCGGTGCGGCCAAGCGGGGTGAGTCGCTCGGCCTGTACCTCGGCATCCTGAACCGCATTCGGGCGGAGCATCCGGCCCTGCGCCAGCTGCGCAATTTCCGCGCGCACTACTCCGACGATGACGCGGTGCTCGTGTATACGAAGCACCTTCCTGCCGAATTCGCTGGTGGCGTCGACGACACCGTGATCGTGATCGCGAACACCGACCCGCACTCGGTCCGGCAAACGTTCGTGCACCTCGACCTTCCCTCGATCGGGCTCGCGTCCGATGCGCGGTTCGAGGTCGTCGATTTGGTGGATGGTTCTCGCGCCGAGTGGGGTTCGTCAACCCCGGTACGACTCGATTCCTTTTCTCACCCAGTTCAGATTCTGCAGGTGGTGCGCAATGCCTGACGCCTCGTCATTCGATCTCAGCCACGGGGTCGACGCCCGCTCGCTCGAAGCAATCGCTGAGGGCCGCCACAGCGACCCCCACTCGTTGCTGGGTCAGCACCCACTCGCCAGTGGCCGCACCGTCATTCGGGCTCGCCGGCCGCTCGCCGATCGCGTCGTCGCGGTGCTCAGCAGTGGCGACGAACTTGACCTGCACCACGTCGGATTCGGCATTTGGGCTGGTAGCGGAGACTTTTTGCCCACCGACTACGTGATTCGCACCCACTATCCGGATGCCCCAGACTTCACCGCCGACGACCCGTACCGCTTCACGCCGACGATTGGCGAACTGGACCTGCACCTCATCGCGGAGGGTCGCCATGAGGAGCTGTGGCGGGCACTCGGCGCGCGGCCGTGCACGCACCGCGGCATCGCCACCCAGGTCAGTGGCGTTGCGTTCACCGTGTGGGCGCCACATGCCCGCGCGGTGCGCGTTGTTGGCAATTTCAACGGCTGGGGCGGCGAAGGGCATGCGCTTCGGTCCATGGGCGGCAGTGGGGTGTGGGAACTCTTCGTCCCCGGTCTCGCAGCTGGCGAGTCGTACAAGTTCCACATTCTGAGCGCCGACGGACGCTGGCTTGAAAAGGCCGACCCGATGGCACAGTTCGCCGAGGTACCGCCCGCGACAGCTTCGGTGGTGACCACCTCGACCCACCAATGGGGTGATCAGGAATGGCTCAGCGAGCGCGCCGCCAGCAATGTGCACGAACGACCCATGAGCGTGTACGAATTGCACTTCGGCTCCTGGCGCCCGGGGCTTACCTACCGCACCGCGGCCGACCCGCTTATCGAATACGTCACCTGGCTTGGCTACACGCACGTCGAGTTCATGCCGCTGGCGGAGCATCCATTCGGCGGTTCCTGGGGCTACCAGGTCACCGGCTACTACGCGGCCACGAGCCGATTCGGCTCCCCCGACGACCTGCGTTACCTGATCGACCGGCTGCACCAGGCTGGGATCGGCGTGATCATGGACTGGGTGCCCGGTCACTTTCCGAAGGATGAGTTCGCACTCGCCCAGTTCGACGGCGAACCGCTCTACGAGCATGGCGACTGGCGCCGTGGAGAGCAGCGCGACTGGGGCACGCTCGTGTTCGACTTCGGCAACCCGCGGGTGCGGAACTTCTTAGTCGCGAACGCCTTGTTCTGGCTCGAAGAATTCCACGTCGACGGGCTGCGGGTTGACGCCGTGGCATCCATGCTCTACCTCGACTACTCACGCGAAGACGGCGAATGGTTGCCGAACGAACATGGTGGACGGGAGCACCTCGAGGCGATCTCGTTCCTCCAAGAAGCCACGGCGACCGCGTACAAGCGCTACCCGGGCATTGTGATGATCGCCGAGGAATCGACCTCGTGGCCCGGCGTCACCGCCACCACCAGTTCTGGCGGCCTCGGATTTGGCTACAAGTGGAACATGGGGTGGATGCACGACACGCTGCAGTACATCGCACGTGACCCGATGTACCGTTCGCACCACCATGGCGAGCTCACGTTCTCGTTCTTGTACACGTTCAGCGAGCACTTCATTCTGCCGATCTCGCACGATGAGGTGGTGCACGGCAAGGGTTCGCTGATGCGCAAGATGCCCGGCGATCACTGGCAGCAGCGGGCGAATGTGCGGGCCTACCTGGCGTTCATGTGGGCGCACCCCGGCAAGCAACTCTTGTTCATGGGTCAGGAGTTTGGTCAGCTCTCGGAGTGGAGCGAGGACCGCTCGCTCGATTGGTGGCTCATGGATCAACCCACCCACCACCAGCTGGCCGAATTCGTGGGCCAGCTGAACCGCGTCTACCGGGCGACGCCAGCGCTGTGGCAGCTCGACGACGACTCTGCCGGGTTTGAATGGGTGGATGGCGGCGATGCCGCAGGCAGTACCGTGGCGTTCCTCCGCCGCGATCGTGCAGGCGCGCCTCTGCTCTGCATCGTGAACTTCTCCGGAACCCCACGTGACAACGTACGCTACGGCCTGCCGGTCGCAGGACGGTGGAACGAGGTGCTCAACTCCGACGCAGCCGAGTTTGGCGGTTCCGGCGTTGGCAACTTCGGGTCGGTCGAGACTCAGGATGTCCCGTGGAGCGGCCGCGAGGTGTCAGCCGAGTTCACGCTGCCGCCGTTGGGCGCGGTGTGGTTCACACCGGCTCACTAAACGCAGGCGGGCGCCACCGGCGCCGGCCACTCATGGGTTGGCGCCACCGGCGCCGAGCACTCAGTAGAGCAGGTTGGTGAGTCGCCGACGCGCCGCAGCGACTCGAGCGTCATCGGTGCCGACCACCTCGAACAATTCGAGCAGCCGCTGCCGGGCGATCGCCTTGCCGTCGGCATCGAGGGTCGGGAACAATGTCAGCACGCGATCAAACGCATCGTCGACGTGTCCACCCGACACATCGAGGTCCGCGACCGCGAGTTGTGCCTCGAGATCGGTCGGCGCGGCTGCAGCCGCGTTCCGAATGTCGGCCATGCCGCGGCCGTTGAGCCGCCCAAGCAGTGCCGCGCGAGCCATCCCGGCGACCGCCGCGGAATCGCGCGGGTCTTGCGCGATCGCGGTCTTGTACGCCTGTACCGCGGCCGCGAAGTCACGTCGTTCGAGTGCGGCCTCGGCCTCTTGGTGCAGCGGCGGCAACGGGGTCGGTTCTGGTTCGGCAGGCGAGGCATCCGAGGCGATGTTGAGTTCGCCCGTCACCCCGTGCTGCGCAGCAAGTTCGAGCAGCCGGTCAAACAGGTCGTTGATCACGGGTTCCGGCTGCACGCCCTCGAACAACGGCACCGGCTGACCGGCAACGAGTGCGATCACCGTCGGCACACTCTGCAACTGCAACGCCGCGATGAGTTGCGGTGCGCGTTCGACTTCGAGCGGGGCGATCCCGATCTTGCCGTTGCGTGCCTCAGCCAGCCGCACCATCGTGTTCACGAGTTCCAGCGAGGGTGCGCTCCGCTGCGTCCACGCAATGAGCACGATCGGCACGCGCATCGACTGCGTCATCCGAATCTCGACCGACGCATCGTCAGTATCGAAGCGCACCGGTGAGGCCGCAGCGGGGGCCGCGTCAGCTGGGGTTGGCGGCCGCTGCGAGAGCGCTGACAGGTCAACGGCGCCGCGCAGGGCGGCAGGTGCGAGGGAATCTGACGGGGTCATTAGTGCGCCTCCGAAGCCGCAGTCAGCGACTCACTCCAAGCCACGACGCGAATCGCGCCTGACGAATTCACCGGTGGAACGTAGAACAACAATTGCAGCGTACGGGTCGACTGGACGCCCTTCGCACTCTGGCCCTCGAAGCCCGAGAGTGCACGCGCGGCACTCCCGTCGCCGAAGCCAGTGGTGCCGCCATCCGTTGGTCTGCTGGTTTCAGTTCGAGTCAGCACGACGCTCACGAGGGCGCCTGCGTCGTTCGTACCAAACGTGATCGGCTCTGCCTCGCCGGGCACAATCGCAATATCGAGGGCGAGCGTCGGGTTCTTCTGCTGCACGTCGGCCTTGCGGGCCGACGACGACAGCGTCTCGTCAAGATCAGTGGATGCCAGGTCGAACTGCTTCGCAAACGGGCTCTCCGCGCCCTTTTGGAGCACATCGGCAAACGCTGAGGCAACCTGATCTGGCGCCATCAACAGCCCTTGGAAGTCGGCTGGCACGAGCGGCGCTCCGACCGAAGCTGGCGCGACATCTGGCAACGTCACATTGGCGACCAACTGCGAGGTGTACTCGATGAGGTAGTTCGATCGTGGCGTTGCCTGTACGAGCACCAGCACGGTCGGCGCGGCCTTGGCGTCGCTTGGATCTTGAGTGATCACAAACAGCGACCGAGGCCAACCGGTGCCTTCGGTCGCCTGCTGCGGGAGTTGGACCTTCGGGTTCGTTGCCGAGATCACCGCGGGCAATTTTGCGGTTGGCACCTTCGCCATCACCGTGTAGGCCGCGGTGCGCGCCGCAAGCGCTGGCCCGGTGAACGCCGCAGCAGCCGCAGCGGCGTCCTTTGTTTCATCTGCCTTGTTTGCTGCCTCCGAAATTCTGGCGAGCACTCGGGCGACTTGTGCGGCGTTGAGCGCGGCCGCTTCAGCAGGCGCGGGCGGCGCGGTCGAGGTGGCGGTCGGCGTCGGCAACGTCGTCACTTGCTCCTGCAGGCGCGGCCAGTAGTCGGCCGAGCAGCCGGTCAGTGCAACGGTAGTGAGCGCGACAATCGGCACGATGCGAATCCCCCGGCGCACTGCGCGGGTTTCGGTTGCGCGAGGTTGCGTCTCGGGGCGCGCGGTATCGGTATCGGTATCGGTATCGGTATCGGTATCGGTGCCGCCGGGATTCGCCTTGTCCGCCGTGGCTCGGCGCTTGCCGAATGCGAACCGGCGGCGCGTCGGACTCACCTTCGCCGTCGAACTGGTGTCACCTGCGTCCTCGGGCGTCGCCGCATCCTCGGTTGACTCCCCCTCTGCAGGCTGCCCCTCGGCCGACGCGGGCTCTGCGTGTTCGTCAATCGTCGGTTCGGATGCCTCAGCCGCAGCCACGGCATCCGGTTCGTCGACGATATCTTCGTCAGGCAACTGCGCATCCGGCCATGCGGGTTTGCGGCCCAGCAGCACATCAAGCACTGAGCGACGGGGCGGCAAATTGCGGCGCGGACGCCGCGCACGCCGATAATGCAGCACGCCAAACAGCAGCAACAACAACCCGGCCAACGTCAGTACGCCGCCACCAACCCAGAGTGGGCCCACCATTGGAGTCGAGTTGTCGTTTGGCCACGACAGCTCCACGCTCGCCGGCAGCACGCCGCCCTGGTCACCGGCGGTGATCAGCAGCCCATACCCCGAAGGTGCATTCAGCGTCGCACTGAGCGACCCAGTGCCCGTGTATTCCTCGAGCCACATATCGTTGCCGAGGGGCGAGGATGGCCCTGCGTTTTCAGCTGAGGCATCTGCCCGCGCCAGCGTGTCTGCCTTCAATGAGCGCGTAGCCGCGTCATAACTCAGCACGGCATAGGGGTCGCTATCGACCCAGGCCACAAGTTCAGCTTCACGTCCATACACCGCTTGGACCGCACCGGTGCCCTTCGCCGTCACTACCTGGGCGCCAGGCTTCGCGGCGAGCGTGGTCGATGGCACGAGCACGTACTTCGCAGACCCAGTGAGCGTGACCGACAATTCCTGGTGCGCAGGAGGCAACCACACCGTGCGTTGTGCCACGCCAAGGCCGATCAGCACGGCCGCCAGCAGGAACGACACAACAGCGAACAGGAATCTCACGGGGTAACCTCCGGACGCCACCACATGGCGCAATCTCCCACGATAACCGGCTAGTCACTGCCGACGCCAACCGTCACCCCGGTTAACGCCTCGGGTGTACCCCCAACCGGGTGAGTCCGTACAATCGAGAGGTCGCGCGGCGTCCGCCGCCACGCAAACGACCGGAGGATCCAATGGCCGTCGAAGATGTCGAATTCACCCAGGCATTCCGCGGGTACGAGCGCGAAGAAGTTGACCGGGCGATTGCCGCGCTTCGCCGCGATGTCATCACCGCGAACACGCAGCTCGCCGAGCAGTCCAAAGAAAACAAGCGACTCCTCGCGCGAATCGACGAACTCACCGACGAACTCGATGAGGTTGGCAGCCCAACGTTCGCGGGGCTCGGAACCAAGCTGGAGAGCACGCTCCGGGTTGCCGAAGAGCAGTCCACGCGCTTGATCGCTCAGGCCGACATCGACGCCGCCAAGCTTCGCCGCGCCGCGGACGAGCAGACCGCGGCACAGCGCGAAGAAGCAACCGAGTTCGCGACTCGTACCGTCGAAGACGCCAAGGCACAGGCCACGCGCATTCTTGAGCACGCACGTGCCCAGGCCGACGACATGATCGGGCGCGCCCATGAAGCAGCCGAGCACCTTCGGGCAACGCTCGACCGTGAAGCCACCGATCAGCGCACCGCACTTGCGGGCGAGGTGGCAGAACGGCGGGCTACCAGCGACCGCGAGGTCGCCGCGTTGCGATCAGATGCCGAGGCGCGAGCCGCGGCAATTGTGAAGCTGGCGCAAACCGAGTCTGTCGACGCCCGCGCGGCGGCAGCACAGCTTGCGGCCGAAACGGAACAGACCCGTGCCGATGTGACGGCCGAGATCGACCGCCTGCGCGCCGAAGCCGAAGACGAACTGGCACAGCATCGCCTCACCATCGCCAACGAGAAAGAGTCCACCGCGGCAGAGCTCGCACAGCAGCGCCACGAGGTCGCGACCGCGCTGGCCGCCGATCAGGCTGCCGCTGAACTGGCATTGAACCACCAACGCGAGCAGGCCGCAACGGAACTGGCGCAAGCCGCCGAGGCCCACGCCGCACGACTCGCAACTGAGCGGGCACAACATGAGACCGACCTCCGCCGCGAGGCCGAGGTCGCCACGCAGAAGTTGCAGGCAGAGCTCACTCGACTCCGTGACAAGCAGTCGTCCGACGCCGAACAGGCACGCGCCGACCTCGCGCTCGAACTCGAGCAGTCACGGGCCGCGTTCAATAAGGATGCAGAGCAGCGCCGCATCGAGCTCGAAAGCGAACTCGCCACGCTGCGCAGCACGACAGCACATGAGGTGAACCGTCAGCAGCGCGAAATCGAACAGGCGCGTATCGACCTTGAGGTCGAACTCGCATCGCGCCGTGATGAGGCTGAGCGGGTGCTCCTCGCCACCCACCAGGAGGCGACGGCAACCTCCCAGAAACTGCTCGACGATGTCCGTGCAGAACTTGCCCGGGCAACCGAGCAGGCAGAAGCGGCTCGCGCCGAGGCATCCAACATCGCAGGCGACGCGCGGGTCACCGCTGAGGCCGCACGGCAGGCAGCGGAAGACCAGGCCCGCGAGCACGTCGACGCAGCCCGCGACCAGGCTCGCAAGCTGGTGGCCGACGCAGATGCCCGTGCCCGAAGCGCCGTCGCAGATGCCGAAGACCGACTTTCGCAGATCCGAATTGAGCGTGACGCGGTCGCCGGTTACTTCCAGAACTTGCGCGGACTCCTCACTCAGGCTGAACAGCTCACCCACGAGAACAACTGACGTCGGTGGAGCGACCCATCCGAATCCACAGCGCGTTCCGGCTGGGGCTCATCGGCACGCTCGGCGTCGGGGTTGGCATTGCCATCTTGTCAGCCGTCGCCAACTTGTCAACGGTGTTCACCTACGTCGGTGCCGCGCTCTTCCTGGCGCTTGGGCTCGAACCGGCGATCGGATGGCTCGAGCGACGCGGCGTGCGCCGCTGGGCCGCCCTGCTGATTGTGACGTTCGCGGTGCTGCTCGGCGCCGCAGGGTTGCTGCTGGCGGTTATCCCGATCATCGTTGACCAGGTCACGCAGTTGTTTGCGAAGATCCCGCAGTTGGTTGAGAGCCTGTCGGCTCAGGACTGGCTCGCGCACACGCTGGACGGGCTGCAGGCGCAGTTCCCGTTGCTCGACGTGAATGGGTTGTGGACCGGGCTCTCGACCGGTATCACCGACTTCTTCTCGAACCCCGACAAACTCTCAGAAGTTGCCGGCGGGGTGCTCCAGGCGGGTGTCGCGATCGCATCCGGCGCCTTCGCCGCCATCGTCGTGATCATCCTCACGCTCTACTTCACGGCGTCAATGACCAACATTAAGCAGGGCATCTACGCGTTGGTGCCTGCATCACGCCGCGAACAGTTCAGCGACCTCACCGAGCAGATCACCACCTCGGTCGGAAGTTTCGTGATCGGTCAGGTGACGCTGGCCGCGATCAATGGTGTGCTGAGTTTCGCCTACTTGAGTTTCATCAAGGCGCCGTTCCCGGCGGTGCTCGCACTCATCGCATTCGTTGGGTCGTTGATTCCGTTGGTCGGCACGCTCACCGCCTCTGCCGTGATCGTGTTGACCTGCCTGCTCCCCGAAATCAGTTCGCCGGTCACGGCATTGGCGGCCGCGATCTACTACCTGATCTATATGCAGGTTGAGGCATACGTGCTGAGCCCGAGGATCATGACCCGCGCGGTGAAGGTCCCCGGCGCGGTCGTGGTCGTGTCGGCGCTTGCTGGCGGTGCACTCCTGGGCATACTCGGGGCCCTCATTGCGATCCCACTTGCCGCATCGGTGCTGATCATTCTCAAGCAGGTTGTGGTGCCGCACCAGGCAGCGCGCTAACCGGATCCGGCCACTCGGTCGGCAACGGCAACGCTGCGGGGTTCACGGCACCGACGATCTCGTCAAGCACTCGACGAGTCTGCGACTCCCCCACCCACAGGTGCCGGCCACCATCGACGGCGACCAGCTGTGCGGTCGGCAGTCCTGCGAACCGAACCGCAGCTTCGGCCGGTTGTAGGTAGTCATCGAATTCGGGCACGAGCACCACGAGCGGCGCGGAGGCGTCTCGCCAGCGCCCAAGTTCGGCCTCACTCGTGCGGTGCAACGGCGGCGACAGCAGGATGGCTCCGCTAATGTCGTGGTCTGGTCCGTACTTCAGGGCCAGCTCGGTGCCGAACGACCAGCCGACCAGCCAGGGGTTGGGCAGACCGCGTTGGCGCACAAATGCGAGGGCCGCGGCGACATCCTCGCCCTCGGTGTGGCCGCCACCAAAAGCGCCGTCACTGGTCCCCCGAGGTGAGCTCGTGCCGCGGGTGTTGAATCGCAACACGGCGAGGTCAGCCAGTGCGGGCAGGCGACCCGCCGCCTTGCGAAGGATATGCGAGTCCATGTACCCACCAGCGGTCGGCAGCGGGTGCAGGGTCACGAGCGTTGCCACCGGCGCACGGTCCACCGGAACGGCGAGTTCGCCGACGAGGCGGAGTCCGTCTGCGGTGTGCAGCGTGACATCCTCACGGATGGCAGGAAGATCAATCCCCGCGCGAATTTCAATCATCGTGCAACCGCCCAACAGTGTTCGTGCCAGTGGCGGCGCCCGGCGACCGCCGCGGCATCCCCCATGATCTCGTCGGCCCGCCAGATCACCAGATGCGCGGTACCTGCGGAGATCGTGCCCCCGCAGCCCGGGCAGACGTACGCCTTCGCCGCCCGCGCTGCCGAGATCGGTTGCACGGACCACTCGCGACCGCCACGCACTTCGGTACGTCGCCATCCTGCAGTGAGCGCGGCGACGTCGAGTTCTGGATGTCCCGCACGTGCGCGCGCTGCGCGCCCACCGGAACGTCCACTTGGAGCCATACTCCAAATTCTACGGTTGGCTAGTACCAGCCCCGCGCCTGGGAATGCCCCCAGGCGCCGCAGGGCGACCCGTACCGGCCCGCGATGTACCCCAGCCCCCAGGTGATCTGTGTGACCGGGTTGGTTGCCCAGTCAGCGCCTGCGGTCGCCATCTTTGTGCCGGGCAGCGCCTGCGGAATTCCGTAAGCCCCGCTCGACGGGTTGTGCGCGTTGACCCGCCAATTGGACTCTTTGTTCCAGAGCGCCACGAGGCAGTCGAACTCGGTGCTCGGCCATCCGCGGGCAGCCACCTGTGCTGCCGCAACCGCCTGCGCGCTCCCAGGATCGGGAATCATGACCGGCGGCGCCCAACCGGCCACCGACGCCCGAGGAACCGGCTTTTTCATCACGACGTACGACTCGGCTTCTGGCAGCGCGAGCGCGATGTCGTGCCGGTCGAGGTGTTGCGAGTCGGAGATCGCAACACCAACCACCGACTCGACAGGCTTGACGGGCTGGGCAACGAGCGCAGACGGACTCGCGAGATTCACCCCAACCAAGCCGAACACCCCCGCACTCGCAACGAGCACAGCCGGACCTCGGCGCACACCGCCACGCACGTTGCCACGAGGGCCGCCAGCGCGAGCGGAGCGGAGAAAAGACACACTCTAGTATCGACGATCGCCGGGAGCACTCGCCACCCCGCGTTTGCGCGGCACGCTCGAGTTAGCGGACGGCTTGCAGGACCTCGACGACCGAATCGATCACCAGATCGACCTGCGCCTCACGGTACCCGCCGCGCTGGGCGCGAAAACTCACCGACCGCACTTCTGCCAACGACACCGGCGCCCCCTCCGTGAAGTGGCGAGTCACTCGGTCAGCGAATGCGTCGACCTCATCGATGCGGTAGCCGACGGTGAGCTTGCTGACCCGCTGGAACCGCTGATGCGCTGGTCGACTCAGTCGGTCGGTGAGCACCTGCGCTTGTCCGCGGACCTCCTCGATCCACTCCGCCTCACCGAGTGCCTCAAGCCGCTCACGTCGCTCACGGGCCGCGAATGCGTCCTCAAGGCGCTCGAGCGCTGCATCCACCTCGGCGACCGCGTAGCCGCGCTTCTGCAGCCGAAACGCCGTCAATCGAATGTCGGCAGCGGTGAGCTGATTCGGAGCCGATGGCTGTTCGTACGCGGCGCGCGCTTTGCCGAGGAACGCCTCGACCTCGTCAATGCGATAGCCAAGTTCGCGGCGAGTGGCCAGCGGAAAGGATTCGGTCACCCCTCCATTATGGCCGTGGGTCAGTGGAACACCGCAAACAGCAGGAAGGTCACCACGGAGGACGGCAGCATCGAATCCAAGCGGTCGAGGAACCCGCCATGCCCTGGCAACCAGGAACTCATATCTTTGACACCGAGGTCGCGTTTGACGAGCGATTCCGCGAGGTCGCCCAGGGTGGCGCTGAGCAGGATGGCGGCCCCGAGCACTGCGCCGACCCACCACGGCACTTGCAGCAGCAGCACAGCTAGCAGCACGCCAGCGATGAGCACGGCAACGGCGGCGCCAGCGAAGCCTTCCCAGGTCTTCTTCGGACTGATTACGGGCGCCATCGGATGGCGGCCGAATGAGAGCCCGGCCGCATAGGCGCCGGTATCTGCGCAGATGACGATCACGATGAACGACACCGTCCACCACTGCCCGCCTGGTTCGGCGGTGAGCGCCACGGCGAAGCCGGCGAGGAGCGGCACCCACGCCTGAATGAAGGTACCGGCGGCCAGATCAAGCCAGAGCGCCCGATGCGGTCGAGCCCGGAAACTTGGGATGAGTTGCTCGGTAAGCCGCCAGAGCGCAACCAGCACACTCCCGGCGAGGACCGAGAGGAACAACCCGCCGACGCCGAAGTAATACGCGGCGGGCACTGATGCGAGCGCGGCGATCACGGTCGGGATTCGCGGCACCAGCACCTGGGCGCGACGCACCGCCCAGACCAGTTCGGAACACGCCAGCGCCGCGATCACGGCAATGAACGCCATGAACAGCGCCTTGACGAAGATCAAGCTAAACAGCATCGACAGCCCGAGAATCAAGCCGATCACAATTGCACCGAGTAGGTTGCGCCCGGTTCGTGCCTTGATGACCTCTTGGGCGTGCTCAAACTGCGCCCGCCCCGCGTCTAGCTGCGCCTTGCCGACCTCGAACCGCTGCTCAAGTTGTCGTTCGAGATCTGCCCGACGCTCACGCAATTGCTCGCGGAGCTCGGCGCGAGAGCTCCGCTGGCGAGTGTCGTCGCCAGCTGGATCAGCCGCGTCGCGGTCTCGGGCATCAGCCATGTGGGCCTCAGACCTCGAGCAGTTCGGCTTCCTTGCGCTTGAGTGCATCGTCGATCTGGTCGACGTGTGACTTCGTCACCTGCTCAAGCTCTTTTTCGCCACGGGTGACCTCGTCCTCGCCGACCTCGGACTTCAGTGCGTCGAGGTCGTCCTTCGCCTTCCGGCGGATGTTCCGGATCGACACCTTGGCATCTTCGGCCTTGCCGCGCACGATCTTGACGAACTCCTTGCGGCGCTCTTCGGTGAGCTCGGGCAGGGTCACGCGCACGATATTGCCATCGTTCGACGGGTTCGCACCAAGGTTCGGGGTATCGCGAATGGCCTGCTCGATATCGCGCAGAGCGCTCTTATCGTAGGGCGTCACGACGAGGGTGCGCGCCTCTGGGTTCGCAAGCGACGCGAGCTGCGCAAGCGGCGTCGGGGTGCCGTAGTACGAAACCAGGATCTTCTGGAACAGCTGCGGGTTGGCACGACCGGTGCGAACCGACGCGAAGTCTTCCTTCGCCACTTCGACGGCCTTTTGCATGCGGCCGACGGCTTCAGAAATGACTTCGGCGATCACGGCTTTCTCCTTTGGTTGCGAGCAGGTTCAGTGTATCGATCGGCTAGTTGGCAGCGGTGAGCAACGTGCCGAGCTGCGCGCCACGGATGGCTGCGGTGACGTTTCCGGATGGTTCCATGCCGAACACGCGCATGGGCATGCGGTTGTCCATACAGAGGCTGAATGCGGTCGAGTCGACGACCTTCAGTCCGCGACGCAGAGCGTCCTGGTACGTGATCGCATCGATCTTGACCGCGTCGGGGTTGGTGCGTGGGTCGTCGGAATAGACGCCATCAACGCCGTTCTTGGCGACGAGCACCTCGTGGGCGCCGATTTCGAGGGCGCGCTGCGCGGCGACGGTATCGGTTGAGAAGTAGGGCAGGCCCGCGCCGGCACCAAAAATGACGACGCGACCCTTTTCGAGGTGCCGCTCGGCACGGCGCGGAATGTACGGTTCAGCGACCTGGGTCATCGAAATCGCCGACTGCACTCGGGTCTCAGCCCCTGCCTGCTCGAGAAAGTCCTGCAGGGCGAGGCTGTTCATGACGGTGCCGAGCATGCCCATGTAGTCGGCGCGGCCACGATCCATCCCCCGCTGGCTGAGTTCAGCACCGCGGAAGAAGTTGCCACCACCGACGACGACAGCTACCTCGACCTCTTGGGCGGCCTCGGCGATCTCGCGGGCGATCGAGCTCACCACATCGGGATTCACACCGAGCGAGCCGCCGCCGAAGGCTTCTCCAGAGAGCTTCAACAACACGCGTCGTTTGCGTTCCATCTGTGACGTTCCTCTCAGAGTGTGTGCCGCGGCAGCACCGGATCGCGGCGCGCGCGCGGGCGCCAGGCGCCGGGTCTAACGCTATCGAACCCGATGGGCTCGGGCGAACCAGATCCAGCCAACGGATGCCCCAGGCACTCGAAAGGCCCGGATCGCAGTGCGATCCGGGCCTTCACGTTGTGAACTTACGCGCCGACCTTGAAGCGGGCGAAGTCCGAAACGGTGATACCGGCGTCAGCAAGCACCTTACTGATAACGACCTTGTTGTCCTTTGCGTAGTCCTGTTCGAGCAGTGCGACCTGCTTGAAGTAGGCACCGACACGTCCTTCGACGATCTTCGGCAGGGCAGCCTCTGGTTTGCCCTCTTCTCGCGAAATCTGCTCGACGATGGCGCGCTCCTTCGCGACTGCGTCGGCCGGAACGTCCTCCTTCGCCAGGTACTCCGGGTTTGCGAACGAGATGTGCTGCGCAACCGAACGAGCGGTCTCAGCGTCGTCACCTGCGTAGCCCAGGACCACGCCGACCTGCGGTGGCAGGTCCTTCGAGGTCTTGTGCAGGTAGATCGAGAAGTGCTCGCCCTTGATGAGGCGCACGCGGCGCAGTTCGACCTTTTCGCCGAGGATTGCGGCGTCCTCGCTGATCACATCAGCGACCGTCTTGCCTTCGGCCGGAGCAGCAAGCGCCGCCTCAACCGAATCCGCACGCGATGCAGCAACAGCGGCGAGCACGCGGTCGGCGAGGCCGACGAACTTGTCACCCTTGGCGACGAAGTCGGTCTCACAAGCAAGCTCGATCAGGGTTGCGGTGCCGTCACCGTTGTCAACGGCGCCGACGAGGCCCTCTGAGGTTGAACGGTCAGCGCGCTTGGCGTTGCCCTTTGCACCCTTGAGCCGCAGGATTTCGACTGCCTTCTCAAGGTCACCATCGGCTTCAACGAGGGCGTTCTTGGTGTCGATCATGCCGGTACCGAGGCGCTCGCGCAGAGCCTTGATGTCTTCGAGTGTGAAGTTGGCCATTATGTGGTCTGCTTCCTGAATTTGAAGTGATTACTTGGTTGCGTCAGCGTCAGCTGCGTCGGCGTCAGCCGCGGCATCCGCAGCCGGGGCCTCAACGACAGCCTCAGCGGTCGGTGCCTCAGCGGCTTCACCACCGGCGAGGAGCTCCTGCTCCCAGTCGGCGAGTGGCTCTGCGTCAGCGGCGTCCGGGCCCTGGTGCTTTTGGATCAGACCTTCAGCTGCGGCGTCGGCGATGATGCGGGTGAGGAGTGCAACCGAGCGGATCGCGTCGTCGTTCCCCGGAATCGGGTAGTGCACCTCGTCTGGGTCGCAGTTGGTGTCGAGGATGCCGATCACCGGGATGCCAAGCTTCTTGGCCTCGTCGATCGCCAGGTGCTCCTTCTTGGTGTCAACAACCCAGATCGCCGAAGGGGTCTTCGTCAGGTTGCGGATACCACCGAGCGACTTGTGCAGCTTGTCGAGCTCGCGCTTCTTGAGCAGCAGTTCCTTCTTGGTGAAGCCTGAGCTGGTGCCTTCGAAGTCGAGCTCTTCGAGCTCCTTCATGCGGGCAAGACGCTTTGAAACCGTCTGGAAGTTGGTGAGGAGGCCACCGAGCCAGCGCTGGTTCACGTACGGCTGGCCGACACGGGTCGCCTGCTCGGCGATCGCTTCCTGGGCCTGCTTCTTGGTACCAACGAAGAGGATGGTGCCACCGTGCGCGACGGTCTCCTTGACGAAGTCGTAGGCGCGGTCAATGTGGCCAAGCGACTTCTGCAGGTCGATGATGTAGATGCCCGAGCGCTCGGTCAGAATGAAGCGCTTCATCTTCGGGTTCCAGCGACGCGTCTGGTGTCCGAAGTGGACGCCGCTGTCGAGCAGCTGGCGAATGGTAACGACGGCCATGGCCGTTCTCCTTTTTCTCAGTTAATGCCCCAAACCGGATGGTTCGGAAGCCCTAGTGCCTGGCGCGACTCCGCCGACCGCAACCCGGTTGGACTGAATGGAGACGCTCACCAAAATGGCACGCGTAGTCACCCCGCAAACGAGGTGCGGGTCTGACTTTACCATCGACCAGGGTTCGCGGTGTTCAGGGGCGCCGATTCGGCACGGCACTGCAACCGAATGCCCCGCTGCCCGGTGTCTTGCCTTGACCGCTCGCACGAGTCCCCCTCCACCGACGGGCCGACCTTCCAGGTCTGCGCGGCGTGGTCGATCCCGCGCGGATGCCTCGTGGTCAGCGCCCAGACTTGCGGCATGAGTCAACAGGTGCGCACGATCGCTCGTCTTGTGACGCTGACGGCTCTGGCGCTGCTCGTGTTCGGTGTCGCGCCGGCCGAAGTAGCGCAGGCTCGCAGCTTTGCCACCGCCCCTGCCCAAGCGGCGCGCGCGCCCCGTGCGACGGCGCCGGCCGAAGCGCGCACGATGGCGCTGGCGTCGTCGGTCGTGGTCGTGCCAGGCACGTCAGGTGTGGGGTCCACGCTCGCTGGGCGGTGGACTTGGCCGGTCACTTCCCCGATTCGGATCGTGAGGCCCTGGCAAGCGCCCCTCACCCGGTACGCGGCTGGCCATCGCGGCATTGATCTTCAGGCCACCGTCGGGGCCGACGTGATTGCTCCCGCTGCGGGAGTCATCCGATTCGCTGGCCTCGTCGCCGGGCGGCCAGTGGTGTCGATTGATCATGGTGGCGGAGTCGTTAGCTCAGTGGAGGCGGTCACGCCGAGCGTGGAACGCGGTGACCGGGTCACTGCCGGCCAACTCATCGGCACGGTCGCCATGGGCAGCCACTGTGATGGTTGTGTGCATCTCGGCGTGCGCATCGCAGGCGAATACGTCTCACCCATGCGGTTCTTCGGCGGGATCCCGCATGCGGTGTTGCTGCCGCTTGGCGAGTGAGTCGAGAAGCGCCCAAGCAGCGATCGCGCCGCGCGTGCGGCGCACGTTGCTCAGGCGCGGGGGTGCGCCTGCTGGTACGACTTCAACAGCCGCTCCGATGACACGTGGGTGTAGATCTGGGTGGTGCCGAGGCTCGCATGGCCCAGAAATTCCTGCACCGCGCGCAGGTCGGCGCCGCCGTCAAGCAGGTGGGTGGCGGCGGTATGGCGGAAGACGTGCGGCCCGTGCGAGCCCGCTCCTGGCAGCTCGGCGAGCAGCCCGGCGACCACTTGGTACACCGTTCGCGGGGTCAACCGTCGGCCACGGGCGCCAACAAAGAGTGCGACTTCGACGCGGGCTCCTGGCGAGGCATCCGATCGGGCGAGCAGGGTTGGACGCGCGGCGGTGAGGTAACGCTCGAGAGCCCGGGCTGCGGGCGCACCGAATGGGACGATGCGCTGCTTGTTGCCTTTTCCGATGACCCGCACAGTACGCCGTTCACGGTCGACCGCGTCGAGATCGAGTCCCACCAATTCGGAGACGCGAAGCGCCGACGCGTACAACAGCTCGAGCATTGCACTGTCGCGGGCAGCGATCGGGTCGTCGATGGCGCGGCTGCTCAGACCGGCGAGCAACTCCGAAACGCCGGTCGCGGTCAGCACCCGTGGCAGGCTGCGTGTCGACTTCGGCGCGCGAACCCGGGCGCCGGGATCCGCTTCGAATACGTGACGTGCCGTGAGCCACGCGGTGAACCCGCGCACGGCTGCGGCACGGCGCGCGATCGTGGCGCGAGCGAGCCCGGCCTCGGTGGCAGTCCACAGCCAGTCACGAAGCGTTGACAGTTCGATCCCGTCGACGTCATCGCCGTGACCAGCGTCGGCACAAAACGAGGCAAGGTGTTCGAGGTCGCTGCGGTATGCGTTCAGCGTGTTCGCCGAGTGTCCGCGCTCGGTCGCCAGCGACTGCAGGTACGCCTCGATCGCCTCGTCGAAGGTCATCAGGCCGGCTTTTTCGAGAACCGAGCGAGCCGACCCGCGTCGTCGACCTGCTCAAGCTCGTCGAGCAGTTCTGCCGGGAAGTGGCTGACGCGTGTCGCGGCCTCGAGCGGCACCACCGAGGTGGTGACCCAGTCGGCGCCAAGGTGGACAAGCGAGAACGATTGGCCGCCGTCGCTCCCGACGAGTTCGCGCGGTGACGCGGCGATGTCGATTGAGTACGCGGTCGCCCCGGCTACCGCGACCGGAATTCCGGCGAACGTCCCGTTGGTCGGGTAATGCAGGTGACCGCCGAGGATGATCCGGATGTCTGAGCCGCGCACGACCTCGGCCAGTCGACCCTGCCCCCGCAACTCGAGCACATCCATGAGACCGACCGGACTGGCGATCGGAGCATGGTGCATCGCGAGAACGGTGCCGCTCGGTGCGGTGTCGGCGAGTTGGGTTTGCAGCCACGCGGCAGCCTCCTCGGTGAACTCGCCGTGGTGAAAGCCGGGCACGCTGACGTCAATCGCGATGATGCGCAAGGAATCAACCCATCGCACCAGGTGCACTGGCGCGTCGGATGACTCACCCAACAGCATCTGGTGGAACGTTTGTCGTTCGTCATGGTTGCCGATCACCCAGATCAGTTCGGCCCCGAGTTCGCCCGCAACCGGACCAAGCACCTCGCGAGCGATTCGGTAGGCATCGGGTTCGCCGAGATCGGTGATGTCGCCGGTGACGACGATCGCGTCGAGGCCGCTCCCCCGTGCTCGTAAGCGTTCGCCCGCTGCCCTGAGGTTCGCCATCGTGTCGACCTTGCCGCCGAGCCAGGCGCCGTTGGCGCACAAGTGCGGATCGCTCAGGTGCGCAACGGTGTACCTGGCGTCGCCGAAGATTCCGAATCCCATGTCACCGCCAGTGTAGGCAGCACCACCGTCAGCGACCGGGCAACCGCGGGCGGGTCGGGCGCTGCGACCGTTCAGCGCCCGAGCGCCGGCGCTCGGGCGCGCGGGCGCGCGGGCGCGGCGAGCGTGCATCTACGGCGCGTCGGCGCTCCGAGCCGGTATGACGAGCCATCCGCCCCCAGTTCGCCGCACCCGCCCGTTCAAATCGAGGCTTCCGAGCACCCGCATGGCATCGGCAGCGCTCATGCCGGTGCGCACGACAATCTCGTCAAGTGTGCGCGCCACACGAGCCGAGAGCGCCTGCACGACTCGGCCTTCCGACGGATCTGTGAAGGCGGTCGGCAGCGTCGCCTCGCCGGTGAGCCCGGCAAGTTCGGCCATGTCCGAGCCGCTCGTGACGCAGATAGCGTCGTACTCACGCAGCAGGCGGTGGCATCCGGCGGAGCTTGGACTCGTCACCGGGCCAGGCACCGCACCGAGCGGTCGACCAAGATCAGCCGCATGCCCGGCCGTGTTCAGCGCACCGGATCGCAGGCCCGCCTCGATCACCACTGTGGCCAAGCTGGCCGCCGCGATGAGCCGGTTGCGTAGCAGGAAGCGCCAACGGGTTGGTGATGCGCCGCACGGTAGCTCAGAGATCACCGCCCCGGTCTCGGCAACCCGAGTCAGCAGCTGATCATGCCCGGCCGGGTAGAACCGATCGATCCCACCGGCGAGAAACGCCACGGTAGTGCCGCCCGCCTGGAGCACCGAGCGATGCGCCGCACCGTCAATGCCATACGCCCCACCCGACACCACCGTGATGCCGCGTTCCGCGAGCCAGACCGCCGATTCGGATGCCACGGTCTCGCCGTACCCGGTCGCCGCCCGTGCCCCCACCATCGCAACGCCGGGGCCGACGAGCGCCCGACGCCGACCACGCACCCAGAGCGCATGTGGCGCATGTGCGCCGAGGTCGGAGAGTCCGATCGGCCAGGAGGCGCCCTCGGCGATGACCAGTTGCGCCCCCAGCCGTGCGGCTTGGTCGGTCGACCGACGCAATGCAGCCGTATCGACCCGAGGGAGCCATCGCGCAAGCCCGGCCTGAAGCGCGGCCGGATCGACGGCCCCGCCCGATGCGGCGTCGGCCGCGACGAGGTCGGCGGCCGGGGATTTCGACAGCAACAACTCAGCGATGCGCTCAGCACCCGCACGTTGAGCCAAACCGCCAAGGGTGCCATCACCCGGCTCAGCCACGGCCTGCAGCACAAGCTTCGCCGCTGCCGCTCGAACGTGTTCAGGCCGAACGCCGACCGCGCTCAGCGCATCGGCCAGTTGCGCACACAGATGGTCGAGGCTCGTGGTCATGCGTGCTGCTGCCTCAGCGTCACGGCGGAAGCGACCTGGGCCGCACCTGGAGACTCCGCCCCTTCGAGGTCGGCAATGGTCCACGCGAGTTTCAGAATCTTGTCGTAGCCGCGGAGGGTGATTCGACCAAGCTCCAGTGCACGATCGATCGGCGCGGTGGCGTGGCGGCCTAACCGTGCGGCTGCGCCGCGCAGCCACGCACCGGACACCTCAGCGTTCGTGTGCCACGGGGTGCCTGAGAGCCGTTCCTCTGCGGCGCCACGCGCGGCGACGACCCGGGCCCGCGCCGCCGAGGTCGTTGTGCAGGGTTGATCGCCACTCGCACGTGAACGGGTGGCCCGGTTCACCCACAGGTCAATGTCGATGCGATCACGGAGCGGCCCCGAAATACGCCCCGCATACCGGCGACGGGTGATCGGCGGGCACGTGCATTCGGCACCGTTGCCAGACCATCGACCACACGGGCAGGGATTCGCCGCCAGCACCAGTTGGAACTTCGCTGGGAACGTCGCCACCGCACTTGCGCGATGAATCGTGATCTCGCCAGACTCGAGCGGCTGCCTCAGCACGTCGAGCACCGACCCTGAAAACTCCGGGGCTTCGTAGTGGTGTCACAAAATCGCCCATGCGATATTGTCAACTATGACCCAGTCAACGAAGCGCGCCGCGATCTACCTACGACAGTCCCTTGACGTGAAGGAAGGCATCGCCAGCCAGCGCAACAAGTGCGTGAAACTCGCTGAGATTCGCGGCTGGAACGTGACTGCAACGTTTGAAGACAACGAGACACGCGCATCGAGGCCTCGCGGACCCGAAACTGGTTGGGGGCAGATGCTGAGCCGAATCAGCGACTTCGACGTTGTGATCGCGGTGGACCTCGACCGCCTATTGCGTAACACGCGCGACCTCAACACTCTGATCGACCTAGGTGCTCAGATCGTCACCGTCGATGGCGAGATCGACCTCAGCACCGCTGACGGTGAGTTTCGGGCGACAATGCTTGCGGGCATCGCGCGGTTTGAAACGCGGCGAGCGCAGGAACGCCAGCGGCGATCGAAGGAGCACCGACGCACTCACGGCCTTTGGCACGGAGGGACCGTGCCGTACGGCTACAAGGCGCGCAACGGCAAACTCATACCGAGCGAAACCGAAAAGGCTCGTATCCATGAAGCGGCACGGCGACTACTGGACGACCGTGAGTCGATGCACAGCATCGTCAAAGACTGGAACACCGTGCTCGTTGCAGGAACTGGCCCCGACGGCGAAGTCATCTATGCGAAGAACCCGGACGGCACCCCAAAGACCAAATACCCCACCCGCCCAACGGGCGTCGACAAGGACGGTAAGCGCAAGCCCAACATCAAAGATCGGGCGTACCACCCGCACGGAGCGCATTGGCGCCAGCCCAACCTGCGGAGCATTCTCATGAATCGTTCGATGCTCGGCGAGACGAAGGCAGGCGTTGTCGGTTGGGAGCCGATCATCGATCAGCGCACGTTTGACAGGTTGCAGGCACTGCTCACGGACCCAGCTCGAAAGGTCACCCACTCCCCTGGGGTCAAGACGCAGCGCTACACCATGGGCGGAGGCCTTTCGGTGTGTGCCCGATGCGGCCGACCGCTCGTGACGAACACGAAAATTCGACACGGCGTAAAACAGCCCGCCCTCGCGTGCCTCGGCCGAGTGAACGGTCCGAGTGACAAACATCCGATCGAGCCCCAGCAGATCACGATTAGGAGCGAACGCGTGAAGACGACCGTGATGAGAGAGGTCGGACGACCAACGATCGATCACAAGATCTTGGAGGACTACGTCTTCAGCAAGGTCATGCAGCGAATCAACAAGACTGATCGATTCCTCGACCGCGTGAGCGAAACAGATCCGAAAATCCAAGCCGAGGTCGATGCTCTCGAAACTGAGCGGTCGGCGCTCCGCGACCAGCGTGAACGTGCAGGCAAGGCATACGTGCTCGGCGTCATGACCGAGCGCGACTCGATAGCCGCAGTCGAGGAAGTCGGCAAACAACTCAAGCGCATCGAGGGTCGGATCAACGAACTGTTCAGACGGCCTGTCATCTCGAAGGTGTTGGAATACGGCATCGACTGGGAGTCGTGGACACCGGGCAAGCGCCGTGCGTTCCTGCGCCTGATGATCGACCGCGTCATCGTGGACGTGTACCCACCGAAGAAGGCGCGGCGCCTAATGAAGTTCAATGTCGAGTCGGACGAGGAGTACGCCGCGCGCGCTGGCAAGTACTTCGCTGAGGTGATGAAAGCTCGCGTAAAAATCGTTTGGCACGGCACGGCGTGACCGGTATGCTCGCCTACTGAAGCATTCGCGTCCACCTCTTCGGACTACGTGGGCGAGGCTGACTGGTCGGTGAGATTCACGCTGAAAGATGCGATCACTCCCGATAAGGCCTCCGATAAGCAGCACGCTAGGCGTGCACCATACGGAAGGTTCACCATGTCAACCATCAACAACACCATCGGCCTCAACATCGAGGTCATTCGCGAAAACGACGACTCGTTCTCGATCAGCCTGGAACTCCCCGGCGTCGAGGGTGACGGTCGCTTCCTCGACGGCATCAGTGAGGGTCAGATCTTTGATCCGCACGACGCCGTTGCTGAGGTAGTCGCCGCCGTCACTGAGTGGATCAACGGCGCGATCACCGCGATTGAGAGGCCGATGGAATTCGAGCGATCCGTCGCGTAGCGACCCGCAGACGCGTTGAGGGCATCGGGCGATGTCGACTATCGACCTGGTGCCCTCAACGCCCAGAGCGTGACGTCAGTACTTGATGACCGCGTTTGATCCGTAAACGTCGTACGTAAGTCCGGTGTAAGACGCCCGGTGAAAGAACTCGTAGCCTGAGTCAGAATGAGTCAAACCGCGATCAAGTTTCGAGAACACTGCCTTCGTGACGTACGTCGCGTAGTCAGAACTCAACGCTGCCATCTTCGCAGCGTTGTTTGCCGCGTTTCCGACCCACACATAGTCCGTGTTTCCGCGGATGCCAGTGTTCGCAACGCGAACCTCGGACGCATCAATGCCGACCTTGTGTCGCAGTTGAAAGTCACCGCTCCAGACCTTCTTGAGTTCTGGCATAACGGCAGTCTCCACCATGCCCTTCAACTCGAACCCCGCGCGGACGGCAGCACTCTCCTTGCCCTCACCAATGAACACGCCCATCACTCGGTCACCGTCGTACGCCGTGACCTCACCGCCGCGATAGCGAATGCACTTCGCAGCGGTGTATACGAACGTCTTGTAGACCTCGGAGGCGAACTCCCACTTTTTGTCACGCACCAGACCAGTTGAGTCGGCGAGGTCGGCGTACAAGACGACAGCATCGAGCCGCACGGCTTCGTTACCTAAACCGAGACTGCTGTCCGCGGTCGGAACTTTCCGTCCGTCCGTCACCGTCCACGACGTACCAAACGTCTTGTTGGCATACGTCGTTATCTCATCTTTGAGGGTCATTTGGGTCCTTCGGTTAGCGGATCACAACGGTTGCGAGATAGAGCAGCGCGCCAGCAGAGGCACCGAGAACCAACGCCCATCGAACGCATCGGTACTTGGTCAGAACCAATTGTGAGACTTTCCACAACTGGTGCCGGACGCGCCGCTCGCTCGGGTCGCTCTGGGCATCAAGCGCATCTTCCAGATCAGCCAGTCGCTTGAACGCGGCGATGTGGCCCCAGTAAGTAACGCCGTAATCAGGGCGCTCGTTCAAGTCGTAGCGTGGCCAAACAGCCAGAGCACACGCCCCAACGGACGCCACCGCGAGGGCGACGCCGATCCAGAACATTGTTTGCGACCCACCGCTGAGCGAACTTGCGCTCCAACCGGCTTGGAGTTGGCCGCCGACAACTGCACCGAAACCGATGCCCAGCGCCGCCAGTAGCACCGACGCCTTCTGGTCGGCATGCTTCACGTCTTCGCGTGCCTCTGCGAGCATTTGCTCCGCGGCCATGCGCTCGCTCTTGCCCATCTGCACCTCCGATCACGACGATACATGCCGCCACGGACATCAAACCGGTGGAGCGACCGCGGTTCGCCGTTGCTCAGCGAGGCGAACGCTGTTCGCGTGCCACCGCGTCCCCGCGCCGGGTAACGGCACGGCTGCTGCGTTGAGACGCTCGGCAATCGCGCGGTAGGTGTGGCCTCGCGTTCGGAGGTTGCGGATGCGACGCACGACGGCAGGGTCTTGGTTGGAGGGTCGGCCAACATGGATGCCCTGAGCCTTCGCCTGAGCGAGCGCTTCCTTCGTGCGGAGTCCAATCGTTTCGCGTTCCCATTGAGCAACGGCGGCCATCACTGAGGCAACGAGTTTGCCGGTTGGTGTTGACGTGTCGATGGCAAGGTCAAGTGCGACGACTGCCCATCCTTGCTTCGCCGCCGTTTCGAGCAAGCGTGCGAAGTCTGCGAGCGAGCGTGAGAGTCGGTCGAGTTTGGCAACGACTAGCGTCTGCGCTTCGCCCGCCTTGAGCGACGTCAGCGCAGAGGTCATGCCCGGTCGGTCGATGTCCTTGCCTGATCGTCCAACGTCAGTGATCCACGTGACGTCCCATCCCCGGTGCTTCGCCTCCGCCTCAATGCTCGCGCGTTGAGCGTCGACGCCGTACTCCTGTCGCTCTGTTGAGACACGGAGGTAACCGATCACCTTCATGCTGCGACCTCCGCCATGATGTGCGTATGGGCTTCACCAAGATTGAGCCGGTCGCGAGCCACCCGCCATGCCCGGTGCCGTTCATTACCCGCAAGTGGGCGACCGGCGAACCGGACTTCGGAGTTGGCACGGTGTGGGAGTGCGACACCTGCCGTCGCCGCTGGGAACTGGTTGCCATCCCGAAGCGCGGTGCAAACGGCAAGTGGGTTCTGGTTACGAACTGAGTTCATGCGCTGGCGCCGCCTTCGCGCAAGCAGTAGACATCGCCTTCGACGTACTCGATGTGAGCGCCAGACTGGTGCTTCGCTCTCCACACGTAGTCACCGTCACCAAACCAGATCGACCACCCCGCGTCGCTGACCGCGCTGGCTAGGTCGTCGTCCGACCCGCCCGGAAAAAACGCGTCGCCGCTGCTCGGTGAGTGGAACACGTCGAGGATCAGTTTGAGACCGGCGAAGGTGGTCGGTTTCTCGGCTCGGATACGGGCAAGTGTGGCGTCGTATTGACGCCAGTAGTTGGCAAGGTTCATGTCGTTTCATCCTTTCGAGACTCGAAGATATGTTCGAATCAATCGATTGGACAATATTCGACGTACGCCTCTTGTCAACTATCCCGACGGTTTGTGAACACGTCGCTGATCTGGGTTTTTGTCCTAGGCGCATCTAAGGCATCGACCTTCGCGGTGATATCGATCCCCGACCTTGGCATCGCGTTGCCTACGTGGGTCTCCTGTCGCCTCTCCCGGTACAGCCACGGCTGATCGTCGACAATCGACCGCTCACACGTCTGGGATGGTAACGAAGGTGTTTGGAGAGGACACGAACAAGGGCGAGCGAGCGAAACAGACACCCGCAGCGACCTCAGCGCACCCTCCATAGGTCCTACCGCCCGTGAGTGAGCCTCGCGCTTGGCTTCTCCCGTCTCCTCACCCTCGCGTATGGCGCAACGACCACCGAGGATCAACCCGAAGCGCCACCGAGGATCACTACGCGATTTATAAATAAATCGCAGTGATGATCCTCGCTATCGCGCTGATGATCCTCGCTTTGATCCTCGCTCATGATCCTCGCCAAAAGGTTGATATGTCGCGCCAGAACGACCCTCAGCAGCGCCAGAAACGGGAGCGAGGATCATCCCTCCCACGGAATGATCCTCGCTTTCGTGATCTTCGCTTGATCCTCGCTTATGATCCTCGCTATTTGACCGCCCGATAGGTCGCCGGAGTGCCGGTCCCACGGTCGAACGGAGTCGCTTCTTCGATCCGTCCCGCCTTCTTCAACTCGGCCACATACCGTTTGACGGACGGTTGCGACAGACCAGTGCCAGACACAACATCAGCGGTTGTCACTACCTCACCGCCGTTGCTGTGCTGCGCGATGAACGCGAACACTTGCTCGACCTTGCTCGCCGTCGCGTTGCCGGTGCGCGCGGTGGAGAAGACATCCGTTCTGCCGTTCTCTTGATCGTGGATGGCGTCGATTGGGTCGAGCATGTTGAGGATCGACTTGAGGTGCGTGTAGCGCACGTAGTTCTCACCCTGCTTGCCTTGGATGTGGAGGACTGAATCCATGCCGGAGGTCAACCACACCGAACCGTAGATGTGATCCAGCGACGGTTGCCGGTTCGACCGAGATTCGTCACCGCTTGCCTTGCGTTCGTGGTGCAGCAGCATCGTGCTCATCCCGCGAGCGCGGCACTCCTTCCACGCCATGTCCAGTGCCTGCCCGACTTCACCGTTTGAGAGGTTGGCCGGCGTAAGGTCTTTAACGCTGTCGATGACCAGATCACCGATGTTCGAACCGAAGGTGTCTTGCAGCCAATCTGCGAACGCGAACGGATCACCAAGGATGTCGATTGGCACCGGCTTCGTCCAGATCCGAAGTCTGTCCTTTGCTGTCTCACGCTCACTGTCGGTCGTGAACAGTCGCGCCATGCTCCGAGCAATCTGGCGTGGCCTGTCGAGCGCGAGATACACGACCAACTTGTCGTCAACCAGCGGATGCACACTCAGACCGAGCAGCGATTGAGGACCCACGCCGATCCGAGCTGCGATCACTTGCTGCGCCGTCAACGACTTGCCTAGTCCTTGGTCGGAGGCGATCATCACTCCCCCGCCTTCCGACCACAGCAGATCGTCACCGTCGCCCCAGATCGGCACATCGACCGCGACATCACCGAACATGAACGAGTCACCGTCCAGCGATGCCGTGTCGCCGTACTTCGCCATGCGCTCCTCACGAAGCACGCGAGCCGCGAACGTACGCACCTTCGCCGCCTTCACCGCCTTCTCAATGGCCTCCACCATGTCCGGTTCAAGGTCGCGTAGGAAGTCGTACAGTTCGCCGTCCGGCGCGGCAAACGGGATGCGATCAAGGTCGATGAAGTCGGAGTGATCCTGGTTGAACGCCGATTCGACCTTCACCAGCGCGTCACGCTCGGGGAATGGTGGCGTGCAGTTCGCTGCCGCCTCCAGCACGATCAACGTCACGGCGTCGCGGTCGTCCTTCAACGCGCGGCGTAGGTAGCACGCGAGTAGGAACAGACCGTCGTCACGGTTGCCCTCAGCGAATCCCGCAGTGAGTTGAGACGGCGTAGACCATTCGCGCGACTGTGGCGGTGCAGACCCCAACTCACGTGCCAGTTGGTCTGGCAATGCAGCGATTGGGTAATCCGCTTCGACAACGTAGGTTGCGCCGCTGATGTGCGACGAACCCGGCAGCATCACGTATCCGCCATCGGCACGGATGTCGACCCCTGATCGCAGGTTAACCCGATTCTTGAAGCGCTGGCCGAGGGTTCGGAAGTAGTAGTGGCGTCCACCGCCACCGGTTCGAACGACAAGCGTTGGTTGTTGAGGCGTTGCGGTCTCAACAAGCAGCGCGTCGAACGACGCGAACCCGTCTTTCCCCTTCGAAACGTCAAGGTCGATGACCACCACGCCCGAACGGTCGCCCGTTGCCACCGCCCAGTTTGCATCCGGCCATGATGACGCCCAATCGTGGATCTGTTCGATGTCGTTGGTTGCTGCCTTGACGCCGTTCCATGGGCGAGGGTGTTTGCCCGGACTGTCGCAATTGGCTTTGCCACACGTGCAGCGACCGTCAACAACCGAGTGGCATGGAAACACCGCCCAACCGTCCGCCACGTGCCGTTGAAGATCAGCGCTGAGCATGACTGACCTCCACCAGTTCGAGGTAGCGCAACCAGTGGTCGAGCCGGACGTTGAGCCAGGCTTTGACCTCGGCAATCGTGGCGTCAGCGTGCATTGTCGGCCTCAATCCCCCGTAGAAACGCAACAACTCGATCGATCACATCGTCAGAAAACGGTTCGACTTCTGAAGGTGACTCAGCCACGTCAGGCACCCGCCTTCTTGGCAGTGCGACCACGGCGAGGCGGCCAATCGTCCCGGTACGTCAGCGCGCTCGCGTCGAACAGTGCCTCAACTGGCATGCCGTTGAACAGCGCGGTGATCGCGGCAATCTCGTCCGGCGAAGGATACGAGTGGCCTTGGACGAGATTGGTGAATCGGGCAAGGTCGATTCCCAGCGCTTGCGCGGCTCGTGGGTATGTGAGGTCGTAGACCTTGAGGAATCGGGCAATCGGCTGTCGCCGGTGCGGAAGGACCAATGCGGTCACCTACCGTTCGTTCAGAACTGGTAGGCCTTCCTTTCCCCACTCCGAGCGATCACCCGGTGTAAGTAATTTATCAACCCAAGTAACCCATGTAAACAAAAGTTGACAACACTCGTGTCAACTTTGGTCGCGGTTTCCTCAGGCGACGACATCGCCGGGTCGATATTCGATTCGACTTTGCGCTGCAAGCGCGTCAGATTCGCCTAGGACGCGTCTGACGCCGGGTTGATGACCTCGCGTCGCGTGTGTCCTGCGCTTCGCTGGTGCTGCACGAGTCCGCGCAGAGTTGAGGTCGCGCCGCAGTCACCGCATCGATGCGTGTCGCGTGATGCTTTCCATGCCAACCATTCGGCATGCTCGCGAGCGCGTTGCTCACGCGAACGAGCCGGTAGAACTCGCAACTGACCGTCGCGCTTGCTCGGCGTCTTAGATCTGACGTAGTCCGTCGCCTCGGCGCGCTTCATGAACCCGGCGCAGTCACACCGCTTCAGCGGGTGATTGAGGATCGGACAACCGGGTGCGTAGACGAGAAACCTCACACCCACCGCCAGCGTGCCGGATACCTCACGAATCCTCCACCTTGAGTCATCGGTCATCGCTTGCTGGCGGTGTTCTGCTCGCTGATGAACGCCTGAGCCACGCGTGGGTCGCGGTAGATCCGGCATTTGCAGTGCCGGGTTGCGTGCGGGGACATCGGGCAACCGGGCGCGGTCGCCCACCATGTCGTACCGCCCATGCTGCTCTGCGCCCAGTTGGGGCGAATTCGCCACCGATTGATGTCGTCAACCACGACGTGACCCAGATGCCGTGATCGTCGCACGCGTGACGTGTGGCGGGAGGTTGCGAGGCAGGTCCTGTATTGGCCCCGTATCGGGTGAGAACTCTGCGGCGGTCTGATCGTCGGCTTGCATTCGGTTCCTTCCGGGTTGGTCAGTGGAACGTGACTATGTCTTTCGGCTTGCGCGTGTAGAAACTGGTCACGTTCGACGGCACGGGTTCCGGTTCGTCTTCGATCACGTCCGCATCCTCGATGTCGTCGAAGGTCGGTGTGTAGTCAGTGATCTGTTGTGTCAGCTCGGCGGGTGGTTCACGCATCACACCGACGGCAGGCGACTCCTTGAACAGGCTCTGAATCGTGACTTCCCAGGGTTTGAGTTCGACCTCAACCTTGCGTTCCCTCGGCATCGCACGGTCAAGCACCATTTGCATAGCGCGGAGCCGGTCAGAGTCCGATGTCCCAGGTCTCAACGCAATGTCACGCAGTTGCCAAAGCACGGGTTCGACCATGCGGTCGAGCAACTCCTGTGCCTTACCTTGCACCTGTTTTGCTTGCCCGCCGTGGGTACGGCATACGGTGGTGCCGCGCAGCGCTGGCCGCTTGCACTGGGAGCCGGTGCGTACTGACCGCGCAATGCATCGATGTTCCAACGACTCAGGGTTAGCGAAACCGCCCATCTCGGCTCCACCGTGGACAGCACAGACGTTCTTACCGTTCACAGCCCACCGCTTGCATCGCTGGCCGATGTCGGAGCGCTTCGCGTTGACGATCACGCCTTCGCAGCGTTTGTCTCTAGCCATTGGGTCACCTCATTGAGTCCGGCCTAGGCAACCTGCATCACGGCGCTGTGCGTAAGTACCAGCCCATCGGTGCACAAGCCGCACGTGTCGATCTGCGCGACGTATTGGCCTAGCGCTAGCCAGAACGGAGCCAACCCAGCCTGAGCGGTGTTGCAGATCGCGCAACGCCCAACGACTGCGGCTTTGATTGGTTGACTGCCAACGCGAGTGTGTGCTCGATAGCCGTCGTGTCGGATCTGAACTACAGGCACCGACCCTTCGGCGCGCTCTGCACCGTCGATTGTGTCCTGCTCAAGGTGCCGAAGCGCGTAGTCGAGCCTTGGCCCAAGTAGTGAGTGCGACCGCATGAAGCGATTGTGCGGCGCTAGTCGTCGCGCCTCAGCACACTCGGCTTCAATCTGATCGGCAAGGAAGTTGGTAACAGTGTCGGTTGAGGATTCCACGATGTGGCTCCGATTCTTGGCGAAGTTTGGCGAAGAAGAGGGCGTCACCGCTTCGCCAAAATCGGCGACGCCCTCTTGTTGGACACTGGAAGGTGGCAGTGTCCGGTTGATGCGCCCTCCCGGTGAACCATGCCGGGAACTAGGAGGGCACGTTTTGTTACGACCAGATCGGCACGTCGTAAGTACCGCTGGCCTTGATCTGGATGACTGCGGCAGCCTCCCGGTGCCACACGCCGACCCCGAACTGGCGCTCGTAGAACGCGTCCACCAGTGGGTAAGCGGCGTTGCCGGGGATGAGGTTCAACCCCTGGTACGCAGCAACCGGCGACTGACGGAATCCCACCGTGCTGTTGCCGCCAGCGGCTACGGCAACCATGTACCCGGCCTTCATGAGCGGGTGCTGAACGATCAGTGCATCGCCGTACGATCCGAGAACTTCCAGACCGTTGAACGTGGTCGGCGGTCGATCGCCGATCAGTGTCTGGTCGGTGAGGTACGCAGGCGCAGCGGCTGAGGGAATGAAGTCGAACGTCGCGACTGCGGCGTTGTTGTTAACCTCACCAGCGCGGAACTTCCGAATCTGGTTGCCCTCTTGCTTGTTGACCAGAACCACCAGCGTTTCGCCTGCGGACTTCAATCCGCGACCGTGTTCGGTGACCTTCGACATCACGTCTTCGAGATCGCTCGAATCAACCGTCGCGGTACCGCTCACAAGGAAGTGAGTGTGGTTGGCAGCGAAGGTGGCGTTGTCGGGCGCGGTTGGTGGCTTGTCGTCGGCAGCACCTGCATACAGCGAGTAGATCGTCTGACCTTCATCGTTCATCGGGCGCGTACCCCATGTGCCGCCGGTTGGCGTCGTCACAGAAGACATGACCTTGTTGAAGACCAGTCGGTTGTCAGCCTCCTGCGCGGCGACCTGAAGTGCGCGAATCTGCTCGGCCGGTGCCTTCTGTAGGAACTTCCGAGTGAAGCGCGTCGCGAGGTCGAACGAATCAAGCGGGAACGCCAGTCGAAGGTAGCCAGGCGCGACGCCGACGCCGACCGGCTGGCCGAACTCCGATGCCTGCTGGAAATCGACGCGGTTGCCGTCCAACGGGATCAGCGCCGACGAATCGGTCGTGTTCGCGGTGAACAATGCGGCGATTGCGCTGCGGCCAGTGTTCCACTGGGTCAGCGCGGTTTGGAACTCTTCCCAGATTCCGCTGAGTGAGATTCCGTCGACGGTGGTCGTTACGACGTCTGCGCCGACGTTGAAGCCTCGATCGGCTCCGGTGATGTCGCGGAACGATGTGTTCACGGCAACTCCTATCGTCAGTTGATGAATCGCACGACCGCGGGTCGATGCGAGGATCACCTGACGCTGACGGAGGAGGGAACTATCGCTCTAACCTCACCGCCCAGCCGGGCAGCCGGACCATCACAGATGGAGCCGTTATCGAAACAATATCACAGTAAGTAACTGGGCAATCTCAAGGGCGCTTTTCTATCATGTCAACTCGTCGAGAAACAGCACGCCATGTGAGGCCCGAGGTGCTGCCCCAGGCCGGATGACCCGGCTCCCGCCGCCCACAATCGACGCTGCAGTTGCGGTGTGGTGCGGGGCCTCAAATGGTGGTCGAAGGTCAAGTGCACCGGGGACCCCGCCACCGGCCAACGAGCGAAGCGAGGCGACTTCGAGCGCGGCATCCGTTGACAGATCTGGCAGGAGCCCCGGAAGCCGCGAGGCGAGCATGGTCTTGCCCGCGCCCGGTGGGCCGTGCATGAAGAGATGGTGACCGCCGGCCGCGGCGATCTGAAGCGCCTCAACGGCGAGTTCGTTGCCAACGACGTCTGCCAGATCACCGGGCATTGCAACCGGCGACGAAGCCGCGTGTGGCAGTGCAACCGGCTCACAGGTCGACTCGGGAAAGTCACCACCGTGCCATCGCGCTGCCTCGATCAGTGAAGCTACCGGCACCACCCGTGCGCCGCTCACGAGCGACGCCTCGGCAGCGTTTGCTGCCGGCACCATTACCGTTTCGGCGCCGCCGCGCACCGCGGCGAGTACCGCGGGCAGCACTCCGGCGATCGGCCGGAGCCGCCCGTCGAGACTGAGCTCGCCCAGGTGCACCACCTCGGCCACCGACGCGGCAGACACCTGGCCAGCTGCGGCCAGACATGCCATCGCGATCGCGAGGTCGAACCCCGACCCCTGCTTCGGCAACGCCGCCGGCGAGAGATTGACCGTGATGCGCCGCGCTGGCAGCGCGCACCCCGCATTGGTGGCGGCGGCTTTCACACGATCCCGCGCCTCTGCGAGGGCCGCATCGGGCAGCCCAATCAGCACAAAGGCCGGCAATTGGCTCGAAATATCGGCCTCTACCTCGACCAGCGAACCCGCCAGCCCGAGCAACGCGACGGCGCGGGTGCGCGCAACCTGCATCAGTTCACGCCCCGGAGGTGTTCGATGACCGGTCCGGCCGCCCCGTGGTCGAGTACCGACACGACATCAATCCGGATGCAGCGGGCCGAGGCATCCGATGCCTGGCACCAGAGTGCGGCGAGCCGACGCAGCCGCGACAACTTCTGCGCGGTCACCGCCTCGAACGGATGCCCGAACGACGTGGTGCTGCGCGTCTTGACCTCAACGCAGACCAGATCGGCACCGTCGCGCGCCACAATATCGAGTTCACCTTCGCGGCAGCGCCAGTTGCGGGTGAGGATCTCCATACCCAGGGCTTCGAGGTGGTCGGCCGCGAGTTGCTCACCACGGGCGCCGAGCGTTTGATTGTGCGTCATACCGGCAGCGTGGCGCCTCTGACGCCGTCGCTGACGCGGCATACGAACACCTGTGGAGGCCCTGACCACGTGGCCGCCTGTGGTGGGTCACTCCAACCCGCGCGCTACTCGTCGAGCGCGAGTTCCTTCGGAAGCTCAAACTCACGCGTCGCGAGCTCTTCGATGTTGACGTCCTTGAACGTCAGCACGCGCACCGCCTTGACAAAGCGATCAGCGCGGTAGACATCCCACACCCAGACGTCTTTCATCGAGAGTTCGAAGTAGAAGTCGTGGTCGGTGTCCCGGCGCACGAGCTCAACCTCGTTCGCGAGGTAAAAGCGACGTTCGGTTTCGACGACGTACTGGAACTGGCCGACAATGTCGCGATACTCGCGGTACAGCGCCAGCTCAACCTCGCGGTCGTAATCTTCGAACTCGTCCTCGTCCATCGCGAATCATCCTACGCGTCGAACAGGGCGACCTGCGTGGGGGCTGCCTTCCCGTGCAACCAGGTGTGCCGGTGAAACTCGGTCGGCCCATGTTCTCGCAGCGCCGCGAAGTGGGCAGCGGTTGAGTACCCCTTGTTTTCGTCCCAGCCATACACCGGATGCCTCGCCTGAAGCGCCCGCATTCCCCGGTCGCGATGCACCTTCGCGAGCACCGACGCCGCCGACACCGATGCACAGTCACGGTCAGCCTTGATGCGGGTGACGACGCGTGCCCGATGCTCGATCGCAGTGCTCAACCAGTCGTAGTTGCCATCGAGCAGCAGCGGTGCGCCATGCGCAACCTCGATCATCGTCACGAGCTGGTCCCACGCGCGCCGACCCGCGAGGCCCAGGCAGGCCATGATCCCGTGTTCATCGATTTCGGCAGCGGATGCCTCACCAACCGCCCAGCCCGCGACCCACGCGGCCGCCCGCGGTGCGAGCGCTTCGCGCTTGGGTTCTGCGAGCAGTTTCGAATCACGAAGCCCGGCCGGCATGCGCCGCACGTCGGGGGTGATCGCCACCATCCCAACCGATACGGGGCCGGCCAACGCCCCACGCCCGACCTCATCGCAGGCGAGCACAAGCTGCGCGCCCATCGCGAAGAGTTCGCGCTCGGCCTTCAAATTCGGTGGCTGCTGAGCCATGTCACTTGGCCGGGTTTGGAATACCCGAGAACGTGTCCGGGTAGTTGCCGAGCCAGGTCCAGCGCGACGTTGGCCAACTAATCACGAATGCGCGCCCAACTACCCGGTCGGTCGGCACAAACCCCTTGAGCGGCGTCTCTCGGTTGTACCGCGAGTCCTTCGAGTTATAGCGGTTGTCACCCATCACCCAGAGCGACTTCTCGGGTACAACCACGTCGAAGTCGTCGCGCGAGGCGCGCGTTTCACCCGGCGGCACAACAATGTATGGCTCCTTGAGCGGCACATCGTTGACCAACATCTGCCCGAGCGCATTGCAACACTTGACATGGTCGCCGGGCAGACCGATGATCCGCTTTACGAGATGGTCGTTCGAATCGGGTGCCGAGAGGCCCACCAGCGACAGCAGCCAGTCCACCGCAGCGGCAATTGGCGGGACATCCGGTTTTGGCGCCTCGAAGAGCCATCCACCCGGGTCCTTGAACACCACGACATCCCCGCGCTCGATCGGCACGACGTTCGGCACGAGTTCATTGACGATGATGCGGTCGTTTTTCAGGAGCGTTCCTTGCATCGACTCGGACGGAATGTAGAACGAACGAATCAAGAACGTCTTGACCAGAAACGACACGAGAATCGCGACGAAAAAGATCAGCACCAGGTCGCGTAGGAAGTACAGCACGCTCCGGCGCCGTCGCCGCTGAGCCGACTTGCCGCTTCCGCGGCGTTCGTCAAAAATTTCTGTCATAACGGCCGAACTCCCCGACCCAGTCTAGGGTCGGGGAGTTCGGGGAAGTTTCGGAATCGGACTACGCGTCGCGCTTTTCCTTGATCTTCGCCTTCTTGCCGCGCAGGTCGCGGAGGAAGTAGAGCTTCGCACGACGCACGTCACCGCGGGTGACGACCTCGATGCGGTCGATCACCGGCGAGTGCACCGGGAACTTACGCTCAACACCAACCTGGAAGCTCACCTTTCGAACGGTGAAGGTCTCGCGCACGCCGTCGCCCGAGCGGCCGATGACGATGCCCTGGAAGACCTGAATACGGCTGCGGGAACCTTCGATGATGTTCACGTGCACCTTGACCGTGTCACCGGCGCGGAACTCCGGGATATCGGTGCGAAGGCTCGCGGCGTCGAGGTCGTCGAGGATGTTCATGATGATTCGCTCTCTGCGTTAGCCACCGGTCGCACGCGGAATTGAAGTGAAGTGTTGGTTGCGCCGCTCACATCAAATCGATGTGTGAAGTTCCCCGGAGGCAGAACCGCCCTTCGGCACAAACATCTATTCTGCCAGATCCTGACGGCGCTCGTGCACCACGATCACGTCGTCGTCGCCGCCGCCGCGCGGCGGCGCGGGCGGGCTGGGCTGCGGTTGAGCCATCCGTTCGTAATGCTCGACGACGCCGCGAAGCCGGCGGGTGCTGTCACGCCAGAGCCGCACGATCGACACCCAGACTGCGGTGATCGCCGCCAGGATGGCGAGCCCGCCAACCCAGGCGAGTTGGGCCCCAACCAGCGCCAATGCGATGAGGATCAGGTGGAACCCACCAATAACCGCAAGGTCGAGCCACGTCACGGCGCGCGCTTCGCGCACACTCGGGCGGGCACGCACCAGCAGCGTGACTCCCCCAAGCACCAAGAAGGTGAGCGGTGGAAAGAGGATGATGCCGAACAGATCCCAGCCCCGCGCCGAGACGAGCCACCCGAGAAATACCGCCACGGGGAGGATCACCACCGACCATGGAAGCCACGAATAGAACCAGCGCCGAAGCATCATGCGGCCAGGCTACCCGCGGGTTGCTGAAGGCTGGCTGAACGTTCGCCGGGGGCGCAATCCACGGCAGAATGGACGCGTGATTGAACTGCGCACCCCCGCCGAAATTGAAGCCATGCGCCCTGCTGGCGCCTTCGTTGCCTCGGTGATCGCGGCGACCAAAGCTGCCGCCAAGGTGGGTGTCAACCTGCTTGACCTCGACCGGCTCGCACACCAGATGATCCGGGATGCGGGCGCTGAAAGCTGCTACATCGACTACCACCCGTCGTTCGGCGGCAGCCCATTCGGCAAGGTCATTTGCACGTCGGTGAACGATGCGGTACTGCACGGCCTGCCCTTCGACTACGTGCTGCGCGACGGCGACCTGCTGAGCCTCGACTTCGCGGCAACTGTGAACGGGTGGGTGTCGGATTCCGCCGTTTCTGTCGTCGTGGGCACGCCTCGCCCGGCCGATCTTGCCCTCATCGAGACCACCGAACGTGCCCTAGATGCCGGCATCGCAGCCGCCCGCGCCGGCAACCGCATCGGCGATATTTCGGCCGCCATCGCCGAGGTCGCGCTAGCCCGCGGCTACAAGATCAACACCGACTTCGGCGGCCACGGGGTCGGACGCACCATGCACGGCGAACCCCATGTGCCAAACAACGGCCGCGCTGGGCGCGGACTGGTGCTGAAGCCCGGTCTCGTGATCGCGGTTGAACCGTGGTTCCTCGAGACCACCGACAAGATTTTCACCGACCCGGATGGTTGGACCCTCCGCTCGGCCGATGGGTCACGTGGCGCCCACACCGAGCACACCATCGCGATCACCGATGGTGACCCGATCGTGTTGACGGCCCGGAGTTAGGGCCAGCCACCCCTCGGCAATTACGCCGGTTGCGGCACGCCAGCGCCCACCACGAGACCGGCCGCTGCAGCTACCCGCGCCAGCACGAGTTGGACAAGCTCGGTCGGCACCGGGACATCCGGAATGACCAGCGGCAACGCAACCGCCTCTGCGCCCGCGGCGCGAGCCGCCGAGTCAAACCGACCCGGCGCCAGCAAATAGTTCGCAACCACGACGCGAGCTCCCGGATGCACGGCACGAGCCGTGTCGATCGCCACCGACAGCCGGGGCGAGCCAGCAGCAATGCAACCAACCGTGACCGGTCGGCCAAGCTGACCGCCGAGTCGGCGCGCCACTCCCGAGTATTCGCGCACCGCGTGTGCATCGTTCGACCCGGCTGCGGCAAGCACCACGATGTCGTCGGGGCTGAGTCCGAGTTCGCGCAGGCGGGTGGCCAGAACCGTTTCGAGTAGTGGGTCTGGCCCGAGCGGCTCAGTGACTTCGAGCCCCGGCACCCGCAGCCGGTCGAACGCAAGCGCCAGGCGGTCGCGCACTGGCCCATCACTGGAGAGCACCACCGGCACCACCGCCGACAGCGGAAGTGGGCGTGACGCGATCACGGTCTCGATCAGATCGCGCGCTTGCGGGTCAACGATCTGCCAAGACACCCGCGATTCACTCCCGGCGGCGACTGCCGCCGTCAGCGCCTGCATCGCGGCGCGGTGCGCATCTGAGGGCTCGCCGTGCGCGATCGCGACAAGCCGAATCGGACGCACAGTCACAGCAGGGGCCCTTCCGCCCGGGTGCTCGTGCCGGACACACCCCGAGGCTACGTGACGTGTGTTTCACGTTCGCCGCGCGAATGTTTCGGGGGCGTGACGGCGCTACTCGGCCTCGCCGAGCAACTCGGGCCGCACGCGCCGGGTGCGCTCCACCTGCTGCTCACCGCGCCACGCGGCAACCTTCGCATGATGTCCAGAGAGCAGCACCGGCGGCACCTCAAGGCCGCGCCACACGGCCGGTTTTGTGTAGCTGGGGTACTCGAGCAGCCCGTCTTCGTGCGACTCTTCAACCAGCGACTCTGGATTGCCGACGACACCGGGCACGAGGCGTCCGATCGCTTCGACCATCGCCATCACGGCGACCTCTCCCCCATTGAGCACGTAGTCACCGAGACTCACCTCGCGCACGCGCATGCGGGTTCGATAGTGCTCGACAACGCGCGCATCGATGCCTTCGTACCGCCCACATGCGAACACGAGCCAGGGTTCATCGGCGAGTTCACGCGCCATTGCCTGGGTGAACGGCTCACCGGCTGGGGTGGGCACGATCAACAGCGCATCGGATGCCCCGTCGCCAATGATCGAATCGAGCATTTCGCCCCACGGCTCAGGTCGCATGACCATGCCGGCACCACCGCCGTACGGGGTGTCGTCAACGGTGCGGTGACGATCGTGTGTTGCGTCGCGCAGGTCGTGCGTGCGCACGTTGAGCACGCCAGCGCTGCGCGCCTTGCCGAGCAGCGAGACGTCGAGCACGCTGAAGAACTCAGGGAAGATCGTGACAATGTCGATCTGCACCGGAACTCCTAGGTGTTGTCTGTCGCGGCGTCGGTGACGGAGGCGACCTCAGCCGGGGTATCCGACTCGTCGTCGGGAAGCTCTTCGAACAGGCCGGTCGGCGGGGTGACCACCAAGAATCCGCCCTCGATGTCGACCTGTGGCACGATCGCCGACACGAATGGCACGAGCACCTCGCGGCCGGCCGACTTCACGGTGAGCAGATCCTGCGCGGGCAGGTGGTCGATCTGGGTGACCTCGCCGACCTTGACACCATCGCGCATGACCGCGAGACCAATCAGGTCATGGTCGTACCAGGCGTCGGGCTCTGCGGGCTCGTCGGCCGCGATGTCGATCCAGAGGATCGCCTTCACCAATGATTCAGCTGCGGTGCGATCGTCGACGCCTTCGAAGAACCCGACGGGCTGCTGGTTGTACCAGCGCAGTTCGCGCATGATCAGTGACTTGCCGTGCCACGGAGAAGTTTCGGGAACCTGAAGCGAGTACACAACACCTGGGGCAAATCGCCGCACAGGGTCATCGGTGTAAAGCTCGAGTTTCAGCGCTCCTTTGAGGCCATGCGGTTTGGTCAACCGCCCGACCCGGAGTTGCTGGGGTTTGTGTTGTGTGGTCACTTCGACAGTGCTGGCCACGTCAAGCGTCGGTGTCGACGATGTCGACGCGCACTCGACGGCCATCGGCAAGCGCCGTGGCGAGGGTGCGAAGCGCCTTCGCGGTACGACCCGCCCGACCGATCACGCGGCCGAGGTCATCGGGGTGCACACGCACCTCGATGACCTCGCCGCGGGAACTCGACGACGTCGTCACCTTCACCTGTTCAGGGTTGTCAACAATCCCCTTGACGAGGTGCTCGAGCGCCGAATTGAGCAATGCTTACGCCTCTGCCGTCTCAGCGTCAGCAGCAACTTCGGTTGCCTCTTCGGCAGCTTCAGCGGCTTCTTCGACGACCTCGGCCGGAGCCTCGACAACAGCCGGCTTCTCAGCCTTTGGCTTCACGACCGACTTCTTGGTCTCGTCCTTCACGAACGCGACCTTGCCTTCCTTGGTCTGAACGGTGCTCTTCGCACCCTTCTCACCCTTGAAGGTTCCCCAGTCGCCGGTCAACTTGAGGATTGCGAGCACCTGCTCGGTCGGCTGCGCGCCGACGCTGAGCCAGTACTGCGCACGGTCCGACTTGACCTCGATGAACGAAGGGTTCTCGGTCGGGTGGTACTTGCCGATCTCTTCGATGACACGACCGTCACGCTTGGTGCGCGAGTCGGCAACGACGATGCGGTAGTACGGGGCACGAATCTTGCCCAGCCGCTTGAGGCGGATCTTGACAGCCACAGTTCTCCTGAAATTGCGTGGAAGTTATGAACTACCGCAAAGAGCGTGGGGTGCACACTCAGCGGCGAAGCTCTAGAGTGACTCCGCGCGGCCAGATAGAGGGTCGGGCGACGCAGAACTCGACATTCCATCTTGCCAGATATCAGCGGATGCCGCGAACCACGCGCCCTAGCATTGACCCATGGGAGCGCCGCATGCCGATTGAATTCGCAACGTCTCCCCGCTCGACCGTTGGCATCGAGTGGGAGATCGCCATCGTCGACCGCGCCGACGGTGAACTCGCGAACGTTGCCGAACCGGTGCTCGCGCGGTTCGCGCCGACCCCGGGGCATCCACCGTTTGTGACCTCTGAGTTGCTGGCCAACACCATCGAACTTGTCAGCGGGCCACACTCGCGCGTCGGCGGGGCGGTGACCGACCTCATGCACCTGCTCGATGACGTGCGCGGCGCCGTGCAGGGGCTCGGCCGGTACGACCTGATCTGCAGCGGCTCACACCCCTACAGCCAGTGGTACAACCAACGCCTGACCGATAAGCCGCGCTACCACGAGCTCATTAACCGCACCCGCTGGTGGGGCCGCAACATGATGATCTGGGGCGTGCACGTGCACGTCGGCGTCGAGGACCGGCGCAAGGTGCTGCCACTCGTGAACGGCATGCTCGTCTACCTGCCGCATCTGCTCGCGCTGTCGGCGTCGAGCCCGTATTGGGCGGGCGTTGAGACTGGGTATGCCTCGAATCGTTCGCTGATGTTCCAGAACCTGCCGACCGCCGGGCTCCCATTCGACTTCACCGATTGGGAGTCGTTCGAGCGCTACGTCGCCGACCTGGTGAAGACCGGCGTGATCGCCGACCACACCGAGGTGCGCTGGGATATTCGCCCGTCGCCGCGATGGGGCACGATCGAATTTCGAGTGTGCGATGGAGTGTCGACGGCGGCGGAGATCGCTTCGCTGGCGGCGCTGGTGCAGTGCCTGGTCGACTGGCTTTCGGCGCGACTCGATGCCGGGCTGGATGTGCCGGTATTGCAGCCCTGGTTCGTACGTGAAAACAAATGGCGCGCAGCTCGCTACGGCCTCGATGCCGAGATCATTACGGATGCCTCAGGCAGCGAGCGGCTCGTCGGCGATGACTTGCGCGAACTGGTGGCGACCCTCACGCCGACCGCTGAGCGGTTGGGTTGCACTGCAGAACTGAACCACGTGACCGACACCCTGGAACACGGCGGCAGTTACCAGCGGCAACTGCGGGTCGCGGCCGCCAATGGTGGCGATCTCACGGCCGTGGTGGCACACCTCGCCGAGGAGCTTCGCCGCGGCTAACGCGGTACGGCGCAACTCGTCGAACTACGCAGCGTTGTCGCTTCACGCGAGAAAGAGCGACAACTCTGCGTAGTTCGGTGCAGGGTCGACGCGTAGGTCGAGGGGCAGGGACGGCGCAGGGTCACCGTGACGATCGTGCGGGAGCACAGTGTCCGCCTGCGCGCAGGCACATTGGGAAGCCGGAGTTAGCGCCCGCGACCGAATAGCTGCTGCACTTTGGCGAGGTCTTCGGCGCTCGGCTGCTTGGGCGCACCGCTGCCAAGGCCGAAGCCTGAGCCGGATGGTGCGGCCGAGGCATCCGGAACGCCAGCCGCCGCGCCCGACGCGAGTGCGGCCGCTTCAGCCGCCCGCTTTGCGGGGTTGCCCGAGCGGGGCTGTTGGCCGCCGCCCTTCTTCGCCGCCTTTTTGGCGCCGTAGTTGCCCATTCCAGGCATCGGGCCCATGCCGGGCACATTCGGCACGCCGCCGCGGGCGACGGTCTTCATCATCTTCGCGACCTGCTCGAATCGGTTCACGAGCTGGTTTACGTCGGTAACCGTCATGCCCGAACCCTTGGCGATGCGCAGGCGGCGGGAACCGTTCAGGAGCTTCGGGTTGCGGCGCTCGGCGACCGTCATCGACTGGATGATCGCCTCGGTGCGCACAATCTCGCGCTCATCGAAGTTGTCGATCGCCTGGCGCATGTTGCCGCCGCCCGGCAGCATGCCGAGCATCTTCTTCAGCGACCCAGCGCCGCGAAGCTGCTGCATCTGCTTCAAGAAGTCTTCGAGCGTGAACTGCGAAGACGCGATCTTCTCGGCCGTCGCGCGCGCTTCTTCTTCGTCGAACGCGCTTTGCGCCTGTTCGATGAGCGAGAGGATGTCGCCGAGGTTGAGAATGCGGCTCGCCATGCGGTCGGGGTGGAACGGCTCGAAATCGTCGAGTGTTTCACCAGTCGACGCGAACAGGATGGGCCGGCCAGTGACCGACGCGACTGAGAGCGCCGCACCACCACGGGCGTCACCGTCGAGCTTCGAGAGCACGACACCGGTGAAGTCAACACCCGCTTGGAACGCCTTCGCGGTCGCGACCGCGTCTTGACCGATCATCGCGTCAATGACGAAGAGCACCTCATCGGGGTTCGTCGCCTTGCGAATATCGGCGGCCTGCTTCATCAGTTCGGCGTCGACGCCGAGTCGGCCGGCGGTGTCGACGATGATCACATCGTGCTGGGCGCGGGTCGCGTGCGCGACCGCGTCTTTCGCGACCTTGACCGGGTTGCCCACGCCGTTGCCCGGCTCCGGCGCGTACACCGGTACGCCGGCCTGGGCACCGACCACCTGAAGCTGGTTCACGGCGTTCGGGCGCTGGAGGTCACAGGCCACCAAAATCGGCGTGTGCCCCTCTTTCACGAGGTGCTTCGCAAGCTTGCCCGCGAGGGTCGTCTTTCCGGCACCCTGGAGGCCCGCGAGCATGATCACCGTCGGGCCGCTCTTCGCGAACTGCAGACGCCGCTGCTGACCACCAAGAATGCCAACGAGCTCTTCATTCACGATCTGCACGACCTGCTGCGCGGGGTTCAGCGCACGGCTGACCTCATCGCCGAGTGCGCGTTCGCGCACTGCCCCGGTGAACTGCTTCACGACCTCCAACGCGACGTCGGCGTCAAGCAGTGCGCGCCGAATTTCGCGTACGGTGCCATCGACGTCGGACGCCGACAACTTGCCCTTCGTGCGGAGGTTCTTGAAGGTTTCGGCGAGCCGATCAGACAGGGTTCCAAAGGTAGCCATGGTGCCTCGAGTCTACCGAGCGGATGTCTCGGGGTTGCCGCTGTTACCCGTCGAAGCGCACCTCGACCGGCGCCCGGTCGAGGTCGACGACCACGAGCAACCGCTCGTCGGTGTCGTTTGGCGCGATGGCGTATTCGAGTTCGGCAAAGTGTTCGCCGTCACCATCCGATTCGGGGCGAATCTCGACCCGCAGCAACTCAAGCGAGCGCAGTAGGTCGATTTCGCGGTCGCCAGAGTCGCGGCCGATTGCGTCGGTGATTTCTTCGGATGACTCGTGCTCAGGGTCGAGCACCGCGTTCACGAATTCGACGACCGCTCCCCCACGGCCGAGTTCACCAACGAGGTGTTCGCGAAGCTCTTCGTCGAGCCATTCGAGGCCGCGCAGAAGGTCGGCGGCGGCATCCAACGCCCTCGGGGCTGGCTCGTCATCGCACTCGACCGAGACCTCCACTCGTTGATCGCCGTACTCGATGACGTCGTCCCAGTAGCCATCGATCGCGCCGAAGTAGTCGTGTTCAGCCATGGTTAGCCCACCAATCCCTGTGCGAAGACGTGCGGGGTGAAGCCGGTGAGGTCGTTGATGCCCTCACCTTGGCCGATGAGTTTGATCGGCAGGCCGGTCTTCTCTTGCACGGCGAGCACGAAGCCGCCCTTTGCGCTGCCGTCGAGTTTCGTGAGCACGAGGCCGGTCACGCCGCCGTGTTCGATGAACGCTTCGGCCTGGGCGAGGCCGTTTTGGCCGGTCGTTGCATCGAGCACGAGCAGCACTTCGGAGACCGGGGCGACCTTTTCGACGACGCGGCGGATCTTGCCGAGTTCATCCATCAGGCCGCTCTTCGTGTGCAGGCGCCCGGCGGTGTCGATGATCGCGATATCGATGCCCTCGTTCTTGGCGCGCTCGACGGTTTGGAACGCAACCGAGGCCGGGTCTTGGCCATCGCGCTCTGGGCGCACGAGGTGCACGCCGGCGCGTTCGGCCCAGGTCGCGAGCTGGTCGACTGCGGCGGCGCGGAACGTGTCGGCAGCGCCGACCACGACACTGCGGTCGTAGGTGCGAAGGAATTTCGCGAACTTGCCAATCGTCGTCGTCTTGCCGACGCCATTGATACCAACGACGAGCACGACCGCTGGCCGCTCGGTCAACCGCAGGGTTGGGTCGTACTTCGCGAGGCGTTCCTCAAGGGTTTCGCGGAGCATCCGCTGCAGATCACGCGGGTCGGTGGTGCGGTATTTCGCAACCTGCTCGCGGAGGTGCTCGATCACCTGATCGGTGATGTCGGGGCCGAAGTCTGCCGTGATCAGCGCGGTTTCGAGGTCGTCCCAGGTTTCGTCGTCGATTGTGCGCGCAGCGCCGAAGACGTTGCGCAGTGCCGAGCCGAGCGACCAGGAGCGTTCTGCCATGCCTCCAGCCTAGGCGGGCACGGGCGCGGGTCTCGGCACGGGGCGAGGTCGTGCCGACGTGCTGCCGCGGCTACGCGGGCTGCGCCTCGCGCACCCGCTGGCCAACGACCGCCGAGACGCCGTCCTGGCGCATCGAGACCCCGTAGAGGGCGTCAGCGATCTCCATGGTGCGCTTCTGGTGTGTGATCACGATGAGCTGCGAATCGGCGCGCAGGCTCTCCATGGTCTGAAGCAGGCGCCCGAGGTTCGCATCATCAAGCGCCGCTTCAACTTCGTCCATGATGTAGAACGGGCTGGGGCGGGCCTTGAAGATCGCCATGAGCAGCGCGACCGCGGCCAGTGAGCGCTCGCCACCCGAGAGCAACGAAAGCCGCTCGATCTTCTTCCCGGCCGGACGCACCGACACCTCAATGCCGGTGGTCAACATGTTGTCGGGGTCGGTGAGCGAGATACTGCCGGTTCCACCCGGGAACAGCACCGGGAAGACCTCGGCGAACGCATCACGGGTGTCTTCGAACGCCGAGGCGAAGATCGATTCGAGCTTGTGGTCGAGATCGTCGACAATCTGCAGCAGGTCGCGGCGCGTGTTTGCGAGGTCGGCGAGCTGCTCGTTCAAGAACGTGTGTCGTTGCTCAAGCGCGGCGAACTCTTCGAGTGCGAGCGGGTTTACCCGGCCGAGTTCGCCAAGTTTGCGTTCGGCGACCGCGAGGCGGCGCTTGGTGGCGTCACGGTCATAGGCGGATGGCTCGCCGTCGGGGTCATCCGATGGCACCGGGATATCTGGGCCGTACTCGGCGACCAGCACCGCCTCTTCGAGCGAGAGCTCAGACTCTGAGCGCTCGATGAGCGAGTTCACCTGAATCTTCTTCTCGTGAATGCGCAGTTCGAGGCCGTGCACATCTTCGGTGATCGAGTGCAGGCGCGCACGGAGCAGATCTTCGTCGCGGCGAATGCTCGCGAGTTCTTCGCTGCGCGCCTGGCGCGCCGCAACCGCGGCGGCCTGGAGTTCACGGGCCTCGGCCACGCTCGCCTCGGCTGACGCGAGCACCGGCGGCAGCGCGAGCGCCACTCGACTCGCGGCAGCGAGCTGCCCGCGGCGGAGGGTTGCGCGGCGCGCGGCCTCGGCGGCGGCGGCGCGTTCATGGGCGAGTTGCCGCTCGAGTTCGGCGACGCGGGCCTCTCCGGCGCGCACGGCCGCGGCGGCGGCCTCGACCCCAAGCCGGGCGTTGACCTCGTCTTCACGGGCGCGTTCCAGCACCGCAAACGCCGCATCGCGGGCGGTGACGTCGAGCACTGGCCGTGCGATGGCGGCATGGGCAGCGGCAGCGGCGGATGCCTCGGCGGCTTGTGCTTCGGCCGCAGTCACGCGTTCGGCGGCGAGCGTCGCAGCCTGGCGCAGACGTTCCGATTCGGCATCCGCTGCCTCAGCCTGCGCGCGCGCTCGGTTGAGACGCTCGGACCGGCTCGCCAGCTGGGCGTCGAAGGCACGAAGTTCGGCCAGCGCCTGCTTTGCCTGCGCCCGCCCCGACTCCACCGCGGTGCGCTGCTCGGCGAGTGCGGTGCGCACGGCGTCAAGCTCGGCCCGCACCGCATCGAGCTGTGCGGCGGCGGCATCGCGCTCGGCGATGAGTTCGATACGACTCTGCTTGCGGCCCGAACCACCGCGCACCACGAATCGGCCGATCACGGTGCCATCTCGGGTGATCACGGTGGTGCCGCGTTCGGCAAGCGCCGCACCGGCGGCCTGCACCGCGTCGAGGTCGTCGGCGATCGCGATATCGTGGAGCAGCCCGAGCACGCCAGCTGGCGCCTCAACGACCGTCGCGGCGGGCACGAGCCCCGGCAGGGGCGCGTGCGTCGTGGTCGGCGCGGCATGCGGGTGAGCGAGCGCGAGGTCCACTCGGCCGAGATCGTGTTTGGTGGCATGTGCCACCGCGTTCAGGGCCGCATCGCGGTCAGTGACCAGCACCGCTTCGGCGGCCGAACCGAGCGCGGCCGCAATCGCAGCCTCGTATCCGGGCTGCACCTTCAGGTGCTCGGCAACGAGCCCGGCAACACCATCGAGGTTCGCGGCGACCAGGGCGGCGGATCCATCGCGCTGGTCGAGCGCCAACCCAAGCGCCTGGGTGCGGGCCGCGAGCGCTCCCTGCTCACGCTCCAGCTCATGCAGGCGTTCGCGCGTGCGTTCGGCGGCCGTTTCGGCCTCAGCGAGCGTGGCCTGCGCCTGCTCGTACGCGACATCGAGCCCGGTTTGGGTTTCGTCAGCGGATGCCTCGGCCTCAGCCTCAGCGCGCTCCGCGAGTGCCGCATCGCGTCGCGCGACCGCCGCGGTCACGGCAGCGGTGTGGCGAGCGACCTCGGCCTGGGCGGCCGTGAGGTGCGACGTCGCGGTGTCGACCCGGTTCGTCACTCGGTGGCGTTCCTGGTCGTAGGCCGACACCAGCGCCGACTGCTGCGAGATTTCGTGGTCTACTTCATCGAGTGCGACCCTGGCGCGCGCGGCAACATCGTGCGCGGCGTCAAGGACGCGAGCCGCGGCATCCACCTGTTCGCGAAGTTCGTCGAGACCGGCCGTTTCGGCCGCAACCGACTCCGGGGTGACCGTCGGCGCAATATCGACGAGTTCCACGTCGCCGCTGAGCAGCGCGATGCGCTGCTGGACGAGGTGATCGAGGGCGCGAAGTTCGGCCTGCGCTTGCTCAAGCGCATGGGTTGTCGCCCGAGCGGCGTCGACATCGGCGTCGCTCGTTTCGGCCTCGAGACGGGCGAGGGTGGCCTGGTACGCGTCGACCTGGGTCTGCAGCAGGGTGCGTTCCGAGTGCCGCTCACGCTCAGTGCTGCCGAAGGCGGCGAGCTCCTGCCGGATCGTCACAATGTCATCGGCAAGCAGCCGCGCCTTCGCGTCACGCACGACCGCGGCAATGCCGGCCGCTTCACGCGCCACCTCGGCCTGCCGACCAAGCGGTTTCAGTTGGCGGCGCAGTTCTGCGGCGAGGTCGGTGAGGCGGGTGAGGTTCGCCTGCATCGCATCGAGCTTGCGCAGCGTCTTCTCTTTGCGACGGCGGTGCTTGAGAATGCCGGCGGCCTCTTCGATGAACCCACGCCGCTCTTCGGGGCTCGCGTGCAGTACCGAGTCGAGGCGGCCCTGCCCGACGATGACGTGCATTTCGCGCCCGAGGCCCGAGTCGCTGAGGAGTTCCTGCACGTCCAGCAGGCGGCATCCTTCGCCATTGATCGCGTACTCGCTCTGACCGGAGCGAAACAGTGTGCGCGAAATGGTGACCTCGGTGTACGCGATCGGCAGCGCACCATCGGCGTTATCGATGGTGAGCGAGACCTCGGCGCGGCCGAGCGGCCCGCGGGTCGAAGTGCCGGCGAAGATGACGTCTTCCATCTTGCCGCCGCGAAGCGTTTTCGCGCCCTGCTCCCCCATCACCCAGGCAAGCGCGTCGACCACGTTCGATTTGCCGGAGCCGTTCGGGCCGACGATGCAGGTGACGCCGGGTTCGAACGCGAACGTGGTCGGCTGCGCGAATGACTTGAAGCCCTTCAGCGTCAGTGACTTGAGGTACACGCCCCACCCTTCAACATGCGTTCGATGCGTTACCGAAGTCTAGAGCGAAGGCTTCGGATGGTTCATCCGGATCAGGTTGCGCGGGCCACGCCGACCGCCCAAACTGGCTGGGTGTTGCTCACCACCGCCCGCCTGCGCATCCGCGAGATGACCCGTGACGATCTGCCCGCGCTGCGCGCAATCATGCAAGACCCGGTCACGATGACTGCGCACGAGGGCGCATTCGACGATGCGGCGGTCGATGGATGGCTCGACCGCACACTTGCCCGGTATGCCGCCGACGGCTACGCACTCTGGGCTGTCGCGTTGCCTGAGACCGACGAGATGATCGGGCAGTGCGGCATCACGAACCAGCACATTCTGGGCGCCGACGTGCTCGAAGTTGGTTACCTGTTTCGGCGCGACGTGTGGGGCAACGGCTATGCGACCGAGGCCGCCGCCGCTTGCCGCGACTACGCGTTCACGTCCTTAGGCGCCGATCGGGTGTGGGCGCAGGTGCGTGACACGAACATTGCGTCAATGAACGTGGCGATCCGACTCGGCATGACCGTGCGCGGCCGCTTCATCAAGGAGTACCGCGGTGTGACGATGCCGCACTTGGCATTCGCTGTCGCCGCGAGCGCCGCCACCCACGGGTAGCCAGAGGCCGTGGTTCCGTCCTTCGCGCCTTCCGTGCGTCGCGGCACGGGTTGATTTGGCGTGTTCGATGCGGTTTGGCGTGCTGCACCCACCACGCCAAGCAGCATCGGAACACGCCAACCCGGGGCAAGTGGCGTGCATAGCGCCGCACCGGCATCTGCTGGGCCGGTTAGCGGAGGCGCTGACACTTCGGGCAGCGGTGACTTGACCGGTTCATGAATTGTTCGCGCACGATCAGCGCGCCGCAGCGGCGGCAGGGTTGGCCGGTGCGGCCGTAGACATCGAGTGAATGGGCGAAATAGCCGGATGCCCCGTTCACATTCACATATTGGGCATCGAAGCTGGTGCCGCCCTCGGCGAGTGCTCGTTCGAACACTGACCGCACCGCGGCGAGCAGGTCACGCGCTCGACGCGGTGTGATGGTCGACGTTGGCTGCTCGGGATGCAGCTTCACGGCCCACAGCGCCTCATCGGCGTAGATGTTGCCGATGCCGCTGATGAGGGTTTGGTCAAGGAGCAGGCGCTTCACCCCGGCCCTGCGGGCGCGGAGGCGGGCAATAAACGCCGCATCGTCGAAGGCTGGGTCGAGTGGATCCCTGGCGATATGCGCAACCTGCGACGGCAGCATCGACGCCCAGCCACCGGTCACCTCGGCCGAGTAGCCCGCCGGAGCCGCAGAGCCCGAGGGAACCATCCGGTCGATCGCGAATGAGCCAAACGTGCGCTGATCAACGAAGTCGATGCGAAGTTCGCCGTGCGACGGGTGGTGCAGGTGGAGTTGCAGTCGAAGATGACGGGGTGGCGTCGGGGCATCGGGCGAGCGAAGCAACAACTGCCCGCTCATGCCGAGGTGGACCACCACCGCGCGGCCGTGCCCGCACGGAAACCACAGGAACTTTCCGCGACGCACCGCCGCGGCAATCACGCTGCCGGTCAACAGGTTCTCGAAGTCACCGACCGATTGGTCGTGGCGGGTGAGGGCGCGTGCGTCGAGCACATCGACACGAGTGACCATCGCACCGGTGACTGCTGGCGCCAGCCCCGCGCGCACTACCTCGACCTCGGGCAGCTCTGGCATGGGCTATTCGGCGCTGAGTTGAGTCCAGGCTTCGAGCGCTGCGGCCATCTCGGCGTGCTTCTTGCTCGTCCCTTCGCCAACGTGAGTGAGCCGGGTGCCGACCGTCACGGTCGCAGTAAATCGCTTCTGGTGGTCTGGTCCGGAGTCACTCACCACGTACACCGGGGCCGGCTCACCGAGCTTCGACGCGAGCTCTTGCAGGCTCGTCTTCGGGTCCATTGCTGCGCCGAAGCGGGTGCGATCCGACATCATCGGTTCAAGCAGCCGCAACACCAGCGCAGTTGCCGCATCGGCGCCGCAACTCAGGTACGTTGCACCAAAGATTGCCTCGACCGTGTCGGCCAAAATCGACGGCTTATCGGCGCCGCCGGTCTGCGATTCGCCCTTGCCGAGCAGGATGAACTCGCCCAGGTTGATGGCGCGCCCGACCTCGGCCAGTGCCACGGTCGACACAACGGCCGCGCGGCGCTTCGCAAGTTCGCCCTCACTGGCATCCGGATGCTCTTGATAGAGCCGAACCGCAACCGCCTGCCCGAGAATTGAGTCGCCGAGGAACTCCAGGCGCTCATTCGTGTATAGCCCGCGATTTTCGTACGCGTACGACCGGTGGGTCAACGCGAGCAGCAGCAAATCGGGGTCAACATCGACCTGCAACCGCTGTTGCAGGTCTTTCAGATCTGGCTGAACGGGCGCAGGTGTGCGTTTCGTCATCTCACCGACTGGACAAACAGTACGGGCGACGCGTACGTCAGTTAGACGTCAGCGACCTTGCGGCCCTTGTACTCGAGGAAGAGCGGCGTGCCAGCCGAGTCCTCAACCACGCGCGCGCGGTGCGGGAGGCTGTAGGTGACCTTGCCGGTGTTGTCGACGGTCTTCACCAGGGTTGGCGCGTCGGCCTTCCACTGCGCGCGGCGCATCCGGGTGCTTGCACGCGACATTTTGCGCTTGGGAACAGCCATGGTTGTCTCTCAATCTTTCGTTTCAGCAGCCACGTCTGACGTGACGGCCTCGCCTGTGGAAGCCTCGAACCCAGCGAGCGCGGCCCAACGTGGGTCGCGGTTCGTGGAAGTATCTGTATGCCCCGCAAGCGGGAGTCCGGTGTCTGGGTCAAGACCCGGACAATCGGCGCGGCACACCGGTTGGAACGGCAGTGACAGCACCACCGCATCCCGGATGAATGGTTCAAGATCCACGTGGTCGTCTTGAACCTCAGCCTCGATTGCTTCCCCGGAATGATACGCGAAAAGCTCTTGAAACTCGACTTCGACGCTCTGGGTGATCGGATCGAGGCACCGCCCGCACTCGCCATCCGCCGTCGTGTCGACCTCAACGGTGGCCAAAATGCCGTCGTGAACCGACTCAAGTCGCACCTCAAGGTGCACGTTCGTGCCGGCCGCAACCGCCACCAACCCCTCACCAAACGCCTCGGGCGCCGCGATGTCGACGCTGCGTTCGCGCATCTCGCCTGGGCGGTGCATCAGGTCGCGCACGTTGAAGCGGTACGGAGCAGCGGGGGTGGTCACCTTCGAATTCTATTGTGCTTGGCGCCGGGTGAACGCTGCGGCCACTTGCGACGGCAACGATCGCGGAAGCAGCGCCTCTGCCACACGTTGGCCCGGGGTCCGGCGGTCGGCGATGCGCTGGCGCACTACGTGCACCGCCTGCCACAGCGCCACGCGCTCCCCCGTGCCAGGCGCCGCGAAGGGTCGGCCGAACCATTCGCGCTCGGTCGCCTCGCGAAGTAACGCCAGCGCGTCAGCGCCTGCGTTGACCAGCCCAGCCTGCGCAATGAGGGCACGGGCGGTGACCGCTGGCGACGCCCGCGACGGCAGCGCGATCCGGTGGTCGAGCGCCGAGGCCACCAATTCGCTCCAGGCAGCGGATGCCGGTTGTTCGCCCCACAGACAGCGTCGACGCCGTCTCGCTCGCGCCGCAACGCGCACCAGCATCGGCAGGCAGGCCAGTGCGAGCGCGCCCACCAGGCTGAGCAGTGTTGGCAACAGCCACGACCACAGCGACGCTCCCGCGCCGGGCGTCGCGGGAGCCCCTGCGTCTTCGGGCCGTTCGGGTGCCGCCGATACCGTCGGCGCACTGGCCGGACTCGTCGCGATCGGGGTTGCGGCCGGCGATGGAAGCTCGCCAAGCGTGTACGGCGGAACCGCGCCGCGACCCGGTGTCGGCTCGAACGGCAGCCAGCCAACCCCCTCGAAGTAGAGTTCCGGCCACGCGTGCAGGTCATGGGAGGTGACCTCGGAAAGCTTCTGACCGTCCTCGGTTCGATCGGTGAGCGTGCCCGGCAGATAGCCGACGGCAACGCGGCTCGGAATGCCCAGTATGCGCGCCATCAGCGCCATCGCGCTGGCGAAGTGAATGCAGTACCCGGCCTTCGCATCGAGGAACCGAGCCAATACCTCGGTGCCGCTCCCGTCGTAGCCGGCCTGCGCGGGCGCCGTCTCCGAGTATAGGAACGCGCCATCCCGAAACCACGACTGTAATTCGACCGCTTGGTCGTACGGGTTCTGGATCGTGCCGACGACCTGCTGCAGGGCATCCGCGATCCGGTCAATACCGGCCTCCTGCGGCAGCTCGAGAAACTGGGCAATCTCGGGACGCTCGATCACCGACTTACGTCGCAGCTGCGTCGGGGTTGGCTCGAGGACGTACTGCTCCACCAGATAGCGCTGCCCGAGGGTGTCAGGCTGGGTCGATCGGATGGCTCGGCTGAGCTCGTCGTACGCCCACAGTCCGTTCAGGCCGGTCACCCGGTCGGCAGGAAACGGAGTGGGCAGCCACCGGGTGTTCAGGGCACGAATCGTGACTTCGACCGCCTGACGCTTTGGCTGAATCGACGCATCCAACCCCGTTGGTGGCGGCAGCTGCAGAATCGAGTTCTTCGCCTCGAACCGACTCTGCGTGGCCTTCCAGTCGCGGCCAGTGAAGTCGTCGATCACCAGCATCCGGAAATACGGGCGAGCACCATCTGTCGAGGTGTAGGTGAACAGAGTGACCATCGTGGGGCGCCTAATGTCGCGGGCCAGGTCGAGGTAGGGGCTCACGCTCGTGCCATCAAGCGTGACGGCTGGGGTGCCCGACGCCCGCACCGGGTCGATTGCCGGCAGTGCCGATCCGACCAACGCGGTAAGCGTCATTGCCACGAAGGCGACGCCAACCGTACGGGCGGTCGCGGCGAAACGCAACGGCCTTCGTGACGGCAATTGGATGCCTCGTGGCCGGTCGACCTCGCTGCCCTCAGCGTGCCGCCGCGCCAACACATCGAGCCGCAACAGGAGCAGCAGCGACGCACCAACCAGCACCAGGTGCCAGGAATCCGCGGCCGGAAGCACCAGCGGCGGAACCACCACCGGGATCACCAGCACGATCGCAGTGAGCGGTGGCCACCGCAGCCAGATCAGGCTGTGAAACGCGAGCACCGTGACCGCGATCGCCGCGACGATGAGCAGGAACGCAATCGACTCGGTTGCGGCGATCGGCGCCGCCTGTTCGACGATCGACTGTCGCGCGGCGCTGGCCATGCCCCAGAACCGTTCAAACGTGGCGAACGTCGGCACCAACGCGAAGATGCCGGTGCCACCCCCACACATGACGGTGAGGAGCAGCAGCGAACCCACCACCTGCGCGACGAGCGTGAGCAGCACCGAAGCCCGCCACCGCCACACGGCGGCACTCGCCGCGAACACCATCGCACTGGCCACAACGCACTGCCACCACCATCCGGTGCCGACCAGCAGCGGTCGAAGTACGAGCAGTGACACGCCAAGCGCGACCCAGGCGGCGACCGTCAGCGCGATCAAATAGCGATGTGACAGCGCCGAAGCAGGCGGAATCTTGATCACGACCGGGCCTTCCCGGTGCGTTCAGGTGAGCGGGAGCGGCCGGGTCGATCGCCCGGTTCGTAGAGTCGGAGGTTGGCGAGGTCGTCACGGCTCGAAATCCTGGCGACCTGCCATCCGGCGTCGCTGAGGTGGTCGAGCAGTTGCCCGCGCAATGTGGGCAACGCGATCACGGTGGCCGCCCCAAACCGATGTCGCATGGCGACCAGGGCATCGACTTCGGAGGCCGTCGCCGCGAGGAGCACGACGATCCCGTCGGGGCGTTGCCCGCCACGATTCGGGCCGAGCGACGTCATGCGTCGCGTTCGAACCGGCGCACCAAGCCGCGGCACCATCGCGAGCGCCACGAGCAGCGAATGTGGCCCCTGCTGTTGGTGATACGTGCTTGCGGCTCCCGAATGCCCATTCGGGGCATCCTGCGCCTCGACGCTGACGGTGTAGCCATGGTCGAGCAGGTGCACCCCAATGGACGCGATCGTCTCAACCGCGAGCTCATACGGCGACGGCACCCCCGGCACCTCATCTTGGGACCACTGGCCGGCCCGGCGCCCCAACAACAGGTAGGCGTCCTGGTGGCCGATCACGTCTTCGTCGCGCACCATGAGTTCGCCGCGGCGGGCCGTTGCGCGCCAGTTCACGCGTCCGAGCGGGTCGCCGCGACGATACTCGCGCACGACGACCTGGTCGACGCTCGGCGCACGCCGCAGCGAGCGTCCGAGATGTGCGCCATCGCCGCCGACCGAGCTCACCTCTGAGTCACCGAGCATCGTCACGGGTGGCACAACCAGCAGTGTGGTGATCGCTCCCACCCGACGCGCCGAGCGCGCGAGGCCGAACGGGTCCTCGAGCACGAGTTCGAATGGGCCAACGTCCCAGTGGCCGCGCTGCAGCGGCAGCGACTCGTAGTGCACCCGCACCGATGTTCGAGCGTGCGCCTGTTCGATGCCGTCGATCGGTGGCAGCACCCGGGTTTCGGTTGGTGCGACGGCGTCGCCGAGATCGCGCCACCTCGCGCCGGTCAGCGCCCGATCGCCGAGGTTTCGCACCTCCAACGAGACCGTGACGTGCCCACCAGCCACGCCGGCCACCCGGTCGAGACTCCGCGAGACCTGCACCTGCACGCGTCGCGACCACACCGAGAGGTAGGCGACCAGCACGATCAGCGACGCGCCGATACCGAGCAGGGCGAGATCGCGAAACCCGGCGAGGAAGGCATTCACCCCTACCACTGCTCCACCGGCAAGCACCAGGATGCCCCGTGGCGTGAGCCGCGGCATCCGGACGCTCCGCCTCAGGGCCATGGCTCAGCGCCGAGCGGCGCCCGATGGTGCGGGGGTGGAATCGACAATGGAGCGAATGATGGATGCCTCGGCAGATTCATCGCCGCTTGAAACCGCCTGCCCAGTGAGCACCAACCGGTGAGCCAGCACGGGCACTGCAAGCGCGTCGATGTCGTCGGGAAGTACGAAGTCACGACCGACGAGCGCTGCCCGGGCCCGCGCTGCGGCGAGCAATTGCAGGGTCGCCCGCGGGCTCGCACCGAGCCGCACCTGCCGGTCTTCTCGGGTAGCGACTGCGATCGCTACGGCGTATTCCTTGACCGCACGCGAGGTGTACACCGAGAGCACGGCCTGCTGCATTTGTTCAAGTTCGTCGATCGAAACCACCGAATCGAGCCCGTCAATCGGGTTGCCATGCTCATGGGAGGTGAGCATGTCGACCTCGGCACTCAGGCTTGGGTAGCCCATCGAGATCCGGGCCATGAAGCGGTCACGCTGCGCCTCGGGCAGTGGGTAGGTGCCCTCCATTTCGACTGGGTTCTGCGTCGCGACGACAGTGAACGGTCGGGGCAGCGCGTGGGTGTTGCCATCCACCGTCACCTGCCCTTCCTCCATGCATTCGAGCAGCGCGGCCTGCGTCTTCGGGCTCGCCCGGTTGATCTCGTCACCGATCACAACGTTGTGAAACACCGGCCCAGGTTTGAACACGAATTCCTTCGTGACCTGGTCAAAGACTGACACTCCTGTGACGTCGCCCGGCAGCAGATCGGCGGTGAACTGAATCCGGCTCACGCTGCCATCCACCGAGCGCGCCAGCGCCTTCGCGAGCATGGTCTTGCCGACGCCGGGAACATCCTCGATGAGCAGGTGCCCGCCCGCGAGCGTCACCGTAAACGCGGCGAGAACCGAGTCGTGCATGCCCGTGAGTACCCGCTCAATGTTGCGCACGATCGCGTCGGCGCGATCACCAACCTCCGCCAGCGACATTGCTGCGAGATTTTCGTGTGCAGCTCTCACGAGAGTCGCGTCTCCTTCAGGAACTCGGCGACCACCTCGGGCACGTACGGGCTGACGTCGCCGCCGAGCGCAGCGACCTGGCGCACCAGCGAACTCGACACATGGGCATGCTCGGGTGCTGGCAGCATGAACACCGTTTCGACGTTTGCGAGGTGCCGGTTCACGATCGCCATGGGGGTTTCGTAGGCGACATCCACCTGCGATCGAATGCCCTTGATCAGCACCGATGCACCGACCTCGGTGCAGTAATCGACCAGGAGCCCGACGCTCCAGGAGGCGACGACCACGTTGGTGGCGCCGGTTGCGCTGACGGCGCGGTCGAGCAGGTCAACACGCACCGCGATCGGCAACATCGCCGACTTGTCGGGGTTGTGTACGACAACCACGTGCACCTCATCGAAGATGCCGGCAGCACGCGCCACCACATCGACGTGGCCCTTGGTGACGGGGTCGAACGATCCAGGAACGACCGCAATGCGCTTCATTCGGCCAGCGTATCGGCGGCGGCGGCAAATGGCACCCGATTGGGTCAGGTTCTCGGCGGGGTCTTATGACTTCCCAAGGAACGCGCGGGCGGCATCGTCGAGGCGGCGACGTACCGCATCAGCAAGGCCCGGATGCCCCTCCAACACCAGGTCGGCATCGAGTAACTCGGCGGCCACCCCGCGCGCGTCGGCGATGAGGTCGCCGTCGCGGGCAACCCGGAGGAATCGGAGCGACGAGCGGCGACCCGACTGCCGCTCCCCCAACACATCGCCTTCGTGGCGAAGTTCAAGGTCGGCGTTGGCGAGCTCGAACCCGTCGGTGGTCGCCGCGACCGCTTCGACGCGTTCGAGCCCGACCGTACCGGGGATCGCGTTCGTGACCAGAAGGCAGAGTCCGGGCACGCCACCGCGGCCGATACGCCCGCGCAGCTGGTGCAGTTGCGAGACGCCGAAGCGGTCGGCATCGAGCACGATCATGATGCTCGCGTTCGGCACGTCAACGCCGACCTCGATCACGGTGGTGGCCACGAGCACGTCGATCTCACCAGCGGCAAAGCCGCGCATCACCTGATCTTTCTCATCAGACGACATTCGGCCGTGGAGGGCGGCGATGCGGCGACCGGCGAGGTCCGGGTTCGCCTGCAGTTCGTGCAGCATTGCCGTCACCGAAGCGAGCGGAGGGGCCGCCGGGGCACCGGCGGCGGTGTCGCCCGCGGCCGACCGTGCCCCGCGAGATGCGGGCGGGGCATCCGGTTCGTCTTCGAGATCACCTTCGGTTTCTCGTTGATCAATTGCCGGGCACACCACGAACCCCTGTCGCCCGAGGGCGAGTTCCTCGGCGAGCCGCTGCCAAATGCGCGGACGCCAGCCCGGGCGCACCGTGAGTGGCACGACCTGCGAGGTGATTCCTGCGCGCCCCACCGGCAGCTCGGCGATCGTCGACACATCGAGGTCACCGAACACCGTCATCGCGACGGTACGCGGAATCGGCGTCGCCGTGAGCACGAGCAGGTGGGGTGGATGCTCGGCTTTGAGCCGCAGCGCTTCGCGCTGCTCGACGCCGAATCGGTGCTGTTCATCAACGACGACGAGGCCGAGGTCGGCGAAACCGACGCGGTCCGAGAGCAACGCATGCGTGCCGACGATGATCCGCGCCTGCCCGGCCGCGGCGTGCAGCAGCGCCCGCTTTCGCTCGGCGGCGCCGAGTTGACCGGTGATGAGCGTCGGCATGAGCGTCGCAGCAAGGTCGGGCCCAAGCATCCGCACGATCGACCTGAGGTGCTGGGCCGCGAGCACCTCGGTCGGCGCGAGCAGCGCCGATTGTCCACCCGATTCAGCGACGGTGAGCATCGCCCGGAGCGCCACCAGGGTCTTGCCAGAGCCAACTTCGCCCTGCACGAGCCGGTTCATCGGATGCGCCGCCGCGAGGTCGGCCGCAATGTCAGCGCCAACGCGTCGTTGGTCGCCGGTGAGGGTGAACCCGAGGTGCTGATCGAAGTGCTCCAGTGCTCCGCCGGGCGTTGCAACCCGCGGCGCCACCGCCCGCGAACGCGCCTGCGCTCGCCGCTGCAGCAATGCAGTCTGCAGTTCGAGCGCCTCAGTGAACTTCAGCGTGCGGCGCGCGTGTTGCCAGTCGGCCTCCACCACGGGGCGATGCAGTTTCTCGAGCGCAGCCGGATGGGTGAGCAGACCGTGCGCGGAGCGCACGCTGGGTGGCACCGGGTCATCCGCGATCGCTAACCCATCAAGCACCAGCGCGATCGCATTCGCAATTTGCCAACTCGCAAGGCTGGCCGTCGCCGGGTAGATCGCGATTGGGGCTTCGGCCCACCGTTTCGCCTCAGCGTCGAGCGCCGGGGCATCCGATTCATCGAAGAGTTGATATTCGGGGTGCGCGAGTTGCCGAGCCCCCCGGTAGTCGGCGACCTTGCCGGCGAACATGCCGCGTCGGCCGGGCCGCAGGTCGGCCTCGCGCCATTTCTGATTGAAGAAGATCACGTTGAGAATGCCGGTGCCATCGGTAATCTTCGCCTCGAGCATCGACCCACGTCGGGCGCGCATCTCGCGCACCCGCACCTCAAGCACCTCAGCGATGATCGTGACGCTCTCCTCGAGCTGCAACGACGCGAGCGCGGTGAGCTCACCACGCATCGCGTACCGGCGGGGTGCGTGCCCGAGTAGATCACCGACGGTTCGGTGCCCAAACGCGCGCTCCAGAGCCTGCGCAGTGCGCGTGCCGAGCGCTGCACCGAGGCGGCGGTCGAGCGTGAACTGGCCCGGGGTGACCAAGGCGTCGGTCATGTGCGCGCCGCCAACGTCATGTCTCGATCGTAGGATGCCCCGCCGTCACGGTTACACTTCGAGCCGTGACTCGCATCATCTCTGGTTTCGCCGGTTCGCTGGCTCTGAAAGTGCCGAAGGCGGGAACCCGACCAACCAGCGACCGGGTACGCGAAGCGATCTTCTCGTCACTCGACGCGATCGACGCGATTCACGGCGCCCGGGTGCTCGACCTCTATGCGGGCAGCGGGGCGCTCGGACTCGAGGCACTCAGTCGCGGCGCCGCGACGGTCACTCTGGTCGAACGAGGCAAAGATGCCGCCGACATCTGCCGGGCAAACACGCGGGCGGTGCTCGCCGGCGTGCGCGACAGAACCCCGGGTGAGGTTCGGGTTGAGCACCGATCAGTTCGCCTATTTCTTGAGGGCGCTGCGGGCGCATGGGATCTCGTCTTCATCGACCCGCCATACGACCTCGATGAGGCCGCGTTGGCTGGCGATCTTGCGCTCCTCGCACCGCTGCTGGCCGACGATGCGATGGTGATGGTCGAGCGGAGCAGCCGCAGCCCCGAGCCATCCTGGCCCACTGGCATCGCGCTCGAGCGACGCCGCGACTACGGCGAAACCACGCTCTGGTGGGCCGAGCGCCCGGCAGATTAGCCGCGCGCACCGTCCCATCCGACGTACGGGTCCCAACCGGTTGCGGGGATCTCGGCACCATCGAGCAACACCTGGCCTGGCGCATCCACCACCCGACCGATCACGGTAAATGGCGCGGGCACGGTGACATCAGCCGGGAACGTCGCCAACAGCCCGTGATCTTCACCGCCGCCGAGGGCAATGGCGGGGGTCATTCCGAGTGTCGCCGCCGAAAACTCGATCCCGACTTCGCTCGCTTCGGCCACGCGCCGGGCATCGCGTGCGAGCCCGTCCGAGACGTCGATCATGGCGGATGCCCCGGCCGCAGCCGCGATCACCCCCGCGTGCACCGGCGGCGCCGGCGCCAACTGTGCGGCGATCAGGTCGGGTTCGCGAGCGCGGAGCGCGGCCGCGCGGTCGCGATCGGGTTCGCCCGAGGCATCCACTGCTTCGGCGAACAACAGCGAAAGCCCTCGGGCGGCATCGCCACGCACTCCGGCGTGTGCCACCACGTCACCGACCCGGGCCCCCGAGCGGAGCACCGGGGTGCGGCCCTCGAGGTCACCGAAGGCGGTGACGGCGATGGTGAACGTCGCCGACGCCGAGAGGTCACCGCCGACGACGCCAGCGCCGGGTGCGAGCGCCTCGAGGGCGTCTCTGAGCCCATCGGCAAACCCTTCGAGCACTGACACCGGCGTTGCGGGCGGCGCCGCGAGCGCGACCACGAGCGCGGTCGGGCGGGCCCCCATGGCCGCCACGTCAGTGAGATTCGTGGCTGCGGCCTTCCAGCCAAGATCGTGCGGCGTCGACCAGGCGAACCGAAAGTCGGGCCCGTGCACCATCAAGTCGGTCGTCACCACGAACCGTCCATCGGGCGATGCGACCACTGCGGCATCGTCGCCGACACCAACCAGCGCGGATGCCCCGGGCCGCAGCCGCGGCAGCACGCGCGCGAGCACCGCATCTTCGCCGAGTTCACCGACCGTGGGTTCCATGGCTCTCACGGTAGCCTGAACACGATGGCTTCATTCACGCACCGGCGGCCGCGCCCGGCCCGAATCCTGACGATGTGTGGGCTTGCGGCGCTCGTGGTCGGCGGCCTCTCTGGCTGCGCATCCGCGGTGCCACTTGACGCGGCGCCCGACGCGAAGAGCCCGCTGTGTGCCGAGGTCGCCGTGCGTCTGCCACCGGATGTCGCGGGCCTCACTCGTCGCGACACCACCGCCCAAGCAACCGGCGCCTGGGGCACCCCAGCGGTGGTGCTGCTGCGGTGCGGGGTACCGACTCCCGGCCCGACGACCGATCGCTGCGTGAACGTCGATGGCGTCGACTGGATCATCGATGAGAGCAAGGCGCCGAACTATCGATTTACCACCTATGGGCGCACCCCGGCGATTGAGGTCATCGTTGATAACAACGCCGTCTCGGGCACCACTGCCATCACCGACCTCTCCGGAGCCGTCGAGACACTGCCACAGATGGCAAAGTGCACCGGCGCCGGCGATGTCGGGTGACCGCGGCGTCCCATCCGACCAGGAGGCCCCATGAGCACCCGAGCCGAAACCGCTGAGTTCCTTGTCGACCAGTTGTCTGGGGCCGGCGCCATTCACTCGACCAAGATGTTCGGTGAATATGCCGTCTACTGCGATGGCAAGGTGATCGCGTTCATCTGCGATGACCAACTCTTCATCAAACCCACCGCCGCTGGCCGCGAATTCGCGCCAGAGTGCGAGGATGCCCCGCCCTACCCCGGCGCCAAACTGTACCTGCTCGTCGACCCCGCCAAGTGGGACGACCGCGACTGGCTCACCGAACTCGTCACGCGCACCTACGCCGAGCTGCCCGAGCCAAAACCCAAGGCACCTCGCAAACCGAAGGGGTAGCGGGCTAGCGGGGCCCGCGGCCGATGCCGTGCTGGATCAGCGCGTCGATGAGTTCTGGGTAGGTCACTCCTGAGGCCTGCCAGCAGCGCGGGAACATCGAAATCGGGGTGAACCCGGGCATCGTGTTCACCTCGTTCACGATGAACTCCTCGCCAGTGAAGAACACGTCGACGCGGGCAAGCCCTTCGCCGCCGAGCGCCTCGAACGCGCGACGCGCGATGCGCTGCAGCTCGAACAACTCGCCATCGCCCAACTCGGCCGGGCAGACCAGGTCAACGCCCGAGGCGTCGAGGTACTTCGCGTCGAAATCGTAGAAGTCGCGGCCGGTCACCACGATCTCGCCGGCGACGCTCACCCGAGGCGCTTCACCCGGGGCGCCGCTCAGCACCGCGACCTCGATCTCGCGCCCGGAGATGGCCTTTTCGACCAGTGCGGTGCGGTCGTGCACGAATGCCTCAGCGAGCGCCGCGTCGAGGTCGGCCCAATCACTCACCTTGGTCACTCCAACGGATGAACCGGCCCGCGCCGGCTTCACAAACACAGGGAGAGCAAGGGCGCGCACGCGCCGCTCCCACAGGTCGCGCTCCCCCGCCCACGACTCTGGCGTGACCGACACCCACGGGGCGACCGAAATGCCAGCAGCTGTCAGCACGGTCTTCGTGACGTGCTTGTCCATGCCAAGCGCCGACGCCAGCACCCCATTGCCGACGTACGGCAAGCCGAGCAGCTCGAGCAGACCCTGCACTGAGCCGTCTTCACCGAAGCGTCCATGCAGAATCGGGAATACAACGTCTACGTCGCCGAGCGAGCGTTCGCCCGAGGCATCCCGAACCCGAAGTTCACGTGAAGTCGCCGACTCTGGCCAAAGCACGCGCGTGCCGGTATCGGTCACCTCTGGCAGGCGGGCCGGGTCGAGGGCGAACTGCGCCGGGTCATCGGACTCGAGCACATACGCGCCATCCTGGGTGATGCCGATCGGGATCACCCGGTACCGCGACCGGTCAATCGCCCCGAGGACTCCGCCCGCCGTCGCGCAACTGATCGAATGCTCGCTTGAACGCCCGCCGAAGAGCAGAGCCACTACGGTCGGAGTCATCTAGGTTCCTTTCGCCCTGCGGCGCGCCATCGGTGGTGAGGTAGGGAGCAAGTTGTTTCGGGTCGAGCGTGCCGTCGAGCACCTGCTTGACCTGTTCAACGATCGGCATCTCGACGTCGCGCGCCCGCGCGAGTTCGAGAATCGGCGCGACCGAGGCGAGCCCTTCGGTGGTCTGCTGCATCCGGTGCACGACATCGGCGAAGCGGTAGCCCTGCCCGAGCAAGTTCCCCGCGGTATTGTTGCGGCTGAGCGGCGACTGGCTCGTCGCGATGAGGTCGCCAAGCCCGGCCAGCCCCACAAGCGTGCCAGGCTGCGCACCGTACGCGACCGCGAAATCGGTCATTTCGGCGAGGCCACGGGTGATGATCGACGCCTTCGTGTTTTCGCCATACCCAGCGCCATCGACGATACCGATCGCCACCGCGATGAGGTTCTTCAGCACGCCGCCAAACTCGGTGCCAATGACATCGGTGTTCACGAACGTGTGAAAATACGGGCTACGCGCGATGGATGCCACGTCTTGCGCAGTTTCCAGCGACACTGAGGCAACGACCGATGCGGTGGGCTGTTCTTTCGCGATCTCAAGTGCGAGGTTCGGCCCAGAGACCACCGCGAGCTGCTCCGGCTCGCGGCGAAGCACATCGCGAATTACTTCGCTCATGCGCAGACCGCTGCCACGCTCGACACCCTTCATGAGCGACACCACTGTCGCGCCAGATGGCAGGTGCGGTGCGATGAGTTCCAGGTGTTCTCGCAACGACTGGCTCGGCACCGAGATAAACACCTGTTCAGCGCCCTGGAGCGCCAAATCGAGCCGGCTCGTCGACCGCAGGGTGAGCGGCAGTTTCATACCCGGCAGGTACTCGCTGTTTCGCTTCTGGTCTTGAATCTCGCGCGCAACATCGGGCCGACGCGCCCACAACATGACGTCGGCGCCGCCGTCTGCCAGCACCTTCGCGAATGTGGTGCCCCAGCTGCCCGCGCCGAGCACGGTGACGCGGCGACCGTGCGAACGAAGTGGTTTACGACTCAAGGCGACCCGTTTCGCTCTGGCCATGTGCGCTGGGCTCCCAGCGCTTCGCTGGGGCCGGTTCGCCCCGAAGTTCTGCGAGCAGGTCGGCGATGCGGTTCATCAACTCGCTAGTCGCCGCGGTGAGGGTGGCCTGATCAAGCTTGCCCTGATACTTGCTCAGATCAAGCGGTTCGCCAAACGCGAACTCGACCGTCTTGCGCGGGAATACGCTGATCGTCTTGCCGTACCGCGGCATAATCTTCTGCGTGCCCCAGTGCGCGGTTGGAATAATCGGGATGCCCCGCTCTAACGCGATCCGCACCGCACCGGTCTTGCCCCGCATCGGCCAGAGGTCTGGGTCACGGGTGAGCGAACCCTCCGGGTACACGATCACCATGCGCCCCTTGCTGACGAGCGCTTCGGCGGCCTTCAACGCGGTGTGCGACTTGCTGCCGGCCCGCTCAACGGGAATCTGCCCGGAGGCGCGGAGCACCCATCCGGCAACCGGAAGTTTGAAGAGCGAGGCCTTTGCCAGAAACCGCGGCGCCCTGCCCAATTTCCAGGCGGCGGCCCCAACGATCAGTGGGTCAATTTCGCTGTAGTGATTTGGCGCAAGCACGAATGCCCCGGTCTCGGGCACCCGCTCAGGGTTCCGAAACTTGAAGCGGGCCATCAGGTTGATCGAGGGCAGAATCATGACTGCGAGAAACCAGAAAATCGACGGTTTCCGTGTCTCTGAACGGTCGCGACCCGCGCGTGCTGAGGCGGCCATACCTACTCGTTGATCTCGAATTCGGCTCCGAGTGCGCGGAGCTTATGGATGAAGTTCTCGTACCCGCGGGCGATGATGCCGACGTTCGAGACGGTCGAGCGCCCCTCGGCGCTGAGCGCCGCGATCAGGTGGCTGAACCCACCGCGCAGATCGGGCACCTCGATATCGGCACCGTGCAACTTCGTCGGGCCCGAGACGACAGCTGAGTGTTTGAAGTTGCGCTGCCCGAACCGGCAGGGAAGCCCACCGAGGCACTCCTTGTGCACCTCGATCGATGCGCCCATTTCTACGAGCGCATCAACAAATCCGAACCGCTGTTCGTACACCGTCTCGTGCACGATCGACACGCCGGTGGCTTGCGTGAGCGCCACCACGAGCGGCTGCTGCCAGTCGGTCATGAACCCTGGGTGCACATCGGTCTCGATGATCACGGGCCGCAGTTCGCCACCCGGGTGGTAGAAGCGGATGCCGTCATCGGCGATATCGAATGCGCCGCCGACCTTGCGGAACACGTTCAAGAACGTGAGCATCTCGGCCTGGCTGGCGCCGCCAACGAAAATGTCGCCGTGCGTGGCCAGCGCCGCGGCTGCCCAGCTGGCGGCTTCATTGCGGTCGAACAGCGCGCGGTGGGTGTACCCCGTCAGCCGTTCGACGCCCTCGATGCGAATGACCCGGTCGGTTGACACCGTGATGATCGCGCCCATCTTCTGCAAGATGTTGACGAGATCCATGATCTCTGGCTCGATCGCCGCGCCTGAGAGTTCGGTGATTCCGTCAGCGAGCACCGCGGTGAGCAGCACCTGCTCGGTCGCACCGACACTTGGGTACGGCAAGGCAACCTTCGCACCGTGCAGGCCGTGCGGTGCCGACATCCGGATGCCAGTTGGCAGCTTTTCGACAACCGCGCCGAAGTGGCGAAGTACGTCGAGGTGGAAGTCAATCGGGCGGTCGCCGATGCGGCACCCACCGAGGTCTGGGATGAACGCCTCACCGATCTTGTGCAGCAACGGTCCACAGAACAGGATCGGAATACGGCTCGACCCTGCGTGCGCATCGATGTCTGCCATATGCGCGGCGGCGACACCGGATGGGTCGAGCACGAGCTCGTCATCGTGCAGCGTCACGGTCACGCCATGCACCTCGAGCAGGCCGCGCACAATGTGCACGTCACTGATCATCGGCACGTTCTTCAGCACACTCGGCGAGTCACCCAGGATCGCGGCGACCATCGCCTTCGTGACCAGGTTCTTGGCACCCTTGATCTCGATGCGGCCGTGGAGCGGCTTTCCACCCTCGAGAGTGATTCGGTCGGCCTTCAGGCCGACCGCGCTACCGTGGTTCTTCGCGTCCTCACCAAGTGTGTTCACGAAACTCCTGCGCTTTGCTCCCGGATCGGGAGGGTGGTTGGCCGCCAGGCCTCGCGGTGTGCCTCGAAACTGGCGATTGCGGACTCATCGCGCAGGGTCAGACCGATGTCGTCCAACCCTTCGAGGAGCCGCCACCGAGTGTACTCGTCCACCTCGAACTCGACCGAGAGGTCACCGATCGTGATCGTTCGTGCAACCAGGTCGACGGTCGTCTCAATACCCGGGTTCGCGTCGATCTGCGCCCAGATGCGCTCGACGTCTTCGTACGCGACCTGAGCCGTGAGCAGCCCCTGCTTGCCAGAGTTACCGCGGAAGATATCGCCGAACCGGCTCGAGATCACGACACGGAACCCGAAGTCGCGCAGCGCCCACACGGCGTGCTCACGACTCGAGCCAGTGCCGAAGTCTGGTCCGGTGACGAGCACCTTCGCACCCTGATACTCCGGCTGGTTCAACACAAATGTCGGGTCTTGGCGCCAGGCGTAGAACAGCGCGTCATCGAAGCCAGTCTTGGTGACCCGCTTCAGAAACTCGGCCGGGATGATCTGGTCAGTGTCAACGTTCGACCGACGCAGTGGTGCGGCGATGCCGGTGATGGTCGTGAATGCTTCCATGTCAGTTCCCCTCTCCCTGGGTCAGGTCCCACGGACTTGACAGTGTGCCGCGAATTGCGGTCGCCGCGGCGACCAGCGGTGAGACGAGGTGGGTACGACCCCCCTTGCCCTGGCGACCCTCAAAGTTGCGGTTCGACGTCGAGGCGCAGCGTTCGCCAGGTGCGAGCTGGTCAGGGTTCATGCCAAGACACATCGAGCACCCGGCAAACCGCCATTCGGCGCCGAAGTCGGTGAACACCTTGTCGAGCCCCTCGGCCTCAGCCTCGAGCCGCACTCGGGCGGAACCCGGGACGACCATGACGCGCACGCCATCGGCCTTCTTCTTGCCCTTCACGATCGACGCAAATGCGCGCAGATCGTCGAGGCGGCTGTTCGTGCACGAGCCCATGAAGACAGCGTCGACTTTGATCTCCTTCAACGGGGTGCCCGCCCGCAGGTCCATGTATTCGAGCGCACGCTCGGCAGCGGCCCGCTCGTGTTGGTCGGCGAACGACGCCGGGTCTGGCACGACGTCGCTGAGCGAGACACCCTGGCCCGGGTTGGTACCCCAGGTGACGAACGGCTCGAGCGTGTCAGCGTCGATGTCGACCTCAACATCGAACGTGGCGCCATCATCGGTCGGCAGGGTGCGCCAGTATTCAACCGCGGCATCCCAGTCAGCACCGGATGGTGCGTGCGCGCGGCCCTGCAGGTACGCGAACGTGGTCTCATCTGGGGCGACCATGCCGGCGCGGGCACCAGCCTCGATCGACATATTGCAGATGGTCATGCGGCCATCCATCGACAGCGCACGGATCGCGCTGCCGCGGTATTCGAGCACGTAGCCCTGCCCGCCGCCGGTGCCGATCTTCGCGATCACAGCCAGGATGATGTCTTTCGCGGTGACGCCCGGGCGGAGCGTGCCCTCGACGTTGATCGCCATCGTCTTGAACGGCTTCAGCGGCAACGTCTGCGTGGCGAGCACGTGCTCGACCTCGCTCGTGCCGATACCGAACGCCATCGCGCCAAACGCGCCATGGGTCGACGTGTGCGAGTCGCCACAGACCACGGTGATGCCGGGCTGGGTGAGCCCGAGCTGCGGGCCGACGACGTGCACGATGCCCTGCTCTTTGTCGCCGAGCGAATGCAGACGCACGCCGAACTCTGCGCAGTTCTTGCGGAGCGTCTCGATCTGGGTGCGGCTCGTCAGGTCGGCGATCGGCTTATCGATGTCGATCGTCGGCGTGTTGTGGTCTTCGGTCGCGATCGTGAGGTCGGGGCGGCGCACCGGACGCCCTGCCATGCGCAGGCCGTCAAAGGCCTGCGGGCTGGTGACCTCATGCACGAGGTGCAGGTCGATGTAGATCAGGTCTGGTGAGCCATCCGTGCCCTGTTTGACCAGGTGTGCGTCCCAGACTTTTTCAGCCAGCGTCCGTGGCTTCGAGTGATCGTTCATGCTTCGTCTTTCTCAGAGAGTGGGCGGGCTCGCGACACACTCCGCGACGGGGATGAGCCTCAGAACGAAGCCCCGTCGCGGCACCCGAGAAGCTGCCTACGCACCTGTTCAGGCTATCACCGGGGTGACGCGAGATTGGTGCGAGGGCGGATGCCCCGCGGCTACCCCTCGGTGAAGTGCGGCACCTCTTCGCTGAGGGTGTGGCCGCGCTTGGCCGCATCGGCCCGCGCCTTCAGCACACTCGCCACCGAGGCCACGACCATGGCGGCGACAATCACGATCAGCGACACCCAGGTGTTGATCTCGGGTGCCCACTCGATGTGGTGACCATCGTTGATGAACGGGAGTTCGTTCGCGTGCATCGCGTGGAAGACGAGCTTCACGCCGATGAACCCGAGAATGAACGCGATGCCGTACTTGAGGTACTCAAGGCGCTCAAGTAGACCGCCGAGCATGAAGTAGAGCTGACGGAGACCCATCAGTGCGAACACGTTCGCAGTGAACACGATGAACGGGCTCGACGTAATGCCGAAGATCGCCGGGATCGAGTCGAGCGCGAAGAGCAGGTCGGTGGTGCCGATCGCGACCAGCACGAACAGCATCGGCGTGAAGAACTTCTTGCCGTCGATCTTCTTGCTGAGTTTGACGCCGTTGTACTCGTCGGTCATTGCAACGCGGCTGCGGAGCATCCCGACGATCAGGCCATCTTTTTGTTCGGCCTCGTGGTCGCCGCGCACTTGCTGAATCGCGGTCCAGACCAGCCAGGCGCCGAAGACGTAGAACACCCACGAGAAGTTTTCGATCAGCTGTGCGCCGATCAGAATGAAGATTCCGCGCAGGATCAGGGCAATCACGATGCCGACCATGAGCACTTCCTGCTGCAGTTTGCGCGGCACCGAGAACTTCGCCATCAGGATCACGAAGACAAAGAGGTTGTCGATCGAGAGCGAGTACTCGGTCAGCCACCCCGCGAGGAACTGGCCGCCATGCTCGGCATCACCGAGCACGAACATGCACCCGGCAAAGACCAGCGCGAGCCCGACGTAGAACGCCACCCAGAGGGTGGCTTCACGAAAGGACGGCACATGGGGGCGTCGCACCACGAGGAGCAGGTCGCCGATCAAGATCAGCGTGAGCACCACAAGGGAGCCGATTTCAAACCAGGCAGGAAGTTGAAGCACGAGGGCCTTTCGACGTCATGGATGACCGGGCCGAAAGTCTCTCCCCACGCATGAGCCGTTCGGCACCATGTGACCCCCGCGACCGGGGCGCATAACGCCCGTACTGACGATCGCGATCCGGGGCGCTGCCCCGGGGGATACTCCCCTTCGCGTGGATAACTCTACCGTGGCGGACGGGAGCGCACATCACCGCGGGACCAACGACCCTCGGCGGCGCCTCACCAGGATCCACCATGGGAACACCGGTGAGGAGGAACCGCGGATGACGATGAGCGCAAGCCAGGTATTGGCACGAACGAACCTCACAGGGGCGATCGGATCGATCGGTCCCGAACTCTGCTGGGAGGCGCTGGAATCAAACACGCTTGGCCGCCTGGCCGTGGTCCTGGACGGCAAGATCCACATTTTCCCCATTAACTACGCGGTTGACGGCACGAGGATCTACTTCCGAACCGCCGCCGGGTCAAAGTTATTCGCGCTACGAACTCATCCAGAGGTGGCTCTTGAGATCGACGCGGTGGATGACGAAGCCGCCTACAGCGTTGTGGTCAAGGGCCTCGCGGCGTGGGTCGAGTCGCCCGACGAAGTGGCAATCGCGGATGCGCTGCCTCTGAGGGCATGGATCCCCACCCTCAAACTCCGTTGGGTGCGAATCTGGGCCGCAGAGGTGACCGGTCGTGCTTTCCGCCGCGGTGCGGAGCCACTCCCCTATGTCTGAGGACGCGACCGCGCTGCCCAGCCAAGTGGTGTGGTTCGGGGAGCTCAGCGCAGCAGATCTGCCACGGGTCGGCGGCAAGAATGCATCGCTGGGCGAATTGATCGCTCGGCTCTCCCGCGAGGGCGTACGCGTGCCCGATGGATTCGCAACAACGGCCGACGCGTATCGCGCGTTCATCGCTCACAACAACCTCGAACCACTCATCACCACCGAACTCAACGCCTACCGCAGTGGCGACCACACGCTGCAGGCAACGGGCGCGGCGATCCGCGAGGCAGTGTTGACCGCCGAGTTCCCCGAGGACCTTGCCGACGAGGTGCGCGCGGCATACCGCGAGCTCGCTCATCGCAGCGGACTCGCGCATCCGGCGGTGGCCGTGCGAAGCAGCGCCACGGCGGAGGACCTGCCCGATGCGAGCTTCGCAGGGCAGCAGGAGACGTTCCTGAACGTTGTTGGAGCTGGGCAACTGATCGACGCATGCCGACGCTGCTACGCGTCGCTCTTCACTGATCGTGCGATCGCATATCGGCGACTGAAGGGATTCGACGACCTCGCAGTGGCCCTGTCGATCGGGGTGCAGCGGATGGTCCGGAGCGACGTCGGCGCCTCAGGCGTCATGTTCTCGATCGACCCAGAGAGCGGTTTCCCGAACGTTGCTGTGATCAGCGCCGCGTGGGGATTGGGTGAACTCGTAGTGCAGGGCATCGTCGACCCTGACACCTACATGGTCTTCACACCACTCCTGGATAACCCTGCGCTGTCGCCAATCATCGAGCGGACGATCGGCGCCAAGGAGCGCAAGGCGGTCTACCGCCGCGACAGCACTGCGGGCACACGCACGGTAGACACCACACTGCGCGAACGCACAACGTTGGTGCTCGGCGACGGCGACATTCTCACGCTGGCGCGGTGGGCGGTCATTGTCGCCAAACACTACGGGCGGGCCATGGACATGGAATGGGCGAAAGACGGTGAAACCGGTGAACTCTTCCTGGTTCAGGCGCGGCCGGAGACGGTGCAGGCCAGGAAGTCCGTGTCGGCGTTCATCGTCGATCGGCTCACCGGTGAGGGCCCGCTATTGCTCCGCGGTGCCGCGATCGGTGAGGGCATCACCACCGGAGCGGTGTGCACGATCCGCGATCCGTCAGAGATCACCCGCTTCCGCGAGGGAGCGATCCTGGTGACCGAGATGACCGACCCAGACTGGGTACCGATCATGGCGAAAGCCGCCGGCATCATCACTGAACACGGAGGCTCGACGAGCCACGCAGCAATTATCAGTCGCGAGCTCGGTAAACCGGCCGTGGTCGGGACCGGGAATGCGACGAGCGTCTTACGCGATGGGCAACAGATCACGCTCAGCTGCGCGGAGGGCAAGGAAGGCCATGTATACGACGGCGTCCTGTCGTTCGAGCGCGACGAGGTCGACCTCGAGGCCATCCCCAACACCCGCACTCAGCTCATGGTCAACATCGCGAACCCAGCGGCAGCGTTCCGGTGGTGGCGGCTCCCGGCGGCAGGGGTGGGCCTGGCGCGTATGGAGTTCATCATCAGCGGTGGTATCCGTGCGCACCCGATGGCTCTCGTGCATCCGGAGCGGGTCAGCGACGTTGCGGATCGCGCCATGATCGCGGAGCTGACAAGGGGCTCGCGCGACGGCGCCAGTTTCTTCGTCGAAACCCTCGCTCGCGGCCTTGCCAAGATCGCGGCCACGTATCACCCAAAACCTGTCATCGTACGGACGAGCGATTTCAAGTCGAACGAATACGCGCACCTCATCGGTGGGCAGGACTTCGAGACCGCCGAGGCGAACCCGATGATCGGGTTTCGCGGGGCGTCGAGGTACTACGACCCGCGATATCGCGAAGCCTTCGCGCTGGAGTGCCGCGCGATCCGCCGCGCGCGCTCGGAACTCGGGTTCCAGAACATCATCGTGATGATTCCGTTCTGCCGAACCGTTGCAGAAGCCGACCGCGTGCTGGAGGCGATGGCCGAGCAAGACCTCACACGCGGCGTCGACGGCCTCGAGGTGTACATGATGTGCGAAGTGCCGTCGAACGTGATCCTCGCCGCAGACTTCGCAACTCGGTTTGACGGATTTTCCATTGGTTCCAACGACCTCACGCAACTGACCCTCGGCGTCGACCGCGATTCAGCCGACCTTGCGGCACTGTTCGATGAGCGGGATCCAGCCGTCCTCAAGCTGATCGGCATGGCGATCGATGGGGCACACACGGCGGGGATCAAGGTCGGCATCTGCGGTCAGGCACCGAGCGATCATCCGGAGTTCGCCGAATTCCTGATCGAACGGGGCATCGACTCGATCTCACTCAACCCCGACAGTCTCCTGCGTACCGCCCAGCACGTCGCACGCATCGAAGCGACGGCAACCCGGCTTCACCAGGGTACGGATGGCCCACCTGATGTGTGATGCTCCGCATCACACGATCCGCCAGCATCACTCGATCGGCCAGCAGATCTGGGTGCGCCACGTCGTTGGATCTGCCCCGCTTTCCGGGCCGCTGAGGTAGCACTCCCACATCGTCGACGCGGGTGTCAGCCCGTGCGCGTCGAAATACCGCTCGAGTTCTGCATAGGTGGTTGGCAATGTGTCGTATGGCCCGATGTGGATCGCCTCGGCCACGCGCCCGCCAGGAAGCGTTCCTGGCCTCACCGTTCCGGCCGGTGCGATCGGTGTCGCCACAGGGAACCCGGCCTCAACATCCACGACCGCACCCGGCATGCCGTAGTACTTGCCGAACGGAGGGCCCGCCGGGCGAGTACCCTGCTCGCCCACGGTCCGCATCGTTGCCGAAAACGCTCGGGTGAAGAATTCGGTGAGTTTCGCCATCGGCACGGTTTCCCGGACGACCGCAGTCGGCTGCTCCTGATGCGCCACGATGTGAATGTCAGTCATGCTGGTCATCTTGCTCGACCGACGCGGTGCAACGTAGAGGCGAAGGTCCTGCAGCGGTGCCCATGGAGACGGCAGGACCAAAGGCCCCCCGATCAGACGCCGCCGCGCACACACTCGAGGAGTGCGCGGGCTGAGTAGTTCCCAGGTGCGCGACCGACAGATCCGTGGGCTGGTCAACCAGATGCCGGACGATACCGGGCGGTCATTCGTGCGGATCTTCACGACGAACGTTTTGACGGTGTTCAACGCAATCGTGGGCGGCAGTTTCCTGCTCCTGCTCGCGCTCGGCGCGTGGCAGGACGCCTTGTTCGGTGTGTTCGTCGTCGCGAATACCATGATCGGTGTCGGCCAAGAGTTCCGGGCCAAGCGGATCCTCTCCCGGCTCTCGGTGCTCACCGCACCGCGCGCGCTCGTACATCGTGAGAACGCGGATGTCGAGTGCGCTGTAGCCGACGTGGTTCTCGACGACATCCTCGTGCTCTTGCCTGGAGCGCAGATCGTCGCGGATACGATCGTGGTCGAGAGCCATGAACTCGAGGTAGACGAGTCGCTGCTCACTGGCGAATCCGACCCGATCGTCGCGCCCATCGGACATGAACTCTTGAGCGGCTCGCTGATTGTGGCGGGCAGTGGGCTGGCCCGAGTGATTCGGGTCGGCGCTGACGCGTACGCGGCGCGAATCACGAGCGAAGCGCGGCAATTCGCTCTCGTGAACAGTGAGTTGCGCCGTTCGATCGGCCAGGTCATCCGCTGGCTCTCACTCTTGCTGATCCCGATATCGGTAGTCGTGGTGAACGGGCAGATGCAGGCCGCTGGCGGTTGGGCGGCGGCTCTGTCGGGGACGGGGTGGCGTGACGTAGCCGTGGCATCGACCGCGAGCGTGATCGCGATGGTGCCGGCCGGGCTTGTGTTCATCTCCTCGGTCGCGCTCGCGGTCGGCGCGGTACGGCTGGCGAGGCACGGGGTGCTCGTACGCGAGCTCGCCGCAGTTGAAGGTCTGGCTCGGGTCGACATGCTCTGCATTGACAAAACAGGCACCCTCACCGAAGGCGCAATGGCGCTCGATCGGGTCGATCTGATCGGCCGACCTCCGCCTGGTTGGGAGTGTGCGCTCGGGTGGCTCGCACACGACCCTGCTGCAAACGCGACAGCCAGGGCCATCGCGGAGCGCTTCACGAACACCGGCGAACCGCCCGTGCGAGCGGTCCCGTTCGCCAGCCGGCACAAATGGAGCGCGGTGAGTTTCGCCGCAGGAGCACCAGCCGGTACGTGGGTGTTGGGCGGTGCGGACGTGATACTGGCGCAGTCGCCGCAAACAGCCGGGACGCATGCGGCTGCGGAAACCATTGCCGAGACCGGAGCGCGAACGCTGGTCATCGCAAAGTCTGCGCACCCGATATCCGAGGCCGAAGGGATCGATCCAATTCTCCCCGAAGGGCTTGAGCCGGTCGCTCTGATCATTCTGCGCGAACGAGTCCGCGCAGACGCGGCACGAATCGTCCGGTACTTCCAGGAGCAGGGTGTCGAGGTGTGCGTGCTCTCCGGCGACGAGCCTCGGACTGTCGCCGCAATCGCGCGCGCCGCCGGACTGTCAGCCGAACTTCGGAGTGTCGACGCCCGCACGCTTCCCTTAGAGCCTGCTGCATTGACCGAAGCACTCCGCGACGCCCGCGTCTTTGGACGTGTGACCCCTGAACAAAAGAAGGCGATGATCCTCGCGCTGAAATCGTCGGGGCATACCGTCGCGATGGTTGGGGACGGGGTCAACGACGCCCTCGCCCTCAAACACGCGGACCTCGGCATTGCGATTGGCACTGGCTCGGGTGCCGCGCGCGGAGTGGCGCATGTCGTGTTGCTGGATGGCGGATTCGCGCACTTGCCGCAGGTCGTGGCCGAGGGCCGGCGGGTCATCGCGAATGTCGAGCGGCTCGCGCGCGTGTTCCTCACGAAAACCGTCTACGCGATTGTGCTTGGGGTCGCGTTCGGCCTCCTGCTCGTGCCGTTTCCGTTTCTTCCCCGCCAGCTGTCAATCGTCGACGGACTCACCATCGGCCTCCCCGCACTGGTGTTGGGCTTCCTGCCGAACTCGAGCGCGTACCGCCCGGGATTTCTCACCAGAACCGTTCGATTCTGTGTTCCGTCGGGGCTGATCGTGGCTGCGGCGGTGTTCACCGTCGTAGCGGTCGCAACACGAGTGAACCTGCCGCAGGGCCAGGTGCAAGCCGCTGCGACGATCACGCTGACGCTCAGCGCACTCTGGGTGCTGGTTATCCTCGCCCGGCCGCTTACCCGCCTCACCGCCATACTCGTGGGCAGCGCTCTGTTGGGTCTGGGCATCGTGCTGCTCGTGCCCGTGAGCCGCAGGTTCCTGGTACTTGAGTTGCCGCCTGCTGAAATCGCGGCAACCGCGCTCGTCGCCGCGGGCGTGGCGAGTGGCCTATTGGAACTTGTCCACCGCTTGGCCCGACCGGTGCGGGGCTGACACCCGACTCACCAGACCGTCCTCCGGAAACGACGAAACCCCCGGCGAACCGGGGGTTTCAGCACGTGACCCCAGCGGGATTTGAACCCGCGCTACCGCCGTGAGAGGGCGGCGTCCTAGGCCGCTAAACGATGGGGCCGGACCGGCTGCCCCGCGCCGTTTTGGGCGCGTGCAACTTGTCGAGTATGCCACACGCTCGGCATACCGATCAAATCGACAAAGCCGCCCCAGTCAGAGTGCATCGAATCGTTCCGAAACGAAAACGCGCAGCGCGCCAGGCTGCACGGTGATCTCCACCGGCAGCGGGCCGACCCGCTCACCGTCGGCATAGACCACCAGCGAGTCGGCCTCGATCGCCACCCGACGCCCGGCCTTGAACTCAACCGCGGGGTGATCGACGTGGGTTCCCTTGAATACCTTCGGAAACACCCGAAGCAGCCCAATTCGCGACAACGGGTGCACGATGAACACGTCGAGCAACCCGTCGACGAGCGAAGCCTGCGGCACGATACGCATGCCCCCACCGAGCGAGGGGCCGTTCGCCACCGACACCAGCATGGCTCGGTGCTCCTGCACGACGCCGTCGATCGTGATTCGGTAGCGGCGAGGCCGGAACGTGGCAAGTTCGCGGAAAAGCGCAAAGGTGTAGCGGCTCGGGCCCTTCGGTCGATGCATCCGGTTGGCGCGCTCGTTGACGATCGCATCAAATCCGGCCGAGAGCACCGCAGCGAAGTAGCGCCGCTCCCCCGCGTGTTCGATCAGCCCAACGTCGATCGTGCGGGTGGGCTGATCAAGGGCGGCAAGCAGCGCATCGGTGCCTGCGATCGGCTCACGCGGCAGACCGAGCGCACGCGCCAGATCATTGCCGGTCCCAGCAGCGACGACACCAAGCGGGATGCCTCGCGGCACCGCCACGTTCACGCCCAGCGACACCATCCCATCGCCGCCGACGACAATCAGCGCGTCGGCGCCCGCGTCGAGTGCTACGACCGTGGCGGACTGGAGTGCACGGAACGATGATTCGCTGATGAGGGTCGCGTCGTACCCGGCGTGCCGGAGCCGTTCGACCACGAGTGGACCGGCACTGCGGTTCCGGCCGAACGCCGCCTCCGGGTTGCAGGCAACAACAAGGCGGCTCGGTCGGGTCATCCTGTGATTCTCCCAATCGCACGCGGGCGGCGCGAACTCCAATTGCGGATGCCCCCTCGGCATGTTTCGATCAAGACATGCGTTTGACGAAGTACGACCATGCGGCCCTCACTCTGGAAGAAGGCGGGGAACGCCTGGTCATCGACCCGGGCAAGTTCACGGAACCGTTCGAGGTCGCCGACACCGTTGCCGTGGTGGTCACGCATCTGCACGATGACCACTGGACACCCGAGCACCTTGACCGCATCCGCGCAGCGAATCCTGACGTGCGTCTCTTCGGCCCAGCTGGTGTTGCGACAGCGGCGAGCGCGTATCCGTTCGAGGTGGTGGCACCTGGTGATTCGATCACGGTCGGCGCGTTCACGTTGCGGTTCTTCGGCGGTGAGCACGCCGTCATTCACCGCTCAGTTCCGGTGATCGACAACGTCGGGGTGCTTGTCAACGACCGCGTGTACTACCCGGGTGATTCCTACGCATTGCCGGATGCCCCGGGCGTACCGTTGCTCGTTGCCCCTGCCGGAGCGCCCTGGCTGAAGATTGGCGACGCCATCGACTTTGTGCTCGCGGCGGCGCCAATGCGCACGATTCCGACCCACTGGGCGACGCTGTCAGACGCAGGCAGGCAGATGGCCTATGGGCGCCTGCAGTGGGCGACCGAACAAGGCGGCGGTGAGTTCATCGCACTCGCGGCGGGCGACTCACTCGAGCTCTAACAGCCTGCTCAGGCGCTCACTGCCGGCTCAGGCGGCGGGCGGCATCCGCCGCACGGTGCCGAACTTCTCGGCGATTCCGGCGAGCACCAGCGGCTTCGCGATGAGCCATCCGGCGACCATCACTGCGAGCGACACCGCAAAGATCGCAAACCCGACCCAGTCGGTCGCTTCGCGCGCCGCGAACATGTGGTTGAGGTTCTTGAGCGCCCCCGTGCTGAGCACCAGCACGACGTGCACGAACGTGAACGCCAGGAAGAACAGCATGGTCGGGTAGTGCAGTGTGCGGGCGAGTTTCTCGGGCAGCGCGCGGGCGAGCCATCCCTGTTGCGGCCAAATCGGCGAGAGCCGAAGCCCCGTGAGCAGCGCGAGCGGCGACGCCACAAAGACAATCACGAAGTACGAGAGCACCTGCGCGTCGTTGTAGACCACCCATGAGTTCTCAAGCGGCCAGTTCAGCGACGCGTACTGAAGCACGACCGACAGACTGTTCGGCACCACCGACCAATCGGTCGGAATAATGCGAACCCACTGCCCGGTGACGAAGAGCAGTACGACGTAGACGACCCCGTTCAACACCCACAGCGCGTCAACCACCAGGTGCAACCAGACCGAAATCGAGAGCCGGCGCGGCTGGCGCTTGGTGCGGGGCCAGCGCGTGTTGTCACGGGTCCAGAACGCCGGCGGGCGGTGCTTCGCACGCACGATCAGGCCCGTGCGCACGAGCATCACGAGCAAGAACGCGTTGAAGAAGTGCTGCCAGGCGAGCCATCCCGGAATACCGACCGGCGCACCAGCTGGCAGATCACGATGGCCAGGGAACTCACGAATAAACGCGTGCACCGCCGCAGTCTCGCGCAGGCCACGCGCCACGAGCACCGCGACCGCGAAGAGCACAACGGATGCCGCCACCCACCGCCACAGGCGCCGCGCGTTTGCACCAGCGAACACAGAGCGAAGGGTCAACGACACGATGCCCAGCGTGCCAAACCACTGCGTCCGCCCGCAAACCGGGCGGACGCAGTGCGCAACACTCCTGCCCCCGGACGAGCGATGACGACGTGCCGGTACCCGGCCGGGCCCGCACCTCGCGAGCGCTCGTGCCGCACGGGTACAATTTCGTGTGACCTCCGAGACGCCATCGATCGACCCTGACGATCTGGCGACCGCGCTTCGCGTCATCGAGCAGACCGCCTCACTCGACAAAGATGACCCCGCGTACATCGCCCTTCGGCACGCCACCGGCAAGATGTACAAAGACGTCAAACAGCTCAGCCGACGCGATAAGCGGCAACGCATCGCTGATGCTGACCGCGCCGTCGTCGCCGCAACGGCGACCGGCGCACCCGACCGCATCGACGATGAGACCCGCGGCATTCCGCTGGCGACGAGGGTCAGCGCACCGACCGCTGGCACCTTGATCAAGGCCCGCCCCTGCTACATCTGCAAGCAGGACTACACCCTGGTCGACGCGTTCTATCACCAACTCTGCCCGAACTGTGCGACCGAGAGCCACGCCAAACGCGATGCCCGCACCGACCTCACCGGCAAGCGCGCACTGCTCACCGGTGGGCGCGCGAAGATCGGCATGTACATCGCGCTGCGATTGCTTCGGGATGGCGCGCACACCACCATCACGACCCGGTTCCCCCGCGACGCGGTACGCCGGTTCACCGCGATCGAAGATTCGGCCGACTGGATCGACCGGCTGAAGATCGTTGGCATCGATCTGCGCGACCCCGCGCAGGTGATCGGCCTTGCCGACGAGGTTGCCGCCGACGGCCCGCTCGACATTCTCATCAACAACGCGGCGCAGACGGTGCGCCGCTCCCCCGGCGCCTACAAGCCACTCGTCGATGCCGAGCTCGCTCCGCTGCCGAACGGCCCGTTGCCACAACTGGTGACCTTCGGCCACACGAACGATGCGCACCCGCTGGCGCTCGCACAGTCGGTGTCGAGCCATCCGATCTTGGCGGCAGCGGCACGCACGGCTGACGAGCTGACCGCCGAAGCGATGGCGGCCGGGTCCTCGTCACTGGCACGGCTCGCAGCGGGGACCGCGATCGATGCCGGCGGTCTGGTGCCCGACGAACACCACATCAACAGTTGGACCCAGTCGGTTGAGCAGGTCGAACCACTCGAGATGCTTGAGGTGCAGCTCGCGAACATGACCGCGCCGTTCTTGCTCGTGTCACGGTTGCGGGCCTCGCTCGCGGCATCGACCGCCCGACGCACCTACATCGTGAACGTCTCGGCGATGGAGGGCGTGTTCGGCCGCGGCTACAAGGGTCCAGGCCACCCGCATACGAATATGGCGAAGGCCGCGCTGAATATGCTGACCCGCACGAGTGCCCGCGAGATGTTCGAAACCGACGGCATTCTGATGACGGCGGTCGACACCGGGTGGATCACCGATGAGCGACCGCATTTCACGAAGGTGCGGCTCGCCGAGGAGGGCTTCCACGCGCCGCTTGATTTGGTGGATGGCGCGGCTCGCGTCTACGACCCGATTGTGCGCGGCGAGGCTGGTGAAGACCTGTTCGGCATCTTCTTGAAGGACTATCGGAAGAGTTCGTGGTGAGGCACCGGTCGTGACCGGAATCGCGCCCGGCATGCGGGTGGTCGTGCGGTACCTGCTGCCATCCGGCCAGGCGACCGACGCGCTCGGCGTCCTGCTCTCGGCCGATGCCGATGAACTCGTCGTCGATGGCAAACGCGGGGTGGAACACATTCGAATTGCCGATGTGATCGCCGCGAAGCAGGTGCCACCACCGCCCGCACCGCGGGCCAGTCGACTACCCGACCGGTAGAAAGTACTCGCGCGCGAGCGGCGCAATGTCGAGGTGGTCGGCGTCGGCACGGGTGATCCACCGCAGTTCGGCAATCTCGGCGCCAATCACTGGCTGCTGTTCACCGATGTGCGCAGCGAACACGTCAGCCACGACGTGAAACCCGGGCTCGTTTGCGGCGTGCGCGGTGAACGTGCCCAGTGCGTGGAGTGAGTCTGCGTCGATGCCGATGCTGAGCTCTTCAGCGAGTTCGCGGGCCAAGGTTTCAGCCGCCGTTTCGCCGGGTTCTGGTTTGCCGCCAGGTTGCATGAATGCCGTCGTGCCGGCCTTGCGCACGAGCAGCAGCCGGCCATGGTCATCATTGATGACGGCTGCAGAGACTCGGATCTCTCGTCGGGGCGCAGTATTCACGAGTCCAGTTTGGCCGATACGAGTCGCGCCCGCTCTGCCGCGACCAGGTCGAGGACCGAGGCCACGTCGTCGATGGTGGCAACCCGATGGCGCGCCAGCGTAGGCCCGTCGCCGACTTTCACGCCGACATCGCCGCGTCGGAGCGCGGCAAACCCGTCTTCATCGCTCACATCGTCGCCGATGAACAGCACCCGGGCGCCGCCGATGGCATCACGCAGCCGGTCGATCGCGGTGCCCTTGGTGTCGGCGCGCAAGGAGAACTCCACGATTGCGCGTCCGCTGCGGGCGACCAGGTGCGGAAAGGTCGCCCCGACTCGGTCACGGGCAGCAGTAAGGGCGGCGGCAGCCGCTGCCCGGGACATTCGGCGCACGTGGAAGACCGCGCCGACCGGCTTGGGTTCGACCCAGGCCCCAGCATGGGCTGCTGCCTCGGCCTCGAGCAACTCGACGAGCGCGTCGAGCCCGGATGCCTCGGTGTCACTGAGTTCAGCGGCGGACTCGCCGCTGCCAAGCCATCCCTCAGCCCCATGCGAGCCGCTCAGGAGCACGTCCGTCGGAACCCGGGCCGCCCGACGAAGGTTCTCAAGTCCGCGCCCAGAGATCAGCGCAATCGGGGTCTCGGTCAAGGCGCTAAGCCGGGTGATCGCCGTACGCGAGCGTGCGTTCATTTGCACCTGGTCAGGGTCGACGTGGAACCCGGCGAGGGTGCCATCGAAGTCGAGCGCGATCAGCACCCGCGGTGCCCGCACGAGCGTGCGCAGTGCTGACCCCAGCGATGGAGAAATCGCATCGAACCCGGGCCGCAGCGCCCGCGCCTGAACGGCGCCGAGGAACGTGTCAGCCCAATGCCGCACGTCGTGTTGCCGCACCGTTCGCCGCAGCGCGCGCATCCGCCGGGTTTGCTCAACGCGAGGCATCTCGACCGCATCGACGATCGCCTGTTTCAGCGCGTCGAGGTCGTGCGGATTCACCTTGATGGCCTGCCGAAGTTCATCACCGGCGCCGGCGAATTCGCTGAGCACCAGCACTCCGTCGACGCCGCTGCGCGACGCAACGTACTCCTTGGCGATGAGGTTCATGCCATCGCGCAGTGCGGTGACGAGCAGCACATCGGCCGCGAAATACAACGCGACGAGCTCTGCGCGGTCGATGTGTTGGTGCAGGTAGACGACGGGTTGATGACCAAGGGTCGACTGGTCGCCGTTGATGCGGCCCACGGCGAGCTCGATCTCGTCGCGCAGTTGCCGGTACGAGTCGACGCACTCCCGTGACGGGCTCGCCACCTGCACCAGCACACACTCGCCCGCGGCGAGTCGGTGTTCGGCGAGGAGTTCGCCGAACGCGGCGAGCCGGTGCCCGATGCCCTTGGTGTAGTCAAGCCGGTCGACGCCGAGCAGCAGTCTTGTTGGCTGCCCGAGCTCTGCACGAATGGCGGTCGCGCGCGCAATCACCGCTGGGTCCTGGGCGAGCCGCGCAAATTCGTCGACGTCGATCGAAATGGGAACGCTGCGCGCGAGCACATTTCGCCGGCCGTCACCGGCGGGCACCTCGATCAGCGCCCCCTGGGTCGGCAGGTGCAGCAGGCGGCGTACCGCGCGCAGAACATTCCGGGCATCTGAGCCGCGTTGAAACCCGACCACATCGCAACCGAGCAGCCCCTCAAGCACCTGCCGCCGCCACGGCAACTGCGAAAAGATCCCAAGTTCGGGAAACGGAATGTGGTGAAAGTAGCCGATGCGCAGGTCGGGCCGCAGCTCTCGGAGCATCCGCGGGACCAACATCAGGTGGTAATCGTGCACCCACACAGTCGCGCCCGGTGCGGCCAGTTCGGCGGATGCCTCGGCGAAGCGCCGATTCACCTCAGAATACGTGTGCCACCACTCGCGACGAAACACTGGGGCTGCGATCAGATCGTGGCAGAGCGGCCAGAGGGTCGCATTCGCGAAGCCCTCGTAGTAGTCGGCGATCTCGGTCGACGTGAGCGAGACCGGCACGAGTTGCACCCCCTCATGCACGAACGGGTCGAGGGCGAGATCGGCAACGCCGGGCCATCCGACCCAGACGCCGTTCGCGGCTTGCGCGATCGGTTGCAGCGCCGCGACGAGCCCACCCGGCGAGGTACTCCAGCCGGGTGCCCCAGTGTCGTCTGGTGTGAAATCGACCGGGAGTCGATTCGAGACCAGAACCAAGTCGTGTCGGTCAGGCATGTTGGCGCAATTCGTGCTGCCGCCCAGCGTACCAGCGTCACTCGTTTGGGGGTCATCGCGGCGATGTCGGCGGACCGCGCTAGCGTCAAGACGTGCCGGTGGAACGTGACGCGCCTGGCCCGTGCGCACTGTGCGGGGCATCCGATGCGGTGTACCTCGCGGGCCGCTGGCAGTGTGCGCTCTGTGGATGGCGCGTCGGCGACGTTCCCGACCCCGATCTGCCGCTCCCCCAGGTGCACGTGGTCTACTACCTGCGCTACGCGAACCGGGTGAAAATCGGCACCACGATGCATCCGCGGGCGCGGCTCGCAGCGATTCGACACGACACCCTGCTCGCGTTCGAACCGGGCGATCGCACCGTCGAGCGGCTTCGGCACTCGCAATTCGCGACGATTCGCGAGGGCGGCGAGTGGTTCACGGCGACCCCCGAACTGCTCGCGCACATCGCTGCGATCGCCGGGTCGGATGACCCGTGGCACGTGTACGCCCGACTGGTGGCCGCGGCGCTCAGCGGCTGACCGCCCGGTCGCGACCCGCCAGAACTACGACCGACTGTTACCCGCCGATGCCCTTCCAGGCGGCTTCACCATCGGCGGTCCACTGCTTCTTCCACACCGGGAGCGCCTGCTTGATGCCCTCGATGATCGCCCGGCAGATGGTGAACGCGGCGTCACGGTGCGCGGTGGCAACCACGATCACCACCGCGATATCGCCGACCGCCAGGCGACCCACGCGGTGGCTGACCGCAACCGACGCCTGGGTCTCGCCGACTGCCTCGGCCACGATGGTGCGCAGGGCCGCTGCCGCGTCTGGGTGGGCAGAGTATTCGAGTGCGACGACGTCGGTCGAGGCATCCGGATCTTGCGCACGCACGGTACCGATAAAACTCGTGACCCCGCCGACCCACGGCTCGTTCACGGCCGCGAAGTGAGCGGCGATGTCGAGCGGCGTCTCGCTGATCGCGGCGATGCGGAGCGGCATCAGTGATCGCCGCCGTCAAGCTGACTGAGCACGTGGCTCACGACGGAGAGAATCACCGGCATGCCGCTGACGACCGCGCGCGGTGACCCGGCAAGGTTCACGATCAGCGCCCGCCCGGCGACCCCAGCCAGCCCCCGGGTGAGCGAGGCAGTTGGCGTCTCGGAACGGCCGTTGCGGCGGAGTTCCTCCGAGATGCCTGGGAGCGTTCGTTCGATGACGCGCAGGGTGGCCTCGGGAGTTTGGTCACGGGGTGCGACCCCGGTGCCGCCGGTCGTGACGATCACCCGGATGCCCTGCGCGAGCGCTGCCCGCAGGGCGGTCTCGACTGCGGCCGCGCCATCCGGCACGACCGTCGCGTCATCGCAAGCGAAGCCCGCTGCGCGGAGCGCTTCGACCGCCACCGGCCCACTCTGGTCTGGCCGCACACCAGCCGCAGATCGGTCAGAGACCGTGATGACTCCAGCTGAGATCGGCACCATGCCAGGTTACGCGCCGAGCAGACCGATGCCGCCCGTTACTGCAGCGTTCGCAGCCCGGCCCCGATCGACGCGACCAGCCAGAAAACCCAGACGCACAAGCCGACGGTGGTCAGCACCCAAAGCATCACCGTGATCCACAGCGGCTCGGTGCCGCGACCGGTCTCTCGTCGTACCGCAACACTGCGGCCAATGACGTACAGAAAGAGCCACAAGATCGCCCACGCCCAGTGGAACCGGATCGCGTGTCCCCGGCGGCGGAGCGTTGCGTAGTCGAGGTACGCAAACCAGATCATCGCGATTGCGGCGCCCCACCCAACTGCCAGTGCGAGCAGATATCCCGGGCTCACCAGCAGCGAGCTCACGCCCCGCGGGTCGGTTGCCGTCAGCTCGAACAAGCTCCGGAAGTCGAGGACAAACAGCGGAGCGAGCGCGATCACTGGGTACGCCGCGATGAGCCAGATCCACACCGTGTATGGCCCGTTTGAGGCTGCACTCGCACGCGTGCGCACCGACGCCGGTGCGGGTGCTATCTCTTGCTCAGCCGACGCGACCAGCCGTGACCTCGAGACCGGGCGCGACGAGAGTTCCGCGGTCCATTCGGTGCCGGTCCACCAGCGATCCTTGTCGGATCCGGCAGGGTCAGGGAACCATCCCGCCGGAACAGCTGGGGTCGATCCGTCGCTCATGTACCTTCGTTCCGCTCGTTCGCCGGTTTTGAGAGTCATGTTAGCGAGCGGATGCCTCGCCGCAGAGGATTGCGCGGGCACCGCACGTGCCAGCGGCGCTGCGCCGAGCAGTTGCTCGAGTAACCAGCAGACTAGAAACATGCCGTTCGCCCACCGCAATGTCGCGGCCGAGACACCCATCGCCGACCTCGTGTTCGCCGACGACCCGCACCAGATGAATTGGCTCCGCCCGGACTTCGGCTACGCCGAGGTGCGGCTGCCGCAGGGTGACCCCGGCGGGTGGCCGCGACCGCCGGCGCCGCTTGAAGCCACCGTCGAGACATCCCGAACCGGTGACGAATTGCGAACCGTGGTGACGATTCGAAACACCGGCGACCGCCCGTATTTCGCGCGGCACGGCGAGATCAGCATCACCCTGCCCCTCGAGGACCGCTACGACGCAGGTGAACGTCAACTCACGCATCGGTGCAACGTGCACCTGTGCTGCGCGGGCACCTCAAGTTGGGCCGTCGCGCTGCGCATGGGCGGCGAGGCGCCGCACCTTGGGCTCGTGCTCAGCGAAGGGGCACTCGCGTCGTACAGCATCGAGCGCAACATCGACCACATGAGCAACGACCGCGGATGCTTCCTGCTGAACCCGGCACCGTTCGAACTGCAGCCCGGTGAGACGACGCGCACTGCGTGGAGCATCTTCCCGTTCAACGACATGAAGGACTTCTTCGCGAAGGCCGGTGAACGCACGCGGTTAGTGCGAGCCGACTGGGATCGCTACGTGCTGTTCCGCGGCGAGCGCGCTGGGCTGACGATCGCGCCGTCGTTTGAGGCTGCCGCCGTGCGTGTCAACGGCGTGCCGGTCGCCCGCGACGACGACGGCCGCTACCGCGTGAGGTTTGACGCGGTCGAGCTTGGCGAGCACACCTTCGATATCGACGCCGACGGCGCCACGCTGCGCACCCGCCTGCTGGTCAAGGTGCCGCTCGCCGAACTGATTGAACGGCGCTGCCGATTCATCGCGGTGCACCAGCAGTATCGCGGCGCGAACGACGGGTTGCGCGGCGCGTACCTCACCTACGACAACGAAGACAACCACCTCGTCTACGACAGCGTGCACGACTTCAACGCCGGGCGCGAGCGGGTTGGCATGGGGGTGTTGCTTGCGCGGTACCTCCTCGCGCTGCGCGACGGGGTGTTGGTGGCGGAGCATCCCGACACGCAGCAAGTCGTGAGCGAGAGTCTGGCCGAATTTGCCGCGTTCATGTCCCGGGAACTCGTCGACGAGTCGACCGGCGAGGCCTTCAACGACGTCGGACGCGACGGCGGCTACCAGCGGCTCTACAACGCCCCCTGGTACGCCCAGTTTTTCGTGCTGCGCTGGCGATTGGATAGCGATACCGCACACCTCGGCACCGCCATCCGGCTGTTGGAACGCTTTTACGCCGATGGCGGGCGGAACTTCTACCCGCTCGAATTGCCGATCGTCGAACTCTGCGCCGCCCTCGAGACGGCCGGAATGTCGGCCGAACGTGAACGGGCCATCGCGCTGTTCGCCGACCACGCCGCCCGGCTCGTCGAGATCGGCACGAACTACCCGCCGAGTGAGGTGAACTACGAGCAGAGCATCGTGGCACCCGCAGTCGAGATCCTGCTGCAGACCGCGCTGGTCACCGGTGACGCGACGCTTCGAGATGCCGCCGCACCGCACATTCGGGCGCTCGAGCAGTTCCAGGGCATGCAACCCGACTCCCACCTGAACGAAGTCGCGATTCGGCATTGGGATGGGTATTGGTTCGGCAAGCGCGCGCAGTATGGCGACACGCTGCCGCATTACTGGAGCGGCCTCACCGGCAACGCGTTCGCGACCCTGCACCGGGTGACCGGCGATGCACGATACGCGGCACGAGCGAACGCGAGCCTGCGGGCCGTGCTACCGACGATCTTCGACGACGGGCGGGCATCGGCTGCGTTCGTACTTCCGCACCGCGTGAACGGTGAGCGCACGATCGGTTGGGACCCGCTTGCAAACGACCAAGACTGGGCGTTGGTCTTCGCGCTCCGGCAGGTCAGTTCGAACCCGGATGCCCCGTTGTAGACACCATCCATTGCACCCCGGCCCCGTCCGGCGATACTCTGCCCACGTGGCAACGCCGACCGAATCGGCCCCCTCGCCCGTGACTGCGGCCGAGCATTTGTCGCTCCCCGGTTGGGCGCGCGACAACATCGAGACACTCAAACGCTCGTACCTCTACCTGCGCATCAGCCTGGTGGGCATCGTGTTTGCGATCTTCACCGCGATCCTGCTCACACCTGCGGATTTCAAACCAGACGGCAGTGGCTTCTTGTTGCCGTCAATCAGCCATTACTACTACACGCCCGCGCGGATCGTCTTCACCGGCGCGCTCTGCGCTGCCGCGCTCGCGCTCGTTGCGATTTCGGGGAACGGCGTGCAGAGCCACCTCCTCGACTTCGCCGCGCTCCTCGCGCCATTGATCGCCATTGTGCCGACACGCACCCTGCCAACGCAGCTTGGTGAGGCGGCCGGGTTGCAGGGGTGCTCGGATGCCTGGATTGAACGGTTCGGCACGACTGCGGCATGCATTCCTCGAGATCAGCTGAGTCTGGTGGCGGTCGGGTTCGGCGTGTGGGTGTGCCTCGCCGTGGTCGGCCTGCTCGGGGTCATCGTGCAAGGGGCCATTCGCCGGACCACCGACCGGTGGTACTGGATCACCTTCGGCTTCGGCGTTGTCACGCTCCTGGTCTACGTGATCTTGTGGTGGTCACCGTGGTCAGCAATCCCGCAGGAGGGGCTGCAGCTGTATGGGCACGAGATCGCAGCCGCCGTGTTCTTTCTCGTCATCCTGATTGTTGCCGCGCTCGAAGCGATTCGGCAGTGGTTCGGTGACCTCACCAACCAGCCAGAGCCCGCCTATTTACCGCGCAAAGCGTATGCGGCCATCTACGCCGCAGTGGCGCTGGCGTTCACGATCGATATCGGCCTCGCCGTGTGGGTGCTCGCTCGACGCGCGACGATCCCAGATGGGAACGCCGTGCTCTGGATCGAGGTGGTCGGTCTCACTGCCTTCGCCCTGTTCTGGATAACGCAGACCGTTGAACATAGCCACGACTCACGCGGATGGGAGACTCCGTCGATGCCGGTCAAAGTCCGGAATATCGAACATGAGCGATCGACCATCTCTCGGTAATCGAGCCTCCCGGATCGCACGATAGGGCGGTATCGTCCTCACTATGCGGTATTCACCGCATACCCAGAGAGGAACCAACGAATGACCCCCACCATTCGAATCCGTAGACGCGCGCGCCTCGGCGCCTGCGTTGCCGTATCGGCCACCGTGCTCGCATCACTGTCAGGCCTCGCAGCCGGCGCGGCTCCAGCCGCGGCCGCGTCAACCACCCCGACAGGCCTCGTCGCCGCGGTAGCCGGCGAGATCACCCAGACCATGACGTACAACGGCAAGACCGTCACCGTTCGGCTGCAGCCGTTCCAGCTGCGAGGCGCGAAGTTCGAGGTGCTCGTCCAGCAAGCCGATGGCAGCCTGGCGAGGCAGTCGGTTCGCGGTGAGCGAGCATTCCTCGGCTCCGTCGACGGTGACAGTGCCGCGCGTGTCAGCGCGATCCGCAAGTCCGATGGATCACTCGAAGGCAAGATCGTCTTCGACCGAGGTCAGGCACAGTGGTCGTTCCGCGATGGCACGGTCACCGGCGCTCAAGCCCAGAGCTACCCCGACTTCAAGTGGCCGGTATCAGACGACGTCAACCGCCTCGTCTCCGCGGCGCCCGGCCAGGCCGGCGCCAACGTCTACCTCTTCGACGTCGGTTACGACGCGACAAGCGAATGGGTCAACGACTCATCGATCGGCGGTTCGGTCGACAAAGCGCTCGACATCATGGAGCAGGAAATTATCCAGATGGCCAGCACCTACATCAACACCGTCAAGCTCCGTCCGGCCCTCGGCCGGATCATCCTCCGGGCCGACCCTACCCACGACCCGTACCGCGACGGCGGCGGGCTCAGTGCGACACAAGCCGAGTGGAGCGCCAACCAATCCGACGCCAATGTCGACGTGATCGTCCAGCACCGCGAGCCGAATGGCAGCGGTGGCGTTGCGTTCGTCTCCGAGGCCACCACGGATTGGGGGATCGCCCGAGTCAGCGGTCGTGGCGTCCGGGGCGCGGTTCGCCATGAGGTCGGCCACCTTTGGAGCGTGGATGACAACCACACGCAGGGCCCAGAAGGCCCGACAATCATGTCAGGCAACACGTTTGACCGGTTCGACGGCACCGAAGTCTCGTCGATATTCCGCTACCGTGACCGCGCCTCCGTGACGGCGAAACTCGTCCCGATGGGCAACTTCGACCAGCCCATGCCGCCGTACGCCGCATTGGACCTGATTGAGGGAACCACCGCCGGTATCGCCAAACAGGTCAACCCGATCGCCAATGATCACGACGCAAACGGCGACGCATTGGCCCTGGACTCGGTGCAGGCGACCAGCAAGCTCGGCGGTACCGCGAGCCTGGGAGCGAACAACACCGTCGTGTACACCGCGCCAGCCGTCACCGACCCGGACACCGTCGACTGGGTGACCTACGTGGTCCGTGACGCCACCGGCCGGACCGCCACCGGTGTCATCGAGTTCAAGGTCGCCATGGGCGACCCGGGCCCGGTCTCGAGTTGGCCGAACACCACCACGGTCTCCGCTGGAAGCCAGGTCGGGTTCATCAACAAACAGTCCGGATTGGCCGCGACCGCCCGCAGCGAGAACCCGGCTTCGGCCGACCTGTTGCAGCGCGCGAACAGCCAGGACGATGTCACCCTGTTCAACCTGGTAGCCGCTGGCGGTGACACCGCTGGGCCCTTCTACCGACTGAAGAATGCCGCTGCTGCGAAGTGCATGGACGTCACCCAGTCCGTTACCTCCGGGTCGACCGTGACCCAGTCCACGTGTAGCGATCTGCGGAGCTTGAAGTGGCGACTCGTCGATCACCCGCGCGGTGGTGTGGCGCTGGTCAGCGTGAAGTCTGGGCTGTGCCTGGCACCCCAAAACGGCTCGCTTGCCGCAGACGCGGTGTTGACCCAGATCACGTGTGGCGCCGACCGCGCCTCAGCGTGGAACCTCAAGAGCGCTCCGATTTCGCGGTGGAAGGCCGCGACTGTCGACGCGACGAAGCAGTATGTGCTGCAGGTTCGCAGCAATAGCGCCGAGGTCTGGGTCGACGGGAGCGAGTGGGTCCAGCTCGCCGCAGCTGGCACCGGAACGCCATTCACGATCACTCAGAACACGACTGGCACCTGGATGATCAAGAACCCTGCGTCCTCCAACCGGTGCTTGGTGAATTATCACAACGCCAATGTCGATGTCGCCCAACGCGGCTGCGGCACCGAGGACAGCCAAAGTTGGCGGCTCCTCCAGCACCCGCTCGGCGGCGTGGCAATCCAGAGCGCCAGCGGCGGCCGCTGCATCCAGTCGCAGAACGGCTCGACCAATGTTGGTTCACGGGTCGTCTTCGGTGATTGCTCCGACGAAGCGACCCAACGGTGGAACCTGGTGGCTACCCCAGCCTCCTGAGCTTCGCTGACCTGAACGGCTCCCGGCTTCGGCCGGGGGCCGTTCGTGTGTACCGAGCGTTCGGGGGGGGGCTACCGCTCGCGCGTGATCTCCACACTCACAAAGAGTTGCGAGGAGTCGGCACCGGTGTAGACGCCCTTCAACGGCGGGACATCCGAATAGTCACGACCGCGCCCGACGGTGACGTGATATTCACCGATATCGCGTCGGTTCGTCGGGTCGTAGCCGCACCATTCGCCGGCGAACCATTCCACCCAAGCGTGCGACTCACCATGCACCGTCTCGCCGGGCCGCGCGCCAGGCTTCGGGTGCAGATAGCCAGAGACGTACCGAGCGGGGATTCCGAGTGACCGCAGCGCGCCGAGCACGACGTGCGCAATGTCTTGGCAGACGCCTTTGCCGGTCGCCCAGGCGTCGGCGGCAGTCGTGTGTACTCCCGTCACGCCCGGCACGTACTCGAGGCGTTCGCCGATCGCGCGGCACACTTCGAGCGCCGTGTCGTACGGCGAGAGCCCAGCAGCGGCGATCGACCCGGCAAGTTCGACGACGGCCGGTGCCGGCTCGGTGAAGTTGGTGAATTCCAGCGCCTCGGCGAGCGACACCGATGCCCCACGTGCCTGCGCCAGCTCATCCCAGTCGAGCAACTGGGTTGGCGGCACCGCTGGCCCAACCTCGACGACACTGGTCGCGGTCACCGACAGTTCGCGGTGCGGAGTCAGCGCCTCAAACGTCGAGACCCTGGTACCCCAGTAATCACTGTAGGCATGCTGTGTGGCCGCCGGCTTGACCTCAAGCGCCGAGTGCAACACAAACTGGCGACCGTCGGCAATCGGAGTCATACGGGCCTCGTTGTACGACGCAGACGCGGGCGACGGGTACGAGAACCCGGTGCGGTGCACGATGCGAAGTCGAGTCATGACACGTCTCCCGTCCACACCGGAACCACATTGGTCGGAAAGTACCGCATGCGCACTGCGTCACTCGCCGCCGACACGGTCTCTTGTACGCGGTCCATGCTCGCCGACAGGTTCGCGAGCAGCTCCGACGCCGGCCGATACTCAAGCTCAGATCGAATGCCACCGAGCAACCGTTGCGCCTCACCGGCGAACCCGACGCGGCCGCCGGCACCTGGTTCGATCTCTCGTAGCGCTTCTTCGGCGCGCAGCAGGTTCACGAGAATCGAACGCGGGAACAGCCGATCAAGGACCAAAAATGCAGCGGATGACTCTGCCGAAGTCGCCCCACGCGCTCCGCGCAGGTAGGACTCGTATGCCCCACAGCTACGCAGCAGCATTGGCCAGCCGGCCCCGTTGTCACTCGTGAGTGCCTTCGTCGCAAGTAGTCGCGCGGTCATGTCGACCCGTTCGATCGCGCGCCCCAGCGTGAAAAACTGCCACGCCTCGTCACGGCTGGTCGAGCCATCCACAATGCCACTCGCGAGCGCCGCCCGCTCGCAGACCCAGCGAAAGAACTCGTGGGCCTTATCGGGCGCGACCTTGCGCGGCATCTTCGCGTACGTCGTGTTCAGCGCCTCCCAGAGTTCAATCGACACGATTTCGCGCGCCCGCCTCGCATTTTCACGAGCGGATGCCACAGAGTGTGCGATCGCTGCCGGATGCTGCCGATCCACGCCGAGGCGAGTGAAGACGTCGGCGCGATTGAGCGGTTTGGTGTCGGCGGGTTGCTCATCACCCATGACCGCGAAGAGCACCCGGCAGGCCGTGTCTTCATCAACCCAGGGGTCTTCGAGTAGCAGGTGCAGGTGTACGTCGAGAATGCGGGCGGTGCCGTCGCTTCGCTCGAGGTAACGGCCGATCCAGAACAGCGATTCTGCGATTCGTGAGAGCATCAGCGGGCCTCCCCGTCGTGAGCGGCGCGTTGCTGTTGTTGCTGCTGCTGTTGTTGTTGTTGGCGCGTCGAGAAGTCGTCATAGGGTGATGCCTCTAGCGGGAAGCCGGTGGCTTGGCGGTCTGACTCCGCGTCTGCGGTCACCTGCGTGGGTGGTTCTGGCGTCTCGATGGCGTCACGCTGCGGCCAGTTGTCGGCGCCGAGCACCCAGGTGTCTTTCGACCCACCACCCTGGCTCGAGTTCACGACGAGGCGCCCCTCGGGCAGGGCGACCCGGGTGAGTCCCCCCGGCAGCACCCACACTTCATTGCCGTCGTTCACCGCGAACGGGCGCAGGTCGGCATGCCGGGCGCGTACCCCGTCTTCAACGAGCGTTGGGATCGTCGAGAGTTGCACGACCGGTTGCGCGATCCAGCCGCGCGGGTCAGCCAGCAGCCGTGCGCGAATGGCGTCGAGTTCAGTGTTGCTCGCTTCGGGGCCCATCACCAAACCCTTGCCGCCCGAGCCATCCACTGGTTTGATGACGAGTTCGTCGAGCCGATCGAGCACCTCTTCAAGTGCGCCCCGGTCTTCGAGTCGCCAGGTTTGCACGTTCGGCAACAGCGGTTCTTCGGCGAGGTAGTAGCGAATCAGGTCGGGCACGTAGGTGTAGACGAGTTTGTCATCGGCGATGCCGTTGCCCACCGCGTTTGCGATGGTGACATTGCCAAGGCGCGCCGCGAGCATGAGCCCGGGGGCACCGAGCACCGAGTCGGGCCGGAACTGCTGCGGGTCAAGAAACTCGTCGTCAACACGTCGGTAGATCACGTCAACGCGGCGCGGGCCGGTGGTGGTGCGCATCCACACCCGGGCACCCGAGCAGTACAGGTCGCGGCCCTCGACGAGTTCGACGCCCATCAGCCGCGCGAGCAGGGTGTGCTCAAAGTAGGCCGAGTTGAACACACCCGGCGTCAACACCACGACCGTTGGGTCTTCGACGCCGGCCGGCGCGCTCGCGCGCAGCGCCTGCAACAGGCGGGCCGGGTATTCGTCGACCGTGCGCACGCGCATCGTTGAGAACAGTTCTGGCAGGGTCTGGGTCATCACCGTGCGGTTCGAGATGACGTAACTCACGCCGCTCGGCACGCGCACGTTGTCTTCGAGCACCCGCCAGTCGCCGGCTTCATCGCGAATGAGGTCGATACCCGACACCTGAATGCGCACACCATTCGGTGGTGCAAACCCAGCCGCGCCCCGGTGAAAGTGCGTCGACGATGAAATCAGGGATGCCGGTACCACCCCATCGGTCACCACCTGTTGGCGGCCGTCGTAAATATCGGCGAGGAACGCTTCGAGCGCACGCACACGCTGGGCGACCCCACGGCGCACGTTCGACCAGTCGTCGGCCTCGATGATGCGTGGCACCGCGTCGAGGGGGAACGGGCGTTCCTCCCCCGCGAAGTCGAACGTGACACCCTGCGCGAGGTACGACTTGGCGAGCGCGTCGCCGCGCCCTTGGAGCTCTTCGCGCGACATCTTCGCGAGCGCGTCGTGCAGCTGCCGGTACGGCGCTCGCACCTCGGTCGCGCTGGCGAACATCTCATCGAACGGCGGGGGCGTTGGCTGCGTGCCGCCGCGCTTCGCGCCGCTGTATCCATCGAAAAGGCGACCCATGGATTGAGCGTATCGAGGCGTGAGTCCAGCAGGTTTCATGAGTGGGTCGGGTTCGCTACGGTGTCAGGCGGATGAATCGCGGCCCGACGTATCCGTCGCGTTCAACCAGCTCTTCGAACATGGCAACCGGGCGCGCCCAGTAGCCGAAGTCGCCATACAGGCAGCGGTAGAAGACAAGGGCCTCACCGGTCTCGGTATGTTGCCCGACGGCAAGCACTTCGTAGCGGCCGCCTTTGAAGTGCTCGTAGATTCCCGGCTCGGTTGCCATCTAGGAGCGGCCGGACATGTCGCGCACGGCGGGCAAGATCGTTGCCAGCATCCAACCGGTGACGACGATCGTCGACGTACTCCCGAGCGCGATCGCAACCCACAGTGGTGCCATGCCACGGCCGACCGCCCGGCGCACTATCACGCTGCGACCAATGACGTAGATCCACGACGATCGGGGTGGGCCGGCGCGACGGTCGGGTTGGCTAAGTCGCTCATGGGTACAGCGTACTAACGGCATCCGATACCGCGAAGGAAATGGGGGTCCGCCGCCCGACAGCGTTCACTAGGCTGCAGTCCATGAGAGTTGCCACCGTTCTCGATGCCACGCTTGAGTGCATCCATCGGCGCTCCCTGCGCGAACCGAGCCCGATCGGCGCAACGTTCGAGCGCACCGTCGGCGTGGTTGGTCGCTTCACCGCCCGAAACGACCGCAGCTGCGAGCACATGGCGGCACGCGAGCCATGATGCTGACGATCTGGGTGAAGCCAGGAGTTCGCGCTGGCGCCGGCGTTACGCCGCCCGAGGGCGACGAACCCTATGACCTGATCGTCCGCGTGCCGGCGCGCCCGGTGGATGGTGCCGCAAACGCGGCGGTCATCCGCGCGCTGGCCGATCACTTCGGAGTGCGTAAATCGGATGTCTCGGTGGTGTCAGGCACGACCTCACGTGTGAAGCGCGTGCTGATCGAAGGCCGCTAACACGCGAAAAACCCGCGGAACTCCGCGGGTTTTCAGTGCTGGGGTACCTGGACTCGAACCAAGAACAACGGAACCAGAAACCGCCGTGTTGCCAATTACACCATACCCCAATGGCCAGAACCGAAGCCCGGGCCGCAGGACAGCCTATCGCACCGGAGCGGGGCGCCCAAACCGAGCGCGACCGCCGCGAGCAACGCCGTCAACCCAGCCGGTACAGCCGAAACTGCGGATGCTCCACGTCGAGCACCTCAACGGTTGCAAACCCCGCAGCTTCAGCGTACTTCCGCACGGTATCAGACCGCATCACGGTGCCGGTTGCTGCGCCGCCGTCCTGCATGCTCACGGCGAGGCAATGCAGGGTGCTGAATGTGTAGAACAGCCGCTCCAGCTCGCTCGCTGGCACCGCAAAGCGATCTTCGGTGCGCTCATCGACCACGATGACCACACCTTGCGCCCCGGCCAGGCGGCGCGCGTTGGTCAGTACTTCGACGGGGTTCGGCACATCGTGGAGCATTTCGATGGCCAACACGAGGTCCGACGGGGCATCCTCGATCTGACCAGCGTCGGCCAGGTGGAAAGTGACACGGTCGGCGACGCCAGCCCGGCTGGCGGCCGCCCGCGCTTTGTCGATCGAAACCGGGTCGAGGTCGTAGCCGTCGATGGTCACGTTTGGGTATTCGCGGGCGATACGGATGGCGGCAAGCCCCTCGCCGCACCCCACCTCCGCGATGCGCAGCGGCTCACCGTTCGTCAGTTTGGTTTGAACCTCGGGGATCGCGGGCAGCCAGGTCTGCACGAGATGGTTCTCGAACACCGGCCGTGTGAACCCCGCTTGAATGTCTTCGAGACCGAACTCCCCAAACGCCACTCCCCTGCCGGCGTGAAACTCGCGCTGCATGAGCTCGAGAGTCGGACCGAGCCACGCGATCACCCCGGCGACCGGTTTCATGCAGGCATCGCTGTCGTCGTCGAGCAATACATGCGCGTGCGCGGCCGGCAGGGTAAACACGCGATCGGCTTCGGGCTGCGCCGGGTCAACGTCGAGAACGCCTGCGACGGCCTGTTGTTCAAGCCATTCGCGGGCGTATCGCGGATGAACCCCCGTCGCGCCCGCGAGATCAGCTGCGGTGCGCGGCTGGTTGAGCAGTGCCGCGTAGAGGCCGAGCCGGAGACCCAGCTCGACGTTCGCGAGTTCCATCGCGCCGAGACCAGCAGCGAAGAGGGTGCCCGCGAAGGCTTCGATTCGGGCCTCGTCGCCCGCAGCCAGTTCGACAGTTGTCATGGCACCATTGAACGCCTCACCGCCGGGCGCGTCTAGTTCGTCTAGGCCGGGCGTTTAGCGCTCGATCGCCCGTTTCGTGTAGGCGACAATCGCATTCGCATGGCCGTGCCCCATACCGTGCTCTGCCTTGAGGAACTCGACCGCTTCCATGTGTTTCTTCGCGTCGAGCAAGTCGGCGGCGAGATCGAGCCAGTCCTGGATGGGCCGCCCGTAGTTCTTCTCAATGCTCGCGAAATACGACGGCGGGCCGGTCAGTTTCTGGCCTGGCACAACCACCGGCGGGGTGACGCGATGTTCACTCATGCTGCGATGCTAACGAGCATCTCGCCCTGTGGTCACCGCGGCTTTCCCGCTGACGGATACCACTACCCTGACCGCATGACTCGCTCTGCGCTCCACATGATCGCACCAGTCATCGTGGCCGCCACGATCGCGACCGCAATCACCGAGGCTACGCGACCTCGAGCATCGCGGCGAGCCGGCGCAGCCGGTCGAGCGAGTCAATCTTGCCGAGAATCTGCATCGATTCGAACAGTGGCGGCGACACCCGGCGGCCCGAGATCGCCGTGCGTACCGCACCGAACGCAGACCGCGGCTTCAGCCCGAGCCCGTCAATGAGGGCACCACGAAGTGCCTCCTCGATCTCAGCCGTCAGCCACGACTCGGCGGGCACCCGCTCGAGCGCGTCGAGCGCGGCAGCCAGCACCCGCGGCGCGTCAGCGTCGAGTGTCGCGCGAGCGTCATCCTCAACGACCAGGCCCGAGGCATCCGTAAACAAGAACCCAAGCATGCCGGATGCCTCGCCAAGCAACCCAATGCGCTCCTGCACCAGCGGCGCCGCCTCGGCGAGGATCGCCTGCTCGGCCGCTGTGATTGGGGTCTCAACCAGGCCGGCCGCCTGCAGGTAGGGCACCACCCGGTCGGCAAAATCATCGGCAGATAACTTGCGTACGTGCTCGCCGTTGATCGAGTCGGCCTTCTTCTGGTCGAATCGGGCCGGGTTCGGGTTCACGTTCACCACGTCGAACACCGCGGTCATCTCATCGCGTGAGAACACATCGCGGTCGTGCGAGAAACCCCAGCCGAGGAGCGCGAGGTAGTTCAGCAGGCCCTCAGGAATGAACCCGCGGTCGCGGTGGTGGAAGAGGTTCGCCTCAGCGTCACGCTTCGAGAGTTTCTTGTTGCCCTCGCCCATGACGTACGGCAGGTGGCCGAAGCGCGGTACGAACGACGTCACGCCGATGTCGATGAGCGCGTGGTAGAGCGCGATTTGGCGCGGGGTCGAGCTGAGCAGATCCTCACCGCGCAGCACGTGCGTGACCCCCATCAGGGCATCATCGACCGGGTTCACCAGCGTGTAGAGCGGCGCACCGTTCGGGCGCACGACAACGAAGTCGATCGTCGACCCGGCCGCGAAGTCGATCGGGCCACGCACGAGATCGTCAAACCCGAGCGCGAGGTCGTCAGGAACGCGCAGGCGAAGCGCCGGCTCGCGGCCCTCGGCACGGAACGCAGCACGCTGCGAATCGGTCAAAGACCGGTCGAAGTTGTCATAGCCCAGTTGCTTCGGACGCCCCACTGCCGCGTTACGCGCATCAATCTCTTCGGCCGTCGAGTACGACTCGTAGAGGTGCCCGGCGGCCTTCAACTTCTCGATCACATCGAGGTAGATCTCGGTGCGCTGCGACTGCCGGTACGGGCCATGCGGGCCGCCAACGTCGATGCCTTCATCCCAGTCAAGTTCGAGCCAGCGCAGCGCCTCGAGGATCTGCTGATAGCTTTCCTCGCTGTCGCGCTCAGCGTCGGTGTCTTCAATGCGGAAGATGAACGTGCCGCCCGTGTGCCGCGCATACGCCCAGTTGAAGAGCGCCGTGCGAATGAGCCCAACGTGCGGGGTTCCGGTCGGCGAGGGGCAGAATCGCACTCGAACATCGCTACCGGTCGCGGTCGAAAACAGGGTCTCAGGCACGGGTTCCATCGTAAACGGCGCAGGGTGAACCGGATGACCCGGAGCCAGCGCCCCCGGCGGCGCCAATGCCGCGCCGACCCGACCCGGCGAAATCGCGGGCGGTCAAACTAGTCGCGCTTGGTCGACGCGGCAAGCGGCGCCAACACGACCACCGCAATCACGGCGACCCCCACCACCAACGCCAGCCCGCCGTAGCCGATCCAGCCCAGAATCACCCCGGCCACCACGGCGCCGATTGCGGCCACGAAATTCATGGCGAAGTCGCTGCGGCCCTGGCGTCGGGTGCGCACGGCCGCGGCGGATGCTTCGCTCAGCAGCGCCGAGCCCGACACCGTCACCGCGCTCCATCCGAGCCCAAGAAATAGCAGCCCGAGTGTCACCGCAAGCGTCGAATGCGCGCCAAGCGATGCGATCACCAGCGCTACCGCGAGCAACGCCTGCCCGATCAGCACGGTCGTGATGCGACCGACCCGGTCGGCGAGCACGCCGAACACCGGCGACAGCGCAAACATGCCCGCGACGTGCACGCTGATGGTGATGCCGATCACCGTGAGTTCCGCGCCCTGATGCAGCAGGTGCACCGGCGTCATTGCCATGATCGAGACCATCACCCCGTGGGCCGCCGCCACGGCAAAGATCGCGAACCGCGCGAGGCGCGGCCGATCGGATGCCTCGTGCTGGCCGCCAGCGGCACCACCCTGGGTGCTGGGTGCAACGGCAACCGCCGCACCGAGCTCGGTTTTCACCGCAAGCCGCTGAGCCAGCAACAACGGATCGGGTCGCAATGCGACCAGGTACAGCACGACAATCAGTGCCTGCCCCACAATCGTGAACAGATAGGCTCCGGTCAGGCGGGGCATCCCGATCGTTTGACCGATCACCTCGCCCAACCCGGTGAGATTCGGGCCGAGCACTGCGCCGATTGTCGTCGCCCAGACCACCAGCGAGAGGTCACGGCCACGGGTGGCGTTGGTCGCCAGATCGGATGCCGCGAACCGCGACTGCAGATTCACCGCCTGCCCGAGGCCAAGCAGCGCGAACGCCGCCAGTAGCAGCACGAACGAGTGCGCTCCGGTCGCGACAATGACCAGCACCACGCCTGCCGACGCGATCAGCATGCCGAGCGTAAGCGCCACCCGGCGTCCGGCCCGCTGCGCGAGCGCGGCAAGCGGTATCGCGCCGATGGCGGTGCCGAGCGTGATCGCCGCGGCAGCAAGTCCGGCGAGCGAGTCGTCCCCCGACACGTGCGCGGCGAGCACCGCCCCGAGCGAGATCGTGGCGCCAAACGCGAGCCCGCCAAGTACTTGGCCAGCTGCCAGCACCAGTACGGTGCGCCGTTGCACCCGCGCGATCCAAGCGGGGTCCGGCACTACCTCAGTCCGCGCACCGGGGTTCACGCCAGCACCAGAAGACGGCATGCCACCTGCGGCGGACTCCGAACCCGCCGCGGCGACCATTACCGGCTCCGCACCGGGTTCGACAACACACCCAGCCCGTCAATGGCCACCTCCACGGTGTCGCCATCACCCAACGGCCCGACGCCAGCCGGAGTGCCGGTCAGCACCACATCCCCCGGCAGCAGTGTGAACGCGGCCGAGGCGTACGCGATGATCGCGGCAACCGAGTGCACCATGTCGGTGATCGGCGCATCCTGACGGAGCTCGCCGTTCACGCGCACGGTGAGTCGAGCCTCGGGCGAGACATCCGTCGAAATTGTCGGCCCAAGCGGGCAGAACGTATCGAACCCTTTCGCTCTGGCCCACTGGCCGTCAGCGCGCTGCAGATCGCGTGCGGTGACATCGTTTGCAATCGTGTACCCGAAGACGTGATCGAGCGCGTCGGCCTCCGACACATGCTTGGTGACCTTGCCGATGACCGCAGCGAGTTCGCCCTCATGCTCCACCTGCGAGCTTTGTGCGGGCAACACGATTGCGTCGCCTGGCCCGATCACCGAGGTGTTGGGTTTGAAGAACAGCATCGGCTCTGCCGGCACCTCGTTGCCGAATTCCTCGGCATGCGCGCGGTAGTTGCGACCGACGCAGACCACCTTTGACCGCGGAATCACCGGCGCGAGCAGCACCGCATCGGTCAGCGGCACCCGCTGGCCGGTCGGGTCGAACCCGGCGAACATCGGGTCGCCCTTCAGCACCACCAGCGCGTCGTCATCGACGATGCCAAACGCGATCTGACCAGCATGCGAAAACCGTGCAACCTGCATCCCGCCAGCCTATTCGCCACTCTCTGCAGTCGTGCACCCTCACTCGCGTAGCGCTGAACGTGCGAGGGCGCCGCATATATGCACCTCCGCTGCACTTTTGGGGCACCGCGAGCGGCAGGCGCGGCGGCACAGCGGCACAGCGGCAGCGCGGCAGCGCGGCAGGCGCAGGTGAGCGCGCTACGCGTCGAGGCGAACCATCCAGCCGTGCGTGTCTTCGACACGGCCGTACTGAATCCCGGTGAGTTCTTCACGCAACGAGAGCGCGACATCGGATGCCTCGGGCCCATCGTGCACAATCTCGAAGTCGTCAGCGAGCAACCGGCCGATCGGCACGACGACCGCGGCTGTGCCGCAGGCAAACGCTCCCACAATCTCACCCGACGCGGCGCCGTCGCGCCATTCGTTGATCGAGATGCGACGGCGCTCAATCTTGTGGCCGCGGGCTGCGGCGAGCTCGAGGATCGAGTCGCGGGTGATGCCCTCGAGAATCGAGTCAGATGCCGGGGTGAGCAGAGTGCCATCGCGGCGTACGAGCACGAGGTTCATGCCGCCGAGCTCTTCGAGGTACTCACCATCGAGGAACAGCACCTGCTGGCATCCCTTTTCGTACGCCTCAGCCTGTGGAAGCAGGCTCGACGCGTAGTTACCACCGGTCTTTGCCGCACCGGTGCCACCGTGGCCGGCACGGGCATAGTTCGTTGACAACCAGATCGACACCGGGGCAACGCCGCCCGAGAAGTACGCGCCGGCGGGCGATGCGATCAGGTAGTAGCCAACCTTCTTCGCGGCGCGCACGCCGAGGAACGCCTCTTTCGCGAACATGAACGGGCGCAGGTAGAGGCTCGTCTCATCGGCGCTCGGCACCCAAGCGCCATCGACGGCGATCAGTCGGCGCAGCGAGTCGAGGAAGATCTCGATCGGCAGCTCGGGCAGCGCGAGCCGGCGGGCGCTGCGCTGCAGGCGTGCCCCGTTCGCCTCCGCGCGGAACGTCCAGATCGACCCATCCGCGTGGCGATACGCCTTCAGTCCCTCAAAAATCTCTTGCCCATAGTGCAGCACCGCCGCAGCCGGGTCGAGGCTGATCGGGCCGTACGGCTGCACGCGCGGGCGGTGCCAACCGCCTTTCTCGCTCCAGCAGACATCGACCATGTGGTCGGTGAACACCTGGCCGAACCCCGGGGACGCGAGCACCGCGTCACGCTCCGCATCCGACTTCGCGTTCGCATTCTTGACGACCTGCCACAGCAGGCCAGCGTCGGAACGTGTCTGGAGTGGAAGCGTCGTGCTCATGCGAATGCTCGTTTCTGGTGGTGATGTCGTACGGCGCAGCGGGTGGCGCGCAAAACCCCGCCTCGCTTCGTAGGCGATGGCGGATGCTTCGAGCCTACGCCGACTGAACCCGCTGTGCGATGCTGTCGCCGATTTCGGCGGTCGAGCGCGTCGCGCCACCGCGTGCGGCGAGGTCGGCCACGATCGCTGATTCGACCCGCGCCGCGGCATCCGTCTCGCCAAGATGGCGCAGCAACAGCGCAACCGATCCGATCGCGGCGGTTGGGTCAGCGATGCCCTTGCCCGCGATGTCTGGCGCCGAACCGTGCACCGGCTCGAACATGCTCGGGAACGTGCCATCCGGGTTGATGTTCCCCGACGCTGCCAGGCCAATCCCACCAGAAATCGCGCCAGCAAGGTCGGTCAGGATGTCACCAAAGAGGTTGTCGGTGACGATCACATCGAACCGGCTTGGGTCGGTCACGAGGTAGATCGTGGCCGCGTCGACGTGAATGTAGTCGACCGAGACATCCGCGAACTCAGGTGCCACCCGGTCGACGGTGCGCTTCCAGAGCGAACCCGCGAACACCAGCACGTTGGTCTTGTGCACCAGGGTGAGCTTCTTGCGACGACGGCTCGCTTCAGCGAATGCGTAGCGCACGAGCCGTTCAACGCCGAACGCGGTGTTCACCGACACCTCGTTCGCGACTTCAGCGGTCGTCCCAACGCGGATCGCGCCGCCGTTGCCGACGTACGGCCCTTCGGTGCCTTCACGCACCACGACGAAGTCAACGGCACCTGGATTCGCGAGCGGGCTGGTCACACCAGGGAACAGCGTCGTTGGGCGCAGGTTCACGTAGTGGTCGAGTTCGAATCGCAGCTTGAGCAACAGGCCGCGCTCGATGTTCGCCCCGGCGAGGCGCGGGTCGCCCGGCACTCCCCCGACGGCGCCGAGCAAGATCGCATCGTGCGACTTGATCGCGTTCAGGTCGGCGTCGGTGAGCACGTCACCGGTCGCAAGGTAGCGGTCAGCACCAAGTGAGAAGTCGGTCTCTTCGAAGGCGAGGTCAGCGGATGGCGCGACCGCACGAAGCACCTTCAGCGCCTCGTTGACCACCTCTGGACCGATGCCGTCGCCGCGAATGACAGCCAACTTTACGACGCGCGACATGATGCTCCTCCGGGTTATTGCGGACTCCCTCCAGGCTACTGGGCTGTCGCCGGTTCGTTCTGCCGCTCACCGCCGACCGGGTGCTCGAAGCGCATCGACCGACCGAATGCACGCGCCGACACGGCCGCGTCAGCGACGAGCGCGTGCAGTGTGCCATCGTCGGTCAGCGCGAACAGCGTGTTACCGCTCACCGACATCGCCGAGGTGACCGCCGCGCCGAGGTTGTGCGCTGCGAGGATCGCTCCGGTCGCCCGGTCGAGAACCACCACTCGCCCATCGCGGGTCGCCGCATAGACGACACTTTCCGTGGCAAGCGCGTGTCCGGCTGGCGAGCCGGGTCCAGCGGCCTTGCAGCCGATCGCAACGCGCACCGGGTCTTCCATCGGGCTCTCGCCGGGCAGGTACCCGAGCGGGCGCTCCCAGACCGGTACGGCCGGAGTAGCTGACGCTGTGTCATATGCCCGTACCACGCCATCCCAGCTGGCAACGTACGCCATGCTTCCGTAGGTTGCCGGGCTGGTCACCGGTGGCGGGCCTGATTCACAGGTGGCCGTGGTTCCGAGCGCGGCGTGCCAGGTCTGGGCACCACCGGACTGCGGGTTGTGCCCACGCACACCAGATGACGTCGCGGTGACCAGTTGCGGGGCGCCAACCGCTGGCTTCGTGAACGCCGGCGACGACTGGCTGAACAGATCGCCGCCCGTGCCGACGGAGGACAGCGCCGTGCACGTCGTCAGATCCATCGCGATCAGCGTCTGGCTGGAGCCCGAGTGCAGGTACACGGTGTTCGAACCGGGCTGGCGGACCGCAGTGCTGTGGAACTCTCCCCAGCCGACGGGCGCACCGAATCCTCCGGGCAGCACCGCTCCGGTGACGGCATTCCGACACTGAACCCATCCATACTCCTGGAGTACCGCAACCGGCGGCCGGTCGGCGAGCGCGAACACGCTCACCGGACCGCCGGCCCGACCGTAGCGCCGAACCGTCGAGCCGTGCGTTTCCTCGCTGCTAATCGCCTGCCAAGCAACCTGACCGGTGGCCGCATCGAGCGCATAGACACGCCCGACCCCGGTGGTCAGGTACACCTTGCCGTCAAAGACCGTCGGGTACGACTCGGCGTCTCCATCGAGGTAGGTGCGCCAGAGCTCAGCACCCGTCACGGCATCGTAGGCAAGCATCATGCTGTACGGGCTGTCGAACGCCTGCGACGCGACGATCACGCGACCGTCAACCACCGCAGCACCGTTCAGGTGGAACTGCTCGCCCGTGTTCGCTGACCAGCGCAAATCCAAGTTCGAACCCGGGTCATCCCCACTCGAGGATCCCCCGGCCTCGTCGCCACCCTGACGCAGCCAATCTTGCCCTGGCTCGACCGTGGAGACTTCGGCCTCCTGCACATCGAAGTTCTGGGTGATGGTCGGCCACGAATTGCCCACGGTATCGACCGTGGTCACCGTCGCCGTGTAGAAACCGGGAGTGAGTCCGGTGATGCGGGTGCCGGCACGGGTCCAGGCCACCCGCGGCTCCGGGCAGGTCTCCACAGCGCCACCTCCGGGCGGGGTGTAGCAGTTGACGATTCCAGTCGGCTGCACATTGCCTCCGAATGCGAGCGCATCGTTCCGCCACACCACTTCACCGTTCGCCCGTCGGGTGATCACGACCGACGCGGTTGCAGGAGTCCGGCCGTCATCCTCAGCGAATACCTGCACCGGGACCCCGGCCGCCGCACCATGCACGCTGCCCGCGGCGGGGCTGACCAGCGCAACGTCGTTGTTGACGTCGAACTGGCGGCGAATACCCCCGATGTATCCGATGTCCTCATTGACCGTGGTGGCTGGGTCATCGGTGATCGTTGAGAAGTCAAGGATCTTGTAGTCGGGTCGAGCGCCGTCGATGCCGTACTTGCCCATGTTGTTCACCTCGACCGAGCGAGCAAACGCACCGCGGCGGAACTCTGCCTGTTGGTTGTGTCCGGCGGCGAACATTCGCACGTCGTACTTGGCCAACTCGTCGACCGTCGGCTGGAGCCCGGCTCCAGGGCCCCACTTCGTGAACAGTGAACGGTGCGCGAAGACCAGCACCTGTTTGCCGACGGCGTGCCGGCGAAGATCCTCCCGAAGCCAGGTCAGTTGTGCCCCGTATCCTTCAGACGAGTAGTTGTCTTCGAGTACCACGATGTGGCGCCCATTGCGGTCAAAGCTGTACCACTCCGGACCCAGGTTGCGACGCCAGTACTCAAGGCTCCCGCCGTACCCGGCCGAGGTTGCGGTCCCACCGACATCGTGGTTGCCCATCACCGGGTAGAAGGCGTGGTCAAGGTCGCCATCGGTGAGCCCCTTCCGGAAGAGGTCGTATCCACCCTGCCGACGGTGCTCCGCGGCATAGTCGGTCACCGTCAGGTCACCCGTCGAAATGGTCATCGTCGCTTCGGTCGCCTCGGCCATCGCCTGAACCTGCCCGGTCCATTCGGCGAGCGACGCAGTCGCTGCGGCATCCACGGTGTTACTCACCTCCGGATCGGAGACGAGCGACCACTTCTCGGTGGGGTTCGCTGCATTCGTGTCGGCCACCAGGCCGAAGTCGAGCCCGTTCAGCGGAGAGGCACTCGACGGCACCTGACGGAAGTACTGCGGCACCGAGTCTGCTCTAAGCACCGGCGTGTAGCCGTTCGGCGACACGATCGTCACCAGGTCGGTCTCGCGCCGACGCCGGTCGATCTCAATGCTGTACGTGCCATCGGCAGCAGTCGTTGACCACTGCTGGCCATCAGTGACCGAGACGCCGCCCACACCAACTTCGCCCGCATCGCGCACGTTGTTCTCGTTCGCGTCATTGAAGACGGTGCCGCGTACGACGACGAGGTCGACAGTCGGTGGCTTGACCGTGAACGTGATCGGCGTGGTCAACGGTTCGTAGCCATCATTCGCGAGGAAGTGCGCCTTCCACGTTCCCGCTCGCAAGCCACCGCCAAAAGTGACCGTTCCATCTGCGTTCGGGGCATACAGCCACGCCGTTGCCGCGACCGGCCCTGGGGTGTCATTCGGGCCATAGAGCCCAACCCAGTTTTTCGCCCCAGGAGTCGTGGTGACGTAACGGAACGTGAGCGATTGGCCCTCCGACGGGTTCGCGGTCGTGAGGGTGAGTCCGGATGGCGCTGCAATCGTAAACGTGATCGGCGCAGTGAGTTCGGTGTAGCCATCGTTGGCGAAGAATCGGGCTTTCCAGGTCCCTACGCCGAGGCTGCCGCTGCTGAGCGTCACGGTCCCATCGGCGCTCGGGGCGTAGGCCCACACGCGCGCCGCCACCGGACCCGGGGTGTCATTGGGGCCGTAGATGCCGATCCAGTTCTTGGCCGCCGGCGACCCCGTCGAGTACTGGAAGGTCAACTGTTGACCCGCGACCGGGTTCGTGGTCGTCAATGACAACGCCGAAGGAGCTTGGAGCGTGAATGTGACCGCGGTCGCGAGTTCGGTGTAGCCATCGTTCGCGAAGAAGCGGGCCGTCCAGGTGCCCGCGGTGAGGCCGCCACTATTGAGCGTCACGGTGCCGTCGGCGTTGGGGGTGTACGCCCACACTCGCGACGCAACCGGCCCTGGGGTGTCGTTCGGCGCGTAGATGCCAACCCAGTTTGTCGATGATGGGGCGTCGGTGCGGTAGCTGAACGTCAACTGTTGGCCGACGGTGGGAGTGGTGGTCGTGAGCGTCAACGCAGACGTCGCTGCGACAGCCGATGTGGGCGGTGCGACCACGGTCGATGCGGCCACGGTCGCGGCAACGAGCCCGGCTCCCACCGCCGCACGCAGGCGAATCGCGCGTCGAGCACGCAACACCGGCGCACCCGCAGATTCGACCAATCGCCGCCGGCGCAACCGCACCACGAGAAGGTAGGCACCCGCCACTGCAATACAGACTGGGGCCGCAAGCAACGCCGACCATGGCATGTCGTGCGACGTCGCCGACTGAGCGTGCGCGCCCGCGGGGGTGACCACCGGTGCTGCGACAGTGGCCATCATCGTCTCACCGTCGAATTCGACGATCAGCGTCGCCCACGCTGCCGCTTTCAACAACGCAGAGAGGTCGAGTTCGCTCAGCTGGCAGTTCCACGCCATCTCAATGACAGCAACACCCGGTGCACCACCATCGGTGCCGTCTTGCGCGGTCGCGGTCACTGGACACGCCGCCACCAGCAGGTTCTCTGCCCAAGCGCCAGCACCGGCAACCGCGACAACCTGCTGGTCGACCATCAGCCGCCCCGTTGTGGCACCGGCGGTTGAAGTCATGATCAATTCGCCATGCCCGCGGCTCTGGTGCGCCGACGCGGCGTCAGCTGGTAAGCCGAGTACCAACAGAGCAGAGGCAAAGACCGCGAGGAGTACGGAACGAAGAGACGTCAGACGAAACCGAGGACGAAATGTGGTCACCCGTGCAACCTACGGCGCGCGGGTAACTCGCAGATGGACTGTTGATGAGCAGTCCGGAACCTTATGACTCGGTGATATCGATCTCGACGAAGGTATCCGCCGCGATCGCGTTGCGAACCTGCTCAAGCAACTCCGGGTCGACCGGTGAGTCGACCGTCAACACGCTGAGCGCTTGCCCACCCGCCGAACGACGGGCGATCGCCATACCCGCAATGTTGACCCCTGCTTCGCCGAACGCGCTGCCGTAGATCGCCACGATACCGGGGCGGTCCTGGTAGATCATCACAATGTGGTGCTCATCGATCGGCACCTCGATCTCGTAGCCATTGATGCCAACGAGCTTCTCGACCTGCTTGGTGCCGGTGAGCGTGCCAGAGACGGAGAGCTGCGTGCCATCCGACAACGCACCGCGGATCGTGATCAGGTTGCGGAACTCTGGACTGTCGGCCTCGGTGATCAGGCGCACCGAGATGCCGCGTTGTTCAGCGAGCAGCGGTGCATTGACGTACGACACCGACTCGCTGACCGAGTTCCGGAAGATGCCTTTAAGTGCGGCGAGACGCAACACCGACACGTCATAGCCGTGCAGTTCGCCACGTACTTCGATGTCGACGCTCGCGAGCGCGCCGTGCGCGAGCCCGGCGAAGAGCTGACCCAACTTCTCGGTGAGCGGAATACCCGGGCGCACGTACGGGTCGATGACCCCGCCGGCGACGTTCACCGCATCAGGCACCAACTCGCCGGCAAGTGCGAGACGCACCGACTTTGCCACCGAGACACCAGCCTTTTCTTGCGCTTCATCGGTCGATGCACCAAGGTGCGGCGTCACGACGACGTTCTTCAGCCCGGTGAGCTTCGTGTCTTTCGGCGGCTCGGAGCTGAAGACATCCAGGCCAGCCCCGGCGATGGTGCCCGACTCGAGGGCGACCGCCAGGGCGTCTTCGTCGATGAGGCCGCCGCGAGCAACGTTCACAATGCACGCGGTCGGCTTCATCAGCGCGAACTGGTCGGTTGAGATCATGCCGGTGGTCTCTGGGGTCTTCGGCATGTGAATTGTGATGAAGTCGGATTGCGCGAGCAGCTCGTCGAGGCTCACGGTCTGCACACCGAGCTGCTGCGCCCGAGTCGCGGTGATGTACGGGTCGTACGCGATGACATTCATGCCAAACGCCTGCAGACGCGCCGCAATCAGCGCGCCGATGCGGCCGAGGCCGATGATACCGAGGGTCTTCTCGTAGAGTTCGGTGCCGGTGAACGCGCTGCGCTTCCACGCACCGCTCTGCAGTGACGCATGAGCGGCCGGAATCTGTCGCGCAAGCGAGAGAATGTGCCCGATCGTCAGTTCAGCGGCGGAGATGATGTTCGAGGTCGGTGCATTCACGACCATGACCCCGGCGGTTGTGGCCGCCTTCACATCGACGTTGTCGAGGCCGACACCCGCACGGGCAATCACCTGCAGTTTCGGCGCACCAGCGATCGCCTCGGCGTCAATCTGGGTTGCCGAGCGAATGAGAATCGCGTGCGCATCAGCGAGCGCAGCGAGCAGCGCTGGGCGGTCAGTGCCATCGACGTTGCGTACGTCAAAGTCGGGCCCGAGGGCGTCAACGGTGGCAGGTGAGAGCACTTCGGCGATCAGCACAACAGGCTTTGACACGAACGATCCTTCGATGAGTAGTGCCCTGGGCGGGGCACCCAAGGGTCACGCAAACGCGCCTCACAACATCGGGGCGCACGACCAAAATCAAGCGTACCGACTCGATTCGGATGCCCCGTGCCCGATACGGTTCGTAGCCCCAAATGTGACGACATACGAAGATGAGGTCGCTCGCGCGACCTTTAGGTCACCGCTCGAGTCACCAGCAATCGGCGATCGCGCTGGCTAGGGAAGTACAGCTAGGTGAGACCGATTCCGCCGACTCGGGCGAGCAACGCCGAAAGCGTGAGGAACGCCAACCACGAGACCGCCAGCGCGGTCACGTAGAGCAGGGCCAGCGCCCAAAGCGCTCGGCCGCGGCCGAGCAATAGCGCAGCGACAAACCCCGCGACGGGCGCGATTGCCGCAGCGATCAGCACGACCCATCCTGAACCGCGAATGACCACGCCGTGGCCGACCAGGTCGACGATGCTTGCGACCGCCTGCCACAGGTTGTAAGCGAGCAATAGGCCGAGGACGACCGCGAGTGCGGTGCGTGCGATCTTCATTTCGCGAGTCCAAACAAGAACGGGAACGGAATCAGCATGATCGCACCGATCGCGAGCGAGACGATTCGCCGGACGGGACGCCTTGTGAGCCACATCGCACACCCGAACCAGAGCGGCACCGCGGCAACCGCGAGCCAGAGTCCGACCGAGTACATGAAGTTGTTCAGCATGCCAGCGTCGAGCGGCGGCGTCTTTAGCGCGACGAGCGCCCAGCCGATCGTGTAGAGCAGGTACACGCCACCAAGCAGGCCGAAGACCACGAGTTCCACAGATGTCAATTGGCGAGCGACGATGGCAGCTCCGGATGCCCCAGCCAACCCATCGACGTTGGGTGCACCCTCGCCACCGGCGGCCGAGTCGGCTGGCTCGCCCTCAGTGCCGCCCTCAAGCGGAACCTTCGGACCGACCGGCTTCCAGCCCGCCGCGAGCGTCGGATCGTCGTCACCAACCCAATTCAAGGCCTCGTCGTCACCGCGATTCATGCGGCCAGCCTACTGCCCGCCGTGTGGAGAGCCTCCGCGACCGCCGCGCACACGAGCGCTGAGTCGGTCACATCGTATGCAGTGACTCCTCCGCCCGGGCCGCTCGGCCCACCATCAACCAGGATGCCCCGCGCCGAAAGGTGCACAGCCGCGATGCCGGCGGCACCGAGGTCGGCAATGTCGTCGATGGCAATTCCGCCGCCCGCCATGACCTCGATCGACCCCGCCGCGCGCACCATCTCGGCGATTGTTGTCAATCCGTCGCGGCAGGTCACTGCGCCACCGGAGGTGAGCACCCGTTGCACCCCGATACCGGCCAGCCGGGCGATCTCAGCCTCCGGGTGTGCACATGCGTCAATCGCGCGGTGCACGGTGACCGTCGCGACTCCGGCCTCGGCTGCCGCAGCCACCCACCGGCGGATCAGGTCAACGTCGAGGCATCCATCGTTCGTCATGGCACCGATCACGACCCCATCAACCCCGACCCTGCCGAGCAAACGAATCTCGCGCTCGATCAACCGTTGCTCATCGGAGTCGTACACGAACCCACCACCCCGTGGCCGCACCAGCACATGCACGAACTCGGGGCGACCCGCGGCGACGTCGACCGCCTCCTCAACGAGCGCCATCGACGGGGTCAACCCGCCGACCGAAAGCGCCTGACAGAGCTCGATTCGGCTGGCACCAGCGTCAACCGCGATGCGTACACCCGCGGCATCTTGAACCGCGATCTCAACGGCGAGCAGCGACGACATGGCGCAATCATAAGCGCGGTAACACGGGCGCACTACGATTGCGAACGCAGATGCATCCGCCTTCGAAAGGGAACCCACGTGGCGAAAAAAGTAGTTCGCGTCGAGAGCACCGGCAGTGAGGCCGCTGAGCCAGCCGCCGACTGGAAACCCACCCCCGAGGCGAAGGCGAAAGCGACGCAGAAGCGGAGTATCGCGGCGATCCTGTGGGTGGTCGCCATCGGTCTTGAGGCGTTCGCGATCTTCTGGGTGCTGAAGCAGACCGCACTGGCGAAGGATTCCGACAACCTGGTGTTCCCCACCTGGGCGATGGTGGCACTGATTGCCTCGATCGTCGTGATCGGTGCACTCTCGGTGATCGGCTCACAGCTCTGGAAGCAGGCGAACCGCCTCGACCCAGCCCGCAAGAGTGAGACCGTGCGCTTCTTCGTGCAGAACCAACTCGGCGCGATCATCGCGATCATCGCGTTTGTGCCGCTAATCATCATGATCTTCTTGAACAAGAACATGTCGGGCGGGCAGAAGGCCCTCGCTGGCACGGTCGGCATTGTGCTCGCCGCGGTTGCAGTGTTCTTCGGCATCGATTTCAAAGCGCCGTCGGTTGAGCAGTACAGCCAGGAATCGAACATCGTGAAGACGCTGACCGGCAAAGACGTCGTCTATTACACGAAGTCGGGCGATGTGTTCCACGTGTGTTCAGCAGTGCCCGACGTGAACAAGGATTCGAAGGACGCCGCGATTTACGAAGGCACCGTCGCGAAGGCGCACGAAGATGGCAAGAGCCGTCTCACCCTGAAGTGGGAGAGCGAAGCCGTCAAGTACTGCGGGTACACACAAGCCCAGGTTGACGCCGCAAAGGCCACCCTCACCTCGGGTGTTCCGGCGGCAACGCCTGCGGCCTCCAACTAGTCGCACCCCCGCAGCAACGAATGGCCCGCCGGATTTCCGGCGGGCCATTCGTATCTCCGCAGCGTCGGGTATCCAAATGCGTATTTGGTGCGAATTCCGTACCCGTTGCACAGTTGCGTACCCGCTGCGGGGTCCAGGTCCACCCGCCGTAACACGCCACCCGGCACTGACGAAAGCGGCCCGCCCCGGAGCATCCGGAGCGGGCCATTGCGTAGGCGATGCGAGGTTAGTTCCCCATCACTTGGAGTTCAGCGAGGGTGAGGTAGTTGGTGCTGTTCAGCTGCACCATGACGTACCGTCCCTGTGCGCCGACCGGAATCTGCGTTGGTACACCCGCCGGTGCGGTCAAGCGCTGCGACCAAACGCCCGGCTGCGCAGCCTGCTGTGCGGGCGTCAGCGAGGTGTTGAACTGAGTGTTCGACACAAAGACCCAGTAGTCCGACAACCGATCTTGCACACCATCAGTGCGGTTGAAGACGTTGATCGACGAGATCGACTTCGCGGCCCCGAGATCGGTCTGCCACCACGCATTGCGGTTGTTGCCAGTGTGCGACAGCGAGCCAGCGCCATAGCTGCCTGCCGTGTTGCCATCTACGGCCTTCCCTGCCGCGGTTGCAGGTGCGTACGTTGACGATTGCGTGGCTGGTTTGCCGAGCGCGAGGTTGGTGATGGGTTGCGGGGCTGGCTGCGGGGCAGGCTGCGGGGCGGGCTCCGGGGCTGGTTGCGGGGCGGGCTCCGGTCCTGGTTGCGCCGCTGCCGCAGCCGTAGTCACCGTCACCCAGTCACTATTGGTCTTGTTGCCGTCAGGGTCGGTCGTGACGATCCGGTACTCGTAGGCCCTGCTCGGCTGCAGACCGGAGTCAGTCAGCGCACCCCTCGGCCGCAGCAATTGCGCGGAGTCGAGCGTGGTTGTCGCAACCGGTGCGGTGACCCCTCGGCGGTACAGCGCGTAGGTGAGCGTCTTGTTGTCGCGGTCCCAGTTAGCCGTGAAGTTGGCAGTGACCGAGTTGGCGGTCGTGGTGAGGGTCGGGTTCATCTGCGCACCACTCAGCCGCGGGCCATCCGTGCTCTTGATCACACTTGGAAGCGCGAACCGGGCGAGCCCTGCCTGCGCCTTGCCATTGACCTTCGGGAACTCGCCACCATAGAGCACGTACGTTCCGTTGGTAGCCACACTCCACGCCGCCTGACTCGAACCGGTGAAGGTGCCGACCGCCAGGTCGGGGAAGAACTGCAGCATGCGCGGTGCGGCGATGCCCTTGAACGATGGGTAGCCATCGTTCTGGAAACCGTTCACGCCGGCAACCGTGTTCTGCAGGGCAGTACCGCGCAGGTACGACCACGGGTTGGTCTGCGGAAGCACCTCACCACCGGGGATGTTCGTGCACGCGTGGGCGTGGCTGGCGACGTAGACGATGTTCGCGGTCGGCGCGACCGAGTAGCTGTCGCCATGGCAGTCGGAAAGCCAGGTGATGCTGCCGTCCCATCCAACCTTGATCGTGCCCTCAAATGCTCGGGGGTTCGCCGGCCCGTTGGCGTTGAATCCGACCGCGTAGATGCCAGACGCATCAGCTGCAAGGTTCATGATGCCCGCGGTCGAACCCGAGGTGCTGATGGTGTTGTTCACGGCCCACCGCTGTGGCACCCCGGTGTTGGCGTCGGTTGCCGCCAGACCGCTGATCGCAGCGCCACCGACCGTCGTAAACGTACCGCCCGCCACGACAACGGTGCCCGCAGCATTCACCACGATCGAGTTGACACTGCCGCCGCTGATGTTTGGGTCATAGGCGAGCAGGCTGGCGTCAGCCGCCGACAAACCAGCGATCTTGTTGCGGGTCTTGCCGTTCACGCTGGTGAGTGCGCCTCCGACGTAGACGGCGTTGTTGGTCGCGGTCACGGCGTACACGGAGGCGTTCAGCTTGGGAGCCCACGAGGTGAGCGCCCCGGTCGCAGCGTCGAACGCTGCAGCGCGGTAGCGCGTCTGGCCCGCAACCTGCACGAAGCTGCCGCCGACGTACACCTTGGTGCCGTCGGGCGAGACCGCGAGCGAGCGAACCTTCGCATTCGCGCCTGGGTTCCACGAGTCGATTAGGTTGCCGGTCGTGATGTCGTACGCCAGCAGGTTCTTGCGCGCCACGCCAGCGGCCTTGGTCGCACCAGCCGGGTACGCGGTGGTGAAGTCGCCACCCACGTAGACCGTGTTGCCAACAATCACCTGCGCCCACACGACACCGTCAACTTGCACGGTCGGCAGTGACGTCGTGCCGGCAGTGACCGGCTGGTTCGAATCGGATGGCGCGGTGTCAGCGTATGCGGGGGCGACGCTGATCATCGTGCCACCGATGAGGGCAACGCCAACCACGACGGCGCCGAACCGCGTGCGGGCACGCCTGTTGAGCTTGTGCAATATATGAGTCCAATGTTCGGGTCTGGAGCTTCGAAGGACGACCGCACAGCGGGAACTGAAGGGTCACCAGAGGTTGAGACGTACGGCGTGCCGAGTTATGACGCAACTTGGAGGAAGTTACTCGAGTTCTCTGGGCATATGCTGCGCAGGCGCGCAATGCAAAAACGGCCCGCCCCGGAGCCTCCGGGGCGGGCCGTTTTACACATCGCGACTAGCGAGCGACTGCACCGTCAACGTAGTCGTCGTCGTTGTCTTCCTTGCTGCTCCACGCGAACATGCCGCGAAGCAAGCGACCCGTGGCTTCGATGGGGTGGTTCTGACCCTCTGCGCGGAACGCGAGGAACTCCTGCTGCCCGTTGTCCTGGTCATCGATGAAGCGCTTCGCGAACGAACCGTTCTGCACGTCGGCGAGCACTGCCTTCATGTTCTCCTTGACGTGCGGGTCGATCACACGCGGGCCCGAGACGTAGTCACCGTATTCAGCGGTGTCAGAGACGCTCCAGCGCTGCTTCGAAATGCCGCCCTCCCACATGAGGTCGACGATGAGCTTCAGCTCGTGCAGTACCTCGAAGTAGGCGATCTCTGGCTGGTAGCCAGCCTCGGTCAGGGTCTCAAAGCCGTATTGGATCAGCTTCGACACACCACCGCAGAGCACGGCCTGCTCACCGAACAGGTCAGTCTCGGTCTCTTCGGTGAACGTGGTCTTGATGACGCCGGCGCGGGTACCACCGATGCCCTTGGCGTACGAGATCGCGAGGTCCCAAGCGGTGCCCGAGGCGTCCTGCTCAACGGCAATGATGTCCGGGATGCCACGGCCAGCGACGAACTCGCGACGAACCGTGTGACCCGGCGCCTTCGGCGCGACGAGGATCACGTCGACGCCCTCAGGCGCCTGGATGTACCCGAAGCGCACGTTGAAGCCGTGACCGAAGACGAGGGTGTCGCCAGCCTCAAGGTTGTCCTTGATCGACTCGGCGAAGATGTGGCGCTGGTACTGGTCTGGTGCGAGGAGCACGACGACGTTGGCCCACTTCGACGCCTCAGCAACGCTCAGCACCTTGAAGCCAGCCTCTTCAGCCTTTGCGATCGACTTCGAACCTGGCTTCAGACCGATGACGACCTCAACACCCGAGTCACGCAGGTTCTGCGCGTGGGCGTGGCCCTGCGAGCCGTAGCCGATAACGGCGACCTTCTTGCCCTGGATCAACGACAGGTCTGCATCCTTGTCGTAGTACATCTCAGCCATTGTTTTCTCCTTGTAGTGGCTTGTGAATTTGTGGCTCACGCCACAGATCTGGTGGTTAGTTCTTGAACACGCGTTCGGTGATGCTCTTGCCGCCGCGGCCGATTGCAAGCAAGCCGGACTGCACGATTTCTTTGATTCCGTAAGGTTCGAGCACCTTCAGCAAGGCCTGCGTCTTGCCGGAGTCTCCGGTGACCTCGATCACGAGGGCGTCGGTGGCCACATCGACCACGCGGGCACGGAACAGCGTCACCGCTTCGAGCACCTGCGAGCGGGTCGTGTTGTCGACGCGCACCTTGATCAGCAGGTGTTCACGCTGCACCGACTGGGCGGGGTCGAGTTCGACGATCTTCAACACGTTCACGAGCTTGTTCAGTTGCTTCGTGACCTGCTCAAGTGGCAGATCTTCGACGTCGACCACGACCGTGATGCGGCTGAGGCCAGGCATCTCGGTGTGTCCGACCGCGAGCGATTCAATGTTGAAGCCGCGACGCGCGAACAGGCCCGCGACGCGGGTGAGCAAGCCCGGCTTGTTTTCAACGAGGAGTGAGAGCACATGGGTCGACATGATCAGTCCCCCTCCTCGAAGGCCGGCGCATGGTCGCGGGCGTACTGCACAAAGCTATTCGAGACGCCTTGCGGCACCATTGGCCAGACCATTGCGCCCGGCGAGACGACAAAGTCGATGACCACCGGGCGGTCGTTCGTCTCGAGCGCGAGCTTGATCGCGGCGTCAATCTCATCTTCGTTCGTGACGCGAATGCCGAGGCATCCATACGCTTCAGCAAGCTTCACGAAGTCAGGCACGCGCACCGTGTCGTGGCCCGTGTTCAGGTCGGTGTTTGAGTACCGGCCGTCGTAGAACAAGGTCTGCCACTGCCGCACCATGCCGAGCGATGAGTTGTTGATGATCGCGACCTTGATCGGGATGTTGTTCAGCGTGCAAGTGGCGAGCTCTTGGTTCGTCATCTGGAAGCATCCGTCACCGTCGATCGCCCACACCACCCGGTCAGGCTCGGCAACCTTCGCACCCATCGCAGCAGGCACCGAGTAGCCCATGGTTCCGGCACCACCGGAGTTCAGCCACGAGTTCGGACGCTCGTACTTGATGAACTGTGCCGCCCACATCTGGTGCTGGCCGACGCCCGCGGCGTAGACCGCCTCAGGGCCCGAAAGCTCGCCGATGCGGGTGATCACCTGCTGCGGTGCAAGCAGGCCATCAGTGGTCGGTGCGTAGCCGAGCGGGTACTCGGCGCGCAGGCGGTTCAGGCGCGACCACCACGCGGTGTAGTCAGGCGTGGTGGTGCGGGATGCCTCGGCAAATGCGTCGTTAAGGTCGACGAGCACGTCCTTCACATCGCCGACGATCGGCACTTCCGCCGCGCGGATCTTGCCGATCTCTGCCGGGTCGATGTCTACGTGGATCACCTTCGCGTCTGGAGCGAACAGCGCGGCCTTCCCGGTGACACGGTCGTCAAACCGGGCGCCGAGCGTGATCAACAGGTCTGACTCTTGCAGCGCCAGCACCGCAGGGACCGTGCCGTGCATACCTGGCATCCCAAGGTGTTGTTGGTGCGAATCTGGAAACGCACCGCGTGCCATCAGCGTGGTGACCACGGGCACACCGGTGAGATTCGCGAACTTCAGCAGCTCTTCGTTGGCACCCGCGCGAATCACGCCACCGCCGACGTAGAGCACCGGGCGCTCGGCTTCGGCGATGAGCTGCGCAGCGGCCTGCACCTGCTTGCCATGCGCCTTCGTGATCGGGCGGTAGCCAGGGAGGTCAATCTTCGGCGGCCAGCTGAACTGCATCGACGCCTGCTGGGCGTCTTTCGTGATGTCGACGAGCACCGGGCCGGGGCGGCCGGTCGTGGCGATATGCGCGGCTGCTGCGAGCGCAGCCGGCACCTCTTCTGCCCGCTTCACGAGAATGCTGTGCTTTGTGATCGGCATCGTGATGCCGACAATGTCGGCCTCCTGAAACGCGTCGGTGCCCATCAGCGTCGAGAACACTTGCCCGGTAATCGCGAGCATTGGCACCGAGTCCATGTAGGCATCGGCGATCGCGGTCACCAGGTTCGTCGCGCCAGGGCCCGACGTGGCAATGCAGACACCGAGTTTTCCGGATGCCGCGGCGTACCCCTCTGCGGCATGGCCAGCGCCCTGCTCGTGGCGCACCAGAATGTGGCGCAGTTTGGTCGAGTCAAGCAGTGGGTCATAGACCGGCAGGATGGCGCCGCCGGGCAGCCCGAAGACGTCTTTGATGCCGAGCAGCTCAAGCGAGCGAACGACGGCTTCGGCGCCGGTCATGGTCACTGGGGCGCCCGATGGCGCGGTGGGTGATGGCACGGGATGGGATTCCGCAGTCATTCGATTCCTTCGTGGACTTGGCTACGCCGGGGCGAGCGCAGCGCTCAGCCGGTCGTTGCGCCTTCTGCGGCAGAACGAACGAGCTTTGAGTACTTCGCGAGTACGCCTCTGGTGTATCGGGGCGGGAGCGGTGCCCAGCCTTCGCGGCGGGCTGCGAGCTCAGTTGCGTCGACAAGTAGGTCGATGGAACGAGCCGCGATATCGACCCGAATCAGATCACCATCGCGCACGAAAGCAATAGGACCAGCGTCCACCGCTTCGGGTGCCAGGTGGCCGATACACAGGCCGGTTGTGCCGCCTGAGAATCGACCGTCCGTCAAGAGTAGTACATCTTTTCCGAGGCCCGCTCCCTTGATTGCCGCGGTAATCGCGAGCATTTCGCGCATACCGGGGCCGCCCTTCGGACCCTCATAACGAATGACGACGACGTCACCGGCCTTGATCTCGCCGTTCGTGAGTGCATCCATTGCGGCGCGCTCACGTTCGAACACGCGCGCCGGGCCTTCGAACAGCGCAGCGTCGAAGCCGGCGGTCTTGACGACCGCGCCCTCTGGGGCAAGCGACCCCTTCAAGATGGTGAGGCCGCCCGTTTCGTGAATCGGGTTGTCGAGGGTGTGCAGCACCTCACCGTCGAGCGGCGGGAGGTTCAGCGCCTCGAGGTTCTCGGCCATCGTCTTGCCGGTCACGGTCATCACGTCGCCGTGCAGCAGACCGGCATCGAGCAGCGCCTTCATCAGCACTGGCACCCCGCCACGGCGGTCAACGTCGTTCATCACATACTTGCCGAATGGCTTCAGGTCGCCGATGTGCGGCACCTTCGCGCCGATGCGGTTGAAGTCATCGAGGGTGAGGTCGACCTCGGCCTCACGGGCGATCGCGAGCAGGTGGAGCACAATGTTCGTCGAACCACCGAGTGCCATTCCAACCGCGATGGCGTTCTCGAACGCCTGCTTCGTGAGAATTTGCCGAGCGGTGATGCCGTGATTCAACAGGTTCACGACCGCCTCACCTGAACGGTGTGCGTAGTAATCGCGGCGACGGTCAGCGGAGGCCGGCGACGCCGACCCCGGCAGCGAGAGACCGAGCGCTTCGGCGACCGAGGCCATCGTGTTCGCGGTGTACATGCCACCACAGGCGCCTTCTCCCGGCGCGAACGAGCACTCAATGCGCTTGGCATCGTCTTCGCTCATCTTGCCGGCCTTCACGGCACCAACGGCCTCGAAGGAGTCGATGATCGTGATGTCCTTCTCGGTGCCATCAGACAGGCGCACCCAACCTGGTGCGATCGATCCGGCGTAGAGGAACACACTCGACAGGTCGAGGCGGGCGGCAGCCATGAGCATGCCCGGGATCGACTTGTCACAGCCGGCGAGCAAGACAGAGCCATCCAGTCGCTCAGCCTGCATGACGACCTCGACCGAGTCGGCGATCACCTCACGTGACACGAGCGAGAAGTGCATGCCCTCGTGGCCCATCGAAATGCCGTCAGAAACCGACACCGTGCCGAACTGCAACGGGTACCCGCCACCGGCGTGCACGCCCTCCTTCGCCGCCTGCGCGAGGCGCGCCAGCGAGAGATTGCACGGGGTGATCTCGTTCCACGATGACGCGATGCCGATCTGCGGCTTGTCCCAATCGGCGTCGCCCATGCCGACCGCGCGCAACATGCCACGGCTGGTGGTGGCTTCGATGCCATCGGTAACGACGCGACTACGGGGCTTTGGGTCATGCGCAGACATGCTGCAAAGTCTACTGAGCGCCCGTGGTGGTTGCTGTCGCCCAGGCCGGGCTTGCCTGAGCGAAACGCGATAGCGTCAGGGTATGCGGAAGTACTTGTTCAGTGGCGCCATCCTGAGCGCACTCGCCGCCGGGCTCGGACTCGTGAAAGCAACCGCCCGCGGACCGCGTGACTGGCGCCTGGTGCTCACCTGGGTGGCGTGGGCCGCGTCTGCGGCAATCGCGATTGGCACCGTAGCGCAGGACGCCAAGCGCCACGAACTCCGCGACGAATAGTCAGGATGCCGGCCGCCGAGGCCCGCGCGGGCGCACCGCGGCACCACCGAACTCGGGTTCGGCCCTGGCCGTCCAAACTCTGCGCAGGATTCTTGTACGGTCGTCGCGCGAACCCCGGATTTGCCACTTCTAACGTGAGAAATAGGGCATCCATTGCCCACGCCTACGACCTTTACCGAATGAGGCCACATGACCAACCAGTCAGCGTCAACGACCGATTCCCGCCCCGCGGCGCCAGTCAACGCCGCCCGCGACATCGCCCAGATCGCCGTGTTTGCCGCATTGATCGCGGCACTCGGCGCCATTCCGGCAATCAACATTGGTGGTGGCGTGCCAATTACCGCTCAGACGCTCGGTGTCATGCTTGCCGGCGCAATCCTCGGTGCCCGCAAGGGCTTCTTCGCCGTACTGTTGTTTTTGGTGGTTGCACTGCCGCTGCCGTTGCTGGCCGGCGGTCGCACCGCCCTCGTCGCATTTGCGAGCCCATCGGCGGGCTACCTCGTCGGGTGGTTGCTCGGCGCATTCGTGATCGGGTGGGGCACTGCCCGGATTCTGCCGAAGTACCCGCTCGTGTGGGCGTTGCTCATCACGTTCGTCGGCGGCATCGTGGCCATCTACCTGCTCGGTGTGCCGTGGGTGGCCTTCAAGACCAACTGGGCGTCTGCGCTTGCCTCGACCGTGAAGTTCCTGCCGGGCGACCTGATCAAGATGGTGCTCACGGTGCTGATCGCGAAGGGCGTGCATCGCGCACTGCCTGGGCTGATCGCTCCGCGCGCCTGGGCCTCGTCGAAGTAAGCAGCGCGTGACCACCTGGCTGCACGGTGCCCCCGACACCATCGCACTTCAGTTCGATGGTGCCCAGCGCAGCTATGCCGAGCTCGATACGGCGGTCAGCACGACTTCCTTTGAGAACTCGGAGGCGGTCGGGTTCCCGAGATCCGACCGCCCCGCCGAGCTCCTCACCACCGTGCTGGCCGCGTTCGCACGCGGCCTACCGGTACTCGTGGGGGGCTCTCAGGCCGACGCCGACGAGTTAGCGCCCGACGCGCAAGCCATCGGCGCCGGTCTGTTGGTTCGAACCTCGGGTTCGAGCGGGCCAGCGCGCACGATTGCGCGCACCACCGAATCGTGGCTCGCCTCAGCCGCACCGCTCGCCGACCTCATGGGGCTGAAGCCCGGTCAGCGGGTCGCGATCACCGGACCGCTCACCGTGTCGATGCACCTCTACGCCGCGCTGCACGCGCTGTGGGCGGGCGCCACCGTCACCGACGAACTGCGCGGAGCCGACGTGGCGCACGTCACGCCGACCACACTGCACCGCCTGCTGTCTGGCGACGAGGTGCCAGAGCGGGTCGTCGTTGCCGGGGCGCTTCTGGACCCACAGCTCGCGGCCCGGGCCGCAGCGCGGGGCATCCACGTGCTCGAGTACTACGGAGCTGCCGAGCTCTCGTTCGTCGCGTATGGGCGCGGAACAGGCGAGTTGTTCCCCTTTCCGGGCGTCGAGATCGAGTTGCGCGAATCGGCGGCGGCAGTGGATGACGCGTTCGAGCTCTGGGCCCGCTCACCGTACTTGGCGCTGGGATCGTTCGGAGCCCCAGGCGCACTCCGTACCGCCCCTGACGGGTTCGCCACCGTCGGCGACTTGGCCGTGCCAACCGATTCCGGCTTTCGGGTGCTGGGGCGCGGCGATGCGGCGATCACGACCGGCGGCGTCACCGTGCTCGCCGAAGCGCTCGAGCTGACGCTGGAGTCACTCCCCGGGGTACGTAGCGCCGGAGTGTTTGGCGAGCAGCACACCTTGCTTGGTGAACGGATCGTCGCGGTTGTTGAACTCGACGGCGGCGCATCCATCGACGCCGTCACGAGCGCGGCACGACTCGCACTCGACCCGAGCGAGCTGCCGCGCCGTTGGGTGGCGGCCGAAGCACTCCCCCGCACCTCAGGTGGGAAGATCGCACGGTGGCACCTTCGGAAACTGCACGAGGAACGCGACGACCGATGAGCGGTGTCGCGATCGTCGCGGCGCGCCGAACCCCAATCGGGGTTGCAGGTCGCGGATTCGCGCAGGTGCCGGTGCACGATCTCGCGGCCGCAGCGCTGGCCGAGACGGCCCGGATGGTGGCGCCCCTCGACTTGCCGATTGACGATGTGGTGCTCGGCAATTGCATGGGTCCCGGCGGCGCGGTGGCCCGGGTCGCCGCGCTCGCGGCCGGCCTCGGCAAGCACGTACCGGGGGTCACCGTCGATCGCCAGTGCGGATCGGGGCTTGACGCGGTGCTGCAGGCGGTCGCGCGGGTGCGCGCCGGTGACGCGCACCTCGTGCTCGCCGGCGGGGCCGAATCGGCCTCGACCGCCCCGCACCGACTGTGGCCCACGACCGGCGTGCGGTACCTGCGTGCACCGTTTGCGCCTCCCACGTTCGCTGACCCCGACATGGGCGCCGCGGCCGACGCGGTCGCCGTGCGCTACGGCATCAGCCGTGAGCGGCAGGACGAGTGGGCCGCAAGGTCCCACCGGCTCGCGGTCACCGCGTCGGCAACCGGATGCTTCGACGCCGAACTCGTCCCGGTCGCCGGAGTGCGCCATGACGAACGACCCCGTGCCGGGCTTGAGCTGCCGCTCTTGGCGCGGTTTCCTGCGGCGTTCACGCCCGGTGGAACCGTGACCGCAGGCAACTCGTGCGGCGACGCCGACGGCGCTGCGTCGATGGCAGTGTTGCCCGAAGCCCTCGCGGTCGCGAGTGGACTGCCCGCGCTCCGGGTGCGGGCCGCGGCGGTGTCGGCCGGCTCGACGGCGCTGCCCGGCATTGGCGCCGTTGCCGCAATTCAATCCGCACTTGCCCGCGCCGGGGTATCCGTCGCTGACCTTGGCCACGTTGAGATCACCGAGGCGTTCGCAGCCCAGGTGCTCGCGGTGTCTGACGCGGTCGGGCTTGACGAGTCGACGATTTCGGGTGATGGCGGGGCGATCGCGCTCGGGCATGCCTGGGGGGCATCCGGGGCGGTGTTGCTCGTGCGCCTGGCCGCGCGAATGGCCGCCGCCGACGATGCTCGGCTGGGGCTCGCGGCATGCTCAATCGGCGGCGGCCAGGGCATTGCGATGATTGTGGAGCGCATCGGATGAGCGAGATCGTATTCGACCAGGTGGGCTGCCGCTTCGGTGAGACCCAGGTGCTCGACGAGGTGAGCCTCACGCTTACCGAGCATCGGATTGGCGTCGTGGGTGCGAACGGGTCTGGTAAGTCGACCCTCGTTCGGCTGATCAATGGGCTGGTCACCCCGAGCACCGGCGCGGTGCGCGTGAACGGGCTCGATGTCGCGCGCTCCGCGCGTGAGGTGCGCCGCCAGGTCGGATTCGTGTTCACGAACCCCGACAACCAGATCGTCATGCCCACTGTGCGCGAAGACGTCGAGTTCAGCCTGCGTCGGTTCAGGTTGCCCGCCGCCGAGTCCCGCGCCCGCGTGGACGCGGCGATGGAGCGATTCGGCATCGCAGACCTTGCCGACCGACCAGCGCATGCCCTGTCGGGCGGGCAGAAACAACTGCTCGCGCTCACCTCGGTGCTCGTCGCGGAGCCCGACATCGTCGTCGCAGACGAACCAACCACGTTGCTCGACGCCCGCAATGCGCGGATCGTCGCCGAGCACTTCGCCGCACTGCCGCAGCAGGTGATCATCGTCAGCCACCAACTCGAACTGCTCGAAGACTTCGAGCGGGTGATTGTCGTCGACGAAGGCCGCATTGCGGCCGATGACGAGCCATCCGGAGCGCTCGGGTTTTACCGTCAGTTGGTCGCGTGATTGGGCTCTACTCCCCCGGCAGGTCACTCATCCATCGCATGAGCGCCGGGTGGAAACTCACCGCCCTAGTTGCGCTGGTCGCGATCGCATCGATCGTTCCCGGATGGTGGGCCGCTGGCGTCGTCGGCATGCTCACCATCGCAGCACTCGCCACCGCCCGGCCGCCGTTTGGTTTGCTGTGGGTGCAACTGGTGCCACTGCTCTGGTTGCTGGCGCTGGCCGTTCCGCTGCAGATTTGGTTCAGCGGATGGCTCTCCGCCGCACTTATGGCGCTCCGGCTGCTGATCGCGGTCACCCTCGCCGCCGTCTACACGCTCACCACCCCGGTGGCCGCAACGCTTGACGCCATGCAGGCAGCGCTTCGGCCGTTCCGTCGTTGGGTCGACCCTGATCGCATCGGCCTTGCGGTGGCGCTCACGATTCGCTGCGTGCCACTGCTCGGCGAACTGTGCCGCGACGTGCTCGAAGCGCGCCGCGCACGAGGTGCTTCCGGATCACCACTGGCCTTTGCAGTGCCAGTGGTGATCCGAACGCTTCGAACCGCGGACGCGATCGGTGAAGCCCTCGTCGCCCGCGGCGTCGACGACTAGCCGCGACCGATCTGGCCGCATCTACCTCGACACGGGGAGGGCGCAACCGGCCTGTGGTCGCTCCCTCCCGTGCCGTTGCCGGGCTATGCGGCGGATTGCTGCTGACGGCGCCGGGACTGCACCGCGAGGAGTGCGAAGCCGATCGCAAGAAGCGCCAGCGCGACCGTCATCCATGGCAGGAGTGCGAAGCCGGTGGCAGCCAGGATTGGGCCTCCGATCTGGATCGGCACGGCCGATACATTGTCGCTGATTCGACCGGTGACGTCACCGCCCTGCGCACTCGCCGTCAGGTCGAGCGTGATCTGCTTCCCTGCGTCGGCGTTCGTGAGCCGGAGCGGCGAGACGATGCAGACCATCTGCTCCCCTGGCGCCACCGACGCGGGGTTACAGGTCACTGTCAGACCGCGCTCCCGCATCAGGTCGGACTGGAACTGCACATCACCGAGCGTTGTGGTGCCCGTGTTCGTCACGGTGATGGTCCAACTCAGGTCATCGCCCGGGCCAGGTTTGCCGTCGCCGTCGCGATCCGTGAGGTGCGACTCAACGTCGACTGTCATCGACGACTCATGCGTAACTGCGGTGTGTGCAGTGGACGCTGCGGACACCACAGGCCCTCCGCTTGGGGCTGCGCCAGCAGCCGTGGCCGTGTTCGCAAGGCTGTCGTTGTTCACATCGACATCTGCCTGAGTGATGGTGTACATCGCAGTACAGGTCACCGTGTCGCCAGCAACCAGCGTGTCGGATGGACACACCGGGGTGACGCTCGCCGCAGTCAACAATGGGTCGTCAATCTCGAGGTCGTCGATCGTCTGCGTCCCGGTGTTCGTTACGGTGAACGAGTACGTGACCGAGTCGCCAGCATCCCGCTTGCCATTGCCATTGGTGTCGGCTGAAGATTCGGTCTTCACCAGTGACAATGCCGTGAGCTGAGTCAAATCGATCGTCTCGGTCGCCTCGGTTGACGTCACCGTGCGGTCCTGCTGGTCGAGACCAGAGGCGGATGCGGCGTTCGTGAGTTGTGGGTCGGCCGCATCGATCGTGCCTTGGGTGATGCGGTAGTCACTCGTGGCCGAACAGGTGGTCGTCGCTTCAGGAGCGAGCGTGGTGGCTACACAGCTAACAGCGATGCTCTGGCCGTTCAACATCGGGTCGCTGACCGAAATGGTGTCAATCGTGAGGGTGCCACTGTTCACCACGTCAAAGGTGTACGTCACCGTGTCACCAGCGTCAGTGCGGGAGTTGCCGTTGAGGTCGTGCACCACCGCATGTTTGGTGAGCGTCAGCGCCCCCTCTTGGGTGAACGACGTGCTCGCGCTTGACGCCGAACCAGTGGTCACGGTTGCGCCGTCCGGGTCAGTTGCGGTAGCCGAGGCTGTGTTGGTCAACGCCGCCTCCGAGCCATCCATCATCGCCTGGGTGATCACATAGCCGGTCGCAGCCGAGCACGTCGCTGTTGCGCCGGGCGCCAGCGTCGTCGTATCACAGCTAATTGCGATGCCTCTAGCCTGCAGCATGGGATCGACTACCGTCACGTTCGCGAGCGTGACCGACCCAGTGTTGAGCACCGCGAAGGTGTACGACACGGTGTCTCCAGCATCGGTCTTGCCGTTGGCGTTGAGATCGTTCAACGTTGCCGACTTCGTGATGGTGCTCGACCCAATCCGTGCGAGCGCCACACTGTGCGCACCGGCCTGGGAGTCCACGGAAGCACCCGACGGGCTCCGTCCGGTTCCGGTCGCAGAGTTCTCAACAGTTCCCGAAGCATCCACGGTCGCCTGGGTAACGGTGTATGCCGACGACGTGCAGGTCTCTGCGGCACCGGGCGCGAGGGTCGCGCTTGGGCAGGTGATGGTGACACCGGCACCGTCGAGCATCGGGTCGTCCACCGCGATACTCGAGACGGTTTGGGTGCCAGTGTTCGAGACCTCGAAGTGATACACAATGGTGTCGCCAGCATCGGTATAGCCGTTCTGGTTTACATCGGTGACGCTCGACGTTTTCACGATCGACAATGCAGCCGACTGAACCACGATCGTGTCGGTGCCACTCGAGGGCGATGTGACACTCGACTGCGCCGAACTCGTTCCGCTGACGGTGGCAACGTTCGAAACGGTGCCGTCGCCGTGGTCAACGTCATCCTGCGTGATCGCGTATGGCTGCGACAGGGTGCAGGTCTCGCTCGCGTTCTGGCCGAGGCTCGCCTGCGGGCAGCTAATGCTGATACCCGCTGCGGTCACGAACGGGTCGTTGACCGTGATGTTCGATGCGGTCAGGTTGCCGTTGTTCGTAACCGTGAACGACCAGTTGATCGTGTCGCCCGCGTCGGTGACCCCGTTGCCGTTGACGTCGGCCACGGCAACCACGTTCTTCTGCAGGTTGAGCGAGGCCGCCTGACCGAGTGGTGTTGACGTGCCGTCCGGTGGTGACGTCACGGTGCCACCCCCGGTTGCTGTCGCACTCGCGGTCGCCTGGTTGACGATCGTCGCTCCTGCGTCAACGTCCGACTGCTGGATGACGTACGCAACGCTCGAGCACGTGAGGTCGCCACCCGGTGCCACAGAAGTTGGTGGGCACACCACGGTGAGTGAGTGCGATGCCAGCAGCGGGTCGTTGACGGTGACGTTCGATACCGCGATCGTTCCGCCGTTGTGCACCGAGAACGACCAGGTGATCGTCTCTCCAACGTCGCCCGCGCCGCTCGAGTTCGTGTCGGTGAGCACCGCCGTCTTCGACAGCGCAAGCGCCGCCACCCGGTCAGCTGCAGCCACAACGGTGGAAGGCGACGACGTCACCGATCCGGATGCGGACTCAGCGTGCGCAGTGGCCGTGTTGGTCACGCCCCCGGCATCGACGTCAGCCTGGGTCATGAGGTATTCGCCGGCCGTGCAGGTCACCGTTGCGCCGGGCGCGATCGATGCCGGGCACGTTGCGGTGATGCCCGCATTCGTCAGGAACGCGTCGGTAATGCCCGGGTTCGTAAGCGTCAGCGTGCCACTGTTCGTGACATCGAACGCAAAGGTCACGCCATCACCAGCGTCGCGGGTGCCGCTTCCGTTCACGTCCCGCGTTGCAGCGACGCGCTTGACCAAGTTGATTCCGGAAGTCCCCGGTGTCACGACGGTCGCCGAGTCCGTCGCGGTGACGGTCGCGTTGTTGATGTCGGTGCCGGTCACGGTGGCGGTGTTGTTGACCGACCCATTCTGCACGTCGGCCTGCACGACGGTGTACGGAGCCGCCGTGCACACCACGCTTCCACCAGCGGGGAGCGTCGCGGGGCACGAGATTCCGGTCAACATCGGGTCGTTGAGCTGGAGGTTCGCAATGTCTTCGGTACCGGTACTGGTCACCTTGAATGAGTAGGTGATCTGGTCGCCTGCATCGGTGCGACCCGAGTTGTTCGTGTCAGCAAGGCTCGCAGTCTTCTCGAGCGTCATCGACGCTGTCTGCGTGAGCGGCGTCACGACGTCGTTGGACGGTCCGGTGAAGGTCGAGCCACCAGGCGGAGTGCCCTGGGCGCTGACCGGAACAACCAACCCTGCAGGGTTCTGCACATCGGCCTGCGTGATGGTGAGCGTGGCAGTACACGTCGCAACCTGACCGGGTGCCAGCGAGGTTGGGGTGCAGGTCACGGTGACACCATGGCCCGTGAACTGCGGCGACGTCAGCGTCACACCGTTCATGGTCTGGCTGCCCGAGTTCGTGAGCGTGAAGGTGTACTGCACCTGGTCACCGGCTTCGGTTCGTCCGTCGCCATCGGTGTCGACCACGTTCGTCGACGCGCTGACCTGAAGACCCTGAACCTGGTCCAGTTGCACACGTGCAGTCGCGGAAGGCGACGTCACCTTCGTGCCACTTGGGCTGAACCCAGAGGCGGTCGCCGTATTGTCGAGGCTCCCTGGCCGCGTATTCATGTCGTTGGCCGTGATGGTGTAACTCGCCGTGCACGTCGTCGAGGCGTTCGATGCGAGCGTGGATGCCCCACACGTGATCGCCGAACCCGCCGCGGCGAGCATCTGGTCATCCAACGCGACGTTGGTCAGCGTACGCACACCGGTGTTCGTGACCACAAAGCTGTAGTCGACTCGGTCGCCCGCGTCATTGAGTCCGTTGCCGTTCACGTCGGTCACCGCCGCCGACTTGGTCAAGCTGATCGCGGTTGCCTGACTCAGCGAGGTGGACGTACCAGCACCCGTGCTGGTGACGCTCGCCGGAACATGGCCATTCGGTGTCGCGGCCTCGACGGTCGCCGAGTTGGTGAGCGCTCCACCCGAAGCATCTACGTCGGCCTGCGTGATTGCGTATGCGGCGCTCGCGGTGCAGGTGACGGTCTGAGCCGGAGCGATCGAAGCCGGGCAGCTGATCGTGATCGGCGGGTTCGCATTCGCGAGCATCTGGTCGGTGACGACCGGGTTCGAAAGCGTGACCGTACCGTTGTTCGTGACCGCAAAGCTGTATGTCACCGTGTCGCCAACGTCAGTAATCCCGTTGCCGTTGTTATCGGCCGGGGCGGTAGCGCTCTTCACCATCGAAATCGATGCCTGGGCGGTCAGCACACGAGAGGTGCCGGACGGCGCAGACTCGACGACGGTCGTTCCGTCAAGTCGCGTTCCGCGGGCCGTCGCCTGGTTCTGGATGCTCGCGCCGTTGAGGTCCATGTCGCTCTGCTGAATGGCGAACGGTGCTGACTGAGAACAGGTGGTCGACGCACCCGGCGCCAGCGTCGTCTGCGCACACGTCACCGTGACGCTACGGCTCGCGAGCAGTGGGTCGTTGATGGTCAGGTTCGACACCGGCACTGTTCCGGTGTTTTGCACTGCGAACTGCCACTGGATCGTGTCGCCCGTGTCGACTGCGCCGTTGGTGTTGACATCGGTGTACTGCTGTTCAGACTTCGTGACCGACAGTGCGTACGACTGATCCGCGCTACTCGTGACCGTTGCCGTTGGCGACGTCACCGCAGCGTTCTGTGGATCACGCGCCGAGGCGGTTGCAGAGTTGGTGACCCCACCGGCGTTCACGTCGGCCTGGGTCAGTGCGTAGCCGGCGTTCTGGGTACACGTCACCGTTGCATTCGGCGCAACTGATCCGGCAGGGCACGTGACGGTGACACCGGCAATGGAATCCGTCACCGTCGGGTTGGTCAGCGTGACCGAACCGGTGTTCTTGACGACGAAGCTCCAGTTCACGAGGTCGCCTGCGTCACGCAGCGAGTTCCCGTTCACATCAGTCACGGATGCTTCGGTCTTCGACAACGACACGGTTGCCACCCCCGGCGACGCGACCGTCACCGAATCGGTCTTCGTGAGCGTTTCACCAGCCGGGTCCGTGGCCGTTGCAGTTGCGGTGTTGCTCAGCGAGCCGGCATCAATGTCGGCCTGCGTCACTGTCCGCACCGGTGCGGTGCAGGTTTCGGATGCCCCGGCGACCAGCGACGGTTGTGGACAGGTGACCGTGCCGAGAGTGGGGTCGCTCACTGCGATCGCACTGAGCGTCGTTGCGCCCGTGTTGGTCAGGTCGAACGCATACGCAATCTGGTCGCCGACCGTGACGTTGCCCGAACCATCCACATCGTTGTTCGACGCGACCCGCTTCTTGAACAGGAGCCCCGGGGCCTGAGGATTGTTCGTGAGCGTACATGACACGTTCGAGCCAGCAACCAGGGTGAGCGGGTACGCGCCGGAAAACGCCTGGCTAGTGGGCAGGCCAGGCTGCAAGCCAGCCGAGTCGGTGCAGCTGATCGTCTGGGTGTATTGGCCAAGCAGCGTTGTGCCCGAGGCTGACTCACCGACGTAGTAGGTGGAGCCCGCGTCGGCTTGATAGGTGCCGGTCGTTCCAGTGCCTGCATCGACGGTGGCACCCGACCCAGCGCTGGTCGCGTTGGCGGTGCTGTTGACCACCGGGCCGTTCGCGGCGCCCTGCCGAATTTCGGCGGTGAACTGGTCACCGGCGTGCACGCGAACGCCGGAGAGCGCCTTGGTCACCTGGATTCGCGGGTCGCGCACGTTGACGCTTGCGCCGTTGATCAGGGTGTCGCCCGACCGCACACCAGCCGACGGGTTCACGTTGGCCTGGGTGTTGGTGATCGTCCCCTCCGACATGCCAGCCAGCACGTCGATCTTGAACGTGCACGAAACCTGGTCGGTTGCCAGCGACCCCTTCAACCCGACCGAGGTTGCGCCAGCCGTGCCGCCCGAGGTGATCACGCCGAGGTTTCCGGCGCCGTTGTTGCATGTGGTACTGAAGTTCGGCGTTGGTGCAATCGTGAGGCCGCCTGGCAGGGTCTCCGTAAACGCGAAGCCGTTCTTTGACGCAAGCTCTGAGGTGTTGGTCACGGTGAACACCATGGTGCCGACCTTGCCACGCCCAATGTTCGCCGGCGAGAACTGCTTGTCAAGGGTTGGCGATACGTCGATCAATTCGATGTCGTCGGTTGCCGCGTCATTTCCATTGCCGCCGACCGCCGCGTTCCGGATCCGGAATTTCGCCGAAGTCGTGGTGACAAGAATGGACTGGTCGCTCGCGACGTTCAGGACCTTCACCGGAATCGTCATGCTGCCGGCTTCGGGTTGGGTGATGGTGACGGCCGCCGGGTCGGTGCATGGGTTGATCGGCGTCGAGTTAATCTGCATCTCGTTCCCGAGTGCGTCAACCAGGTAACCGACGTATTTAGGCTGGTCCGGGAACCCGGAGCAGTTTGCCGCCGCCGCGAGCAGTTTGACAGCGAGGAACCGTCCAGTGCTGAGCGAGATCGGGGTTGCGGTCTCCAAAACCACGCCGTTTGCTGGGGTCGGTGCTCCCGAGGCAGTGACGTCGGTCAGCGCGGCATTCGTTCGCGCTACGGCCATCGTTTCTCCGCGGTACAGGCCCATCGCCTGAGTCATCGCACGGGAAAGCTGCGTACAGACAGTGTTGGTGGTGTATCCCGCAGTGTTCTGCGTGTTTCCCGTCATGATCAGACCGTTGCAATAGGTGCGGGTCTGGTACTCGGCCGCGGCGCTGTAGGTGCCCAGCGGATATGTCGGGCTCGGTGACACGTAGGCGTTGATCATTGTCGAACCACCGTTTGGCACGCCGCTGAAGTCCTCTTTGTAGACGACTGTTGGGGCCGTCGGCACGCCGGGGGTATTCGCCGAAGCGATTGGCGCTGCCGCCGGGGCGAGCGCGATCAGCGATCCAACTCCGAGGGTGAGCGCAACGACACCGGCGAGCACTCCGCGGTAGTCGCGCAAACGAAGTCGGCGGTGTTGGGCGATACGACGCATCAGATCTCCTGGCGGTGTATGGGGTGCGTCGTCACGGCGCAGCGTGGCTACACATTGGAGGCGCTGAATGCGCTCAGTGAATACTTTGCCGGTGGATTCACTGGAAATGCAAGTTTTTTTGGAATCGAATCGAAGGATACTCACTTGCGCGCACATTGGTTCACGCATGCAACGGGCCACGACACCGAAAGGTGTCGTGGCCCGTTGCATGCGTGACAGTCTTACGCGCCCTTGCGGACGGTCACCGTGGTGCCGTCGGGCGTGTAGACGTTGTTGGTCATGGTTGGTGTGCTGGTGAGTGGGGCGATCACGGCGCAGTTCGCGTTGGTCGTGTCGCGGCCGAAGGTGTTGTTGCTGATGGTG
>DASTYN010000008.1:0-58305 GCA_035764905.1 Candidatus Lumbricidiphila sp. | reverse complement strand
CGAACGGGTCATCACGCGGTTCAAGGCGGCCACCGACAGCGCCGGCCTCGTCATCGAGATGGTCACCACGAACACGTTCAGCCACCCGGTCTTCAAGGACGGCGGGCTGACCTCCAACGACCGCGGCGTCCGCCGGTTCGGGCTGCGCAAGATCCTGCGGGCGGTCGACCTCGCCGCGGAGCTCGGGGCGACGACGTTCGTCATGTGGGGCGGACGGGAGGGCAGTGAGTACGACGGCTCCAAGGACGTCTACGCCGCCATGGAGCGGTACAAGGAGGGCATCGACACCGTCGCGGCCTACATCAAGTCCCAGGGCCACGACCTGCGGATCGCGCTGGAGCCGAAGCCGAACGAGCCCCGCGGCGACATCTTCCTCCCGACCGCCGGACACGCCCTCGCGCTCATCGCCGAGCTCGAGCACGGCGACATCGTCGGCCTCAACCCGGAGACCGGGCACGAGCAGATGGCCAACCTCAACTACACCCACGGCCTGGGGCAGGCGCTGTGGAGCGGAAAGCTCTTCCACATCGACCTGAACGGGCAGCGCGGCCTCAAGTACGACCAGGACCTCGTCTTCGGCCACGGCGATCTGCACAGTGCCTTCGCACTCGTCGACCTGCTTGAGTTTGGCGGGCCGACCGGAGGCCGCGCCTACGACGGCCCACGTCACTTCGACTACAAGCCGTCTCGCACCGAAGACGAGGTCGGCGTATGGGAGTCGGCCAAGGCGAATATGCACACGTACCTGCTGCTCAAGGAACGCGCCGCGGCGTTCCGCGCTGACCCCGAGGTGCAGGCCGCGCTCGAGGCTGCAAAGGCGATCGAGGTGGCGTCTCCGACGCTCGCTCCCGGCGAAACCATCGACGACCTACTCGCCGACGCCAGCGCCTACGAGTCATTCGACGCGAGCGCGTACTACAACGCGAAGGGTGCGGGGTTCGTACGGGTGCAGCAGTTGGCCACCGAGCACCTGCTCGGCGCGCGGTAGCCCACCGGTGGCACGGCTCGCTCTCGGGGTCGATTCCTCGACCCAATCGTGCAAGGTCGTCATTGTCGACCCAGGCACGGGTGCCATCGTGCGCGAGGGGCGAGCAACACACCCCGCTGGCACGGAGGTCGATTCCGCTGCCTGGTGGGTGGCGCTACAGGCGGCAATTGCTGAGGCGGGCGGTCTCGCCGACGTCGCAGCTTGGGCGATCGGTGGCCAGCAGCACGGGATGGTGGCCCTCGACGCCAACGGTCGGGTCATCCGCCCTGCCCTGCTCTGGAATGACACCCGCTCAGCCGCCGCTGCCGCCGACCTGATCGCCGAATTTGGTGCCGCTGCGCTCGCCGAGCGCACAGGACTCGTGCCGGTCGCATCGTTCACCATCACGAAACTGCGCTGGCTGCGCGATCACGAGCCGCACCACGCAGCGCGGGTGGCCGCGGTGGCGCTGCCGCACGACTGGCTCACCTGGCGGTTGCGCGGGTATGGGCCGGTCGGTGAGGCGCCACTCGGTCCGGTGTTGAGTGAACTCATCACTGACCGATCGGATGCCTCGGGCACCGGCTATTGGAATCCGGTCAGCGGCGGCTACGATCGCGACCTGCTCATCGCGGCCCTCGGACATGACGTCGTGCTGCCGCGCGTGCTCGGTCCAGCAGAGTGGGTGCTCGACGCCGATGGTCGCCGGGTTGGTGCGGGCGCGGGCGACAATGCGGGCGCCGCGCTTGGGTTGGGTGCAGGCCCTGGCGATGTGGTGCTGTCGATCGGCACCTCCGGCACGGTGTTTGCGGTGAGTGAGACGCGCACGATCGACCCGACCGGCACGGTCGCTGGGTTCGCGTCGGCCGACGGGAACTTCCTGCCGCTCGTCGCGACGCTCAACGCTGCTCGGGTGCTTGATGCGGTCGCCGGGCTGTTGGGTGTTGACCACGACGAACTTTCGCGACTTGCGCTCAGGGCCGATCCCGGCGCACACGGGCTCACGCTGGTGCCGTATTTCGAGGGCGAACGCACCCCAAATCTTCCCGATGCTACGGCTGCGTTGACCGGCATGACCCTGGCGTCGACCACCCGTGAGAACCTTGCCCGCGCTGCGGTTGAGGGAATGTTGGCGGGCCTCGGGGCGGGACTTGCGGCATTGCGTGGGCTCGGCGTGCCGCTCGACCGGGCGCTGCTCATCGGCGGCGGTGCGCAGTCCGCGGCGGTGCGCGCCGTGGCGCCGCAGATCTTGGGCGTGCCCGTCGAGGTGCCGGCGCCCGGTGAGTACGTTGCTCTCGGGGCTGCTCGCCAGGCATCCGCGGTGTCGGCCTAGTAGGTCAAACGGTGCATCCCCGCCAACAAGGCGGTGGCGCCTCGCGAAATCGCTGAGGCGCCACCGGGGATACTGCAAGGAGGAACAACCGCCGCTGGCCACGTTCGGGTCAAGGGCAGCGGCGGGCAGGGGGCAAATGTTCCACGCCGACAGAACCCACGCAATCGCGGGTACGGAGCGTGTTTCGGGTTCCACTCGACGTGGATTCACCGTAATCTGCACCGCCGTCGAAAACTACCCCCCCCGTTCGGGGCGTCGGCTTCGAATTGCGTTGTGATTCTGGCATGCAACAACGAAATCCGAACCGGTAAGCGCGACTTTCGTGCGAATGGCAGCATACTTTTGAATATTCCGCGAGCGGACCGGGTGCGACAGAATGGGGCGAGCCGCCGCCATCGCGGCGAACGACAGCAACCCACGGAGGCCAACCCAGATGGACGTCTACCTGCGCCATAACCCCAGTTTTTCGGTAGCTCGCTGCCAACTCGCCCCGGGTGAGTCGTGCCGCGTGGAATCCGGCGCGATGATCGCCCACAGTGGCGGCGTCACGCTCGACGCCAAGGCCGAGGGTGGCATCATGGCCGGGCTCAAGCGGTCCGTCCTCGGCGGCGGTTCGTTCTTTGTCACCACGTACACGGCGCCGGCACAGGGCGGCTGGGTGGATGTCGCGGGCGTGCTGCCCGGCGACATTGTGTGCATCCCCATCACCCCAGATCGCCCCCAGTTCATCACCCGCGGTGGCTGGATCGCCAACTCCCTCGGCGTCACCATGGACACCTCATGGGGCGGGTTCCAGAACCTGTTCGGTGGTGAAGGTGGCTTCGGCCTGCGCGCAAGCGGTGAGGGTGTCGCGGTCGTGAGCGTCTACGGCGCGATTGACGTGCTCGACCTGCAGCCGGGCGAAGTCGTGACGGTCGACACCGGCCACGTGGTGGCCTACGACCTCGGTGTGCAGTTCCAGATGCGGCGTGCCGCGCAGGGCCGCACGCTCTCAACGCTGAAGAGCGGCGAAGGATTCGTCTTCGACTTCGTCGGCCCCGGCCGAATCTTCTTGCAAACCCGCAACCCAGATGCTTTCGCCGAGTGGGTCGCGTCGTCGATGCCGGGCAACGCCCCGAAGGAAGGCCTCGGCGGCTCGAACGCCTTCGGCGGCCTGTTCAACTAGTGGGCTGGGACGGTCGGGCTCGTGATCGACCACCGATCAAGAGCCCGAACCCCGCACCCACCACGCAGATGACCGCAGTGATCAAGAAGATCTCGCCGTACTGCAGGGAGTACGCCTCACGGATTCGGGCGGCTTCGGCGGCGAGTCGCTCGGTGAGTGTCGCGCCGTCGGTGCTCGCGGGCAGGCCGTTGAGAAACTGGTTGAACCGGTAGAGGCCCCAGGCGCTCAACGCCGCAACGCCGAGCACCATGCCGATCATGCGCGAAACCACGACGGCAGCCGACCCGATTCCGTGTTGGGCGGCAGGCACTGCGCGCAGCGTTGCCGACGTCAGCGGGCCGATCACGAGCCCGAGGCCGAATCCGGCGATGGCGAGGTCGGTGTCAAGGGTGGGGAGACTGAGGACCCCGAGATCGTGCCGCGAGGTGAGCACCTCGACGTTCCAGCTCGAGATCAGCAGATAGCCCGCAGCCGCGATGAGCAGCCCAGCGCACGCGACGAACCGGTCGCCGATGCGGCTGGCGAGCCATCCACCAAGCAACGCCCCAACTGGGAGCGCAACCAGGAAACGGATCAGTACGAACACCGCCTCGCGCTGGGTCTGGCCGAGCACACCCTGGGCGAACAGTTCGACGTTGACCAGCGTCACCATGAGTGCGGCACCGGCGACGAGCGAGGCACCGAGGGCCGCCAGGAACGGTCGAAACAGCACGCCGGCGGGGTTGAGTAGGCGCGTGCGGGCGACACGTTCCCATGTCAGGAACGCGACCGTCGCGATGGCGGCGCCAATGAGCAGGGGCATGCCCCAATTGGGGAGCACGGATTTGCCATCGGGATTCGGGTTGTACAGGCCGATGACGGCAAAGCCGAGCGCGACGGCGAGCAGGAGGCCGCCCAGCAGGTCCACCTTCGGTGGGTGCTCCGCGCGCGGCCGACCGGGCACGCTGACGTGGATCATCACCATTGCGATCGCCGCGAGCGGCACATTGACCCAGAACACTGCCTGCCACTGCCCGAACACCGCAACCAGGGCGACGCCATACATCGGCCCAAGCACGCTGCCCAGTTCTTGAGCAGCACCAACGCCGCCGAGCACGGTTGCCCGAGTACGTGGCGCCCAAAGATCGGCGGCCAGTGCGAGCGTCACCGGCAGCAGCGCACCACTGGCAATGCCCTGGATGGCGCGACCAACGACCAGCACCGGCAGGTCTGTCGACAGCGCCGTCACCACTGACCCAATTGCGAATCCGGCGAGGCCCAACTGAATGAGTGGTTTCGGCCCGAATCGGTCAGCTGCCCGGCCGAGGAGCGGCATCGCCGCGATGTAGCCGAGCAGGTAGCCGGTGATGATTGGGGTGATCCGTTGCAGCTGGTTCACCCCGATCCCGACATCGCGCATGATGTCGCTCATGATCGAGACCACGACGTAGGTGTCGAGCGCGCCAAGCAGCACCGCAAGACTGCCCGCACCGATCGCCAGCCGACGGTTCATCATTACCCGCGCGGCACCCGCGAGCGGGCTGCGCATCATCCGGCGGGGGTGTCGATGGTCACCGGCTCGCCCCACTTGGTCAGGGTGAGGGTGACCGTGTTGCCGGTGCTTGGCTCGATCTGGGCCTGCATGAGCTCGTGCGCGCCCCCAGTTGCGACCCACACCGTGCCGGGAACCGGGGCGGTTGCGTCAACTGCGGGGAGAATCTTGTTCACGGCATCGGCTGTGATCTTGCCGGTGATGCGAGTCACCGCAACGCCCGCGATGGTCTCAGTGCCGGCGGCCGTGGACTCAGAAAAGTTGGCGAGCAGGTTCGACAACCCGGCATCCGGGCTCAGAATCGCCGCGACGTCATAAATCTTGGCGGCCGACCCGAAGTTCGACGGCTTGCCGCCCGGCGTGATTGATGCCCAGAGTTCGCCGCCAACGACGACGAACGCAACCCCTTTGAGGTGTTGCCCGAGGTAGGTCATGTCGAGTGTGCCCTTGGCGGCAACCGCGGGCTTCTGGGTCAGATCGGCTTCGATCGCTTCAACCGGAAGCCCGACCACTTGGCCAGCAACCGTGAACTTGAGGTGGGCGCTCGCCTGCCTGGCGGTGGTGTCGCCCGACTGCTTGACCAGCGCAGCCGGATCTGACGAATAACCCGAAGATGCTCCGGTGCACCCGGTCAAGAGGGCAACGACGGTAAGCAGTGGCACGAAGATCGCCACACTGCGGCTCTTCATGTCTGAATTCTACCGCCGAGGGCGCCCACCGTATAGGGGGCCGCCGGGGTAATGGGTCTCGACGAGGATCGGCAGATGGTCGGACTCGCCGCGCGACAGGGTCTCGACCCGGCGCAGGTCGAGGTCGGCCGAGGTCGCGAAATCGAAGTGCCCGCGGAAGTACTTGTAGCGCGTGTAAGTGTGGCGGTCGCTGAGCGTCAACTCGTACCCGGCTCCGCGTACTTTCGCGGCAAGGTTGTCCTTGAAGAAGGGGTAGTTATAGTCGCCGACCATCAGTACCGGGAGCCCCGGGCCGAGATGCTGCAACTCGGCGAGGGCTGTGTGGATCTGGTGGCGGCGTAGCGAGTTCAAAGCGGTGAGCGGCGCCGCGTGGAACGAGGCAATTGTGATATCCCGGTCGTGCTCAAGGTCGGCGAACCGCACCGCGAAGAGCCGTTCGTGCGCGGGGCGCAGCACCCGGTCGTGCAGCGACTTCTTCAGAGCGAAGGCGCGCACCTCGCGCGGCAATAGGCGTTCGGGCCGGTAGTACATGGCGAGCCCGAGTCGGTTGCCCGTTGTCGAGTGGGCCAACCGCAGGCGTCCGACGTCTTTTGCAAGCCCGGCCGTATCGACCTCCTGGAGACAGATCGCGTCGGGAGCGTAGCGCTCATCAAGCGCCGCGAGCTCGGAAATTGCGCGGTGCTTGCGCAGGTTGTAGCTGATGGTCAGCACGGCCCCAGCGTACGCGCGCGACGGCCGGATGGCTCACGCCAACGAGTTTGGGTCGGCAGAGCTCAGCTCGCCTGCCGGCGAGCCAGTGAGGGCGGCCAAACGAAAACCCCCGGTCTCCCGGGGGTTTGAGTGGCTCCGACCGGCATCGATCCGGTGACCTTTCGATTTTCAGTCGAACGTTTAGTCCACAAATGACTTGCTACCGGTCGGATATGGCGTATTATCGACCCATGGTGACCCACACGGGCACATAACGATGTGTACACCAATGTGTACACCTGGTGATCAGGAGGCGCAGTTGAACCCCACGTTCAACCGCAGAAGACGAACCCATGTCGGAATCATGACCGGCAACCTATGGATGGCACACGACAGAAGAACGACCAAGGAGCACGGATGACACGGGGCAAAGGCGAGGGCGGGATCTTCCAAGACGCTCGCGGCATGTGGACCGCCGTCCTGGAACTCCCGCCCGGCCCTGACGGCAAACGCCGTCAGAAACGCATCCGGTCACGTGACAAGCGCACCGTGGTCACCAAACTGCAGGACATGCAACGCGAACTCCGGCTACGCGGGGATCTGCCAACCGCAGACGTCACCGTAGAGCAATGGTTCCTCCACTGGTTCGAGCACGTTGTGCTGCCAAACAACCGACCCAAGACGGCGGCCGGCTACCACTCAGTGATCCGCCTCCACATCATCCCTACGATCGGCAAACTGCGCCTCGAGAAGCTCAACGCCGAACACATCCGCGCGGTCGCCACTGCCATGACCGATGCGGGCCTGTCCTCGACCTACGCGCTCAACGCGCACCGAATCATGGCTGCAGCGTTCGAAGCCGCCATCCGTGAAGGAAAACTCGGCCGCAATCCGGCCAAACTCACCAAAGCGCCCCGCAAAGCGGTCGTAAAAATCGAGGCGCTCACGCTCCCGGAATCGGTCGAAGTGCTGCGCCACGTTTTGCGGGACCCAGTCATCGGCGCAAGGTGGGCGATGTCGCTGCTGACCGGCGCACGGCGAGGCGAGGTCATCGGGTTGGAAGTGGATCGCGTCGGAGACACGCTCGACCTGTCCTGGCAGATGCAGCGCCTCGCGACTGGTGCCCGAGGGACTCGCGGCGAACCGGGCCGACCGAACGTTCCTCACGACTTCGAGTACCGCCACGTCGAAGGTGGCTTGTATCTGACGCGCCCCAAGTCTGGTGCTGGGTGGCGCGAGATCCCGTTGGTTGATCCCATGCGCAGCATTCTCGAAGCGCACATGGAACGCACCCCTGAGAACCGGTGGGGGCTGGTGTTCACCGAGGACGGCTACCCTCTCGACCCAGACCAGGATTCGACCGCGTGGCGCGCAGTACTGGCGTCGACAGGCATTGAAAAGAACGTGCGCCTCCACGACTTGCGCCACACTGCCGTCGACTTGCTCTACCTGTCGGGTGTGCCTGAGGACCTCATCCAAGAGATAGTCGGGCACTCAACCCGAGCCATGTCACGTGCGTACAAGACGCGTGTCTCAAACGAACGCCTCACCGCCGCGATGGAGCAATTCTCGGCCCAGTTCGGTGACATCAAGTCACTCGGTCACTGACCAGCGCCCCGCGTGCTGCCGCGACCCAAGTCGGGGCCACGCGTAGGTTGCACCGTGGATCTTCGCCAGCGCGTGACGCTGGAACAATTCCACCAACTCGACCTCGAGTTGCAATTCGTCCGCGATCGACCAGGGTGACGAATACTCCATCGCCTCGAGGCGCGCGTACTCTGCCGGGTCGATGAGCAATCTCGCCGCGTACAGATCGGCTGCATGCTCCTGACCGCTATCGCCGGAACAGCGGTGATCGTAGAACGCGTGCCCGAGCTCGTGCGCGAGTACGCTGCGACGTTCGACCGGGGTCAACTCGATGTGATACACAACCATGCGCTTGTCAGCGTCGTAGAACCCGCGCCACGGTTTCGGGAGATGTGCGGCATGCACTGTCACGCCGAGGCGCTTGGCGTGTGCCAACAGTGCTTGCACGAGGTCTCCTATTCTTGAGGTCCGACGCGAGGCTTGGTGTCAGCGGCTGCGCTGAGGGGTGGGGTGACGTGCCCGAGGTAGTGCACATTGTCAGCGGTCACGATCGTAGGGGCTGGCAGTGACATCGCCACCAGCTTGTCGATGCCGCCAAAGTCATCGAGCGCTGATTGCACCAGATCCCCCGCTGAAACCTTGAGGGTCGCCCCCACTCGTTCGATCTCCGCGACCGTGAAAGAGGTTGTGCCGGCGAGTCGCCTGCGAAGCGTAGTGAGCGGGATCCCGGTGTTGTGGGCGAGATCTTCTTGTTGGACACGACGTCGCACACGTGCAGCGTCCACCGCTGCGCCCAGGTGCTCATCGAACGTTTCGGGTGCGTTCTTGCTCTTCTTCGGCATCCTTCAACGTTAGCGCGTCTAAACCTGCCGAAAAAGGCCAGTATGTGCCGCCTTGGGCTTGCATCGTCCAAAAATGGATGCTACTGTCCAAATATGGACGACCAGAGAAGAGTCAAGTCGGGGACCGCCCCCGCACCGAAGGCCACCCGCCCGGGTGAAGACCTCGCAGCATGTCGAGCGCAAGCCGCTGACATGCGCGTTGAGGACTTCGTTCGGGCGGGTGGCCTTCGTGGTTTCACCCCAAAGGAGTTGTTCCGCGTGACTGCACCCGTGCTCGACAAGCTTGCGTACTCGATCCCGAACTTCGCGCAAGCCGTTGATCTGTCGGTCGAGAAGGTTCGCCAGCACATCGAACGCGGCGAACTCGTCCCGTCTTACGTGGACTCGAAGCCGCTGATCATGCGCGAAGAGGGTGAACGCTGGTTGCGTTCGCGTCCCGCTGAGCGGCGCAGCGCATGACCGGGCTGAACGTGTTCGCGTACGCCGGCCAGCAAGTGCGAACCGTTGTCGCGGATGGCGGCCCGTGGTTCGTGGCCGCGGATCTCGCCCGCGTGCTCGGCTATTCCGCAACGGAGGCAATGACTCGCTCGCTCGACATGGACGAGAAGGGTATGCAAACCCTGCATACCCCTGGTGGGCAGCAGTCGCTCACTGTCGTGAATGAGCCGGGATTGTATTCGGCAATCATCCGAAGCACGCTTCCGTCAGCTCGAGATTTCAAACGTTGGGTGACGCACGAAGTACTCCCGACGATTCGCCGCACCGGCGGGTATCTCGCCCCAAGCACCTCGATTGACCCAACGACCGTGGACCGTAAGGCTCTCGCGTTGGCTGTGTTGGCTGCCGAGGAAGAGATCGAACGGCAGGCGGCGCAGATTGTGGCCTTAGCGCCCCGGGCGGAGGCTTGGGATGACCTCGCCGCGGCTGATGGTGACTACTCGGTGGCTGATGCGTCAAAGATGCTCGCCCGTGCTGGTGTGGAGACCGGCCCGCAGCGTCTGTTCGATCAACTCGCTGATCTGCGTTGGACGTTTCGTGGCGGTGATCGGAAATGGCGGGCGTATGCGTCGGCTGTCGATGACGGGTATCTCTCGGAGCGTCCGCAGTCGCATCACCATCCGCGTACGGGCGAGTTGATCCTCGATGCACCGCAGTTGCGTGTGACGTTGCGGGGTCTTGAGCGGCTCCGTGTCCGGCTCGGTAAGCAATTGGCGGTGTCTGCGTGAGCGCGCGGTCGACGGCCGTGAGGGATCAGGCCGAGGCGTTCGCGATTGAACTGACGACGTTCACGGGTGCCGGGTTGCTGGCGTCTTACGACGGTGATGTGGCGACGCGGTTGGAGTGCTTGCGGAAGTCTGCCGACCTGGTGACCAGCACCGATGTTGACGTGTTGCGGTCCGCGGTCTGCTACCTCGCGATGCGGCTTGCTGAGTCGGCCATCGCTCACGGGCGTGAAACGTCCTGACTGTTCGTGCTTGACCCGAATCTGCGCGAACCACTTTTTGAAACCAAATGACGAATCGCCCCGGCTGGACCCCGAGGCGATTCAAAGAGAGGAAACCAAATGAAACCTCAATCCATGATGGCACAGCCCATCCCAGCAGTGTCGGCGGTGCGTGGTACCCCGACCCGGATGGTGCGCCGGCGTGTGCCGGTGATGCTGATCCTCGCCGTCGTGTGCTTCGCGATCGCGTTGGCGGCGGGTGTTGCGGCTATCGCGTTGGCGGTGATGGGCCGGTGAGCGACCTGAGTTTCGAGTTCACCGGTCAAGAGAAGGTGAACCTTCACGGCTACACCGTGCACCAAATCCGCGCTACCCGTGACATTCCGCGGCACGGCATCCGTAAGGGTGACGTTGGCGGGTGGATCGAGTCAGCAGAGCTGACGAACGGCAATGCGCGGGTCTCCGGCGATGCGTGGGTCTACGGCGATGCGCAGGTCTACGGCGATGCGCAGGTCTACGGCAATGCGCGGGTCTACGGCGATGCGTGGGTCTACGGCGATGCGCAGGTCTACGGCGATGCGCAGGTCTACGGCGATGCGCAGGTCTACGGCGATGCGCAGGTCTACGGCAATGCGCGGGTCTCCGGCGATGCGTGGGTCTACGGCGATGCGTGGGTCTACGGCGATGCGCAGGTCTACGGCAATGCGTGGGTCTACGGCGATGCGCGGGTCGAGCGCACCTGGCACTACCTCATGGTCGGCCCGATTGGTTCGGAGAACGTCACCGCGACTCTGTTCCGCACGAAGAACGGCAAGCACACCCTGAACGTCGGGTGTTGGTCGGGAACGCTCGGGACGCTCATGGCCGAGGTCAAGCGGCGGCGCGTGTCGTGGACGGCGGGTGAAGCCACACAGGACGTGTGGATGGCGCAGTACAAGGCGCTCAAGCAGTTGGGTCGTGCGACGGCGAAGCGTTGGGCTGAAACGAGCGAGGTGACCTCGTGAGTGAGCGTGTGCAGGCGTTGCGTTCCCTCGCGTGGCTGTTCCTGATCGCGGTGGTGTCGTTCACGGTCGGGTGTGTCACGAACATTGGTGACCTGGTCGGTGCTGGCGTCATCGTTGGTGGGCTTGTCGTGTTGGCGTACCCGATCGTGTGGGCGGGTCGAGCATGAACACCAGATTCGAACCCGGCACCCACGTTGAAGTGACGGTTCACACCGGGTACGACGACTGGAAAGACGTTGCCGTGTACGACGGGTGGGTGAAGTCCCACACGGACGACGAGATCGTGTTGGCTTCATCGTCAGACTGGGCCGAACTCGAACCGGACGACTACATGGAGTGGTCGTTCCCGACGCATCCGCGTGTTGTGGTGCGTGAGATTCAGCACCCGAAGCCGTTGCTGTCGACCGACGAGCACGGCACGATGCATCTCGATCTCGCCGCACCCGACCCGCGTGACGCGATCCTCGCAGCGGTCGACCAGTTGGTGGCGCACGGCGAGGCACTGATCGCAACCGCCAAGCAGACGCTGGCCGAGAAACGGCCGCACCAGTGCGGCATGGGCTGCCCAGAGCACGGGTACGACGCGATCAACCAGCGAGAGAACGACTTCTTCGCACGCCGCAACTTCGGCGGTGACGCAGCATGACCGGGTTCGATGTGTTGACCGAGCAGGTGCAAGAACCGGTTGTTGCCGCGCCAGTGGTGAAGCCGCGTCGGAGCCACAAAGCTGCGAAAGCGGCGGGGACGTGGATGGAACGCGTCACTGCCGAGTTCCTTGCCTTCCGGCTCGCTGACGACCGTATTGAACGGCGGGCACGGAACGGTGCGAACGACCGGGGTGACATCACGGGTGTGAAAACGATCCGTGGTGGCCGTGTGGTCATCGAGTGCAAGAACACCGCCCGCCTTGACTTGCAGAAGTGGTTGCGTGAGGCCGAGGTTGAGCGGGGCAACGATGACGCCGTGATCGGTGTCGTTGCTCACAAGCGGCATGGGTCAGCGAACCCGGCAGACCAGTACGTGACGATGACGCTCGCCACGTTCGCAACGCTCCTCGACGGCGGTGGGGACCTGTGAGCGGGTTGCAGGGCATCGTTCACGACCTGGACGAGGCGACGTATCACGCGCACCATGCACTGTCCGCGACGGGTGCGAAGCGGTTGCTGGATTCGCCGGCACGGTTCCGGTGGGAGACCGATAACCGGGTGAATAAGCGTTCGTTCGATGTTGGGCATGCGGTGCACGCGAAGGTACTCGGTGTTGGTTCGCCGGTCATCGGGTTGGACTTCGACAGTTACCGTACGAAGGCTGCGCAGGAGGCCCGTGACGCCGCGTATGCGGGTGGGTTGGTGCCGATGCTGGTGAAGGACATGGAGCCGATCAATGCGGCTGCTGAGTCGGTGTTGGCGCATCCGACTGCGCGGCAGTTGTTCGAGCAGGACGGCACCCCCGAAACGTCACTGTTCGCGACCGTTGACGGGGTTGAGTGTCGGGCACGGTTCGACTATTTCGCACCCATCAACGTGGATCTCAAGACCACGTCGGGGCGTGCTGACGTGCACGGGTTCGCACAGTCGTCGTTCAAGTTCGGGTACGACGTGCAGCAGGAGTTCTACGGCGACGTGCTCGAAGCGGTCGCGGGGGAGCGCCGCCCGTTCGTGTTCGTGATGGTCGAAATGGATGCCCCATTCCTGGTGGGCGTTCACCAACTCGACCGTGACGCGGCGGGTATCGGGCGTGGCAAAGCAAGGCGGGCGCGGCAGGTGTTTGCCGAGTGCACCGCATCAGGGAAATGGCCGGGTTACCCGGCAGAGATTCAGCTCGTAGCGCCACCGATGTGGGCGGTCTACGAAGCGCAAGACAAGGGGTATGACCAATGACTGAGATTGTGTTGCCGCAGCAGGCGGTGTCGCAGGGGACTGTGGTTGAGCAGTCGCGTGCTGTGGCGGAGGTTGCTGCTGCGGTGCGTGTGGCTCAGGACTTCCCACGTGACGAGACGCGTGCGGTGGAGCAGATGAAGTCCACCTGTAGCCGGTTGTCGGTTGCTCAGAGGGCGTTCTACGAGGTCCCGAACCGTGGTGCTGGGTTGTCGATACACGCCGCACGGGAACTGGCCCGGATTTGGGGCAACTGTGACTACGGGGTGCGTGAGTTGCGTCGTGATGACGAGCACGGTGTGTCCGAGATGCAGGTGTGGGCGTGGGATCAGGAAACGAACGTCCGTTCGACCAGATCGTTCATCCAGCCGCACGAGCGGATGAAGGGCAAGGCACGCACGAAACTCACCGACCTGTCGGACATCTACTTGAACAACCAGAACGTGGGCGCTCGCGCGGTTCGTGAGTGCATTTTCTCGATGCTCCCCGGATGGTTCGTTGCTGAGGCTGAGGGTGCGTTGCGGGCGACGTTGCAGCGCGGTGACGGGAAGCCGGTCACGCAGCGCCGTCTTGACGCGATCGCGGCGTTCGCTGAGCACGGTGTCACCGAGGCGCAGCTTGAGGATTACATCGGCCGCAAGTCGGGGCAGTGGGCACTAGACCATCTCGCGAAGTTGGCTCGCGCTCACGCGTCGATCACGGTCGACGGCATCCCGGTGACCGAGTTCTTCCCAGAGCAGGTTGCGCAGTTGCCAGAGGTGACCGCATGAGCCTCGTGTTGCAGAACGGGAACACCGGCGCGCTCGACTACGACGAGTTCTTGAAAGAGAAGGTCGCGTTCGACCGCAGGTTCGGGTTCGAGGTTGAGCCGTGGGAAGTTCACCCGTCGCTGAAACCCCACCAGAACGACATCGTGTGTTGGGCGGTACGTGGTGGACGCCGTGCGGTGTTCGCGAAGTTCGGTCTTGGGAAGTCGGTCATTCAGATGGAGATCCTGCGCCTGGTGATCGAACGCACTGGCGGGAATGCGTTGATTGTTGCCCCGCTGGGGGTGCGTGGCGAGTTCATCCGCGACGGCCGCGAACTGCTCAGGCTCGAGGTTCGGTTTGTTCGGCACACCGCCGACGTGGACCCAGAGTGGGGTGGCATCTACGTCACGAACTACGAGTCGGTGCGTGACGGGAAGCTCGACGTTGACCAATTCCAGGCGGTGTCGCTCGATGAGGCATCCGTGTTGCGGTCGTTCGGGTCGAAGACGTATCAGGAGTTCCTGGGGATGTTCGAGAACGTGCCGTTCCGGTTCGTGGCGACCGCGACCCCGTCGCCGAACCGGCACAAGGAACTGATTCACTACGCCGGGTTCCTGGGAATTATGGACACCGGGGCGGCACTGACGCGGTTCTTCCAGCGTGACTCGTCCAAGGCGGGGAACCTGAAGCTGTACCCGCACAAGGAACGCGAGTTCTGGCTCTGGCTTAACACCTGGGCGTGCTTCCTGCAAAGACCATCCGACATTGGGCACTCCGACAAGGGCTACGTGTTGCCGCCGATCGATGTGCGCTGGCATGAGGTCGCCGTTGATATGCAGTCAACTCGGGTTGATCGCGACGGACAGGGCGTGCTCGTGCGCGGTGGCGCGTTGTCCATGGTCGATGCGGCTCGCGAGAAGCGCGACACGCTCGATGTGCGCGTGCAGCAGGCTGTCGACCTGGTTTGCAAGCACCACGTGCGAGGTGACCGGCAGATTGTGGTGTGGTGCCACCTCAACGATGAACAGGCCGCTCTCGAGAAGGAGTTAACGGCCGTCGGTGTGTCCTTCTCGTCGGTGCACGGTGCGCTCTCTGACGACGAAGCCGAACGACGGTTGGACGCGTGGCGCGACCAGCAGACCGACATCCTCATTGGCAAGCCGGTGATGCTCGGGCAGGGCATGAACCTGCAGCAGTCTCACGTGGCCGTGTTCGTCGGCATCGACTACAAGTTCAACGACACCATCCAGGCCGTGCACCGGGTGCAACGGTTCGGTCAGGCCCACCCGGTGACGGTTCATCTGATCTACGCCGAGTCGGAAACCGAAGTTCGGTCGGTGCTCGAGTCGAAGTGGGCTGAACATGACCGGTTGACGGACACCATGTCGGACATCATCCGCGAGTTCGGGTTGAACCCGACCGCGATCTCTCACGAGCTCACACGGGCGATGGGTGTTGAACGTGACGTCTGGTCGGGTGACCAGTGGACGATCGCGCTCAATGACTCGGTTGTGGAGGCGCGCGACCACATGGCTGAGAACTCGGTCGGGCTGATCGTCACCTCGATCCCGTTCGGGAATCACTACGAGTACTCACCGAACTACGCCGACTTTGGGCATACCGATGACAACGATCACTTCTGGTGGCAGAACGACTACCTGACTCCGTCGCTGCTGCGCGTGTTGCAACCCGGCCGAATCATGGCCGTGCACGTCAAAGACCGCATGCTGTTCGGATCCGTCACAGGCAAAGGCCGCTACACGGTTTCGCCGCTGCATGCGGAAGCGATCGCCCACTACACCGGGCACGGGTTCGACTACTACGGCATGATCACCGTCACCACCGACGTCGTGCGCGAGAACAACCAGACCTACCGGCTGTCGTACTCGAAGATGCTGAAGGACCACGGCCCGATGGGTGTCGGGTCGCCAGAGTATGTGCTGCTGTTCGGGAAACCCCAAACCGACCGCACCAAGGGTTGGTCTGATACCCGCATCGCGAAGTCGAAAGAGGACTACTCGGTCGGTCGCTGGCAGATTGACGCGGCCGCTGATTGGCGTACGTCAGGTGACCGGCTGCTCAGCCTTGACGAGCTGATGCTGTTGACGCCTGAGGCACGATCGCGGTTGTTCACGGAGCAGTCGTTGCGGAACGTGTACGACTACGACGCGCATGTGGAGTTGGCTGAACGGCTTGCCGAGAAGCACGCGCTCCCAGGAACGTTCGCGTCGCTGGTGCCCGGTTCGTGGCATCCGCATGTGTGGCACGACATTCTGCGTATTGACACGCTCAACTCGGAGCAGTCGCGGCGGAACGTGGAACAGCACATTTGCCCATTCCCGCTCGACATTCCCCGACGCCTCATCACCGAGTACTCGAATCCTGGCGACCTCGTCTATGACCCGTTCAGCGGGTTGGGGTCAACGGTGCTGTGCGCCGTTGAGGCTGGCCGTCGCGGGTACGGGTCGGAACTCAACCCGGCCTCGGTCGCTGACTCGCTCGTGTACCTGCGCCGCCACGACGACCGTGCAGCAACACCAACGCTGTTCGACTTGCTCGACGTCGAGGTGGCCGCATGAGCGTCAAGTCTGACCGGTTCTACTGGGTCGAGTGCGACTGGCCCACCTGTCATGAACGCACCTGTGACGACGATGGCGAGTACTTGTCACTGTCCGCGTCTGCGGCGTGGGGCGACGCTGAGGAGGCGGACTGGGCGAAACGGGGTCGCAAGCATTACTGCCCCCGCCACCACTACTGCCGTGACGGTATCGCCCTTGTTGCCAACGAAGCGAAACAGGACGTGACCCGCCGTATCAATTGGGAACTGAACAGGGCGATCGACCGCCTCAACAACGCGAGCGCGAAACGCAGGTACGCGCCCGAACTTCCGCGAATCACCGAGGCGATCGGTGCTGCTACCGCGGCGTTCAAACAGTTGGCTGAATCACTCGGGGCGGTCGCCGCATGACGCACGCACAACAGGTTCCCGCCAAGGTGCGGAAGGTCGTGTACGAGCGCGACAACCACCGGTGCGTGTGGTGCCACACCGGCCACGACATCACCATCCAACGGCGTCAAGCAACAGGGATGGGCGGCTCTCACCGGTTGCTGAACCCGTCAGAACTGGTCACCCTGTGCCTGGTCCACAACCAGCTCGCAGAGGGCGGTTGGCAGCACGGTGCGACCCGGCACGGCATCAAAGTGCGCCGCAACATCGGGACGCTCACATGCGCTGACGTGCCCGTGTATTACCACCATCACGGGGTGTGGCGGCTGCTGCACACAGATGGTGGGTTCTCGGACATTGAGCCGGTGTTGGCGTCGGAACTGATCGCCGCGACCGGGTTCGGGAAGGCAGGCATCTGATGGCCAGGCTGTCGAAGTCGATCTGGAACGACCCCGACTGGCGTGCGCTCTCGGCACCCGCCCAACTGCTCGCATTGGTGTGCATCGCCGTCGGTGCGACCGGCCCATGCACCACCGCCAGAATCGCCAGAAAAACGGGATGGGATGCGAAATTCATCGAGATGACGCGCAACGAAGTGCAGACGTCTCCGTACGCAAACGTGCTGGTCGGGCGACTGAAGCGCCGAAAGTTGCCACGGTCGCTCGTGCGCTCGGTGTTCGAACGCGACCAATTCAAATGTCAGTCGTGCGGCTCAGACGCGCAGCTCAGCATCGATCACGTCCATCCGGTCTCACGGGGCGGATCTGACGATGCCGAAAATTTGCAGACGCTCTGCTTGCCCTGCAACCTCAGGAAAGGGGCACGCGTTGCCTAAGGAATACGGCCAATTGCGGCACGACATATGGTCGGATGACGACTGGCTGAACCTCACCGTACCCGCACAGCACCTGTACATGACGTTGCTTTCAGACCCGACACTCAACTACTGCGGGGTAGCGGATTGGCGAATTGGGAAGCTCGCGCAACGCGCTGCCGAGAACCGTGTGGTTGACACGTTCCTGGCAGCTGGTGAACTCAGCCACGCGCATTTCTTGGTCATTGATGAAGAGACGGAAGAGGTGCTTATTCGGTCGTATTTGCGGCACGATCCGTTGCTTAAGAACCCGCGCCTGGCTGTGACGATGTCGAAGGAGTACGGCGTTATTGGATCGCGGAAGATTCGTGCGGCACTTGTGTACGAGCTTGGCCGGTTGAAGCGTGAGAACCCGGATTGGTTGGCGTGGGAGAAGCCGTCGGTGAAGACCGTGCTGCGTCAGAACGCTGTGAGCGCGAAGGACATGGACACCGATCTTCCCGCGGGTGCAGCCATGTATTTACCCAACGGTTTACCCAGCGAGATGGGTAAACGTGATCTCGGGTTTACCAGCGGCCTACAACGTGCTACTAGCAACGTGCAACACGCAACGTTTCACTCACCATCTTCTAACGAAGATGCAGTGCCGTTGGCGGCCAAGTTATCCACAGGCTCCGGTGTCAGCCGCGAGGGGATCGTCAAAGCATCCCATCAGCAGGTAAACGCATGAACGTGTCGATCCGAGACGAGACGTGGGTCAAGCTCGCGACCATCGCGGACAACCACGGCGTGAAAGTCGCTGACGTCATCGACCGGATGACCGACACGCTCACCCGCCCCAAGCCGAAGTCGGAACAGGCACTCAAGAGCGACCCGAACCGGAACCGGTACGTCCTCGACTGGATCCGCTCCGGCTGGTCCGACCAAGACACCGCAGAAGCGACCGGGGAAACGAAAGCGGCCGTGGCACGCATCCGCCGCGAAGCGGGCCTGCCCGCGAACCGGAAGCATGCCCGCACCAAACCGGCCACCCGGAGCCGGTACTGGTCCGACGCGGAGCACCGCGAAATCCGTCGCCTGCACGAGGCCGGCGTCGACGAGGTCGAAATCTCGATCATCTTCCGCTGCTCACCAGAACAAATCATCAACAAGCTGACCCGTTGGGGTCTGAACCCGAAAGGCAATAACCAATGACCGCACAGACCACGACGATCGGAAACCTGGTCGCGGATCCCGAATGTCGTTTCACGTCGAACGGCAAAGCGATCGCGAACTTCACCGTTGCGTCCACCGAGAAGAAGTTCGACCGCACCACGAACACGTGGGTTGACGGGAAGAAACTTTTCATGCGGTGCAGCGCGTGGGGGGAACTCGCGGAACACGTCACGGCCTCGCTGGCGAAGGGCATGCAGGTCATTGCTGTGGGTCGCATCTCCACCCGGGAGTGGGACGACAAGGACGGGAACCGGCGCTCGAGCATCGAGATGGACGTTGACGCGGTTGGACCGTCGCTCCGGTATGCGACCGCATCGGTTACTCGTGCGGCACGTCAGAACCAGGGCCAGGACGCCGCAGGTGACTCGTGGGCGACCGTTGAACCCGGCTCTGGTGTGTCTGCCTTAACCGACTACTACGACCGCTCAGAGAGCGCTCCGTTCTGATGACGATTCACGGTTCATGGAACGGGGGCGTCCCAGCCCCCACCACCACCTCACGCGAACCCGTCGACCGGTGTTGCGCGAAATGCGCTCGGGGCACCAAAGCACTCGGCACGTTCGGATGCGGATACGACTACACCTGCAAATGCCACGGAGGCACCCGATGAAAACGATCAGCGAACTCGTTGGCGATCTCACGTTGCCGTCGTTCGAGTACGTGTTCCAACGTGTCGAAGAAACGGGGGAGTCACGCACCTCAACAGTCGAGTTGCCGCCGTTGTTGTTGCAGTTGCGTGACCGGGTGTGGCCGTCTGGGCAGTCTGATGGGCGCGGGTCGAAGTCGATGCCTTCGACCCGGTCTTTGGTGGATGACACCGCCTTGTACGACTACGCGCGCATCGCGGCACAGATCGGTGACTGGTGTCGCATGGCGCGTCTCGTCGCGACCCGTGACGCGATCGCTGACCTCCGGGCCTGGCACGACCACACGAAGGCGGTACTCGCCGGGGACACGGAGGTGTTCTACCGGAAGCAGCTCGCCGGCTGGGTGGGGTTGATTCGTGACCACCTGCAACCACCGGAGCGGGTCACGATCGAGCACCCGTGCCCAGCGTGTGGGACGACGGGGTGGGGTGACCAGATCACAGGTGGTGATCGGTGGCCGATCGAACTCAGGTACTGGGTGGACGAGTCCCAGCACCCGCACGGGGAGGTCGCCCGGTGTCGGGTGTGCGGGTTGGTGTGGCGGGGCCGTGCCGCTGTGGAAGAGCTCGGTGAAGAACTGAACGAAAAACGACTGCTCGAAGGGAGCACCAAATGATGACGCATCTTTCCCCGGATTGCATGGCCGGGAAACACCACGCATGCGACGGGCAGTCGTGGGATCACGAAGCGAATGCCGCAGTGGACTGCGGGTGCATCTGCCACGAACCAGTCACGCCACCAGTCGAATCAAAGCCAGCACAAAAACTGAAAGCGAGCGCCAAATGACCACCTACAACGAAGGCGACTTCATCACCGCCGCCCATCCGGACGGCTACACCGTGAGCGGGCCGCTAATCCAAAGCGCGAGCGGCAGGCATCTCGTTCTAGGCCTGCCCGCGTATCCGCGCTACACCATCCTCAGCCTCGAAGCCGACGGCTACACCATCACCCCCGGCAAGCCTGCCGATCTGTCCAACCCAGTCACCGAGCAAGACATACTCGAATCCGCTATCGCCGCCGCTCGCCACCTGAACGGCGTCACCGGCGGCGAAACGCCCACCAACGCTGAGTACCTGCGCGGTCAGGTCGAGTTGATCGCGGATGCGTTCTGGCGAGTAATCGATGCGGTCGGCGACTCAGGCAAAGCGGCCATTGAGGCACGCATCGTGGAGCCGGAACCGGTGAAGGTGCCGACGGGAAACCTGGCAACTGTGCAAAACACCGTAACCGGAACACTCTGGTCGCAACTCTCACGTGGCCGCTGGTTTGCCGTCATTGACGGGGGCGAGCCTATTGAGGCCGATGACTCCGAAATAGCCAACGTGCTCGCCAACGGCGGCAAGGTGCTGAACGAAGGCGTGGAACTGTGACCGAGCAACGGTACTGCCCTACCTGTTCGTGGAATGACACGGAGCCGCACCCGCGAATCGAAGGCGTGATCCGCTGTGCCAACTGCAACAACATCTGCGACAGGAAGAACCAATGACCACCACCCCCAACAACGACACCCCGCGCGTCGGTGATCTCGTAGAACTGCGGAAGGGCGAAGGCGGCTACTTCGGGCGCGTCTACCTGGCAAACTCACCCACCACGCTCTACCTCGAAGTGGAGAGCGGCACGGGCTTGAGCAAGTCGGTAAACGACCTGATCGCTGACGGCTACACCCTCACGATCAAGGAGCGCGCCACGGAGCCGCTGCCGACCGCGCCGGGGCTGTACGTGGCACGGGGTGACCTGGCGGAATCACACTCACCCAACATTTTCAGTCGCGGCGAATCCGGGTGGGACTCGGACGTGACCGGGGAGTGGGAGTACGCCGCACCTTCGCTGGTTCGCAAGGTTCACGAAACCCGTGGCGGCCTGGTGCGCCTTGTCCCCGAGGATGCGCCCCGGTTCTCTGACGAGGAACTGGACGTGTTGCGGGAGGTGCTGGACGAGGCCGTGAAGTCGGGGGCAGCGAATGCCGACGACCGCGCCCGTATCGTTCAGGCTCGGCGCATTCTCGGCTTGGTGCCTGCCGAGGGGAGCGCGAAGTGAACGCGGAATCAGTGTTTGACCTCCGTGACAACCTGGCGACGTGGCTTGATGCCGAGTTGGAACTCCGGGGCATCAAGACAGACGGCGAATGGCCGAGCGATATTGCCGAGGCGTTGATACGTAATGGCTGGGTTGCCGCTGAGGGTGTGGCTGAGAAATGAGCGTCGAACTCCTGCGATCCAAAATGGTGAAGGCGCGGAAGGCACATCGCTGCCGCACCTGCGCCAGCGTGGCGGTCGCCGTTGGTGACACGTACAGCCGGGACACGTACGTCTATGACGGTCGTGTTTATGACTGGGTGCAATGCCGTGAGTGCGTTGCATTGAGTGGTGCGGTATTCAACTGGTGCAGTTATGTGGACGAGGGTATCGGAGCCGAGCAGTATGAGGAGTGGGCGACGGAGCATGCCGACCACGACGAACGCGCCCAAGCATTCTTGGCACGATGGGGAGCCAACCAATGACTAAGCGTTGTACGGTGCAAGACCCGAAAGGCTGGGCGTGCAACCACGAAGCCAAGTACGGGGACTGCTGCGCGTGTCACTCAGAATCTAACTGGGTTCCCCTGGCAGAGGTTGTCCGGTGTGCCGGTCAGCCGGTGCCGACGTTGTTGCCGTTGGTGACGCCGTGTTGTGGGATCGGGATCAGCCATCAAACCGACTTCCGGGGTGACTTGATCGGGTTCGGCTGTGCCGGTTGCGGCAACAGATGGCACCCTTCGGGCGAGCCGGTTACCACGTTCACCCCAACACAGGAAGGAGCCGAGCAATGAGCACCGAGTGCCATGAGGAAGTGAGCCGCAAGGGGCAACTGGAGCCGTGCGACAAGGTTGCGGTGGCGATGCGGTACGACATGCGGGACGGGCACCCATACCCGGTGTGTGCGTTTCACACGCGCGGGGCCGACATGGTGCCGCTGGCCCGCCATGAAGATGCGATCCGTGCCGAAGAGTGGGAGAAGGCAACCGTGGAAATAGAGCGCATCGCTGCCGCGATCCGGGCAGATCAGCGCGCCAAGGACGCGGCGATTGTCGAGCGTTTGTTGGCGTGGGAGGCGCAGGACTCTGAGTTCTATTTCGGCGTTGACGAGGCTGCTGCCGCGATCCGGGCAGGTGGTGCCGAGTGACGATCCGCATCTACCTGAACAAGAGCGCCAAGATGTCGCGCGGGAAGGCTGCGGCTCACGCCGTACATGCCGCGCTCATGGCGGCTGGCGTTCATCCTGGCGGGCCGGTGGTCGTGTTGGAAGCGAGCCGGAACAAGATTCTGAACATGCGCATCAACGTGAAGGATGCCGGGTTGACCGAACTTGAGCCGGGCACGGTCACGGCAGGCACCGACTGGGCGGGTGGTGCCGAGTGAGCGCCGAGTTTGCCCCGTATTCGTATGTCGCCTGGTGCGATGACTGCGACTTCTCAACCATCTGCGACTCGGAAGATGAGGCACGCCTGACCGCCAAGTATCACGACCGGGACAACCACCCCGATCGAGTGGGCCACACCATTCCCGAGGCGGAAGGGTTCTACTTCGACACCATCGAGGGGTGCCCGTGGCATCTGGATGAGGATGGCACCTGGTCGCGCGGTGAATGGAGCACGTCTGAACCCCCGAAACCTGAGTGGGGGCCGTTCGTGCGATACGTACCAGAGGTGACCGAATGAGCAGCGAGCGTGAAATCACCGAGGCGATCGACGGGCTGCTAGAGGTGGCGATTCAGCGGCTTGACACACTGATCTGGTACATCCAGTTCCAGCGGATGTACCAGATCACAATCCTGGAAACGATGGTATGGCCAGAGGTGACCGAATGAGCGTTCAAACCTGGATCAACGTTGCCGTCACGTCCATCAACCTGGCGATCATCGCCTGGGTACTGGTGCTGCACATCCGGTCACGTCGGTACGCCAAGAAGGTCAAGCCGCGCTACAACCTGCAACTCACGATGCAGCCAGTGTCGCAAGACCTGAAAGCGAACACCACCACCGTCGCGTGGAGCCTGACGATCACCAAACCAGAGGGTGAGCCGGAATCACCTTGGACTGCGCGTTCTGGCGCGTACACGTTCGGCAGCGAACCACTTGGCAAGACGTTCATTTGGGAGGCAAGCGCATGAGCGCGTTCGACCCCGCGTTCGACTGGGACGCCGCTCAAACCGAAGCACACCGACGACAACGGTTCGGGCCACTGCCGAATGATCGACGCGGTGCGTTCTTCGAGGGCGCGAAGTGGCAGTCTGAGCAACCACCGCGGGCATTGACCCTAGCTGACCTCCAATCGGCGAAACCCGGAACACTCGTGCTGGCTGATTCACTTTCGGAGCGGCCCATCGTGTACGAGTTGTGGCCTGCTGGGTGGGCTGACCATGCAGACCGTGACGGGTCTACGACTTACACCGCTGAGGAATTGTCGAAGGGCTGGAAGTTCGGGGTGTTGACCCTGATCTGGGAACCAAAGGAGCAGCTCGACACACCCACACCCGACTAGACATACCCGTACCCCATACCGGTATAGTGGCAAGTGCTTAGGAGAGGTGTCGAAAAAACACACTCCACCGAGGAAGCCCCGGAGACCAACCACTTGGTCCGGGGCTTCACTCATGTTCCGCCCGACGGCTCGGCTCCCGGTCTCCAAAACCGGGACGCAAGGATCGACACCTTGGCGGTTCGCCACTTCCCAGGAGTCTGTGATGCGTGAGTGGTGCGGCTGCGGCGCGGCGATCTACGGACGCAGACGCGACGTACTCACCTGGCGCACCACACACCACCATGCCGGGCCAGAGCCAGAACGCAACGGTTCACACGCGCAAGCAGAACTCACCCAGCCCAGGTACTTCGAGTACGACGGCCACGCCGCAAGCACACCAATCGTGCAAGCCTGCACCGGATTCCACACGGAGGCGTAATGGCTGACACGTACCAGTGCGAGTACTGCACCAGCGAATACAACAGCCCCACCGCCATGTTCGCCTGCGAAGACCGATGCCGCACAGACACAGGCCGCGACTAACATCAAAGACCACCCACGTCGGCTGCCGGAAAGGCAAACGGGCTGCCCCTCAGAAGGCAGCGCCACAAGGACCGCGGTCCTTGGCACTAACTTGCAGGTTCGAATCCTGCGCTGACGTGGGTCTCAAACGCACTCGCACCACATGCCCCGGTGGACGTCCCGGTCGGCTGTTCAAGGGCGAGGGGTTGGCGCAGCGATGGTGCTGCCTAACGGAGAACGCAGCCAGCGGCCACCAACCCAGCACCAACACAGGGAGCACCGATGCCGGTCAAGCGCAGCAGCTCACGCCGCGACCGGTACCGCGTAGCCATCCGCAAAACCAACGCGGCATGCCACATCTGCGGAGAACCCATCGACTACACGTTGCCCGCCACCGAGCCACGCTCATTCGTCATCGACCACGTGGTACCACTCGCCAAAGGCGGAGCAGACGTGCTAACCAACGTCCGCGCAGCACACAAAGACTGCAATAACAAGAAACGCGCGCGACTCGTTGCACCCATCGTGCGAAGAAGCGGATCACTCGGCTGAAACCCCCAGGGGGAGGGCAGCCCAACACCACCCCCAAAGCACCTCCGGTGATAGGCGTCGTCTCTCCCTACGTTTTTTCCACTTGATTGGGGGCCGTTGATGGCTGCTGGCAAGTTGCGTGTGGTTGAGCCGGGTGAGCGTGCGGTGCCGAAGTCGGTGACGGATGCGGCGTCGTTTGGGACGACTCGTGAGTTGTTGGTTGCGACTCGGGATCGGATTGCGCAGGCGGTTGAGAACCCGAACACTGCGCCGCGTGATTTGGCGGCTCTTACGAAGCGGTTGATGGAGACGCAGCGTGAGATCGAGGCGATTGATGCGCGGGATCTGAAGGAGGCCGGTCAGCATGCCGAAGTCTCCGATGGCGCTTTCGACGCCGCGGCTATCTGAGGTTGCACGGCATGTTGTGATTCCGCGGGGGATTGTGACGACTGCTTGGCCTCGTGTTGTTGCTCAGTGCGCGGAGATGGGTGTCGAGTTCGATTCGTGGCAGCACGGTATCGGCTCGATCGCGTTGGGGAAGCGTAAGGACGGCAAGTACGCCGCCACGGTTGGTGGCGTGGTGTTGTCTATCCCACGTCAGGTGGGTAAGACGTTCCTTGTTGGCATGATCGTCATCGCCTTGTGTGTGTTGTTCCCGGGCATGACGGTGTTGTGGACTGCGCATCGGACTCGTACAGCGTCGAAGACGTTCGGGTCGTTGCAGGGCATGGTTCGGCGGAAGAAGATTTGGCCGCATGTTCGTGCGATTCGTTCTGCGAATGGTGAGCAGGAGATCGCGTTCCAGAACGGGTCCGTGATCATGTTCGGTGCCCGTGAGCAGGGCTTTGGGCGCGGTTTCGATCAGGTCGACATTGAGGTGTTTGACGAGGCGCAGATCCTGGGTGAGAAGGCGCTTGAGGATATGATCCCGGCGACGAACGCTTCTCAGCATCCGGCTGGCGCGTTGGTGTTTTTCATGGGCACGCCGCCGCGGCCGTCTGATCCGGGTGAAGAGTTCACGAATCGTCGGGCGAAGGCGATTGAGTGTCCGTTGCAGCCGAATGGTGTGCGCCTGTCGAAGAACATGGTGTACGTCGAATTGTCGGCTGATCCTGACGCTGATCCGGACGATGCTGAGCAGATCGCGAAGGCGAATCCGTCGTACCCGCATCGGACCCCACCCGAGTCGGTGGAGCGCATGCGCGAGAACCTAACCGATGACGACTCGTACAAGCGTGAAGCGCTCGGGATCTGGGATGCGGTCGGGTCAAAGCAGGTCATCGATGAATTGACGTGGAAATCGCGCGGTGATGCTGCGTCGATGGCCGTTGAGCGGTTGACGTTGTCGATTGAGGTTCCGCCTGGTCGTTCCGGTGCTGCTGTCGGGTTCTCCGGTCGTCGTGCTGACGGTAAGTGGCATGTCGAGCTTGATGAAGAGCGCAATGGTGTGGATTGGGCGATTCCGTGGGTGAAGGCTCGTGCGGAGAAGAACCGGTTGCATGCGGTTGTGGTCGATGAGTTGTCGGGTCTGGTCGAGAAGCGGCGCGGGCGTAACTACCTGATCGGCACTGACATTGAGGTGACTCTTGCCGGTGCCGAGGGCCGGGACATGGCGATCGCGTGCGCGAAGTTGTACGACGGCATCCACGACGGGACGGTGGTTCACACCGATCAGCCGCAGGTGAATGTGGCGTTGTCGGTGGCGACAAAGCGCGTGCTACAGGGTGCGTGGGCGTGGAATCGCAAGGACCCGACTTCGAATATCAAACCGTTGGTGGCGGTGACTCTTGCGCTGTGGGGCGCTCAGAACGACAACGTGCAGCGCCCAACGAGGCGTGCATCTTCTAGGACGGCGGTAATCCTGTGAGTGAAGCGCTGCGTGTTCCTGGGATGTCCGATGACGAACTCGTGACCCTGAATCTGCTGATTGAGCAGTTGAACAAGAAATCACGTCGCAACCGGTTGCGGTCGTCGTACTATGACGGCCGGCGTGCGGCGAAGCAGGTGGGGACGGTCATTCCACCTCAGTACGCAAAGCTCGGTTTGGCGTTGGGGTGGTCAGCGAAAGCGGTCGACGGGTTGGCTCGCCGTTGCAACCTGGAGCAGATGGTGTGGACCGGCGGCGACATTGAGTCGCTAGGTATGAGCGAGCTTGAAGAGTCGAACTTTCTGCTGGCGGAGATCGCGCAAGCGGAGACAGATTCGTTGCTGCATGGGGTGTCGTACCTGATCACCACGCAGGGTGAGGCGGGGGAGCCGCGTGCGTTGGTGCATGCGAAGGATGCGCTCTCGGCTACTGGTGTGTGGAATCCGCGTCGGCGTGCGTTGGACAACCTTTTGTCGGTGACGTCCCGCAAGGATGACGCGATCACCGGGTTTGTGTTGTACCTCGACGGGTTGACAATCAACGCGGAGAAGGACGGCAAGTGGCAGGTCGACAGGTCGGAGCATCCGTGGGGTGTGCCGGCTGACCCGTTGGCGTATTCGCCGCGTTCGTCACGGCGGATGGGTCGGTCTCGGATTACTCGTCCGGTGATGTCGCATCAGGATGCGGCGTTGCGTGCGTTGGTTCGGCTTGAGGCGCACATGGACATCTACGCGATCCCGAAGATGATCTTGCTGGGTGCGGACGAGTCGATCTTCAAAAACGCTGACGGCTCCCAGAAAGCGTCGTGGCAGGTTGCGATGGGGCGTGCGTTCGGCATCCCGGACGATGAGGATGCCGCGAACCCGCGAGCTGATGCGAAGCAGTTCTCTGCGGAATCGCCGCAACCTCACTTGTCGCAGTTGAACGCGTTGGCGAAGCTGATGGCGCGTGAGACTGATTTGCCGGATTCGGATTTTGCGTTGACTGACATGGCGAACCCGACATCTGAGGGTGCGTATGAGGCCGGACGGGAAAACCTGATCGCGGCGGCTGAGGGTGCGACTCGTGAATGGTCGGTGCCGATTCGTCGGACCGTGACACGGGCGTTGGCGATCCAGAACGGCTTATCGGAGATCCCGCAAGATTGGGGTTCGATCCAACCGAAGTGGCGTTCACCGTTGTACGTGTCACGTGCGGCGGCTGCTGATGCTGGCGCGAAGCAACTCTCGGTTGTGCCTTGGCTTGCTGACACCGAGGTCGGGCTGGAATTGCTCGGGCTGGATGCGTTGCAGATTCAACGGGCAATGGCCGAGAAGCGTCGCGCTGCGGGGCGTGCGGTCATTGCGGCTTTGACACCTGCGGGTGCTGGCAATGCCAACGGCGGTTGAGTCGAATGCGGCGCTGAGGCTCGTCACTTCGGCCGCGGTCGAGACTGCGGTGAAGCTCTACCGTGGCGTTCACGGTGACCCGGTGGGGCGGCGTCTGGCGTTGCTTGATGCTGTGCCCGAGATCGTCGGGTACTACACGGCCGGTTCGTCAGCGTTGGCTGCTGATTTCTACGACGACGAACGCGCATTAGCGAACGCTCGGGGCAGGTTCACTGCGGAACCGATCGTCACAGACCGGACAGAGAAGATTCGTCGGGCTGTGGCGTGGGCTGCTGAACCGTTGTTCGTTCCATCCGACTCTGACCCTGAGAAGCGGCTCGCTGAGGTTGTGCAACTTGAGGTGGCGCGACCCTACCGAGACACGATCACGGTCAACCGGCAGCGCGATAGCGAAGCGATCGGTTGGCGGCGGGTGTCGTCCGGTGGGTGCGCGTTCTGCCGCATGTTGGCCGACCGGGACGTGGTCTACGGGAAAAACACTGCACGTTTCGCGGCGCATGAGCACTGCAACTGTTCCGCAGCGCCTGTGTTTAGGGGCGGGGTTCACGGCCCGGAGGCGTCGGTGATGCAGTACGTCGCGTCACAGCGACGTCGGAGTCCCGCGCAGCAAGCGTTGTTGCGGCAGTACTTACGCGACCACTACGGCGACGAGTCGCACACCCATTGATCTTCCCCATTGGGGGCAGCGTGACGGCCACGTTCAGCCGGTCTATGTCCTACCGGGACGGAAACGGGGATACCCAGTGAGTACAAACACCGGAACCGAGGCGGCAGGCGCGGAAGGCGCAGCCGAAGGCTCGGATAACGGCGAACAGCAGGCGAAGACGTTCACGCAGGCGGAGCTTGACCAGATCGTTCGCGACAGGTTGGCGCAGCAGGCGAAGAACAAGTTCGGTGATTACGACGACCTGAAAGCGAAGGCCGGTGCCGCCACCACGGCGGAAGACCGCATCTTGGCGCTTGAGAAGGATCTGGCCGCAACACGGACGGACGCGTTGCGCGCCCGGATCGCGGCACGGTTCCAGATCTCGACCGAGCCAGGCAAGAACGGCTCTCCATCCGACGCAGAACTGTTCCTCACGGGAACCGACGAGACCACCTTGACCGCGCAAGCCGAACGGCTCGCGCAGCGTGTGGTCGACCGGAAGAAGCAAGGCAACGTCGCCCCAAATGAGGGCAAGACATCAACTACTGGCGGCAAGACCAGCGACATTCGTGAGTTCACGAAGTCGTTGTTCGAGTCCGCCGACTAACGAAAGGAGCAGTCAATGACTGCACTCACCTCGGGGTCGCTTAGCCTCCCCAACCAGATCATCGACCCGTGGCTCGGCAAGGTCCAGGGCGGCTCGGTCGTCGCGGCACTGTCGGGTGCTATCCCGATGAAGTTCGGCAGCGGTTCCACGATGACGTTCAGCATCGGTGAAGCCGAGTACGTCGGTGAAGGTGCCCAGAAGGGTGCTTCGACGGTCACGCCGGCCGCGCAGACCGTTGCGCCGTTCAAGTTCCACAAGACCATTCGTATGAACGAAGAAGTTCTGTGGGCTGACGAGGACTCGCAGGTTCAGTATGTGCAGGACATCCTGACGCAGATCCAGCCTGCGCTGTCACGTGCGCTTGACTATGGCGTGATTCATGGCATCAACCCGACCGGCGGTGCCGCTGTGGGTGCGATGACCCAGAAGCTCGCCGCGGCGACGAACCAGGTCGAGCGGGTCAACACCGACAAGCCGTACGCGAACCTCGACGCGGCTGACGCGCTCGTACTCGCGGGGTCGTACATCCCATCGGATGTGGCTCTTGACCCGGCGCTTGCCGCGAAGTTCTCGGCCCTGCGCGGCACCAACAGCGAGCAGCGCCTGTACCCCAACTTCAAGCTGGCCACTCAGGTGTCGGAGCTTGACGCGCACCGCGCGTCGGTGTCGAAGACTGTGGGTGCGCTCGGTGTCGCAGCCGTCGACTCGAAGATCCTCGGCATTGTCGGTGACTTCGGCGCGCTCCGTTGGGGCATCCAGCGTGAGATCGGCCTTGAGCTGATCAAGTACGGCGACCCGGACGGTGGCGGTGACCTCAAGCGCAACAACCAGGTCGCGTTCCGTGCCGAGGTTGTGTACGGCTGGGGCGTCGCTGACCTGAACGCGTTCGCGTTGATCGTGGACAAGGTCGCCGGCTAATGCCGCGCTTCAAGAACGCCGTCAGCGGCGTTGAGGTGTCGGTCTCTGACGAGACCGCTGAGCGGCTCGATTCCGTGTGGGTGCCGGTTGACGGCAAGCCCACGCGTGGGGGTCGCAAGCCGAAGGCTGAGGCGACGGCTGTCGAGGTGGACGCTGAGTCCACTGAAACCGAACCAACTGAATAACTAATGGGAAGGGGGCGGTCATGGCTGTGACTCCCGCGAATATTGCGGTTGCTCTTGGGCAGACCGCCCCCGAACCCGGGTCGATCACTGAGCAGCAATGGAATCTGTGGATCAGTGACGCCGAAATGCTGATCGACGTGCGCCGGGCTGCGTTGAATGCTGACATCCCCGATCAGGCGAAGCTTGACTACGTCGTGCGTGAAGCGGTCGTGGCGCACATCAAGAAACCCGACGACGCGACACAGGTCACCGTCGCGGTTGATGACGGTTCCACGTCAAAGTCGTACCGTTCCGGCAATGGTCGGGTCACGATCCGTGACGAGTGGTGGACGTTGCTCGGGTTGACCGACCCGAAGGGTGCGTTCTCCATTGATATGGCCAACGCCGGGTCGATCCACATTCCATGGTGTTCGAGCATGCTTGGCGCGTCGTACTGCTCGTGCGGTGTCGACATTGCTGGGTCGCCAATCTTCGAGGGCGGTGACGACTGGTGACGCTCGGTGCTGACATTGCTGCGGCACTCCCAGCGTTGCGTGCTGAGGCTGAGTCGATGATGCGTGAGACGTGCACGATCACCGATGTGATCACGCCCGTGTGGAACGATCTCACGCTCGACTACGACTACATCGAAACGGTCGTGTATTCGGGCAAGTGCCGGGTCCGGTACGGGCAGGCTGCCGCGAACACCGTCGAACAGGCCGGGCAAGTGGCAACTCTGCACGAGGGCACCTTTTCGCTGCCGGTCGCAACGTCAGGTGAGGTCCGCAAGGGCCACTTGGTGACAATCACGGCATCTGAGTCAGATGCGGCGTTGGTTGGTGCGAAGTTCCGTGTTGGAGCGACCCGGTCGCAGTCGGATGTGACGGCGCGCAGGTTCCAAATTGAGGACACCCAGTGAGTGCCGACTTCGACTTTTCTGAGCTGCGCCGGTTCTCGGCTGCGCTCGAAGCGGGCGATGCAGCGCTGGTGAAGAACCTGAAGACTGCCGTTGGTATTTCGGCGCTCAAGGGCAAGCGTGCGTGGCAGGCCGCGGCGAAGGGTGGTCGTCGGTTGCGGGCGTACCCGTTCTCGATCGACTACGACAAAGTTCAGGTCACCGCGGGCGCGATCAGCACCGAGTTGGGGCCGAATCTTTCCCGCAACCAGGGCGCGCTCGGCATCATCGAGGACGCGCCTGGTGGTGTGCGTTCACACCCGCAACGCAACTATGTCGAGGCTGAGAAGGTCATCGAATCCGATCTTGTGAACGGTGTGTTGAAAGCGTTCGATGACGCGCTCGGAGGTGCACTGTGAGGGCTGCACACGTTGAGGCGTTCATGGCTTGGTTGCAGGCTGGGATTGCGCCTGACGTGCATGACAGTGATGCGCCACTCACCGCTGACGGGCAGGTTGTTCACGGGTCGTATGTGATCGTGTTCGACACCGGCCCGGACAGCCTTGATGAAGGGCGTGTGACGGCATCTCAGCAGGTGTCGTCGCCGGGAAATTACCGGTTCGTGACCCGCAGTGTCGGTGTTGATCCGTTCGCTGCACGTCGGGTGCGTGACGCGGTTGCTGCGCGACTCACAGGCGTGCGACTTGAGGTCGCCGGCCGGGTCTGCCAACCGATCTACTTGGACCCTTCAAACGCCCCAGTGAAGCGGGACACGTCGCTGTTGCCGCCGCTGTATTTCATCGAGGACGACTGGATCGTCCCATCTGACCGCGCCTAACCCGCGCATTGTTCTTCGCCGTCACGCCGTGGCGGTGATTCCGGGCTGCCCGGAAATCCGTACCGGTGGGAAGAAACGAAGGAGATGGTTATGGCTGATGTGGCCGAAACCTCTGGGCCGCCCGCTGTTGACCAGTCGGGCAACCTGACGATCTGGTGGGTTCCCACCATTGCGAACGTGAACTCACCTACCGCGACTGAGATCGGTGCGACCGCTGCGAAGCGTGTCACGTACAGCTTCACCCCGGATGGGTGGGCGTTGACCGGTGATCAGGAGATGAAGACCGATGACCGGCTGACGCTGACGCAGTCGTTGGAGTCGCTTGGGAAGTCGACGGCTTCGCTGGTGCTGAAGTACGTCGATTCTTCGACTGCGGGTTCGGCTGCTGTGGTGCTCACGGAGGGCCTGTCTGGGTTCTTCGTTGAGCGGCGCAACACCCCGAACTCGACTCTGGTGGCCGCGGCGCAGAAGGTGCGTGTCATCCCGGTGACCCTGGGCAAGCAGATCCCGGGCCCGGTTGATGGGAACGGCAAGTTCACCTACACGCAGAAGGTGTCCATCACGGGCATCGTCGGCGCTGAGGTTGCTGTCGTCTAACTAACTCCGGGGCGGGTGACCCACCGGCGCCCGCCCCGGTTCAACATTCCGGTGGACCGGTGGAAGGAAACACGTGCCTAAGAAGAAGCATGCCGCTCGGCCGCAAGTACGTGAGGCGGCTGTAGCGCAACCGAACCCCGCTGGTGGGGTGTTCTCGGTTCCCGTCGAGCCCGCAGTGCAGGACGCGATCGACAAGTGGATGATCGAACACGGCGAAGAGTTCAACACGATGCTCGAACCGTTCGGACTGGGCAATTACAACATCGTGCGTCCCAACTATCGTCGCGTCGTTTTGAAGGGGGAGTTCTGTGACCACGTTCAGTGAACGACTCGCTGCGTCTGCAGAAGTGGCACGCCCGACCGTTGATGTGCAAGTCACCTTGGATGCTGCACTCGCGGCCCGGGTTGAAGAACTGCAGGACGCACTGCAGGCCGCGCAGGACGCCTACACGGCCGACCCGCGACTGTCTGCCACTGCTGAGATCAAGACGGCGCAGGAAGCGCTCGACGCGGTACTTGAAGAGGCCCGTGAAGCGTTGATCACGTTGCGGTTCACCCGCATGGACGGCGACATGTGGTCGGAACTGACTTCACGTTGCCCGGCCCGTCTCGATGTGGACATGGACAAGGTGTACGGGTTCAACGTGAACGCCGTGCTGGCGCTCGCCGCCCCACTCTCAGGGGTGCTCGTTGAAGGCGACACGGTCGCTGAGATTCCTGAGGCTGACTGGCGGGTGCTGTTCAAGCGACTCTCGGGGTACGAACTGTCGCTGATCAACGACGCGATCTTCTCCCTGAACGTGTGGGGGCCGTCGCAGCGGGTCGCTGAACTAAAAAAAGGCTTCACCGCTCCCCGCGACTGAAAGCGGAGGTGCGGTTAGCGCTCCGCCTCGGCATCCCACATTCACAACTCTCGGCGTGGCCGGTGCAGGACGTGGATTTGGCGTTGGCTGCGGTCGCGCTCGAAGCAGACACCGGCAACTACGGCGAACTGCTGTCAGAAGCAACCGACCCGCGTGCGGACCCGAACGACTACACCCCGGGCGGGTGGCGGTACGTCGCCCATGGCCCGTTCACGAACTGGGCTGAGAAGGCCGCAAAAACCGCGGAAGCGCAGTGGCGGAAACAGGCAGGCGACAACCCTGACATGGCCGGCATGTTCTGGACCGTCGAAAAGGTCTAGCGGCGGATTCCCCAGAAGTATTCGCCCGCGCCAAACAGCGCTACGAACGCGCCAATGCTGAGGAACAACTGGCCCAAGAAGGGCATTGCCGGCACTCCGATGATTCCCAACATGGTCAGGAATGCGCCGACACCGGCGGCGAAACATCCGTAGCCGACCATCGATGCCCATGACGGGCGAACCAGCTTCTTCTGCGTGTCAGTCATGGGCGGAAGCCTACAACCTGCGAACTCTCTGTGAGGTGCCAATTGGTCGATCGCGTTGTCAAGATTTCGCTGACCGCCCAGGTGAACAACTACCTGGCTGGGATGGAGCAGGTTCGCCAAGCGAACTCAAAGACCGCGTCTGAGGCGGAGAAACTCAAGCAGAAGCTCGAAGAACAGAAGCAGGCGTTCAACCTCATTGGTGGCGCGATGCTCAGTGTCGGCGCTGTGGCCGCGGCGGCTGTTGGCACGGCCGTTAAGAAGTGGGCTGACTTCGACCAGGCAATGGCCAATGTTGCTGCGGCCACGCACGAGTCCGACGAGAACATGCAGAAGCTGCGTGACGCGGCCCTTGAAGCTGGCGCACGCACGGTGTTCTCAGCAACGGAGGCTGCGAACGCGGTTGAGGAACTCGGTAAGGCTGGCGTGTCCACGGCCGACATCCTCAACGGTGGTCTCGACGGGGCGTTGAGCCTCGCTTCTGCTGGTGGTCTTGGGGTTGCGGACGCTGCGGGTATTGCCGCGGTGGCGTTGAAGACGTTCGGGTTGCGCGGATCGGACATGACCCACGTCGCGGACTTGCTCGCGGCCGGCGCGGGTAAGGCGATGGGTAGTGTCTCAGACCTGTCGATGGCGCTCTCGCAGTCGGGTCAGGTTGCGCACGCAACCGGGTTGACACTCGATGAGACGACGGCCGGGTTGGCGGCATTCGCATCGAACGGTTTGCTCGGCTCGGATGCCGGTACTTCGTTCAAGTCGATGCTGCAACGGTTGACCCCGCAGTCGGCGCAGGCAGCGAAGGCCATGAGTGATCTCGGGATCAGTGCGTACGACTCGCAGGGCAACTTCGTTGGGTTGGCGAACTTCGCTGAGAACTTGCACGACAAGCTCAAGGACCTCACGGTCGAACAGCGGCAGTCGACGCTGGCAACGATCTTTGGATCGGACGCTGTCCGCGCGGCAACCGTCCTTTACAACCAGGGCGGGCAGGGCATTGCCGACTGGGAAAACAAGGTCAACGACGCAGGTTATGCGGCGGACACTGCTGCGAAGCGGCTCGACAACCTCAAGGGTGACCTCGAACAACTCGGCGGCGCGCTCGATACCGCTCTCATCAAGGCAGGGTCAGCAGCTGACGGGCCGCTTCGATTCTTGACGCAGACTGCGACGGACATGGTGTCGGCGTTTGCTGCAGCGCCTACTCCGGTGCAGCAGACTGCGCTCGCTGTGGCTGCCGTTGCGGCGGCGGTGCTTCTGGCTGGTGGTGGGTTCCTGGTCGCCGTTCCAAAAGTCGCGGAGTTCAATGCTGCGCTCGCCACGATGGGGCCGTTGGCGCAGCGCACAGCTGGGCTGGTCAACAAAGCGTTCAAGGCTCTGGGCGTTGTAGGCGGGATAACCGTAGCGCTAGATCTGCTGAACCAGTGGGCACAGTCCACCCGGGCTACCAGTGCGGAACTTGTGCATCTGGCGGCAGCCTCAGACTCTGCCCAGCAGAAGCTGACCACGATCTCGTCTAAGGGTGCTGTGCCGTGGCTGGTGGACGTGAAGGTCGGCGTTGACGACGTTCGCGGTGCTCTCGATCAAGTCAAGAAGGCGTCTGACAACTGGCTCGATGGGCTGTCGGTCTCGCTCGGGCAAACCGACATCATGCACGCGTTGCGCGACTACGGAAAAGGCTTGGGCGACCTAGCGGCAACGAACCTGCCAGCGGCGCAGCGAGCATTCCGGCAACTCTCTGACGAGTACCACTTGACTGCCGAGCAGCAGATGACTGCGCTGAATGAGATGGACGACTACCGCACCGTCCTGATCAACGCGTCGGGCGGAGCGCTCGATGCAGCTGACAAGCAAGGGATTCTGAAAAAGGCTCTCGGTGACACGCAGGCACCGGCTGCGGACACCACTGAGCAAATCGACCGCATGGCCGATGCTTCGAAAGCGGCCGCTGACGATGTCGATGCGTTCACGGAAGCCATCAAGGGGATGACGTCCGCGAATCTCGACGCACGCGAGACAGCGCGCGGGTTCCAAGAAGCACTCGACTCGTTCGACAAGACCGTTCAGGAGAACGGGCGGACGCTTGACATCCACACGGCTGCTGGACGTGCGAACGAGGCCGCACTTGACGCGATCGCGAAGGCGGCGATTGACAACTCGGTGGCGATCGAGAAGCAGACCGGTAACGAACTCCTGTCGAAGGCAGCGCTTGAAGACGGCCGCAAGGCCTTGCTTGACAAACTCGCAGCTTTCGGCATCACTGGTGCGGCCGCGCAGGCGTACATCGACAAGTTGGTGCAGATCCCGCATGACATCTCAACCAACGTTTCGCTCAACACGGGCAACGCGCAGGCTGCGTTTGATCGCTTCATCACAGACAACAACGGTCGCAAGATCCAGATGCAGGTCATCGGGGCCGGGTTCGCTCACGCGAACGGTGCTGTCGTGGACTATTACGCGGCTGGTGGGTTGCGGGAACGCCATGTGGCGCAGATCGCACCCGCAGGTGCGTGGCGTGTGTGGGCTGAACCTGAGACCGGTGGTGAAGCGTACATTCCGCTGTCACCAGCGAAACGTGCACGGTCGTTGGACATCTGGCAGGAAACCGGTCGCCGGCTTGGTGTGCAGGGCTTCGCTGATGGCGGAATCCGACCCCAGTATGCGCAGCAACCACTGGTTGTGAATATGCCGGGCAGTGCGGCTGTCACTCAGCGTGCCGGGGCGACGGTGAACATTTACAACCCGGTCGCGGTCGACCCGTTGCGTGCAGCTCAGGAAGCCGCCGACTACATCGAGGCAGGTCAGAATGTTTGATCTCGGCGGGGTGGCGTTAGATAACGACGCCAAGGGTTGGCACTTGCAGTTCGGTACCGAACCGTACACGGCCGTGGTGCGACGGGTGACGTCGTTGAACGTGCCCGGTCGTGACGGTGTCGTGCCTGGGTTGGGGCTTGACCGTGAACCGGTGTTGTTGAAGTTGAAGGTTCGGATGCTCGCGGCGAAAGTTCGTGAGTTCCTGACTTTGGCGGATCAGGCGTCGAAGATCGCGCTCACGGGTGGAACCACTGAGGCGGCGTGCGAGTTGGTGTCGGCTGAGCCGGAGAACCTTTCCACGATGGTCCCAAGCGTGGATGTGTCCGTGGTGCTGAGGTTGCCGGGTGGTGCTTGGCGTGACGTGGCAACGTCGACGTCAGCTGCGTTCTCGATCCTGTCGGATGCGGTCTCGACCACGGTCATGTCGGGGTTGTCGGCTCCCGTTCAGGACGCGATCGTTCGGGTGAAGGGTCAGGCTACGGGACTGGTGGTTACGGATTCGTCGGGGGCTTGGTTCTCGTATTCTCCGAGCATCCCAACCGGTTCGTATCTGCGGTTCCATTCGGACACGGGCGAAGCGTTCATCACCGGCTCAGACACCTGGTCGGGGGGTACGGACGTGTCCGGCGTGGTCGATTTTGGTGGACCGCGAGGCGGGTTCGAACTCACCCCGAATTTCACCGACCCTGCAACTCGGAGTGCCGGTCTGACGGTGTCAACGTCGGCGCGTTCCGGCGCGACCATCGAGGTGCGAGGAAAGCGGGCTTACCTTGTTTGACACACGGGTACGGCTCTACACCCCGGCTGGTGTGCGCGGCAAAGTGTTGCCCGCATTGGCTTCGACGCACACGCGGGACATTTCGTCGCAGGCGAGCTTGCGGTTCACGACTTCGCCGTTGATCGCTGGCACACTGCCTGACCGGTTTGTGGTCGCGTACGAGTATCAGACCGCGGCGGGGTGGGTTGAGGCTCGTGGTGGGCGGCTGGTCGCGAACCAGGACGACGCCGACACGGCAGACGCCACCCAGGTCGTGAACTTCACCGCTGTCGAGTACGTGCCGTGGTTGCTGCGTGCGGCGCTCGTCGGGGATGACGCGAAGGTTGACGGTGAACGGGTATTCACCAACGCAACGGTTGGGCAGATCCTCGGGCCATTGTTGACCGCTGCCGTGGCACGTGGTGCCGCGCAGGGCGTCACCTGGGATTTCTCCGCCACCGATGACTCCATCGGGGTTGCGTGGCCGGCAGGCGACAAGGTTACGTTGACGTTCCGGGCGACGGACACTATCGCGAGCGTGCTTGACACGCTCGCCTCGCAAGGGTTGTGCGAGTGGTGGACCGAAGGCCTCATGTTGAGGGTTGTGCGTCCGGGCACCGGTTATGACCACACGAACGGCGCGTTGCCGGTGGTGTTGGGGGTTGGTGCGCAGCGTGCGCCGCGCCGGTCGAACCTTGACAGCCTCCGCACGCACGTCACCGTCGTGCCAGAAAAAGCCGCACCGTTCGTTGTCGCAAACCCTGGTGCACCGACCGATTTTGGACGCCTCGAAGGGTCACTGTCGGTGTCGGGTGTGAAGGACACTGCGACCGCTGCCCGGTTGGCGCAAACGCATTTGACGAACGCGGCGATCGTGCAGCGTGAGGATGCGGTCACGTATGCGGCCGCTCGGGCGACGTTCTTGCCCGGTGTGGACTTCGAGGTTGGTGACCTGGTCATCGCTCGTCTCGCGGGGGGCCGTGAGTCGCGGCGGGTCGTGGAGGTTGTCACCGAACGCACGACTGATGGTGTCGTGAATGTGAGTGTCACGTTCGATTTTCGGCAACGGTCACTGCTCGCACGAATCGCCGGCCGGGTGGTGGCGGGATCTTCGACGTCGTTGCTTGGCGGTACCGGTGCACCACTCCCATCAGCGGGAACGCCGTACCAGTTCCCACCAAAAGCGCCGACCGCGTTGGCGGTGTCATCGAACACTGGGTACTGGGGTGACGGGAACGTGCCTTACGCGCACGCCACGATCACCTGGGCAGCGGTCACGCAAGGAGAGGACAACACCCCGATCACCGTCGTCGGGTACGACTGCTGGGTGAAGTTCGACTCGGGAGAGTGGACCCAAACCGGTTCCGTCGCCTCGAACACGTTGAACCTTGAACAGTTACGCCCGGGCGTTGCGGTGTCAGTGAAGATCGTGGCACGGTCGGTTGCTGGCGGCACATCAGTCGAATCGTCTGTGTTGACGTTCACCGCGGCGACACCGTACGTGATTCCGCCGGCACCTACCCCGTTGGCGTTGACGACCCGGTTGGGCATTGTGTCAGCGTGGTGGGACGGGAACCTGGTCGGTGCGTTGACACCATCGCTCGAACGCGTCGAGACTGAGTTCACGGCTGACTCCCTTTCGGGTGAATGGATTGTGTTCGATGCCCCATTGAAGGGCACCGGTTCGGTTTCGTTGTCGGGTCGCCCGTTGGGTGAACTGGTCACGATGCGGGCTGTTGCGGTTGGCATCATGGGCGACCGGGTGCCTGGTGCGACGTCGCAGATCACAGTGCTTGGTGTGACTGGCCCGGACATTGAGGCCAATTCGATCACCGCGAACAACATCGCCGCGGGCACCCTGACCGTCAACGAGTTGTCACCAACGATTGGTGGTGACCTCGACCTCAGCGCAAACGACACGATCACGCTCATCGCTGGGCAAGTGTCCGATGCGCAAGATCAGGCGGATGCTGCCGCGGACACCGCCAACGGTGCCGCGTCGGATGCGTCAGACGCGTTGGATGCGATCACGATCACCCAAACCGCGTTCCAGGTGCGTTCGGATGGCGCTTACGTGACGTCCCCGCAGACGGAGTACGAGCTCGCGTTGATTGCGGGCGAGATCGACATCCTCTACAACGGCGGCATCGTGTCGTCGTGGGATGCGGACGTGATGTCGGTTCCGAAGCTGGTGACGACAACCGTCATCATCGGGGCGCACCAGTTCGCTTCACAGGGAGCGCACACCAGCATCCGTGCGGTCTAAGTAACTCAACACCGAATGACGCCTCACCCCGGTGGGGCGTTTTGTTTTGCCCACCGGGGCGGGAATGCGGGGAACCTTGGGCACCTACAACGCGACACTCCCGGCCGGTGGGCAGAACTACACGCTGCAGTTGGTGACGTCTGAGGGCACCGCAAATGTGGCGTCGAACAGTTCGCCAGTGAACTGGACCCTGACGATCCTCAAGGGTGGCGGCTCCGGCAAGTGGGCCGGCGGCGGACATTCGTGGTCGGTCGTCATCGACGGACAAGGCTATTCGGGGTCGCTGTCGGCGTACGACTTCCGCAACTACACGTCGCTGCAGTTGGCGGCTGGCACGACGAATGTCACGCATGCCGCGGATGGCTCCAAAGTCAACATGTCCGTGTCGGGGTCGTTCAATGACAACGACGCGAACGGTGAACTTGGTGATGGCACGGCTTCGGGGGTTATGACGCTCGCGGTGATCCCGCGCGCTACGACACCGACGTTCACGTCACCGGCGACTATGGGCGCAGCGATGACGATCAACCTTCCCAGGGCGTCATCGTCGTTCACGCACACCGTGCAGTTCATTGCGAAGAACGCGTCGGGAACGAGCGTGACCACGACAATCGGCACGAACCAGGGAACTTCGACGGCGTGGACCCCAGCGACCGCGACCTTCGCCCCGTATGTGCCTGCCGCGACGCAGCTTGTCGGCACCATCCGGGTGATTACGTACAACGGATCTACGCAGATCGGCACGAAGGACGTGTCCCTGACGTTGAACGTGCCGTCAAGCGTGGTGCCGACGTTCACGACGATCACGAACTCCGAGGCGACCTCGGGAATCGCGACGGCGATCGGTAAGTACGTGCAGAACGTGTCGACACTGAATTTGGCGATCACGGGCGCTGCTGGTGCGTCTGGGTCAACGATCACGTCGTACAAGCTCACGGTTGCCGGGCAGACGATCAATGCGGTTTCCGGTACTACGGCGGTGATTTCTGCCTCGGGCACGGTTCCGATTGTTGGGACGATTACCGACTCGCGTGGGCGTACCGCTTCGCAGACGGTGAACGTGACCGTGTTGGCGTACACACCACCGACGATCACGACGCTTGACGCGGTGCGGGCGTTGTCATCCGGCACGCCGGACGACAACGGCACGTACATTCGGGTGAACCTGAACGCGTCGGTTGCGTCGTTGGTGAACTCGACCGAGAAGAACGCGATCACCTACAAGGTCTATTCGCGGTTGCGCGGGTCGTCCACGTGGACGCTGAAGTCGACCACGACACCCGGCGGTCGAACGTTCAACAACTACAGCCTGATCTCGACGTACGCGGTGACGTCAGCGTGGGAGATCCGGGTTGAGGTTTCGGACGTGCCAGGCAAGGTCACGGCAGCAAACGACACCGTTTCGACCGCGTTCGTGTTGGTCGACCTGAACGGGTCGCTCGGTGTCGGCATTGGCCAGTACCACCAGAACGGGATGCTCGACGTTCTCGGGCGGGTGTTCCAGAACAACGGTAACGAGGTTGTGTCCGTGCCGATCGGTGGGGGCATGCCGTGGTTCTCGACTTCGCTGCCGGTGACACAGGGCGGAGAGGTGTGGCGGTTCCCAGACGGGGCCGCTATCTCCCGTGTGACGTACGCGAAACTCTACGCGATCTGGGGCACCACGTTTGGTGCCGGTGACGGTTCGACCACGTTCAACATGCCGAACAAGAAGGGGCGCGTCGGGGTTGGGTACGACTCGTCGCAGACCGAGTTCAACGCCATGGGCAAGACCGGTGGTGAGAAGACCCACGTCTTGACCGACAACGAGATGCCGGTCCACACCCACGTGCAGAACGCGCACTCCCACACCATCCCCAACGAGGACGGTCAACCACCTCGGCGTGGTGCGGGTGCGAGCGCCGGACGGCTGGCCGGTGTCACCTACGCGTCGTACACGGACGTGAGCGTGAGCACGTCACCCACGACTGCGACGAACCAGAACGCGGGTGGCGATCAGCCACACAACAACCTGCAGCCGTACTTCACCGAGAACTACGTCATTCGCATCGCCTGAAAGGGGCACCAAGCATGGCAACAACCGCTCAACACATCGCCGCTCGCGCGGACGGAGACCTGCAAGCCCGGTTCATCGCCGCAGCAGAACAGAAAGGTGTCCCGCTCGCGCAAAACTGGGTGCAGGCGCACTTTGGGCAACTCATCTCGGTCGACGTCGACACCGTGCAGCCAGGGACGCAAAACATCGCTGACGTTCATGCGTACGCAGTCGCGCACCGTCAGGAATTGATCGACGCGCTCCCACCGCTGCCACCGCCGCCAGGTGTTGACCCTGCCGCGGTGACCGATGCGCAGTTGTACGCCGCGATCGACGTGCTGCTCACCCCAGACACGCCGCCGACCCTGCCCGACCTGCCCTGATGCCTCGCACGGTTGAAGGTGCGGTCGCATGGGCGAAGCAGCACCCAACGAAAGATGTCGGGCCGGTACACGCCAACTCGTGGGCCGGGCTGTGCGCCGGGTTGGTGTTCTGGGCTGGCGGGTTCGCCCGTTCGTTCGATACCGCGCTCGATGCAGGTGACGCGTCCGGCCCATTGAACTCAGACTGGCGTGCCGCACCAGCCGGGGCGTTGCACTACTGGGCGGGGGTCGGCGGCAACGGGCACGTCGCGATCGACACCGGCAACGATCACACCCTGCTCATGGCATCCAGTCAAGTTTCAAACTTCGGCAACGCGGTCGGCACCATCCGATTCGCGGACTACCGGCTCCCGCAATACCGGGGCTGGTCAACGCGATGGGGCAGCGAAACCCTCGCACCCTCCGCACCAGCACCAGCCGCAACCAGGACCACCCCGCTACCCCTCAGAAAGAAGAAGCCCATGTTCGGATTCATGCGCAACAAGACCACCGGCGAAATCGCCATCATCGACGGCGAGCACGGCACTTACCGTCGACTCTCGTTTGGCGAGTGGGCTTCGTATGCGGCCGCTGACGCGAAGTACGCCGACGTCGACCCTGCCGAGTACACGAAGACGCTCGCGACGTTGCGTCCCGCTGCATGACCGGCATCGAAATGCCCGTCTGGGTGGGCATCGTCGTCGCCATTATTGCCGCGTCCGGCGGCTGGATGTCATCGCGGGTCACCCGGAAGAACAGCGACCATGCCCGCATCCAAACCCTGGAACGGCGCGTTGATCGGGTTGAGGCACGCAACACGTTGCTGTGGGCGTACAACCGCTCCCTGGTCGATCACATCTACGAAGGCAAAGCACCGCCACCGCCACCGATTCCACCCGAACTCATCAAACTCATGGAGGAACTATGAACAAGGTCCCAGAAATCTGGTACCAGGGGCAGCGTGTGCTCCGAACGATCGTCGCGGTTTACATCCCCGCGCTCTTCGTGTTCAACGCGGCACTGCCGCAACTGATCGTCGCGCTCGGTGGGGTTCTGCCGCCGTCCGCGATCGCATGGCTCAACCTGTTCGCCGTCGCTGTGGCCGCAGTCGCTGGAACAATCTCGAAGATCATGGCGATCCCGATCGTGAACTCATGGCTCACCACCATCGGCCTCGGTTCCGTGCCACGCAAGTCACCGGAAGCGCAGCTCACGCCCGACGAGCGTGAAGCCGACGCGAACGCTGGCCGGTAACCCTAATCCGGGTCGACTTCGGTCTGTGAACCTTTGCCCCCGTGCTGGGTGCCCTACTGGGCCGCCTGGTACGGGGGCTTTTTGCGTGCGATGGTGTCACATGGTGTTGCACTATGCGTCACATCGTGTTACACTTGATAAGTCAGGAAGGAGGGGAAGATGGAACAAATCCTCAACCTCGCGACAGCGGTAGTGAACCTCGCAGCCGCGATCATCCTCCTGAAGGCGGCGAAGCCAAGAAAACGCCGCTAACGGAGGAGGCTCCCGAGATAACCAAAATATCTCGGGAGCCGACTCCTCACATCGTACCAACCCAACCCAGGAGCACACCATGGAACCGATCACCCTCGTGATCTCAATCGCCGCCTTCGTGGTCGCGATCACCGCGCTCGTCTATGCCATCCGCCGCCGTGGCTAACCTCGACACCCTGCGCCGACTGGCCGAGCAGCTTGAACAACTGCACGCCGAACGAGACCGACTAATCCGCGAACTCGCGACCGCGGGGGAACAGAAGACCGCGATCGCCGCAGCTGCAAACCTGTCACGCATGCAGGTGCACCGGATTGCAGACAGCGGGCCAACCCGCGACTGACTGCTAAAGCAGCGCTCGGCGTTTGAGTTCAGTGACAACCTCAGCCGCTAGATCACCCGTTTGGCCGACTGTGAGATCTACCAGGCCGTCCGCGTAACGAACTGCGTTGCTCTGAGTGTGCAGTAGCACGTACTTCTCCGCAATCTCAGGGTACAAGTAACGCACGATGTCGTTCACTCCCGGGCCTCGGCTGGGGTGGCCGTTGTGGTGCGCGACGTGGCGAGAACTAACTGACAGCCGTGAGTGCACCGCTCGTGCGTCCGCATCAGCGTTGAGACGTGGGTCGTTCAGCATTGCGCAGCGGACCGCTCGATATGCGGCGTAGAAATAGCAAACAGCGGCCCATTCATCACCCGTTCGCGCCAAGCGCTTGGCTGTGTCAAGCGTCTTGATAGAGGCTGCTTGATGGGCAGCGCTTGGGGCCATCGGCACGGGGTGCTAGTGACTGAGGCTCATTGCCCGGGATGTGGCATCCACGGACGTCGGCGCAGTCGGCTCTCCGAATCGGAGGTCCAGTTCCAGTTCGTCGGCGTAGCACTCCAGTACATCCGCGAACGACGCGATCGCCGCCAGCTGCGAGTCCAACGAAGAATTGCGAAGCCGCACCCAGAGCACGGCGCGCTGTTCGGCCGGATAGAGAACCACATCGAGAGCGCGCAAATTCGTGCGTCCGAGATACGCAACAGTGGTCTCACCGACTGCCTGGACCATCACGTTTGGGTCGCCCACCTCAGTCATACGCTCAATACTACGTGCTGCGCTCGCGTTTGTACTACATCGAAGTAACACTTCGGTAGTACCTCTCCCGGTTCACCCGAGCACTGGCACCTCGCACTGGGCACACCACCAGTAGGGTGCATTCCTGGTTCCGCGTGGTTCGAGCTGGTGCAAACATGTGGGGCAGTTCGGGGTGCGGAGCGGGTCGGGTTGCAGCATGGCGGGCAGTTTACGCCGATGAGTCATCGTGTACACCTACGTGTACACCTACCGACCACGACGCGGGTCGAGCAAGCAAAAACCCCCGGAAATCCGGGGGTTTGAGTGGCTCCGACCGGCATCGATCCGGTGACCTTTCGATTTTCAGTCGAACGCTCTACCAACTGAGCTACAGAGCCTCGGGGCATCCGATGAAACAGACAACGAATGAACCCGATAAGGAAACGGCCCGCTCTTGCGAACGGGCCTGTCGCCTTGGCGACCCTGACGGGACTTGAACCCGCGACCTCCGCCGTGACAGGGCGGCGCGCTAACCAACTGCGCTACAGGGCCAGATTGTTATTGAATTATTTGCTTCACCGAGTGGTGACCCCAACGGGATTCGAACCCGTGCTGCCGCCGTGAAAGGGCGGTGTCCTAGGCCTCTAAACGATGGGGCCGTGCGCTCGTGCCGAGGCTCGACCGCCGAGGGTCAAGCATACGGGGTACCGGCGCCGAATCCAAAACGGGCCGTCGGCCGAAACCTGAACGCGCCCACGAAAAGGTGGTCATTCGAGCATTGATGCGTATCGTGGAACGGTGGCAACGACAACACACCACCCCACGGTGCGCTCTCGCCGACGCGCGAACGTCCGCAGAATCGTTGCGCTGTTCGCCGCCTCAGTGATGGCAGTGACCGGCGTTTCGCTCGCTTCGATCGGTCCCGCGAGCGCCGTTGAGTATCCCTCTTGGGACGACTTGCAGGCCGCGAAGGCGAACACCGATGCTGCCGTGAAGGCGGTCGACACCATCAAATCGCTGATCGCGGGGCTTCAGCAGAACGTCGAGTCGACGCGCGCGATTTCGGCGCAGAAGCTCGACGAGATGATGGTCGCACAAGACAAGTACGACGTCGCGGTGGCCCGGGCGAATGAACTTCAGTCGCAGGCTGATGCTGCTGCCGGTGATGCCGCGAAAGCGAAGAAGACCGCTGGCGAGGTTGCTGCACAGCTCTACCGCTCAGGAAACTCCGATCAGAACCTCTCGCTGTTCCTCGACGGGGGGAGCGGCGCCGACACCGACCAGTTCCTCGCGAAGCTTGGCAACATGGAAATGCTGGTCGGGCGCACCCAAGATGTGTATTCCCACGCCCGCGAGCAGGAGAACACTGCCAAATCGCTCTCGGCCCAGGCCTCGGTCGCTCGTGGTGAACGCGAGAAGTTGAAGGTCGTTGCCGAAGTGGCGTTCGACGCGGCTCAGCAAGCCGCCGCCGCCGCCGAGGCTGCCCTCGCCGAGTCGGTGGCCAAGCAAGCCGAACTGCAGGCGCAACTCGCATTCCTCCAAGACCAGCAGGCGAAGACCGCTGCCGCCTATCAAGAGGGCGAGCGAATCCGCAAAGAAGAAGAAGAGCGCCGTCGCCAGGAGGCCCTCAAGAACGCTGGCAATCCGTCAGCCGCCGGCGTTGACGGCTGGCGCCGCCCGGTCAATGCTCGATTTGAAGAAGGCTTCGGTCCACGCCCGGTCGTGTGTGGCGGCGGCAGTTGCACGAGCCCGTACCACCACGGCATCGACCTGGCGGCTGCCTGCGGCACGCCCGTGTTCGCTGCGCAAAGCGGCACCGTGCGGTATGCCGGCTGGAACGGAGGCCTTGGTAACTTCGTCCAGATCAACCACGGAGGCGGCATCTATACCGGGTACGCCCACAACAGTTCACTTCTCGTCAGTGTCGGCCAGTGGGTCGAATCCGGCCAGCTCATCGCCTACAGCGGAACCACAGGTCAGTCCACCGGTTGTCATGTGCACTTCGAGGTGTACCAGAACGGCACGCGCATCGACCCGGTGCCATTCATGGCTGCCAGGGGCGTGCACTTCTAGTCGGCAGTCACCCTGAAACGACGGATGCCCCGGGCGCAAGCCCGAGGCATCCTGAAGTTATGACCGGTTAGTGACCGGGGTACGCGGCAATCGCCTTCGCGATGAGCGCCTCGGCCTCGGCGGCGTTTGCCCAACCTTCGGTCTTGACCCACTTGCCCGGCTCAAGGTCCTTGTAGTGCTCGAAGAAGTGCTCGATCTCCTTCTTCGTGTACTCAGGAATCGAGTCGACGTCTTGGATGTGGTTCCAGCGGGGGTCGCCAGCGGGCACCGCAATGACCTTCGCGTCGCCGCCGCCGTCATCGGTCATGTGGAACACGCCAACCGGGCGAACCGTGACGCCAACACCCGGGAACAGCGGGTATTCGAGCAGCACGAGCACGTCGAGCGGGTCGCCGTCGTCGCCCAGGGTGTTCTCGAAGAACCCGTAGTCGGTCGGGTAGACAAAGCCGGTGTAGAGCACGCGGTCGAGGAACACTCGCCCGGTCTCGTGGTCGACCTCGTACTTGTTGCGGCTGCCCCGCGGAATCTCGATGATGGCGGTGTACTCGCCCATGACTCTCCTCGTCGTCGGCCCGGCGCCCCACAGGCGCGATCGGCGCAATAACCTTACCGTGATGCCGACTGAGACCACCCCGGAAGAGCCGCCGCGGCGGCCGCGTCTCACCCCGCCGATTGCGAACACCCGGCGGGCCGTTCGGGCGTTACTTGAGCGCACGCCGGCGTTCGCTGAGTTACTCAAACCCCTCGCGCTAGTGGCGCTCTCGGGCGGCCCCGATTCGTTGGCGCTCGCGGCTGCGACCGCATTTGAAGCGCCGAGGGCCGGATGGCGCGCCGGCGCCGTCATCGTCGACCATGGTTTGCAGGCGCGGTCATCCGACATCGCTGCGCAGGCGGCTGCGCAGGCGCGCGCCCTCGGGCTCGAGCCGGTCGAGATCGTGCGCGTGCACGTCGACCTGACGGATGGCTCGGGGCCCGAGGCATCCGCCCGTGCCGCGCGCCACCGCGCCCTTGACGCCGCGGCAACCCGACACGGCGCGACCCTGACGCTGTTCGGCCACACCCTTGACGACCAGGCCGAAACGGTGCTGCTCGGCCTCGCCCGCGGGTCGGGCGCGGCCAGCCTGAGTGGCATGGCTCCGCTGGCCGGTCGCGTGGCTCGACCGTTCCTCGGCATTCGACGGGCCGAGACGGTGCAGGCCTGCCTCGATGCAGGGCTCACGGCCTGGGCAGACCCGCACAACACCGATTCGCAGTACACCCGGGTTCGGGTACGCACCCGGGTGCTCCCAGTGCTCGAGGCGGAACTCGGCCCAGGTATCGCCGAAGCCCTCGCCCGCACGGCCGAGCAACTGCGAGAAGATGAGGCGGCATTCGCCGACCAGATCGACGAGTGGATCGAAGACATCTGTGAACCCGCCGAAGCGGGCATCAAGGTCTCGGTGGGGGCGCTCGCCGCCAACCCGGCGGCGCTGCGCCAACGGGTGATCCGGCACGTCGTACTCAGTGAGTTCGGGGTGTCGCTGAGCCGCGCGCAGACGCTCGACGTAGCCCGGCTGGTTACCGACTGGCGGGGTCAAGGCCCGATCTTCCTCCCGACCGGCGCGACCGCCCGGCGCGAGTCGGGGTGGCTCATCGTTCAGGCAGGCAGCCCGGCGCACAGCGCGCCCGAGACGTCCTAGGCTCGACACATCCATTTTCGAACCGGAGGCGAACGTGCGCGCGACCGACCTTGGCGACCAACTCACTGACGTACTCGTGACCGAGGTGCAAATGCGCGATCGGCTCGCGGCGCTTGCGACTGAGGTCGAGGCCGACTACGAGGGACGCGATCTGCTGCTCATCGGCGTGCTCAAGGGTGCGGTGATGGTGATGGCCGACTTCGCGCGCAGCCTAAACCGTCACATCGAGATGGACTGGATGGCCGTGTCGTCGTACGGAGCGGGCACCGAGTCGAGCGGCGTCGTGCGCATCGTGAAGGACCTCGACACCGACCTCACCGGCCGTCACGTGCTGATCGTCGAAGACATCATCGACTCCGGCCTGACCCTGAGCTGGCTGCGAAACAACCTCGAAGCCCGCGGTGCCGCATCGGTCGAAATCTGCGCGGCACTTCGCAAACCAGAGGCACTGAAGGTGCCGGTGGACGTGAAGTACGTCGGCTTTGACATCCCAAATAAGTTTGTCGTCGGCTTTGGCCTCGACTACGCCGAGAAGTACCGCAATCTTCGGGATGTCGCGGTGCTGGCGCCGCACGTCTACTCGTAACGCACCACGCGGCGCTCCCGCGCCAGCCCACCGCCACGCGGTCGTCGCTGCGCGGCCTCCGCGTTTGGCCTCGCGTCGCGGCGCTCAGAGCGAACACCCAGCGCACACACAGTGATCGCGGACTACCCTTGGAACACCATGAACCTGAAAAAGCTGTTCCGTGGGCCGCTCATTTACGTGGTCCTGGCCGTAATCGCCGTCTGGATTGGCTCGACGCTCATCAGCGCGGCCGGATCACGTGAGGTGACCACCGACCAAGGCCTCGAGTTCTTGAAGAGTGGGCAGGTCGCCAAGGTCAAGATCGTCGACGGTGAGAACCGGGTCGACCTGAAGCTCGCCAAGGCTGACCCGAAGTACGGCAGCGATGTGCAGTTCTACTACGTCACCCCACGTGGTGCTGACATCGTGAAGGCAGTCACCGAGGCCAAGCCGAAGGACGGCTTCACCGATGAGGTGCCACAGCCGAACTGGTTCGTGACCTGGCTGGGTGTTCTGCTTCCGGTGATCCTCCTCATCGGGTTCTGGTGGTTCATGATGTCGGGCATGAATGGCGGCGGGAGCCGCGTGATGCAGTTCGGTAAATCGCGCGCGAAACTCGTCAGCAAGGAGAGCCCGAAGGTCACGTTTGCTGACGTTGCGGGTTCCGATGAGGCCATCGAAGAGCTCAGCGAAATCAAGGAGTTCTTGAAGGAGCCAGCGAAGTTCCAGGCCGTCGGCGCGAAGATCCCGAAGGGTGTGCTGCTCTACGGCCCTCCGGGTACCGGTAAGACACTGTTGGCCCGCGCAGTCGCTGGCGAAGCTGGCGTGCCGTTCTACTCGATCTCGGGTTCGGACTTCGTCGAAATGTTCGTCGGCGTTGGCGCGAGCCGCGTGCGCGACCTGTTTGACCAGGCGAAGCAGAACGCGCCGGCGATCATCTTCGTTGACGAGATCGACGCCGTCGGTCGTCACCGTGGCGCCGGTATGGGTGGTGGGCACGACGAGCGTGAGCAGACGCTCAACCAGATGCTCGTCGAAATGGACGGCTTCGACCCGAACGCGAACGTGATCATGATCGCGGCGACGAACCGCCCAGACATCCTCGACCCTGCGCTGCTTCGCCCCGGCCGGTTTGACCGCCAGATCGGTGTGGATGCCCCAGACCTCAAGGGTCGACACAAGATTCTCGAGGTGCATGCGAAGGGCAAGCCGCTCGCACAAGGTGTCGACCTCGACGTGGTCGCCCGCAAGACGCCGGGCTTCACCGGCGCCGACCTCGCGAACGTGCTGAACGAGGCGGCGCTGCTCACCGCGCGCTCCAATGCGCAGCTCATCGATAACCGGGCGCTCGACGAAGCGATCGACCGCGTCATCGCGGGCCCGCAGCGTCGCACCCGGGTCATGAAGGACCGCGAGAAGCTGATCACCGCCTACCACGAGGGCGGCCACGCGCTCGCGGCCGCGGCGATGAACTACTCCGACCCGGTCACGAAGATCACGATTCTGCCCCGCGGCCGTGCCCTCGGGTACACGATGGTGCTCCCGCTCGAAGACAAGTACTCAGTCAGCCGCAATGAGTTGCTCGACCAGCTCACCTACGCCATGGGCGGGCGGGTAGCCGAAGAGATCGTCTTCCACGACCCATCCACTGGCGCTTCGAATGACATCGAAAAGGCGACCGCCACCGCCCGCAAGATGGTGACCGAATATGGCATGTCGGCGACCATCGGCTCGGTGCGGCTTGGCCAGCCCGACGGTGAGGTGTTCCTCGGCCGCAGCATGGGTCACCAGCGCGACTACTCCGAGACGATCGCCGAGAAGGTCGATGCCGAGGTGCGTTCGCTCATTGAGCAAGCGCATGACGAGGCGTGGCAGGTGCTCAACGACAACCGCGACATTCTCGACAAACTCGCCGCCGAGTTGATCGAGCATGAGACGCTCGACCACCACCAGATCGCGGAGATCTTCAAGGACATTCGCAAGTTGCCGGAGCGCCCGCAGTGGCTTTCGAGCACGAACCGTCCGGTGTCGATGATCCCGCCGATCACGATTGGTGAGGCCACCGAGATCGCTGCGGCAGTCGACGCGGGTATCGAATCGGATGCCGCGGCCGACGCGAGCGCAACCCGAGATCACAGCACCGACCCAAACCCGCACGTCGACCCGGCAACCGCCTAGCCGACCTGGCGCCACCATGAGCAGCGAAGCTGGCGAACCCCGCCCGGTGGACACCGCACGCATTGAGCGTGCGGTGCGTGAACTGCTCTTGGCGATCGGTGAAGACCCGGATCGGCCGGGCCTGCGTCGCACGCCCACGCGGGTGGCGAACGCCTACGCCGATTTCTTCAGCGGCATGGTGGTCAACGCCACCGAGTTGCTGCACGACGCGGTGCCGCTCGACGTTGGAATTACCGATCGGTCGGCGGGGGCTGGGCTGGCGACATCCGATGCGGTGCTGGTGCGGGAGATCGACTTTCGCTCGATCTGCGAGCACCACCTGCTGCCGTTCGTGGGCAGCGCACACATTGCGTATCTGCCGGGCGACCGGGTCGTTGGCCTTGGTCGGATTGCGAGTGTCGTCGAGACGTTGGCGAGCCGACCGCAGTTGCAGGAACGGCTCGCCGAAGAGATCGCTGACACCCTTGAGGTCGGGCTCACCCCGAAGGGGGTGCTCGTCGTGCTTGAGGCCGAGCACCGCTGCGTCACCGCCCGCGGGTCGCGCCAGCGGCGGAGTTCGACGGTGACGGTGGTCGGCCGGGGCGGGCTCGCCGAACCGGCGGCGCGCGCTGAACTCATGGCCCTGATTGGTGCGCGCGACTCATGACGCGCCCGCTCATCTTCGGGGTGGTGAACGTCACCCCGGATTCGTTCAGCGACGGCGGCAACTGGCTGGCGGCGGATGCCGCGGTCGAGCACGGCATCGCGCTGGCGCGCGACGGCGCCGATGTGCTCGACATCGGGGGTGAGTCAACGCGCCCGGGTGCCACGCGAGTGGATGGCGGCGAAGAACTCCGCCGGGTGTTACCGGTCGTGCGCAGACTCACCGAACGCGGCCTCCGCGTGAGCATTGACACGATGCGCGCCGAGACCGCCACCGCCGCAGTCGCCGCTGGCGCCGAGTTCATCAACGATGTCTCTGGCGGCCTCGCCGACCCGGGTATGGCGGCGGCAGCCGCCGCATCGGGGGCGAGGTTCATCGCCGGGCATTGGCGCGGGCCATCCGATGTGATGGACGCACAGAACGACTACGGGAACATCGTCGCCGATGTCGCCCGCGAACTTGGGCAGCGCGTTGACCACCTGGTGGCGGCGGGCGTCGCCCGTGATCGCATCAGCATCGACCCCGGTCTGGGGTTCGCCAAGCCGGGGGCGCAGAACTGGGTGGTGCTCGCCGGTTTGCCGCGACTCGTTGAACTCGGGTTGCCGGTGATGGTCGGCGCCTCGCGCAAACGGTTTCTCGGCGCGCTGCTTCCAGACGCCGCCGATGTGACCGAGCGTGATGCGCTCACCGCAGTGACGAGTGTGTTGGCCGCGCAGGCGGGGGTGTGGGCGGTACGGGTGCACGATGTGCTCGCGACCAGGCGCGCCCTTGACGTCTGGCGGGCGTGGGAGAGTGGTGCGCGTGACGAACACTGATCGCATCACCCTCACCGGGCTTCGCGTCATCGCGAACCATGGGGTCTTTGACTTCGAACGCGCCGATGGTCAAGAATTCGTCATTGATGTGACGGCGTTTTTGCCGCTGGGGGCGGCTGCGGCATCCGATGATCTTGACGACACCGTGCACTACGGCGAACTCGCGAACCAGGTGGTCGCTGCGGTCGAACGCGACCCGGTCGACCTCATCGAAACCGTCGCCGAACGCGTCGCCGGGGTGGCCTTGGGGTTTCGTGCGGTGCGTTCGGTCGAGGTCACCGTGCACAAACCGCATGCGCCGATCGAGGTGCCATTTTCGGATGTCTCGGTCACCATCGTGCGGAGCCGACCATGAGCAGCACGTCGTCGACCGGGGGCCTTGTGCGGGCGGTGATCGCGTTCGGCGCGAACCTCGGCGACCGTGAACACACCATCACCGAGTCGTTGCGGGCGCTTGCCGCTGCGGACGGCATCGAACTCGTCGCAATCTCTCCGCTCTACGAATCGGCGGCCCTCAAACCGGCCGGCGTCGATCACTCGGCGCCCGCGTACCTGAACGGCGTCGCACTCGTCGACACCACCCTCGATGCGCACGCGCTCCTCGAACGGCTCGCCGGCATCGAAGCACAGTTTGGGCGAGTGCGCGAAACACACTGGGGCGATCGCACGATCGACCTCGACCTGATCGACTTCGGTGGGCAACACATCGCTGACGCGGTGCTTGAGGTGCCGCATCCACGTGCCTGGCAGCGGGCGTTCGTGCTGCGGCCGTGGCTCGACGTAGACCCCACCGCGGTGATCCCTGGGCGTGGCGCCGTGGCGCAGTTGGCGGCCGAGGCATCCGATGAGGTGACCCGACGATGAAGCGCACCCGACCCACCCACCTGATCGGCCTGGCCGGGGCGGGGCTCATCACCGCCTACCTCGGCGAGCTCTGGCTGGTGACGAGCGGCAGCCGCGCGATCGCCCCGCCATGGACGCTCGCGCTGACGCTCGCGGTGGTCGCCGTGCTCGTGCTGGTTGCAGCGTGGCCGGTACGCCGTGCGGTGCGCGGTGAACGACGCCGCGCGATCGACCCGTTGGTGGCGTCGCGGGTCGTGATCCTCGCGAAAGCAAGCAGTCTGACCGGGGCCGTCATCGTCGGCGTCGGAGCAGGTGCGCTCGTCTTCTTTGTGACACGAAGTGTGCCAGCGGCCGGGCCGATTTGGATGTCGGTGGCGGTCACCGTCGGCGCTGGCGCCGTGCTTGCCGCGGGGTTGATCGCTGAGTCGTGGTGCACACTGCCGCCGCAAGATCCCGAAGCCGATCAGATCGGGGACCGAGTTGGAGCCTGAGCACGTGACGTCAGCGACTGCACCGGCCGTCGAAGCCAATATCGACCCCGCCGTTCGCCCGACCGACGCGGTGGGTGCCGAGCCTGGTCACGACGAGGCCGAATGGCGCGGCGTTTCGCCGAAGTACCTGACGGTACAACTCATCAGCGACCTGATCTTCGGGCTCGTGCTGATCGGCGGCTTCTCGGCCGTTGCGTTGTTGCGGGGCCAGGTGTTCGGCTGGATCGCTGCGGGGACGGCGCTCATCATCACGGTCGTGCTCCTTGCGCTGTTGCCGCGCCGGGTGCGGTCGATTCGATACCAGCTCCGTGCCGACGACATCGTGCTCTGCCGGGGCATCATGTTCTTCCGCCAGGTCGCGGTGCCGTATGGGCGGCTGCAGCTCGTTGACATTCGGCGGGGGCCGATAGCCCGCATGCTCGGTCTGGCCGAACTGAAGTTCGTCACCGCCGCCGCCGCGACCGCGTTCGTGTTGCCCGGCCTTGAAGTCGGCGACGCCGATGCGCTCCGCGACCGCCTCGTCGCGCTCGCCGAAACCCGACGGGCCGGGCTGTGAACTCACTCGCCGACGGCGAGTGGCACCGGCTGCATCCACTCAGTCCGCTGCTTCGCGGTGGCCTCATGCTTCTCGCGGTGATCGGCTTTGTCATCGCCAACATGCGTGAACGCCTCACCGAAATCGCCCTCGGATGGTTCGCACCAGACCTGCAGCCGACGATCGACGAGGAACTCGGCAAGGCGTCCGAACGTGCCCGCTTCGCGGCCGACCCCATCAGCTACGTGGTCGAACATGACCTCGTGCTGTGGGCGGCTCTCGGCGTGCTTGCCGTGCTGCTCGTCGTGGTGCTGCTGTTCTGGGTGTCGTGGCGGATGCGCACCTTTCGGGTCACGCCCGATGTGCTCGAAGTGCGCGGCGGCATCATCTTTCGATCGCATCGCAGCGCACGACTCGACCGGGTTCAGGGCATCGACATCACCCGCCCGTTCGTGCCGCGGTTGTTCGGGGCTGCGAAGGTGCAGGTGTCGGTCGCGGGCCAGTCGGGCAATACCGAGTTGGCGTATCTGTCGTCCCGGGCGGCCGATGAGTTGCGTCGTGACTTGTTGGTCTTGGCATCGGGAGCGCGGTTGCGGGTTTCCGCGGGACCGGTTGGCCCAACACCGCAGGCCGGGGCATCCTCGCTCAGCGACCTGCTCGCGCGCCGAGCCGATGAGCTGCTCGCGCCAGAGCTTGACCCCGCGCTCGCCGCGCCGGAGTCGGTGGTGCAGCTCCCTGTCGGCCGGTTGATTGGGTCGACGCTGCTCGGCGGATTCGTGATCTTGATCCCGGTACTCGCCGCGGTGATTGTGTGGGGTATCGTCGCCCGCACCGGGTGGGTGCTGGTCTCGCTGCTACCGTCGACGATTGCGATCGGGAGTTACCTGTGGGCCCGCATTGTGAAGTCGCTGCGGTACTCCATCGCCGGCACGCCCGACGGTGTGCGCATCGGCTACGGTCTGCTGTCGACCGAGAACCGCACGATTCCCCCCGGCCGCATCCACGCGATTGAGGTGCATCAGTGGGCGCTCTGGCGGCCGTTCGGGTGGTGGGCGATTCGGGTGAACATTGCGGGCCACGTGGGTGAGGCGAGCGGCGCCGATCAGCGTTCACGGCTGTTGCCGGTCGGCAATGCCGACGATGTGCGCCGCGTGATTGGGCTGATCGCGCCGGGAGCGTCGGTCGACGCGCTCCTCAGGTTGGGGATGGCCGGGCGCCGCACGGCCGGTTCGGCGCCACGTCAGGCGGCTCCCTACTCGACCCCGAGCCGCCGCGCCCGATGGGTGCGCCCGTTCACCTGGCGTCGCAATGGGTGGGCGATCGCCGACGGTGTGCTGGCGTTCCGCCGCGGACTGCTCCTCCGACGCGTGGTGTTCGTGCCACTTGCGCGCCTGCAATCGGTTGCCGTGAACACTGGCCCCGTCGGTCGGGGGCTGCGGCTCGCGACGACCCGCGTGCACACTGTGGCGGGACCGGTGGTGCCAGCGCTCCCGGCACTTGACCGGCGGGCGGCCGACGAGTTGTTCGAACAGGTGATCCGCGACGCCACTGCGTATGCGGCGGCCGACCACACCGCAGCATGGGGGCGCAATGGTTGAGCGAGCAGGACGACTCGGCATCGGCATTGTTGGTGCGGGCAAAGTCGGGGCGGTGCTGGGCGCCGCGCTCGGCGGTGCGGGCCACGCCGTGGTCGCGCTCTCGGCGGTGTCTGCGCAGAGTCGCGACCGGGCCGAAGCGCTCCTACCCGGTGTGCCAGTGCTTGAGGTGCCAGAGGTGGTGCGCCGCAGCGAGCTTGTGATCCTGGCGGTTCCGGCAGACGAACTCGCCGAGCTCGTCTCGGGCCTCGCCGCAGTCGGCGCCTGGCAACCCGGGCAACTCGTGCTGCACACGGCCGCCGCCCACGGTGTCGGCGTGCTCGATCCGGCGCGTGCGGCGGGGGTCATCCCGCTCGCCATTCATCCGGTGCTGCGATTCACCGGCACCTCGCTCGACGTGGCCCGGCTCGCCGGTGCGTGGTTTGCGGTGACGGCGCCAGCGCCGGTGCTCCCGATCGCGCAGGCGCTGGTGGTTGAGATGGGTGGAGAACCGTTCGTCATCGCGGAGGCCGACCGGGCGGCGTTTGCCGATGCAGTCGAAGCAGCCGGCACGTTCGCCGACGCCCTCGTCGGGCAGGCGACCGGCACCCTCGCAGAGTTGGGCGTGGGGCGCCCGGGCGCCGTGCTCGGCCCGCTGGTGCGCAGCGCCGTTGACGCGGCGCTCGCCCGCCACGACCCGGGCCCCGGCCCCGAGTAGCCTCGACTCATGCCCGCGCTGCTCACGACCATTGCCGACCTTCACGCCTGGACCGATGAGCAGCGTTCCCGCGATGAAACGATCGGGTTCGTCCCGACGATGGGGGCGCTGCACGACGGCCACCTCTCGCTGGTGCGCCGTGCGGGCGAGCTTGCCGATGCCACGCTGGTGTCGATCTTCGTGAATCCACTGCAGTTCGGGGCAGGTGAAGATCTCGGAAAATACCCCCGCACGCTCGATGCCGACCTTGCCGCGCTCGATGGTCTCGCCGATGCAGTGTTCGCGCCGTCGGTCGACGAAATGTACCCGGATGGCCCGCTCGAAACCCGCGTGACTGCTGGCGAAGTCGGCACCTGGTTCGAGGGCGCTGCGCGCCCCGGCCACTTCGACGGCGTGCTCACGGTCGTCGCGAAGCTGTTCAATCTGGCGCAGGCCGACGTTGCGGTGTTCGGGCAGAAAGACGCGCAGCAGGTGTTTTTGATCGAGCGGATGGTTCGTGACCTCTCGATCCCGACCCGCATTGAGGTGGCGCCGACTGTGCGTGGCGCCGACGGGCTCGCACTGTCGAGCCGCAATCGGTACCTCAGCGACGAGCAGCGTGACCTTGCGCTGACGCTCTCGCGGGCCATCCGGGCTGCCGCCGAAGCCGGGTCGCAGGGGGCCGAGGCCGCCGTCGCTGCCGGCCGTGCCGTGTTTGACGCTGAACCGACGGTTGAACTTGGCTACTTCACGCTCGTTGCCCCGAACACGTTCCGTGAGGTGGCGCCCGGCGCCACCGGCCCGGCTCGCGCGATCGTCGCCGCCCGCGTCGGCACCACCCGACTCATCGACAACGGGCTGGTCACCCTGAACTGACCCCCGCGACCCGCGCGAACTACGCAATGTTGTCGCAACATGCCGGGCGGTCTCTGGTTTCTAGCGCAACATCTTCAACAGTTGGGGTGGGTTGTGGCGAGGAAGTATCCGTGGGAATTGCGGGCGGAGGCGTGTCGGGCGGTGATCGGTGGTGCGTCGGCGCGTGAAGCTGCGGCGTTGGTGG
>DASTYN010000007.1:0-128692 GCA_035764905.1 Candidatus Lumbricidiphila sp. | reverse complement strand
CATGTGGGTGCGGTCGTGAATGAGGTCCCACATCACGAAGGTGCGCTCGGCGAGGGCCTGGTCATCGAGCAGGCTGGCCGCATCGGCGGGTAGTTCGAGCTTGGTAATGGCGGATGCCTCGCGCACGACCCTGCGGTAGCGGGCTGCTTCGCGGTCTTGGAAGATCGCGCCCCAGGTGAACTGCGGGATCTCGCGCATCGCGACCGTCTCGGGGAAGAGTACCGCCGAGTTCGTGTCGTACCCGCTCGTGAAGTCGAGCAGGCGCAGGCTGACGAAGAGCTTGTTGCCGCAGGTTTCGGCCTCGAGGTCGGCGATGAACTCGGGCCAGATCGTTTCGACGAGGAGCGCCTCGACGTGCCGGTCGCGCGAGCCATTCTGGGTAAGCATCGGGAATACGACGAGATGCCGCACGCCGTCGACGCGGTGCTGCTGCGGCTGGATTGCGACGAGTGAGTCGAGAAAGTCGGGCACGCCGAATCCGTCGGCCTGCCAGCGGGCAAAGTCGCGGGGCAGCGCGGTGAGGTAGTCGGCGTCGTGCGGGAACCGCGGCGCGAGAGCCGCGATGTGGGTGATGATTTCGGTGACGAGGGCGGCAGCTTCAGCGTGGTCGGATGCCTCGGGCACCGAGCCGTCGGTCGCCTGCAGTGTCTGCAATCTAGTGACGGCGGATTTCAAGCCGAGCCAGGCTGGGTCGTGCTCGACGTCGACCGCAGGTGGCGCCGTCGGTGCCGTGATCGTGGCGTGCATCGGAGCCTCCTGTCGCGTGAAATTCGCTGCAATTTCAGGCTAGACGCAACAAAGCGGCGATGTTTTGCGAGATCAAGCAACGAATCAGCGCGAAACGATGCGCAAAAACAGAACGTTGCGCGCCGCTACCAGAACATCGGCCGGTCGTCGTCATCGCCGCTGAGATCGAGGTCAACGAGCACCGGCACATGGTCGCTCGGGGCGGCGCCCTTTCGCTCTTCGCGGTGGATCGAGGCATCCGTCACCGCATCAGCGAACGCGCGCGAACCGAGGATGAAGTCGATCCGCATGCCCTCGTTTCGTGGGAACCGCAGCTGCTGGTAATCCCAATATGTGAACAGCCCTTCGGGCACGCGCGGCCGCACCACATCGGTCAGCCCAGCGTCGAGCAGCGCGGCGAACGCGGCCCGCTCCGCCGGCGAGACGTGGGTTGAGACCCCTTCGACCACCATCGGGTTGCCGTTATCGAGGTCAGTCGGCGCGATATTGAAGTCGCCCATGATCGTGAACAATCGGTCGGGCGACCCGGATGTCTCGGCCCGCACATGTGCGGTCAGCGCAGCGAGCCAATCGAGCTTATAGGTGTAGTGCGGGTCATCGAGGCTTCGCCCGTTTGGGACGTAGAGGCTCCAGAGGCGCACCCCATCGATAGTCGCGCCGATCGCTCGTGCTTCTTGTGGCAGATCCGTGCCCTCAACACCCTTTTCGAACCCGGGCATGCCGGGGAACGCGAGTTCGACGTCAGCAATCGGCGAACGGCTCGCGATCGCGACGCCGTTCCACTGGTTCAGCCCATGAACGGCCAGCTCGTAACCTGCTGCTTCGAATGCCTCACGCGGAAACTGCTCAGGCTTGCACTTGATCTCCTGCATCGCCAGCACATCAACGTCCGCTCGCACCATCCACTCGACGGTGCGGTCGACCCTGGTGCGAATGGAGTTGACGTTCCACGTGGCAATGCGCATGAGCACCAGCGTATTCGGGCGAGCCGACGCCGTGCGCGCCGGTGCGGCCCGGCCGCGCGCCACAATGGGCGCATGGGATTCAGCGTCGACGGCATCACGGGCATCGGCGAAATCACGCCCGGCACCGACCTCGTCGCGGTGATTTTGGCGGCGTCCGCGGCATCCGATCTTGCCCCGCTTCGTGATGGTGACGTGCTGGTCGTGACCTCGAAGGTTGTCTCGAAGGCCGAGGGGCGTATCGTCGCCGCAACCGATCGCGAGCAGGCGATCACCGCCGAGACGGTACGCGTGGTTGCGACGCGCGAACATGCCGGTGGGGTCACCCGGATCGTCGAAAACCGACAGGGCATCATCGGTGCGGCCGCTGGGGTCGACCAGTCGAATGCCCCGGATGGCACCGTCTTGCTGCTCCCGATCGACCCAGATGCCTCGGCGCTCGTGCTCGCCACCGGGCTCCGTTCAGCGTCGGGCGCAACCGTCGGCGTGATCATTTCGGACACCCTCGGGCGACCGTGGCGCGAAGGGCAAACCGACCTCGCAATCGGCGCGGCCGGCGTGCGGGTCTTCGATGACCTGAGGGGCCAAGCGGATGCCTCGGGCCGCCCACTCACCGTGACCATGCCGTGCGTGGCCGATGAAATCGCCGGGGCGGCCGAGCTCGTCAAGGGCAAGTCGGCCGCGGTGCCGGTCGCACTCGTGCGCGGGCTCGGCCACCTGGTCGGTTCGTTGGAGTTGCCGGGGGCACGGAGCATCCAACGCGCGCCAGAGCGCGACCTGTTTCGGGTCGGTGCCGATGAGGCCTACGCCGCTGGGTTCGCAGCCGGGCGCGCCGAGCACGGGTAGACCCAAACCGGAACGCCGCCTGCGGTTAGACCGAAACCCGCACGCCGCCTGCGGCGATCGATTGCTGCCCGGCGAGCACCACCCGCAGCGATCGCAGACCGGCGTGCCCATCGGGTCGCGCAGCGCGTCCCTCGTTGATGGCCGCAAAGAATTCGTCGATCATGGCGGCATCGCAGTTGAACCCGTACCCGAAGTGCGCCTTGCCGGCGGCGGTGTAGCCACCAACGTGGTGCGCGAACGGCTCGATCGTCATGACGCCCTTCGTGCCCACGAGTTCGAGGGTCAGCCCACCCCAGTTCGGCGCGACATCCGGGAGGCTCCACGAGCAGTCGATGACCGCGGTGAGGTTACCGGGGTAGACGACCGAGACCAGTCCACCGGTTTCGGCCGCGACCTGCGGCTTGTCGGCGTGCAGAATCTGATTCGTCACCGCACGCACCGACTCCGCCTGCGCGCCATCCAACAAACTGTCGATGAGGTCGGCGCAATGCACGGTGTGGTCGACCAGCGACCCGCCACCGGCGAGTTCAGGATTCGTGAACCAGGCGCGGTCGACCGGAATCTTGCCGTTGTTTGTGCCAGTGATCGACAGCACTCGGCCGAGGCCGCCGCGTTGTACGAAGCTCCGCAGGTTCACGAAGTCCGGCGCGAACTGCACCGGGTAAGCGGTCATCAGCACCACGCCGGCCGCCTCGCACGCGGCGATCATTGCCTGCGCGTCGGCCTCGGTCGTGGCGAGCGGCTTCTCGCACAAGACGTGTGCGCCTGCAGCGGCCGCCAGTTCGGTGATGCGGCGGTGCTGCGTGTTTTCGGCGGTGACGATCACCGCGTCGGGTCCCCACGAAAACAGTTCGTCGTACGAATCAACATAGGTGACGCCCATTTGCTCGGCGAGAGCGCGGCCGCGCACCTCACCCGGGCCGTACCACTGCTCATCGGGGTCGGTGGCGACGATCTCGATGCCGGGTCGCTTGAGGAGTTCCATCGCGTAGTAAATCGCGTGCACATGTGCGAACGAGCAGATACCGATCTTCATCGTGCGACTCCAGTCGAACGCAGGGCGGGCGAGAGGCGCACCGGCGCGCCGGCCACCACCGACTCATTCGCGGCCAGGGCGATTTCGGCGGCGCGAATCCCGTCATCCCAGGTGACTCGCGCGTCATGTTCGCCGCGGATGGCTCCCAAGAAGTCGATGAGTTCGAGCGTGTACGGACTCTCGCCGAGTCCGGGATCCGGGAGGTAGCTCTCGCTGGTCGCCGCGGAACCGGTGTCGAGGTGCACGGATGCAGCGTCACGTGAGTCAAAGGTGAGCAGGCCCGCGTCGCCAGCGACCGAGAACACGGTGCGGAACGTGAGCCCCTTCGCACCCCACACCCCGTTCAGGTAGCTGATCGTGCCGGATTCGTGGGTGAGCACCACCTGGGCGGTCACGATGTGCCGTTCAACATCGGCGACGCGCGTCGCGTACACCTCGACAACCTCACCAGCAAACCAGCGCGCGGCATCGATATCGTGGATCATCTGGTCGACGATGATGCCGCCGGACTGCTTGAGGTCGCCGTACCACGGCGCCCACGCGGGGCACTCGCCGATGCGCTGGAATCGCATCACCGCCGGTCGGCCGATGTCACCCGCGTCGATCGCTCGTTTCGCAGCGACGTACTCCGGGAAGTACCGCACCACATGCGCCGGGTAGAGCCCAAGCCCGCGTTCGGCGGCGAGCCGGCCAGTTTCACGGGCGGCGTCTGGGTCGAGCGACACCGGCTTCTCGGAAATCACCGGGACCCCGGCTTTGAGTGCCGCGTTCGCGTAGTCGAGGTGGGTCGCGGTGGGGGTGCAGATGTCGATCAGGTCGACCGATGCCACCAATTCCTCAAACGATTGAGCCTCACGAAGTCCGTACTGTGCAGCCAAACGGTCGGCGCCACCCTTTGACCACACCGCAACCTCGGCACCGATCGACTGCCAACCCGGCACATGCGCCTGCGTGATACCACCGGCGCCGACGATGCCGACTCGGAGCTGGGGATGCGACATGGTGGCCTTTCGAATTCATCAAACGATCGGAGTAATCCTATTCGCGTCCCAAACCCGAGCTTCGTGTCGGCCGGTGTGACAGCATCGCAACATGGACCTCACCCTCGGGTACAAGGCGTCGGCCGAACAGTTCGCACCACGTGAGCTCGTCGAACTCGCGGTCGCGGCCGAGGCACACGGCATGGAATCGGTGTTCACCAGCGACCACTTCCAGCCCTGGCGGCACACCGGCGGGCACGCCCCGTTCTCACTCGCCTGGATGACCGCCGTTGGCGAGCGCACCAGCACGATCCGCATCGGCACGAGCGTGCTCACCCCGACCTTTCGCTACAACCCCGCAGTGCTTGCCCAGGCGTTTGCCACCCTCGGTTCGCTCTACCCCGGCCGCATCATTGCGGGCGTCGGCACAGGTGAAGCGCTCAACGAGATTGCGACCGGCTGGGCGGGGCCCGGGGCATCCGATTGGCCAGACTTTCGCGAACGATTCGCGAGGCTCCGCGAAGCGGTGCGGCTTATGCGCGCGCTCTGGGCTGGCGACCGGGTGAGCTTCGAGGGCGAGTTTTACGCGACGCACGATGCGTCGATCTATGACCGACCGGATGCCCCGGTGCCGGTCTACATCGCCGCAGGCGGCCCGACCGTGGCGAAGTACGCGGGCCGGGTGGGCGACGGGTTCATCTGCACCTCGGGCAAGGGGGCAGCGCTCTACGTCGACGAGCTGTTGCCGGCGGTGGCCGAGGGGGCCGCCGCCGGTGGTCGGGTGCTCGCCGATCTCGATCGGATGATCGAGATCAAACTCTCCTACGACACCGACGCCGCCATCGCGCGTGAGAACACGCGGTTCTGGGCGCCGCTCGCGCTCTCGGCCGAACAAAAGCAGGGCGTGTCCGACCCGATCGAACTGGAGCGAGCCGCCGATGCGCTCTCGATCGAGCAGATCACGAGCCGCTGGATCGTCGGCTCCGACCCCGATGCGGTAGTCGCCGAGATCGCCCAGTACGTCAACTGGGGCTTCAACCACCTGGTGTTCCACGCGCCCGGGCACGATCAGCGCCGGTTCCTCGCGCTGTTCGAACGCGATCTCGCGCCGCGGCTTCGCGCCCGGTAGCGCCTACGGCGCGAACACCACCAGCGGTCGCCCATGCGGGCCGGTGAGCACCTGCCCCTCGACCTGCCACACCTGGTGAATGCGGGCAGGCGTGAGCACCGCCTCCGGCGCGCCAACCGCCTCGACGCTGCCGTCGTGCAGCACCACGAGTTGGTCGGCGAGCGTCGCTGCGAGGGTGAGGTCGTGCAGGGTGACGAGCACGGCGCATCCATCATTCGCGAGTTGCCGCAGCAGCCGAACGGTGTCGAGTTGGTGACGAATGTCGAGGTGGTTCATCGGTTCGTCGAGCAACAGCAACGAGGGCTCCTGCGCGAGCGCCCGGGCGATCGAGGCCCGCTGGCGCTCGCCGCCCGAGAGGCGGTCGATCGGGTGGTCGGCAAATGTGGCGAGGTCGAGCGCGGTGAGCGCACGGTCAACGGCAGCATCGTCGGATGCCCCGGCCGCACCCCAGCGACCGAGATGCGGCACCCGCCCCAGCGCGACGAGCTCGCGCACCGTGACCCCCGACGGCTGGCCCCCGCTCTGCTCCACCAGCGCAACCGTGCGGGAACGATGCGAGCGGATGCCCCGCGCCGAACCCAGCAGCGCATGCCCGTCGAACGTGGCTGCGCCGGTGGCTGGCAGCGCCCCGGCGAGGGCGTGCAGGAGCGAGGTCTTGCCGGCACCATTTGGCCCGACGATCGCGGTGACCGAACCGCGCGGCGCGGTGAAGGTGCAGTCAGTGAGTACGAGGCATCCGCTGCGTTCGACGCACAGGCCGGTGACATGCAGGCCGGTCGCGCCCACCCCGCTCACAGCGACCCCCGTCGTGCGCGGAGCAGAATCAGCGCAAAGACCGGCGCACCGACCAGGGCGGTGAGAATGCCGACCGGCAATTCCCGAGGTGCGAATAGCGTGCGCGCGCCGGTGTCGGCCCACAGCAGAAACAGCGCCCCGGCGAGCGCCGCCACCGGCAACAGCACACGATGAGCCGGGCCGACGAGCAGCCGCACGGCATGCGGCAGCACGAGCCCGACGAATCCGATCGAGCCGCTCACCGACACCAGGGCGCCGGTGAGCACGGCCGTCGCGATGAGCAGCCATACCCGGGTGCGGCCAGCCGCAACGCCGAGCGCCGAAGCGGCGGTGTCACCGAGCGTGAACGCATCGAGCGTGCGCGCCGCGCCGATCAGCAGCAGGCCGATCACGGCCACCGCGACCGTCGCGATGGCCACCGACATCCACGAGGCGCCCGCAATTGAACCGAGCAGCCAGTTGAGAATCTCGCGGTAACTCTCGCTGGTGGCGCTCCAAAAGATCACCAAACTGGTCGCCGCACCGGCCAGTGACGTCACCGCGACCCCGGCAAGGACCGTGCGCACTGGCGAGGTGCCACCGGCCGCACGGGCGAGGCCGAGCGTGAGCGCCAGGGCGCCGAGCGCCCCAGCAAACGCGCTGCCGGTGAGCAGCAGCGGCAACGACAGCACGAGCACCAGGACCGCGCCGACTGCCGCGCCACTCGACAGCCCAAGCAGATACGGGTCGGCCAGCGGGTTACGGGTGAGTGCCTGCATCGTCGCGCCACAGAGCGCGAGCCCAGCACCAACCGCGGCAGCGGTGAGCACCCGCGGCATCCGGAGCTGCCAGACAATGCTGTCCTGGAGGGCCGTGAGCGGTGAGTGCCCGAGCCCAAGATGTGCGCCGATCGACGCAAGCACATCGCCGGCCGCCAACGCGGCCGGACCGATCGTCGCCGCGACCACGACCGAGGCGGCGAGCAACAGGGTCAGAACGCCAACCACCACCCCAACCCGGATGCCTCGGCGCGCACTGGTCACTTCTGCAGCTTCGCCAATTGCGCCACGAGTGACTCCACCGCAGCAACGTTGCGTACTCCGGCCTCGGAGGCCGGGAACTCGACCACGAGGTACCGCTTGTTCTTCACGGCGGTCATCTGCGAGGTCACCGGATTCGACTCGAGGAACGCCTGCTTCGACGCGGCGGTGTTCCACGAGGCATCCACCAACACGATCACGTCGGGGTTCGCGGCGGCGACCAATTCCCAACTGAGCGAGGTCCACGTGTCGTGCACATTTGCGGCGAGGTTCTTCAGGCCAGCGGCCTTCATGATCATTGCGGGCGCGCCGATTCCACCGCCCACATAGGGCGTCGCCACCCCCGACGAGTACCAAATCGCGGTGCGATCGGATGCATCGGGCACCACCTTCGCGAGCGCGGCCCGTTGCTCGGCGACAAGTGCGGCTGCGGCATCCGGCACACCAAAGATGGCGCCCGCCTCGGTGATTTCATCGAACACGGTGTCGAACGTGAGCGGATCGGGCATGTACCCGCGGCTCTTGCACGCCGAGGGTGCGATGTAACTGGCGACGCCGAGTTGCTGCAGTGTGGAGCGATCGCCGGCGCCCTGCGCCGTGAGGTTCGACTCCCAGCCGGCGAACACCAGATCGGGTGCCGCCGCGAGCACCGCCTCTTGGGATGGCACCTTCTCGCTCAGCACCGGAATCTTCGCGGCCGCCGCGGCCATGACGCCCGGCACCGGCCCATCGCTGAAGGCGCTGCCGATCACCCGTTCACCCAAGCCCAATGCGAGCATGAGCTCGAGGGTCGACGACTTGATCGTGACCACCCGCTTCGGCGGTGCCGCGAACACCTCGCGCACCCCGCAGTTCGTGACGGTCAGCGGAAACGCCGGGGCCGCCGTTGTTGGCGCGGGCGTCGCAGTGTCGGTTGGTTCGATGGCGTTCGTGCCGGAGCATCCAGTGATGGCAATCGCCGTGACCACCGCGAGCCCGGCCAGCCTGCCGATCCGCGGCAGCCGAGTTCCTCCGCGATGCCCCACGCCGTTTCCTCCTGCGCCCGTTACCTGGCCGCAAACGCATCGCGACCAACGACTTAGTGTCGCGCATCGCGCGGGGCGGCGCATCCTGAACGTAAACTGCCAGGGTGACCACGGCGACTTCTGCACGCGACCAACTCATCGAGTACATCTCCCGCGACGCGGTGTTTCACGGTGACTTCACCCTGACCAGCGGTAAGAAGGCGACCTATTACGTCGACCTGCGCAAGGTCAGCCTCGACCACCGGGTCGCCCCGTTGATCGGGCAGGTCATGCTCGACCTCATCGCCGACATCCCCGATGTTGCCGCGGTGGGCGGGCTCACGATGGGCGCTGACCCAATCGCGACGTCGATCATGCACCAGGGTGCGGCACGGGGGCTCGCGTACGACGCGTTCGTCGTGCGTAAGGAACCGAAAGACCACGGTCGCGGCCGCCAGGTCGAAGGCCCGGATGTCGCGGGCAAACGGGTCATCGTCGTCGAAGACACTTCCACCACCGGCGGGTCGCCCATCAAGGCGATCGCAGCGCTGCGCGCCGTCGGCGCTGAGGTCGTCGCGGTCGCCGTGGTCGTCGACCGGGCGACCGGCGCGAAAGAGATCATCGAGGCCGAGGGCGTGCAATACCTCGCCGCGATCAACCTTGACGACCTCGGGCTCGCGGCCCAGTGACGAACCCCAAGTCGCGAACCCTCATCTGGGTGCTCGGGTCAGTTGGTGTCGTGCTGGTGGCCGGCATTGCCGTCACCGCGGCCCTGCTCGCGGGGCGTGGGGCCACGCCGACGCCGACGCAAACCCTGGAACCTGCACCGACGGCCACTGCCGCGGCAACCGGCCCGCTCGCCCCGGGTGAGCACAAGTGGGACGCCCTCTTCGGTGGCGAATGCCTCGACCCGTACAACGACGCCTGGGCCGAAACGTTCACGGTGGTGGACTGCGCGACGCCGCATGCGGCGCAACTCGTCACCACCGGCAAGCTCGATGGTGCCGCGGGCGCGGCCTACCCCGGCGAAGCGGCGCTCACCACACAGGTGAACGCCGCATGCCGCGCTGAGGGCGTGTTTGATCGCGCGGCGCTCACGGGTGTTGATGACCTGCAGGTCGCTGCCGCGTTCCCGCTCGAATCGCAGTGGAACGACGGCGACCGCCGCTACTTCTGCTTCGCGAACCGCTCAGGCGGGGGCACCTTCGACAAGAGCATCACACCGGCACCGGCACCGGCACCGGCACCGGCACCGACCGCCACCCCGTAGCGGGCAGCGCTCAAGCCACCACCCAGATCGCGTCGAGCGCCTCGCCCGGCAACTCAACCTCGTTGCCGTCGACCGCGATCGATACCGCATCGGGGCTGACCGACACCAGCGAAATCGCCGTGCCAGGTCCAACCTGCAACGCATCGAGCTGCCGAAGCAGGTCGGGCGAGCGGTCGCTAATGCGCAGCACAGTGCTCACCGTGCCGGGCGCGGCATCGCGCAAGAGCACGAACGGGGTGCGGTCGACCGAGCCATCCGCCGTGGGAATCGCATCACCGTGCGGATCGCGGGCCGGATGCCCCAACCGCGCATCGATCGCATTGAGCAGCCGTTCTGAAACCGCGTGCTCGAGGATTTCGGCTTCGTCGTGCACTTCATCCCACCCGTAGCCAAGTTCGCTCACCAACCAGGTCTCGATGAGGCGGTGACGCCGCAACACCGACAGCGCCTCTGCCGTGCCCGTTTCGGTGAGCTGCACGCTGCCGTACGGCGTATGCGTGACGAGCCCCGCGGCCGCGAGCTTCTTCACCATTTCGGTGACGCTTGATGGACCAACGCCGACCTTCGCCGCCAGCACCGATGGTGTGACCGGGTTTGGCTGCCACTCGGTGTGGGAGTAGATGGCCTTCAGGTAGTCCTCAAAGGCGGTGCGGGTGGCCTCACGCACCGGTCAACACCAGCCAGAGCAGCACCCCGTTGAGCGCAATCAGGAACACGGCAGCCAGAATGCCAGCCACATTCGTGAACAGGCGATTCTGCCAGCGCCCGAGCAGTTCAGCGCGTGAAGTGAGCCAGATCAGCGGCACGAGCGCGAACGGAATGCCGAACGAAAGCACCACCTGGCTGAGTACCAGCGCACGGGTCGGGTCGAAGCCGAATCCGAGAATTGCAAGCGCCGGCAGCAGGGTGATGACCCGACGTGCGATCAGCGGCACCTGCACCTTCAGCAGCCCGTGCATGATCTCGGCGCCGGCGTAGGCGCCGACCGAGGTTGAGGCGAGCCCCGAGGCCAGCAGGCCAACCGCGAACAGGGTGGCGATGACGCCGCCGAGGGCGCCGGTGAGCGCGTGGTGGGCGCCCTCGAGGCTGTTCGTACCTTCGACGCCCGCCAGGTTCACGGCGGCGAGCAGCAGAATGCAGAGGTTCACCGACCCGGCGATTGCCATCGCGATCGACACGTCCCAGCGGGTTGCGCGAATCAGGGTTTCGGTCGGGATTTCGGTGGCGGTTCCCGGTGCGAGCGGGCGGATGTCTCGCTCCGCACGGACGCCAAACCCGAACCATCCACGCCCTCGAAGTGCGCCGCGCGCGGCGGGACCAACGAACCGGTCGCGGGCGAGCGCGGAGTGGGCGTAGATCGCGTGCGGCATGATCGTCGCGCCAAGGATCGACGCCGCGAGCAGCACCGAGTTCGAGTCTGCGAATCGCGGCACAAGCCCACCGAATACGCCACCCGCGGTCGGGGGTGCGATGAACACGCCAACTGAGAACCCGATTGCGATGATCACGACGAGCCCCATCACGACGAACTCGAACGGCCGGGCGCCACCGCGCGATTGCAGCACCAGCAGGGTGAGTGAGACAACGCCGGTAATTAGGCCGCCCGCGAGCAAGGGGATACCGAACAGCAAGTTGAGCGCGACCGCACCACCGATCACCTCGGCCAGGTCGGTCGCCATGGCGACGAGTTCGGCCTGCACCCAGTACGCGCGTCGCCCCCACCGATTCGTGATGCGCCCGCCGAGGTTCTCGGGCAGGCTGCGGCCGGTGACGATCCCGAGCTTCGCCGACAGGTATTGAATCAGCCACGCCATCGCATTGGCGAGCACCACGACCCACACCAGCAGGTAGCCGTATTGGGCGCCAGCGGTCATGTTGCTCGCAACGTTGCCCGGGTCGAGATAGGCCACACCCGCGACGAGCGCCGGGCCGATCAACCAGAGCGTGCGCTGGCGCGCGAACGATCGTGGCGTCAGGTGCGGGTCGGCTGCGTCAGGCGCATTGGATGCCCCGGGCGCCGGGATGGTGCTGGATGGCACGACTGCGCCCTCCGGGGCGGGCACGCTCAGCGACTGACTCTCATCCACCTGAAATTTCGGCATGCCGAAATCGTACCCCACTTTCGGCGCACCGAAAAGCCTCGCTCGGCGCTGTACGCCGGGGCCGGGCGCCCCTTGATTGCCCACCTGCCGGGGGCTCCACCACGACCCCGCTCCTCCAAGACCCGCCCACCGCGTCACCGAACTGCAGGAATATGTCGCTCCGCGCGTCGCCAAGCGACAAATTCATGCAGTTCGAAGCCGATTGGGCGTGGGCGCGGGCGCGCGCGTGGGGCGTCAGGTGGGGTGAGTGGCGCGGCGCCACTGGCCAGCACCGGGAGCGCAACCTACGGGCGCCAGCCCCGGGAGCGCAGCGCGGATTCGAGCCAGGCCAGCACCGAGGCATCCGGCGTGCTCGCATGAACGCGGATTACCTGCCACCCATCGACCGCCAGGTAATTCATTCGATCGACGTCGCGCACAAACTGTCGGGTGTCGGTGCGATGCTGGTTGCCGTCGTATTCGACGAGCACCCGATGCGCGCGAAACACGAGGTCGCCATGCAACACCACACCAGATGAGCACACGATGCGGCCGTTCAATTCGGGCTCGGGAAACGCCACATGTGCGCGGGCGATGAGCAGCCGGAGCCGGGTCTCGCGCGGCGATGCCGAACCAGCTCGAATCTCGCGGCGAGCACGGCGAAGCATTCGGATGCCTCGACTTGACGCGAATCGGGCGAGCGCCGTGTCGAGCTGCTCGACGGTCGAAAGGGGGTTCTTCCAACCGATGAGCCGATCGCCGGCGATGATGAGCTCATCGAGTGAAAGTGGACGGCCGCCGGGCAGCGTCGTCGTGGCTAGCTCGCACCAGGCATCGGCGGGTATTGAGACCGGGAACCCGAGGTGCACGGTGACTGCGCGCGCCTGGGCAACCTGGTGACCGACAACACCGCGTCGGACCGGTGCCCGACCGCCCGGGTGCGTGATGTGGAGGCGTTCGTCGGCCTGAACGCGCGCTGGAAGCGGGATGCCCCAGAGCAGCGCCGCAGTGGTGTGGCTGAAGTATCGGGGGCTCGGCATGAGCAGTTCCATTGCGCGGCAGCGCGACTCGAGGTCGGTCGATGCGACCAGGCTGCGGGTGCCGTGCACCGGCGTGAATAGATCGCGGCCACGGAGGCGCCGGGGCGTGACGCCGAGTGCGGCCGCCTCGGCGACGCGGAAAGGCGCGAGTGTGAGCGGATGCGGCAAACGCGACGGACGCGGCATTCGGCAACTGTGCCAGGCGCGGCCGTTGCCGACGGCCAACCGTCCACAGCGCCGCGTGCACGGGCGGGTGACCCGTGCCGAACTGCAAGGTTTTGTCGCTCCGCGCGCTGGCGAGCGACAAAAACCTGCAACTCGGCGGCAGCGGCACGACGCATAGGCGCGGGGGCAGCGGCACCGGGCACGGGGCAGCGGCACCGCGCACGGGCGGGGATCGGGCAGGGGCGCGGGCAGGGCAGGGCAGGGGCATGGGGCGCGAGGCACAAGCCACGAGCCATCCGCACAAAACATGAGAATTCCTCTTGTGGTGACCGCCCGTGCGGTGGTTGGCTGGCATCACCGCCCCCAACCCGAATGAAAAGGACCCAAAATGTCCATGCGTTCCCGTGCCACTGTTGGCGCAATCGTTGGCGTGCCACTCTTCGTGCTGGGGATCCTGGGTGCAGCTGCATCCGCGACCGCAACCAGCCCGGCAGATGGCGACCACAAAGTCCCGTATTGCCACGCAACACATAGCGAGAAGAACCCGTACGTCTACATCGAGACCGACAAGATCGCGGTCGTCAAGGCGCACAGCATGCACCAGGACCTCGAGGACGTCTACCCAGGTTTCTGGTTCGACGACCACGGCACGATCACCTGGTTCGAAGGTCAAGGCGACCCGAACTTCGCCCTGAACGGTTGTATGGCGGGCACGCCCACCAGTTAGCGGCGGATAGTCGCCTGGGCTGATCCCGAACACCCGAACGGAGCGGCGCTGTGTGTCTCGGCGCCGCTCCGCTTTGTTGTGTCCGGCCGCCGCTCGGTACCGTTAGAGCGTGCACCCAGCCCCCGAGCCCGAGTCGGCAATCGAGCATGGGCCCGCGCACCATGCCGATCTCGACGCCACCCACGGGGTCGGCCCATGGCCCGGCGACCAGGCCGAATGGCCGGATGACCCGTGGCTCGACCCCGACCTCCTCGCCCACGGCGACCGCCGCAACGTCATCGACCGCTACCGCTACTGGCGCATGGAGGCGATTGTCGCCGACCTCGATGAGCATCGGCACGCGTTCCACGTGGCCATCGAAAACTGGCAGCACGATATGAACATCGGTTCGATCGTGCGCAGCGCGAATGCATTCGGCGCCGACACCGTGCACATCATCGGCAAGCGCCGCTGGAACAAGCGCGGCGCCATGGTCACCGACCGCTACCAACACGTCGCGTACCACCCAGACGTTGCGAGCTTCATTGCCTGGGCGGCGGATGCCTCGTTGCCGGTGATTGCGGTCGACAACGTCGACGGCTCAGTGCCGGTAAACCGTGTCGACTTGCCCGAGCGGTGCGTGCTGCTGTTCGGTCAGGAGGGCCCGGGGCTGAGCGCCGAGGCGATTGCCGCCGCCGAATCGGTCGTCGAAATCACCCAGTACGGCTCAACCCGCTCGATCAACGCGGGCGCTGCCGCTGCAGTGGTCATGTACGAGTGGTGCCGTCGCTGGGCGTAACTGACCAAACCAAAGTCTGCGAACCCATCGACTTTGGACTGGTCCACGCGCGCCGCCGCGGCGATAACGTGACGTTGTGTCGCCAGGTGCAGCCCGATCGAGGAGTGAACACATGCCGGAGCAAACATCCACTGAACAACGCCACGTGGTAGTTCGAATACTCATGCACCCGGTCGCATGGTTGGTGATCGGTGTGATCGGTGTATTCGCGGCCAGCGGTGTGGTGGGCGGTCTCAGCAAAGCCATCCCGGTGCCGCCCGTGGGCGCCGCAATCATTTCGGCTGCCGCATTGGCCGTCTATTGGCTGCTCATGCGGTTCGTGGCCCGGCGACGCACCCCGGAGTTGTCCGGGAACAGCGGACGCGAACTGTTCATCGGGATCGGAATCGGAGCGGGGCTGCTGCTGGCGTCGCTCAGTATCGTGTCGCTATCCGGCGGCTACAACTTCACGTGGATCGCAAACGGGGACGCGCTTTGGCGGGTGCTCGGTGCCACGTTGGCGACTGCGGTTGTCGCCGCCGTCGTTGAAGAGCTGCTGTTTCGAGGGATCTTCACTCAGGCTGTGGAACGGCTCGGTGGAACCTGGGTCGCGGTGGTGCTCTCGGCGGTGTTGTTTGGGTTCATCCACGGCTCGAACCCGGGTTCGACGCTTTGGTCAAACATAGCGATTGCTCTTGAGGCAGGGGTATTGCTGGCCGCGGTGTTCATCTGGCGTCGAAGCCTCTGGGCAGTGATCGGTCTGCATTTCGCCTGGAACTTCTTGCTCGCGATCTCGGGCATCCCGGTTTCGGGCACGAAGACTGACGGACTGTTCCGCACCACTACCTCCGGTGCAGACATCTTGACAGGTGGAAATTTCGGGCTCGAGGCGTCGATTGTGCCGGTCGTGCTGAGTCTGGCCATCTCAGCGGCGGTGCTCGTGGCTGCTTACAAGCGGGGCAACATTGTTTCGTTCAAGAACCGCGCTGCACTCGAGCAACTGAGGTAGCTGGAAACTCCAGGATGCCTCATCGGGTTTGGCTGGCGCATCCCGCGATTTCACCTGTCCAGTGTCGGGTGCGGTGTGCCAGGGGTGTCGCAGCGGACATCTGATCGTGCCGCAGACAAACTTGACTCGTGCCGGTCGTCAACAACGTGATCTATGCGGATGGGGCGCGTGCGGCCACGCCGCCGACGCTCGAGGCGACGTTTGAGGCGCTCGCCGAGCACCCCGGCGGCGTCGCCTGGATCGGCCTCTACCGCCCGACCGATGCCGAACTCAACGCGATCGCCGAGGAGTTCTCGCTGCACCATCTTGCCGTCGAAGATGCCCGGGCCGGGCATCAGCGCGCAAAGCTCGAGCGCTATGGCGAAACCTTGTTTGTGGTGCTGCGCCCGGCCCGGTACATCGATGCAACTGAGACCGTCGAGTTTGGCGAGATCCACCTCTTCGTTGGCACCAATTTCGTGATCACCATCCGTCGTGCCGAAAATCCTGACCTCGCGAAGGTTCGGGAGCGGCTCGAGGCGAGTCCCGAACTGCTCCGCAAGGGCACCGAGGCGGTGCTCTACGCGATTCTGGACCAGGTGGTCGACGAATACCTGCCGGTCGCGGTCGGCCTCGAGAACGACATTGATGAGATCGAGGATGACCTGTTCTCTGGTGACCCAGAAGTGACCCGTCGCATCTACTTTCTTTCGTCAGAGGCGATGGCGTTCCAACGCGCGACCGCGCCGCTGCTCGCCATGTCGGCGGCGCTCGAACGTGGCTACGAGCGCTATGCGGTGCATCCCGAACTGCGTCATGCGTTGCGCGACGTGCGCGACCATATCGAGCGCATCAATGAGCGAGTAACGGCGCAACGTGAACTGCTCCAGAACGCGCTGAGCGCGCACTCGACCCTGGTTGCCCAACGCCAGAACGAAGAGATGAAGCGGCTCAGTGAAGTGAGCCTTGCGCAGACCGAGCAGACGAAGAAGATCTCGAGCTGGGCAGCCATCGGCTTCGTGCCGACCGTGATCGCCGGCATCTACGGCATGAACTTCGAGCACATGCCAGAGCTGCACTGGTTCGTCGGCTACCCGATGGCGATCGCGCTGATGTTCGGCGCGAGCTACGCCCTGTATTGGGTCTTCAAGCGCCGCAACTGGCTGTAGCAGGTTGGCCCGCAGCCCGCTCGGCAGCCCGCGCGTGCGCGCCGTATCGCGTCGAAGCCGCAGAAATGGCCCCGACAAAGCAAATTGAGGGGCAGTTTCTGTGATCTCGGTGGGCGTGGCGGGCGCGGGACGCAGGATGGCTCGGGTTGGATGCGCCGGCGTCTCTGTGCGATCGGGCGCGGGGCCCGGGCGGGGTGGCTACTTTGTGTCGTCGCCGACTTCGAGCGCCCCAACGAGCGCCGCCGTTGCGCCGCCGACGATGCCCAGCTGCGCGTACTGCTCCAACCGGGCGCGCGAGTCGGCAATGTCGAGGTTGCGCATGGTCAGCTGGCCGATCCGGTCTTCAGGTTCAAACGCCTGGTCGCCGACGCGCTCCATCGAGAGCTTCTCGGGCGCGTACGACAGGGCCGGCCCGGTCGTGTTCAGGATCGTGTAGTCGTCGCCGCGGCGCAGCCGCACGGTGACCTCACCGGTGACCGCTGAGCCAACCCAACGCTGAATCGACTCGCGCAGCATGAGCGACTGCGGGTCGAGCCAGCGACCCTCGTACATGAGGCGGCCGAGGCGGCGGCCCTCTTGGTGGTAGTTCGCGATGGTGTCTTCGTTGTGAATCGCGTTCAGCAGTCGCTCGTAGGCAAGGTGCAGCAGCGCCATCCCGGGCGCTTCGTAAATGCCGCGTGACTTGGCCTCGATGATGCGGTTTTCGATCTGGTCGCTCATGCCGAGGCCGTGGCGCCCGCCGATCGCGTTCGCTTCGAGCACGAGCGCAACCGGGTCGGCAAATGAAACCCCGTTGATCGCGACCGGGCGACCCTGTTCGAATCGGATAGTGACATCTTCTGCCGCAATCGCGACCGACTCATCCCAGAACTTCACACCCATGAGCGGTTCGACCGTGGTGATGCCGTGGTCGAGTTCTTCGAGCAGCTTCGCCTCGTGGGTCGCGCCCCAGATGTTCGCGTCGGTCGAGTACGCCTTCTCAACCGAGGCGCGGTAGGGCAGATCGCGGGCAAGCAGCCACTGGCTCATCTCGGTACGGCCGCCGAGTTCGGTGACGAAGTCTCGGTCGAGCCACGGCTTGTAGATGCGCAGGTTCGGGTTGGCCATCAGGCCGTAGCGGTAGAACCGCTCGATGTCGTTGCCCTTGTAGGTCGAACCATCGCCCCAGATCTGCACGTCATCGCGCAGCATTTCGCGCACCAGCATGGTGCCAGTGACGGCACGGCCAAGTGGGGTGGTGTTGAAGTACGTCTTGCCGGCTGAGCGAATGTGGAACGCGCCACACTGCAGTGCGACGAGCCCCTCTTCGACGAGCGCGGCACGGCAGTCGACCGCGCGGGCGATCTCTGCTCCGTACTCGAGGGCGCGGCCAGGGATCGCCGAGACATCCGGTTCGTCAGGCTGACCGAGGTCGGCGGTGTACGCGCACGGAACGGCGCCCTTTTCGCGCATCCACGCGACGGCGACTGATGTGTCGAGCCCTCCCGAGAACGCGATACCGACACGCTCGCCCGCAGGCAGGGAAGTAAGGACCTTCGACATGCCTTCCAGCCTAGCCGCGGTAGAGTGGGGGTTCCGTGTCCTGGGGAGGATCAGCCATGCCCGCAGCCGTTTTGGTCGGCGCCCAATGGGGCGATGAGGGCAAAGGAAAAGCTACCGATCTGCTCGGTGACCGCCTCGACTACGTGGTGAAGTTCAACGGCGGAAACAACGCCGGGCACACCGTCGTGGTCGGTAACGAGAAGTACGCGCTTCACTTGCTGCCATCCGGAATTCTGACGCCGGGCGTCACGCCGGTCATCGCCAATGGCGTCGTCGTCGACATCGCCGTCTTGTTTGAAGAGCTCGAAGGCTTGTCAGCGAGGGGCGTGGATGTCTCGAAGCTGAAGATTTCGGCCAACGCCCACGTCATCACCTCGTACCACCGCACGCTCGACAAGGTGACCGAACGGTTCCTCGGCAAGCGGCAGATCGGCACGACCGGCCGCGGCATTGGCCCGGCCTATGCCGACAAGATCAACCGTGTCGGCATTCGCATGCAAGACCTGTTCGACGAGAACATCTTGCGCCAGAAGGTCGAAGGTGCGCTGCACCAGAAGAACCACCTGCTGGTGAAGGTCTACAACCGTCGCGCGATCGCGGTGAACGAGATCGTCGAAGAGCTGCTCGGCTACGTCGAGCGTCTGCGCCCGATGGTCACCGACACCGCGTTGTTGCTGCACCAGGCGATTAGCCGCGGCGAGACGGTGCTGTTCGAGGGTGGCCAGGCCACGATGCTCGATGTCGACCACGGCACCTACCCGTTCGTGACCTCGTCGAACGCGACCTCGGGGGGCGCGGTCACGGGTTCGGGCATCGCCCCGAACCAGATCGACCGCGTGATCGCGGTGGTGAAGGCGTACACGACCCGTGTTGGCGCCGGCCCGTTCCCGACCGAGTTGCTCGATGCAAACGGCGAACCCGATCAGTGGGGCGAGTACCTCATTCAGACGGGCCACGAGTACGGCACGACCACCGGTCGTCGTCGGCGTACCGGATGGTACGACGCGCCCATCGCTCGCTACTCGGCGCGCGTTAATGGTGTGACTGACTTTGTGCTCACGAAGCTCGATGTACTTACCGGCATCGAGAAGATTCCGGTCTGCGTCGCCTACGACGTCGACGGAGTGCGCCACGACGAGGTACCGGTGTCGCAGAGCGACTTCCACCACGCGAAGCCGATCTATCAAGAGTTCGACGGCTGGACCGAAGACATCTCAGGTGCCCGCACATTCAGCGACTTGCCCGCAAACGCGCAGGCCTACGTGCGCGCCCTCGAAGCGATCAGCGGATCGCGCATCTCGGCGATCGGCGTTGGCCCAGCCCGCGACCAGATCGTGCAGCTGCACGACCTGCTCGGCTAGGAGTTCTTCTCCGGGACGTTGTGAACGGCCGAGGTAGCTCTGTACTCGACGTCCCGCGCGACAGCCAAGTCAGGCTACGGCACGCGCAGTTCTTTGAGCGGGTCGCGTCGCGCGGCCACCAGCGCGGGCAGGAGTGCGGCGGCGACCCCGACGGTGATCGCGAGCACGGCGACCGCGACGAAGAAGTCGATGCCGGGAAGCGGGTCACCGGTCGCGGCAAGCCCGATCGCCGCAGCGACGCTTCCGACAACAGAGCCGAGGAGGCTGAGTGTGGCCATTTGGATGAGGAGGAGGGCGATGATGAGCCCTTGGGATGCGCCGAGGGCGCGCCTGCGGCCGAAGTCTTTGCGGCGCAGCATCACGAGGCCGTAGAGGATGGCGGCGACGAGCACTGCGGCGAGGCCGAAGATGACGATGACGAGGTTTCGGCCGAATGACCCGAGTTGGCCTTCGACGAGTGCGCGCAGCGTGGCGAGGGACTCGCTGGTGGCGAATTTGATCTTGGTGGGGTCGTCGACTGCGAGCACGGATTGCACCGACCGTGAAACCGGGGCGACGAGGTCTGGTCGGGCGGCGATCACGACGAGCACGCTGACCGTTCCGGGAACGGGCGGGTGGGCGCTCTGGGGCGCAATGACGAGGGGTTCGAGGAATGCGAGGAAATCAGGGACCGGGATCTGTCCGGCGATGGCGTAGTCCGCGCCGGCGCCCGAGCTGACGCCGCCGACCCGATCGAGCATGCCAAGTTGCTCGAGCGCGGTCGCCGAGGCCCATGCCGTCTTGTTCTCGACGGGCGGAGCGTCCGGGACCCCGAGGGTGCTCAGGTGGTCGCCCCAAGCCTGCCGGAGGGGCACCTTGGTTCCTCCAGGTATGGCGACGTTGGTGATGTCTTGGGCGGCGCCGAACGCACCGGCCCATTCGATGCCTTCGATGTTGGCGATGCGATCAAGCACACTGGTGTTCAGTCCCGCGTCGCCATCGGCGCGGATGACGATTGAGCGGGTGCCGGCGGAGTCGATCGATCCGAGCACCGCGTGTTCGGCGCCGACCGTGCGGCCGGTGGTGAGCAGCACTGCTGCGCACATGCCGGCGACCATCACGATTGAGACGATCGAGGCTACGGGCTGGGACTTCGCGGTTGCGAGGGCTTCGCGGATCACCGCGAGGATGCGCCTCACAGTTCGATCCTCCGGTCGCAGCGGGCGACCAGGGCGGGGTCATGGGTGACGACAACCACCGCCGCGCCCGAACGCGCCTGGGCGTGGAACGCCTGAACGACGATGTCCGCGGAGGCGGGGTCGAGGTTGCCGGTGGGTTCATCCGCAAGCAGAATGCGCGGGTCGTTCAACAATGCTCGGCAGAGCGCGATGCGTTGTGCCTGCCCGCCCGAGACTTGTCCCGGTTTTGCCTCTGCCTGCAAGTCGACCCCGAATTGGGTCATCAACTCACGCGCCCGCTCAATCGCCGGCCGCCGCGGTACGCCCCGGTAGAGCGCGGTTTCGACGATGTTGTCGAGCACGGTGCGGGTCGCGTCGAGTGCTGCGTCTTGGAACACGAAGCCGAATACCTGTGCCCGCAGGCGGGCGCGCTTGGTATCGCTGAGGTGGGCGGCATCCGCCCCTTCGACGAGCACTTCGCCCGTGCCAGGTTTCAGCATCAGCCCGAGCAAATAGAGCAGCGTCGATTTACCCCGACCCGATGGACCGGTGACCGCGACGACTTCACCGGCGGCGAAGCTCGCCTCCCAGTCTTGAAGGAGGGGTCGCTGCGGGTCGTAGCCGAAGGTCAGGCCGCGTGCCTCGAGCATGGGCTACCCGGCTGATGCGGGAACCCGCACCATCGTGCCATCCGCGACACCCTCGATGACGCTCATGCCCCGCGCACTCGTGACCACAGTGACCGGATGCTCGACACGCTTGTCGTCGATCACGACAAGCGACCCATCACCGTGGCTGAGCAGCGCAGCGCTCGGCACAGTCGACCCGGCCACCGACTTGACCGTAATGATCCGCGATCGCAGCAGCGCCCGCCCGGTCACTGGGATGGTCGCGCACGCCGACCCGCAGATGTTCGCCCCGTCCTTCCCGGCGAGCGTCACTGTGACCCCGCCCTGATCGTCAGCCTTTTGGTCGATGACGGAACCGGCCCAGGTATCGCCTGCCGGGCCGGTGATCTCGACCTGGGTTCCGGTTGGCATCAGCGAGGACTGGTTTGGGGTCACCGGGATCGTGAATGACGGTGCGGGTGGCAACCCCTGCACCACAGCCTCGCCGCCGGAGAGCGCCGCGCCACGCTTCACCTGCGCGGCATCCAAAGCCACCCGCGTCGGCAGAGCCGGTACAAATATGACGTCGCCCGCCTGCACCACCCCGTCGGGCTCCAGTCCCAGGCTGGTCTGCCAGGATTGGACCGCTTTGCGAGTGACCCAATCAAACTTCCCGTCAGCGCCGCTACGGAACCCGAGCGCGGCGAGCATGCTTTGCAGTTGCTTGACATCGGTACCGGATGCCTCGGTCGACAGGCTTCGGAATGCGGGCATGCTTCCCTGGGCAATCACGACCGGCCGCGCATTCACCGTGTAAAGCACCGTGCCCGCGTTCACCTCCGAACCGGCCTCGATATTCACCGACGTGACAACCCCCGACGCCAGATTCGAGCCCACCGGAACTGGAGTCCACTCGGCCACCGTGTTCAGTTCGATGCTGGCGCCCACCTCGCCGGTGACCACCTTCACATAGGTGAATGCGGTCGAATCCAGTACATCCTTCGCAGGGGTCAGCACCAAAGCCGCCGCCCAACCAACGCCACAGCCGACCAGCGCCCCCGCCCCAACCCAACGGAGCCACCACCGCGACGTTTCAGCGCGCATGTGAACGTAACAAGCGTTCGACCGTCGGCATCATCTCTGACACTCTCATACGGTGGAACCTACCACCACCACGTGAACGATGGAATTCGCCCACCGTTTAGGAAAAATTCACCCAGATCTGGATTCAACGTCAACGACTGTGCCCGCGCTCGTACTCGTCTCCGATGCGCGTCAAATAGAAAGTGTTTGCGGAGCTTCTGATGTGAAGACAGGCTACCCCCGGGTATTGGTTGGAGCCGCCGCGTACTCCCGGACGAAATCGAACTCATCCCACCAGCACACCCCAATGCCCACCAGTTACCAGCGTTTCACGAGCAAAACCAAATAAGGCGCGCACCTCACTACACGAGCACATTAGGTGAATCTCGTCGAGGTCTTGACAATCATACGCTTGGGCAACAAACTGGCCCCCGGTAACAATCAGCAGGGGTGGTGGCTTCCGACTGTTTGTCGGTCAATAGTCACAGCGAACCGTGGTCGACCCCTCATGAAAAGGAGGACCCGCAATATGATCAAAATGAAGAAGATCGGCGCAGTCATTACCCTTGCCGCAGCGGCCAGTTTTGGACTAGTTCTCGGTGTTGTCACGCCAGCCGCGGCAGCTCCGGTTGGCTCGTGCACAAGCAGCCCCTACTGGGACAATTCGCTCGTGGCGGGCGTCGCGTCGTGCAACGGGAGTTACTGGCGACTCAACGTGGGCTGCCTGAACAACTCGACCGTGTACGGCGCCTGGGGAGGACCCCGGACGGCCGTCACGCGGCATTCGGGTTGCAAGGACAACTGGTTCGTGAGCGCCTGGACCGAGTAACCACCCCGCATAGTTCATTGGCGCCCGGCGCAATTGGTTGCGCCGGGCGCCTGAGTCTGGAGGCCTGCATGTCCCGCCGTTCGATACCAACTCTGATCTTCGCCCTTTGCGTCTTAGCTCTGACAGCCTGTCAAGGCGCTCCAGCCGCGCCTTCGGCGATCGACCCCGAGGGCTTCACCCCCAAGGACTACCAGGACGCCGCCTGGCGGTCCATCATGGGTGCCTACCCGGACGCAGTGCGGCCTGATGTACAGGTGGTCCGCGTGATCGGCAATGAGGACTTCGCAAGCACTTACGCTCCTTGCATGCTCGATCAAGGTTTCACGGTGAAGGTCAACCCGGACACCTCCTTTGAGGCCACCACCCCTAAGGGCCAAGAAGAACCGTTTGCGCTCGCGATGTACACCTGCGAGGCGAAGTATCCGCGACCGTTCATTCTTTCGCATCCCGACGACGAGACCTCAGGGCGAACGCTTTACGCGTACTACCGAGACATCCTCATCGGCTGCCTTACAAAGCTTGGCCAGACGCCAGCTCCACTGCCGAGTGAACAAGTGTTCTTGCAAAATCTAAACACCGCGGAACGTTACGACCCGTACGCTTCGCTTCTCGGCAACGGAGGAATGGACTTCCAGGAGTGGAACGAAGCCACAACCAACTGCCCACAGCGGCCCGCTTCGCTCGGTGGTTAACATCTGGACAACTTCACCGGAATGCGGTGGGAAGCAATCGAAGGATCCACAGCTCGCATCCCGAGGTGTTCAAAAATGACGGCTATCGCAAACTAATGACGCGGCGCCCTCCTCCTCGTTGGCAAGAGTGATGGCGAGCGTGACCCGGGCTCTGACGCAAGACCTGCTTGGGTAACCGCTTCACGTCCCGGAACGCCGGAGCGACTCGGGCACGTGCAGCCGGGCGAGAAACACGTCGGTGCCGCGGGGAATCCCCCGCCGGTCGCCACGTGACACGAGCACCGTCACGAGCACCGCGATTGGGACCGTCCAAGCGGCCGGTTGTTCGAGGAACGGGCGAAGGCCCGGTAGCCAGGCAGAGATCGCCGCGCCGCCAAGAATCGCAGCACCCGAACACACCGATCCGGTCACCATCCCGCTGATCGCGCCACGGGCGGTGAGCCCGCGCCACCAAATTCCGAGCAACAGCACCGGGCACAGCGTGGACGCCGTGAACGCGAACACCAGGCCAACGCTGCCCGCGAGCCCCGCGGACTCGGTGGCAAGTGCAACCAGCAGCGGCACCGCCGTCGAAATCACGGCGGCGATGCGGAACCCGCGCACACTCCCGCCAAGCAGATCCTGGGCGATCGTGCTCATCGCCTTCTCGCCGGTTGTCTCGGGCTCGAAGACATCGATGCTGAAGACCGAGGCGATCAGCTTCGCTTGGTTCCCGCTGTCGAACCCGGGCATCATCTCGATCCCGCTCGCGTTCTTGCTGGGCTGGATCGTCAGCGTGCTCGACACACGTGCCGAAGACCGGGCCAAGCAGGCCGAGATGGAGGTTCGTTCCCTCACCGGTGTCGGCGCAGAGAAAGCGGTGAGCCACTAGGTTCTGGTTGGCCGCTGTGGGGGCGGCCGCCAGACACAACCGAAACGGCGGGTGGATGCCGAAGCATCCACCCGCCGTTTCGTTGAAAGTTTTACTGGTTGCCGACTGCGCCGTCGATGTTCTCGCGAACGTCGTCGATCTGGTCTGCAAACTTGCCGTCGGTGAGCTTGTTGGCGAGTCCGGCGAGGTTGTCGAGGATGCCGTCGCTGACGCCCTCGGCCTGCTCGCTGTGAATCACTTCCTCAACCTTGTCCTTGTTCTCTTCGAACAGGTTCTTGGCCTGGTTTGCAAGGTCTTCGATGCCCATCGTGTGCTCCTTCGATCAGGGATGATTGCCCGAACAGACTAGTGCGGCGGGATGACTGCCGAAAGCGTTCATTGGAACTTCTCAGCATTCGCGCCCACCGCGCCGGATGGCCCGGGGCGGATAGTCTCGATGCATGACCGACGTCGCCGATCGAGATGCCGCACTGAACGAACTGCTCGCCATTCGGTCGAGCATCGACAACATCGACGCCGCACTGGTGCACCTGCTTGCCGAGCGGTTCAAGTTCACGCAGCAAGTCGGGCGGCTCAAAGCCACCCACGGACTGCCGCCGAGCGATCCAGACCGTGAGGCGCGACAGATCGCCCGCCTGCGGGCGCTCGCAATTGACGCACACCTTGACCCGGCGTTCGCCGAGAAGTGGTTCAACTTCGTGGTTGCCGAGGTGATTCACCACCACGAGACGCTCGCCGGGGAGACCGCGTGAGCGTGTGGGTCGAGCCGCTCTCGCCAGTTGAGGGTCGGAGTTACCTCGTCACCGGCGGCAGCCGTGGACTCGGGTTCTTCACTGCCGCGCGGCTTGCTGCCGCCGGCGCCCATGTGACGATCACCGGCCGCGACGAGAGCCGACTGCAGGCGGCGGCACGGGCCATCCGGAACGTTCCGACGCAGGTCGCGGTGCGGCCGGGCGCGGTGACGACCCTGGTGATGGATCAGTCGTCGCTCGGCGCTGTCGCTACGGGCGCGAGTCAACTCATGGACACCGCGCCGCTCGATGGTCTGATTCTCAACGCTGGCATGGTGCACACACCGCGCAAGCGAGTCGAAAGCGTCGACGGAAACGAGCTAGTGCTCGCCACCAATGTGCTCGGCCACATTGCATTGGTGGGGCATCTCGTGCGTCATCTCGCCGACAACGCGCGCATTGTGAGCCTCGGGTCGCTCTCAACTCGGCTCGTGCCGGTGCGGGCCGATGACCTGCAACTCACGGGTTGGTACCACTGGGGGCAGGCCTACGCGCAGTCGAAGATTTTGACCGAGGCGTTTGGGTTCGAGCTGCATCGCCGCCTGACGGCGGCCGGGTCGGATGTCTCGAGCATCGTTGCGCACCCTGGCTACTCACTCTCGGGCCGCACGCCCCGCGTCGCGGGGGTCAACGAGCCATCCCGCACTGCCCGGTTTGTTGACTCGTTGCAGGCGGCGATCACCCAGGGCAAGCACCTCGGCGCCGAGCCCATCGTGCACGCCGCGGTGGGTGCCGACGTCGAATCTGGCGATTACTGGGGGCCATCCGGGCTCGTCAAGGGGCGCCCCGTGCGGCAACGACCAACGTCACAGGTGCTGAACCCGGCGCTCGGCGCGGCGATTTGGGCGCTCGGCGAAGCGGCCGCTGGCTTCGAGATTTCGGTCGACTGATGGGATTCGTGAAGACCTGGTGGCGCACCCCGCGCGTGCGTAAGCGCGTTGCCGGCATGATCGCGATCGTTGCCCTCGTGCTTGCGGCGGTCGGGTTCTTCACCGCGCGTTACGGGCTGATTTTTGTGGCGGTGATCGTCGCGCTGCTCGCTGCCGCGAGCGGCCCTGCGCGTCTGCGTAAGTAGCAGCCGCTCGCGCGGCTCCCGCCCGTGCGGTGCGCTCTCGGGCGATCCTCCACCGTCGCGCGGTGAGCCCCACCATGCACCGGTGTCAACCATTGCGCCCGCCGGGACGAAGGGTTATTGTATGTTCGCGGCGTGAAGATCGCGATCATCGACTCCGCGCGGAAACGCGGACATCCCGAGGCATTGATTCTCGAGGTCACCAGGATCGGAGGACGCGATGAAGCATGACGAGGTGCGCGAGTTCAACCCAGACCTTGAGCCACTGGTGCTCCGCGACGGCACGGTCTTGGACCGCGCCGGCATCGAGGCGATGGTGGCCGAGGACGTTGTGGTCGCTCGCCAGATGCGCTCGGAGCGCCAGCGCGGCTTGGTGCCGGGTGGCAAGTCACTGACTGCCGAGGGGGTGCGCTCGCCGGTGGTGCAAGTGTCGTTGCCCGCTCCGACCTATGAACTCTTGAAGCGGCTTGCGGCGGAGCAACACGTGTCGGTCGCGAAATACACGCGCCGTCTGATTGAGCAGCACCTGCCGGCCGCGTGACCCGATAGGCGAGTGACTACCTGGCGATGATCGCGCCGGGGTGGCGAATGACTTCGGCCGCGAGCGCCTGCGCCGCGGCGACGGCTTCGGCGATCGATGCCCCGCTCGCACGTGCAGCAAGGTAGCCGCCGTTGAACGAGTCGCCCGCACCGGTGGTGTCGCGGGGGTTCGGGTCTGGGGTGCTGGTGAAGGTTTCGGCCGCGCCATCCGACCAGACCACGACCGGGCCCGCGCCATCTTTTACGACGATCTCGGCGACGCCCGCCGCACGGTAGAACGCGATGACGTCGTCGGCGGTGAGTGAGTCGTTGTCGGCGAGCAACTGCTCGTCGCCAAGCGACGGCAACGCGAGCGTCGAGACCGCGGCCGCGGCGGCCACCGCAGCGCGGGCATCCGCCGCCGACGCCCACCCACGTGGTCGGTAGTTACTGTCGAACGCCACGATCGCCCCGTTCGCGCGGGCGGTACGTGCCAGGTCGAACAGGCGTTCGCGCGCCTCGGGTGTGAGCATCTGCAGGGTGATCGCCGAGAAGTACACGAGGTCGGCGCCGGTCACGAGCGCGGCGAGCGCGTCGTCGACGCCGGTCGCAAACAGCTGCTTCACCGGCGACGAGTCACGGTAGTAGGTGAAGCTGCGTTCACCCGAGGCATCCGTCGATACCAAATAGAGGGCGGGGGATGCCCCGGCGACCCGCTGCATATCGGCGACCAGGCCTTCGCTCGCGAAAAACCCGAGCAGCCGCTCGCTGAGGAAGTCGTCGCCGGTCGCGGTGAGGTAGTGCACATCGAGGGATGCCCCGCCCGCACGCTTCAGGTACACCGCCGTGTTGGCGGTATCGCCGGCGAAAGCGAGGCGGAACGAGTCATCCGGATTGCGGGTGAACTCGACCATGCACTCGCCGATGGCGACGATGCGCTTGGTGTTGCTGGCGGTCACGCGCGCCCCGCGGCGACCTGCTGGCGAAGCGCAGCGGCGGCCTCGGCAAGGTCGGGCGCCTTCACAAGCTCGCTGCCGACGCCGACCGCGACCGCTCCAGCGGCGATCCAGGTCGAGACATCGGTGAGGGCGATGCCGCCGGTCGGCATGATCTTCGCGGCGGGCAGGATCGCCTTCAGCGTCTTCAGGTACTGCACGCCGCCGAGGTGTGCCGGGAACAACTTGCACACCCCGTGCGCGCTCGACGCGGCGATCTCGGCTGGCGTCGCGCCGCCACCGACAAACAACACCCCACGCTTGACCGCTTCAGCCCGCGCCTCATCGGCCGGGTACGGGCTCACCAAGAACGAGGCGCCAGCCTCGCAGGCGACAGTTGCGGCGTACGCGGTGGTGATCGTGCCCATGCCGATGACGGCATCCGGGAAGTCAGCGTTCACCGACGGCAGCAGTTCGGCCCATCCGGGCGTGGTTGCGGTCAGTTCGATCACCGAAAGGCCCGCGCCGATGAGCTTGGCGCACATCTCGTAGGCGGCATCGGCCGACCCCGCGCGGAGCACCGGCACCGCACCCTGACTCGTAATGGCGGTTTCGGCGGGGAGCAAGAGTGCGGTCACCTCACTATTTTGCTACACCCGGATGCCACGTGCCCGACCACTGCTCGGGCAATAGCCCTGACTCGATCACCCCCGCTGCGCTATACTCGTATAGTTCTCGATGGAGTATCGAAGGGGTGGCAACTGATGGCTCTGCAACAGGTGAACATCAAGATGGACAGCGAGCTGGTCAGTGCCCTTGATGCGATTGCGAAGCGAACGGGGCGTTCCAAGACCTACTACCTCACCGAGTTGGTGAAGGAATTTCTTGAGGATGCCGAGGACTACGCACTCGCGGTGGAAGCCCTCGAGGAACATCGCCGTAACGGCTCGCCAACCCTGACGCACAGTGAGTTCTGGGCGCGGGTCAATGCGGGCGCGACCGCATAAATGTACGAGCTTGTGTATGCCGATTCGGTTGAGCGCCAGATGCGCAAGATCGATCGGCAGTTTCACTCGCAGATCGCCGCAACGATCGAATCGATCGACCTGAACAACCCGAGATCAAGCGGGAAGGCGCTCGCCGGCACGCTGAACGGCCTGTGGCGTTACCGTTCCGGCGACTTCCGGATCATCTGTGAGATTCAAGATCAACGACTGGTCGTGTTGGTGATCAAGATCGGCGCACGTCGTGACATCTACAGGTAGCACCGCCAGTTTGCTGACGGCTGGCGATCTCGTCCCCCTCATTGAGGCGAGAGCGGCCCAGGCCCAGGCTCCTCTGGTGGTTGGGATTTCCGGCTTCGGTGGTTCCGGCAAGAGCACCCTGGCGCGCCAGCTCGCGACCGAGTCGGACGGGTGGATTCGGATGCGAGGAGATGACTTCCTGGATCCTGTTCGATCGCACCGGAGGTCGTCGGATTGGGACGGCGTGGACCGTACTCGGCTTGCCGAGGAAGTTCTGATGCCATTCAGAGAGCGACGCCCAAGCACGTTCCGACGGTTCGACTGGGGCACGCGTGCGCTTGGCACGCCGGAACCCTTGCCGCTCGGGGATGTGCTGATCGTCGACCTTGTGGGCTTGTTCCACCCTGAAGTGCTCGCGTTGCTCGACGTCACGATCTGGTGCGATATCGAGTTGTCGGAGGCATCCCAACGTGGAATGCGCCGGGATCTAGAACTCGGTCGCGATCACAACCGCCTCTGGCACGACGTATGGATTCCAAACGAGCGTGACTTCGCTGCGAACTTCGCGCCGCGTGAACACGCCCAACTCCTGCTCAAGTGACCCTCGCGGAGACACGTGGCAACGAGAACGCCCCGCGGCGTCCAACAAGACACCACGGGGCGAATTACTGCAACACCTACTTCGAGACGTACACCGATTCGATACCGGCATCGACCGACAGCGTCACGCCGTTCGTCGAACCCGCACGCGAGCTCGCCAGGTACGCAATCGCGTCAGCGATCTCATCGGCGCCGATCAGGCGGCCGTGCGGCTGACGGGCCTCGAGCTTCGCACGCTCGGCGGCGGGGTCGTCAGCGGCCGAGAGCAGCCGGTTGATCCACGGCGTCTCGGTGGTGCCTGGGCAGACCGCGTTGAACCGCACGCCATCTTTCAGGTGGTCGGCCGCCATCGCGCGGGTCATCGAGAGCACCGCACCTTTCGACGCCGTGTAGAGCACCCGGTTCGGGAACCCCGTCAACGAAACGGCGGATGCCACGTTCACCACGTTGCCGCGAGACTCGATGATGTGCGGCAGCACCGACTGCAACACGCGCACCGGCCCGACCACATTGATGTCGAGCACGCGTTGCCACTCAGCGAGGTCGTTCTGCAACACGGTGCCGGCAGCGCCGACACCCGCGTTGTTCACGAGCACGTCGATGCGACCCCACGTGGCGATGACCTGCGCGGTCGCGTCAGCGATCGCGGCTTCGTCGGTGATGTCGACCGGCAGCGAGAGGCAGCCCTCCGGGGCATCCGCCTTCACTTCGCGGTCGTAGATCGCAACTTTCGCACCATCGGCGAGCAACCGCTCGGCGGCGGCCCATCCAATTCCGGATGCCCCGCCCGTGACAATCGCAACCTTGCCGTCGAACACGCCCATGACTAGCCCTCCAACGCGACGGTGAGCTGACGCTGACGACCGAGGCCTTCGACCTCAATCTCCATGACGTCACCGACCTGCACGTACGGGAACCGGCCGCTGAGCGCAACGCCCTCTGGGGTGCCGGTGAGCACGATATCGCCCGGCTCAAGCACGGTGAACTGCGAGAGGTCCTTGATGATCGTGTCGACCGGGAAGATCAGGTCGCTGGTGCGCGAGTCCTGACGCGGTTCGCCGTTCACAAAGCTCTGCAGGCGCAGGTCGCTCGGGTCGACCGAATCGGCCGAGACGATCCACGGCCCGAACGGTAAGAAGCCGGGGCCGCTCTTGCCCTTCGACCACTGGCCGAGCGAACGCTCAAGCTGCCACTCGCGCTCCGAGATGTCGTTCGCGGTGGCGTAGCCGGCGATGTAGTCAAGGCCATTCTCGTCGGCGCCGACCTGCCAGGCACGCTTGCCAATGACCAGGGCGAGCTCGACCTCCCAGTCGATCTTCTCCCAGCCAGCCGGGGCCGCGAAGTCGTCGTTCGGGCCAGCGAGGGTGTGCACCGGCTTCATGAACATGACGATCTGCTTCGGCGGCTCAGCGCCACCCTCACGGGCGTGCGCGGCGTAGTTCATGCCGACGCAGTAGATGTTCGGCGGGCCCGCGATCGGGGCACCGAAGCGCTGGTCTTCAGCACCGTCGACCACCGGGAGGGTGGCGAGCGCGGCGTTGACGGCACCGACCGGGTTGTTCCCGAGGAACTCCGGGGTGATGTCAGCGGTGATGGAGCGCAGGTCGTAGACCGTGTCGTTCACCTTCGCGACTGGGATTTCAGCGCCGAGTGCGCCGATGCGTCCGAACTTCATGCGGGTTCTCCTTGGGTTGCGTTGGAAGTGAGGTGGTGGTCAGTGTGCGTCACGAAGTGCGACGCGAGTCAGTGTGGTGGTGAACGTCACGGTTTCGCCGCCGGCGAGTTCGCGGCCGTTGCCGCCGCGCTGGTAGCTGCCGACGGCGCCAGTACCGCCCGCAACGACGTTCGACGGTTCGATCGCGACGGCGTACATGCGACGGAACCAAGGCCAACCGGGGGTGTGGTTTGCCTCAATCCAGAACCAAGCGTACGGAAACACCGAGGCATCCCAAGCCAACCGCATCCCGAACCCGCGGGTCGGGCTGTAGAGGGTGGCCTCGGGGGTGGTGAACCCGGCCAGGGTGCCAAACAGCGATTGCGCACTCATCGACCCCGGCACCGGCAAAACCCCGGGCTGGCCGCCGATGAAAAGAGCGGATGGCTCGCCGACGGCGTCGGCGGCGCTCGCGAGCGTGCCGGGGGCGTCAGCGTCGGTGATCAGCACCGAGGCATCCGTGGCGATGAAACTGTGTTCGTCGAGGAACTGGTCGCCGAACGCCGGGTGCTGCAGCAGCCGCGTCTCGTATGGGTCTGGCGACAGGTTGGTGACCGTATCGGTCACGGTTAGGCTCGCGCCGGCGACCGAGAACGCGCGGGTAAGTTTCAGCGGCGCGGTCACCAGGTGCGTTTCGACCGAGAGGGATGCCTCGGTCTGCGCGAGGACGGTCCACTCCGCGAGGCTCGACTCACCGTGGAACCCCAGCAGCACCCCCTGATACTCGCGCTCGGGCCCGCAATTCGGGCTGTGCAGTTGCCAACCGCCGGGGTAGCCGTTCAGTGCCGGAATGATCGTGCCGGGCGACGCGAGCCGCGGCACCTGGGCGGCCGCCGTTGGTGAGACCGAGAGTACGGGCGTTCCGGTGACGAGGTCGGTGAACTGGCGCACATCAGAGCCGCGCTCCGGCGTGATTTCGACCTCGATCAGGTCGGAACGAAGGAGGACTGGCATCAGCCGTTGAATCGCGGGATGTCGATGCCGGTCGCGCCGAGCCCGGTGACGCGGAAGATTGCACCGGCGTTCGGGTCGTCGTCGAGTCCGACGGCGGCCGAGGTTACCCAGAGTTCGTCGAGATTCGGGCCGACAAACGCGCACGACGTTGGCTGTGCGGTCGGAATGGCGATGGTCTGCAGCTTCGTGCCATCCGGCGCGAATTCGTAGACCGCTGCGCCCCCGAACTCGGCGATCCAGAGGTGGCCGCGGGTGTCGATCGTGAGCCCGTCAGGGTAGCCCGCGAACTGGTCGGCGTCGACCACCACAGTTGGGGTCGTGTGGAGGATTCGGCTCGTGGCCGGGTCGAACGGGAACGACCACACCTGCTTGACCTGTGTTTCGATGAGGTACAGGGTGCGACCGTCGGGGCTCCAGCCGAGCCCATTCGGCTGCTGCAACCCGGGGATGACGAGTTCGGGTTCCCACGAGGCATCGAGTCGCCAGAAGCCACCCTTACCGGCCGCGAAGTCCATTGCGCAACTGCCGGCCCAGAAGATCCCATTCGCACCGACCTTGGCGTCGTTGAACCGCACCCCTTCGGGCAAACAATCGGCGCGGTGGGTGACGCTGCCCTGCTCGTCGAGGCCGACGAGCCCGGTGGTGACCGCCGCAACGAAGCCGCCGCCGACCCGCGGCGCCGCCGCGCCCACCCAGGTCGGGTACGTGATGCCGGTGGTTTCGCCTGACGGGAACGCGGATCGGAAGATCTCACCCGTCATGATGTCGACCGAGACGACGGTGCCGGATTCGGCGTCCCACACAGGGCCTTCGCCGCACTGGGCGCGGTGGCTGACGACGATGTCGAGCTCGATGGGCACGAATCCTCCTGGGTTACTGAAAGTAGGTGGGCTGGGTTTCACGGAGCGACTCGAGCACGTTGAGCGCCCGCGTGATGTGAGCATGCAACACGGTAATGCCGAGTGCTTCGTCACGGGTGTGGAGGGCGTGCGCGATCTGCTGATGTTCGGTGCAGAACAACGGATTTTCGATCGCCGACGGCAGGTAGATGCGGCGAAGCCGGTCGAGCTGCAACTTGATGCCGGCCAGTACGTCCCAAATTTGTGGCACGCCAGCGAGCCGAAACAGTTCGTGGTGAAAGTGTTCGTCGGATTCGAAGTAGGCCTCGAGGTCGCCCGCCTCGAACGCGGCCTGGTTCGCCGCGACGTGCGCGTCAAGGTTGCTGAGGTCGAGGTCGTCGCGGGCCAACGCCTGGCGCAGCGCGGTGGTCTCAAGCGACTCCCGAATGAACACGGCATCGCCCACGGCCGCCGTCGAAACCGGGGCGACCCGTGAGCCGACCTGGGGGACCGTGGTCACCAGACCCTGGTCGGCCAAACGCGTGAACGCCTCGCGAACGGGCGCCCGACTGACGTGGAGCGCGGCCGCGACGGCCGGTTCCGAAAGTGGCGTGCCCGGTGGCATCCGGATGCTTCGAATCGCCTCGCTGAGGGTGTCATAGACGTAGTCAGATCGGCGGCTTCGGCCCCGGGTGTGCGCGATCACGCTGTGTGCGGTGGCGCCGGCGAGCGCAACCAGGGGGTCATCGCCGTGGCCAACCGGTGGTTCAGTCACTTGACACCTCCTTTCGCGACTTGCCTACTAGTATACAAGTGACGATGGCGCCAACGTGGTGTCACCGTGGCGCACCGGGTCGCGTCTTGCCAATGATTCAACGAGAGGAGTGTGCATGAACGACGCCGAACTGCTCGACGCGATCAATACCAAGCTGTACACCGCGGTGATTGGCGACATCCTCGACACCCTTGGCCGGGTGCACCAGTTCTTGCCGCAGGCGATCCGGCCGTTGAAGCCAGAGATGCGCATCGCGGGTCGGGCGATGCCGGTGCTGGTCGGCACCGTCTACGGCCCACCGAAGAAGCCGTTCGGCTACCTTACCGAGGCGCTCGATCAGCTTGAGCCGGGCGAGGTGTACCTCGCTCCCCGCACGGTGGCCCCGGCCGCAATGTGGGGCGAAATCCTCACTGCGACCTCGCAGCAGCGCGGCGCCGTGGGCGCGGTCGTCGACGGGTTCCACCGTGACACCCGCCAGGTGCTCGAGCGCAACTTCCCGGTGTTCAGCCACGGCAATTACGCGGTCGACTCATCGGTGCGCACGGTGGTCGATGACTTCCGTGTCTCGGTCGAGGTTGGCGGCGTGCGGGTAAGCCCGGGCGACCTGATCGTCGGCGACATTGACGGCGTGCTCGTCGTACCGCGCGATGTGGAGGCAGAAGTCATCGAGCGCGCATTCGTAAAGGCCTCGACAGAGAATGTTGTATGCAAGATGATTGATGCAGGCATGGGCGCCACCGAAGCCTTCGCCAAGTACGGCGTGCTTTAGTACGCGCCTGGAACACGGAGATACACATGACTGGACGTCACGAGGGCAAAGTTGTGCTCATCACGGGTGGTTCCGCTGGCATTGGCCGCGGCGCTGCTGAGGTGTTCGCCGAAGAAGGTGCCGCGGTGGTCATCGTCGGCACCACCCAGGCGAACGTCGATGAGGTGGTTGGTGCGATTCGCGCCGCGGGCGGCAAGGCGGTCGGTGTCACCGGCAGCGTGGCCGATCCTGCCACTACTGAGCGCGCGGTGGCGCTCGCGCTCAGCGAATTCGGGCGACTCGACCACCTGGTCACCGCCGCGGGCATTCAGACCTACGGCGACGTCGTCGAGACCACGTACGAAGACTTCCAGCGGGTATTTGACGTCAACGTCACCGGCACCTTCCTCGCCGTGCATGCCGCGGCACCCGAGATTCGCAAGAACAAGGGCACCATCACCCTCATCTCATCGGTGCAGGGCAAAGCAAACCAGAACCACGTCGTCGGCTACGTCGCTACCAAGGGCGCGCTGAACGCGATGACCCGCGCGCTCGCCGTTGACGAGGCTGAGTACGGCGTGCGCGTGAACGCGGTGCTGCCCGGCTCGGTCGACACCCCGATGCTGCGTACCTCGGCAAAGCAATGGTCGGATGGCACGCCAGAAGGCGTCGAGGCCACCATCGCCGAATGGGGTCGCATGCACGCGCTCGGCCGCGTCGGCACCATGCGCGAGCTCGGGCAGGTCTGCTCGTACCTCGCGAGTGACGAGGCCTCGTTCATCGCCGCCGCCGAGATCGTCGTCGATGGCGGCCTGCTCGCCCGCGTTGCGGCGTCGCTGCCGGCCAAGTAGTCGCCGCGGCATCCGATTTTTCCACTTTCAACACAAGGAACACACACCATGGGCATTCAACTCAGCGAATTTCTGCCACCACGACCAGAGTCGGGTTGGAAGCTGATCCGTCAGGCGGGCGTCTCGAACGTCATCGGCTGCCTGAACGGCGCTGAGCAAGACCAGCGCATGTTCGCATCGGTCGGCTCTGCCGGATGGGGGTCCGACGACCTTGGCCGCGTGCCGTGGAGCGTCGAAGAGATCAAGAAGAACATCGAGGTCTACGAGCAGTGGGGCTTCAAACTGATCGGCACCGAAGACACCGCGCCGCTTGACAAGGCGCGCATGGGCCTCGACGGGCGCGATGAGCAGATCGAGAACTTCATCGAGCAGATTCGTTCGCTCGGCAAGCTCGGCATCGAAACGATGGCGTACAACTGGATGGCGCTGACCACCTGGGGGCGCACGAATATCTCCCAGGTCGACCGGGGTGGTTCGCTCGTCACGTCGTACAACCAGAAAGAGATGCAGTCGCGGGAACCGCTCATCGCCGAAGGCGAGGTCACTGCAGAGCAGATGTGGGACGCGCTGAAGTACTTCCTTGACGCGGTTGTTCCAGAGGCCGAGAAGGCTGGCGTTCGGCTTGCCCTGCACCCGGATGACCCGCCCCAGCAGATGGACCGTGGTATTCCGCGCATCATGAGCTCGGTCGCCGCGTATCGCCGACTGTTCGAACTGAACAAGTCTGAGTACAACGGCGCCACGTTCTGCCAGGGCAACTTCGCGCTCATGGAGGAGATCGTCTCGGGTGAGACCTCAATCCCCGAGGTGATTCGCGAATTCGGGGTTGGCAAGATTCCGTTCGTGCACTTCCGTGACGTCCGCGGCACGGTCGCGGACTTCCAAGAGACCTGGCACGACGATGGCCAAACCGACATGCCAGAGGCAATGCGGGCGTACCACGAGATCGGCTTCGAAGGCGCCATGCGCCCAGACCACGTGCCAACCCTCGAGGGTGAGACGAACGACCGCCCTGGGTACGAGTACCTCGGTCGCTTGTTTGCCGCCGGATACATCCGCGGCCTCGAGCAGGCGGCGTACGGTCACCCGGCGCAGCGCTAATGGCTGACGGACGCTCTGACGCATCGGATGCCGAGGCGCTCGGGCTACTTGAGCACCTCGGCCTCATCGCCGCGGGTGACCGGCCGAAACTGACCGCACTCATCGGCGGGGTGTCATCGGATATTTGGGTCGTTGACGATGGTTCACGCACGTACGTGTTGAAGCACGCGCGGGAACAGTTGAAGGTCGCCGCGGACTGGCATGCCCCGGTCGACCGGGGTGAGGCAGAGGCGGCGTGGCTCGCCTTCGTCGCCGAGCATGTGCCAGGCGCGGCGCCGACGGTGCTCGCGTACGACGAAGAGACGTTCGCGATTGCACTTGAGTTCCTCGACCCGGCGAAATTCGCGAACTGGAAGACGCTGCTGCTCAGCGGCACGGTGGATGTCGCGTTCGCTGGCGCCGTCGGGCGTTCGGTGGGTCGTATTCACGCGGCCTCGGCCGCGACCCCTGGGCTGGCTGAGCAGTTCGCGAATCAAGAGCTGTTCGAGGCGCTTCGTATTGAGCCGTACCTGCAGCGCACTGCCGCGGCGGTGGCCGAGGCATCCGATGCGGTGAATGACGTGATTGCCGGGTTGCGGGCCACCCAGGTGGCATTGGTGCACGGCGATATGAGCCCGAAGAACATTCTGGTCGGCGACCGTCCGGTGATTCTTGACGCCGAATGCGCGACCTGGGGCGACCCGGCGTTTGATGCGGCATTCTGCCTGAACCACCTCGTGATGAAGGCGATCCACCTGCCCGATCACCGGGTTGCGTTGCTCGACGCGGCGGCGGCATTCATGGCGGCGTACCTTGCCGAGGTGAACTGGGAGGCGCCCGACGCGATCGAGGCGCGCATCGACCGGGTGCTGCCCGCACTGCTGCTCGCCCGCGTTGCGGGTGCGTCGCCGGCTGAGTACCTCACGGCTGATGACCAAGCGGTTGCGAAGCGAGTGGCGATCGAGTCCCTCAACTCGGGCCGTCGGGTGATTGAGATTCTGGTGGGCGCGTAGCGCCAACCCCAAACTTCCGGCGCTCGCGCGCCACCCAATGCAAGGAGCATCATGACCGACACCATCGCCAAGGTTCACGCCCGCCGAGTCTGGGACTCGCGCGGCCTCCCGACCGTTGAGGTCGAGGTCACCACCACGGGCGGCGCGACCGCTCGCGGAATCGCCCCGGCCGGGGCATCCACTGGTCGCCGCGAAGCGATTGAACTTCGGGATGGCGGCACCGCACTTGGTGGCAAAGACGTCACCCAGGCGGTTGCGAAGGTGAATACCGTGATCGCGCCGGCCCTGATCGGGCAGGATGTCGCCGACCAGGCTGGCATTGACGCCATTCTCGACGGACTCGACGCCGACCCGCAGCGCGGTTCGATCGGTGGCAACTCGACCACCGCGACCTCGCTCGCCGTGCTGCACACCGCGGCCGCATCGGCGGGTGTGCCCACCTGGGCGCTGCTGAACCCGTCGCCGACGTTCATTCCGCGCCCGCAGATTCAGATCATCGGTGGCGGCGCGCACGCTGGGCACCGCACCGCCGTGCAGGACTTCATGGTCACGCCACTCTCGGCAACCTCGATCGCCGACGGGCTGGTGCACGTCGCCGAGGCATACCGGGGCGTCGGGATGGTCTTCGCCGAACGCGGCCCGAAGCTCGGCGTTGCCGACGAGGGCGGGTTCTGGCCAGAGGTGCGCAACACCGAAGACGCGCTCGAGGTGCTCGTTGCGGGCATTGAGCGGGTTGGCCTTCGCCCGGGCGTTGACCTCGGGATCTGCCTCGACATTGCGGCGAGCCAGTTTTCTGTTGACGGTGGCTACCAGGTTGGCGACCGTCTCTACACGACCGACGAATGGATCGACTACCTGCTCGGCCTGTGCCGTCAGTTCCCGGTGGTCACCATGGAGGACCCGGCCGACGAGGATGACCCGCGCGGCATGCAGCTCGCCGTCGCCGGTGCCGTCACCCCGATCGTCGGCGACGACTACCTCGTCACCAACGCTGCCCGTGTGAACGCCGCTGCGGCCGCCCGCGAGGTCGATTCGGTGCTGATCAAGGTGAACCAGGCCGGCACGGTGTCGGCTTCGGCTGCCGCTGTCGCAGCTGCTCGGGCCAATGGCTTGTCGTACATTGTGTCGGCGCGTTCGGGTGAGACCGAGGATGTCTCGGTCGCCCACCTTTCGGTCGGCTGGAACGCCGACATCGTGAAGGTCGGCTCGATCACCCGCTCGGAGCGCACCGCAAAGTGGAACGAACTCGTGCGCATCGACGAGGCACTCGGCGGCCTGCCGCTCGCCCCAGTGGTGCAGCGCCGCGGGTAGTCGCCCGGGCCCGCCGCGGGAGCACCCCCCCCCCCGCCGCGGAGTCGCCGCACTCCACGCCGCCCACGCCGCGCCAGCGCCACCCCCCACCCCCCCCACCCCCACATCGCGCCGAACTACGCAAAGTTGTCGCAAATCCGAGGAAAATGCGACAACTCTGCGTAGTTCGACGACGCTAGCGCAGGGTTGAGTGCAGATCTTGGCCAGATTCGCCGGTCGTCGCGACGGCGACGGCGACGTCGGATGGTTCGGATGGCTCCGATGGCCCCGACGTCCCGGGCGGCGTGGGCGGCGGAGCCGCCGCGGTGTACGCATCCGACAGCTCGCGGTAGGGCTTCGACAGAAACGCGAGCAGCACGACGAGCAACAGGGCGAGGCTCGCCCCGATAAACGCCAGGGCGATTCCGCGCGCTTGTCCGTCGCCGAGCAACCACCCGAGCGTTGCCCGACCGTCTGCCGAGTTCATGTACGGGATCAGCCAGAACTGCGCGAGCGGCCCAATGATGAACGCCGAGACGGGCGCAGCGGCCGATTCGACACTTGCGGCGAATCCGAACACGCGACCCTGTTTCGCATAGGGCACCACCCGTTGCACGACGGTCTGCTCCGCCGCCTCGGCGATTGGCATGAGCACCATAAACAACAGGATGCCAACGCCGTACAGCCACCACCATTCGCGCCAGGCGAACCCAATGCCGAGCAGGGCGATGCCGATGTTGATCACCAGCATCGTGCGCACGGGTCTCGTGCCCAGCCCGAACTTTGCGACGAGCGCCCCGCCGATGATGAATCCAAAACTTGTGACGCCGAGCACGATTCCCCACGCTTCGACCGAGAACAGTGTCAGGCCGTACGGGTCCATCAGCGCCATGAATACGCCGCCGACGAGGTTGTTGAATGTCGAGAACAAAATGAGTGCGAGCAGACCGGGCACCGCCACCACGGCCGGGATGACTCCCTTGAAGTTGAACCCTGGCTTCTCGCCCTCGGCGTGCACAATTGTCGGCTCGGGAATCGGCACGAACAGCAGGTGGATCAACGCCACCGCGGTGGCAGCGATGGCGATCGCCGTCGTCCAGCCCATGCCGAGCAACCCGATTGAGAGACCGGAGAACACGCTCGTCACCATAAACGCAATGCCGTGCACGGTGCCGACCAACCCGTTGGCGCGGTCGCGCCGGTCGGCGGGCACAAGCAGGGTCACGGTGGTCGAGAGCGCGATATTGCGGAGGTTCTCGACGACACCACCGAGCAGGATCACCCCAGAAAACACCCAGAACCACACCCCGCCCCAGTCGAGCAGCGTGCGCTCAGCGAAACTCACGTACATGGCCCCGGCAATGACATAGGTCGACAGTGTGACGATGGCCGAGATCAGCATCACGGCCTTCTTTTTCATGCGGTCGACGATCACGCCAAAGACGACGCCGAACAACGCAACGAGCAGCATGTACGACCCGCCGATGATCGCGGTCGCGAGTACCGACTTCGTCTCGAGGTACACCCAGAACGTCAGCGCGAACCAGAGGTAACTCGTGGTGACGTTGGCGACCGCAGTGTTGACGAGCACCTGGTGGAATGCCTTCACAGTCGTCGGCCCGGGGTGTATCTCTCCTCGCGGCCGCGGCTCAGTGTGTCCTTCGGTTTCGCTGGGCATCGGATGGCTCATGCGACTGTCCTCCGTCTGGCTCACGTTGCCCGGCCACTCATGGCACCAGCGTGAACCGCCTTCGGCTTCCATCGTCGCACCGCGAGCGCCGACGCGCCACGCCCGAGTACCCAACCCCGTCCATCCCGCGTCACCCACGTGCGTCGCCTGCCCGCCCGCCCGCGCATCCCGGCCCGCCCGCCCGCCCGCGCATCCCGCGTCATCGAACTCACAGAAATGGCCCCATCGCGCACGTTTGTAGGGCCACTTCTGTGGATTCGACGCGGCCTGAAGGCACCGGCGCGTCTGGGAGGGGCCGGGAGGGGCCGACGCAGGAGGGGCCGGGAGAGGCCGCGCAGGAGGGGCGCGGGCGGGAGCGGATCCAAACACTGCGGCGACGCGGCTAGCCTTGGGTGGTGAGTGAACTGACCCCCACCGCCCTCGTCGAGTCGCGCATTGCGGTGATTCCCGACTTTCCGACCCCGGGCATTGTGTTCCGCGATCTCACCCCGGTGTTCGCCGATGGCGAGGCGTTACGCGCCCTCGCGGCCGAACTGACCGCGCCGTTCGAAGGGCAGTTCGATGTGCTTGCCGGACTCGAGGCGCGCGGCTTCTTGCTCGCCGCCGCCGCGTCAATGCTCTGTGGCGTCGGCGTGCTCCCCGTACGCAAAGCCGGCAAACTGCCGCGCGCGGTGTACCGCCAGGACTACGCCCTCGAGTATGGCGTCGCGGCGCTTGAGGTGCACGTCGATGAGGTGCCGCAAGGCACCCGCGTGCTGATCGTCGACGACGTGCTCGCGACGGGCGGCACGGTCGGCGCGGCATCCGCCCTCATCGAACGAGCCGGATGGCACGTGGCTGGCGTCTCGGTCGCTCTCGAACTTGAGGCCCTCGCGGGGCGGGCGGCCCTGCCGGGCCGCGAGATCTTCAGCTTGCTGAAGTACTAGTGGGTGTGTTCGCCCGTGTCGGGGCGAACATGAGCCAAAGCCAGCAACCGACAAGCATGGCCGCGCTCACGGGTGCAAGGATCAGGCCCGCTATCCCGAGGGGGCCATTCCACGCTGGGGCGGGCTGGTCGGAGTTCATCGACGTGAGGCTCGCATCTAACGTGGCGAAAAACATGGCGATCGATGCGATAACGACGACGGTCGTCGCACCAACTGCCCAAGCAGCGCTTCGGCGCCCCAGCACCAGTGCGGCGATCGCAGTTGCGACGCCGCTCAGGGCGATCCCCGCCGCCGGGATCACCAGGCTCAGTGGCTCACCAGCAAACATGAGGGCGATGGGGAGCGCAGCGCCGAACGCACCTGCGAGGAGTATCCACCTGGCTGCGTGTTGGCGATTGGCCATGGCCGCATCCTACGCGGGCCCGCCGACGGTGGGGAAGGGCCGCGAGGCAATCACGACAGGGCTGGATGGCACGGGGCAGGCCGCACGGTAACGCTCGAGCTTGCGGCACTGGCGGGCGGCCCTGCCGGGCTGCGAGATCTTCAGCCTGCTGAAGTACTAGGCAGTTGCGAGGCGTCCACGAATTTCGCGTTCGCCAGCTGCCGCCAGATACCGAAGATCAACCCGACCGCGACAATCATGGTGGCCCCGCCGAAGAGCTTCGTTGCGCTCAGCCACCAGGATTCGGAGCCTCCGGAGGCGACCACGCGACCGCCCTCGCTCACTGCCCACCACACGACTACCGTCGCCGCGAACAGTAACACTGTGACGGCACCAGCTGTGGCGGACTCACCTCGACGGCGTTGGGCCACGGCGCTCCCAATTGTGGCCAGCGCAAACACACAGCCGCAGATGGCGGTCGCACATGGGATGAACGTGCGTGGCGCGAGGGCGGTAACAACGAATCCGAGTCCTGCCAGAGCACCGATCACGAGCAGCGCTCGTGCGAGTCCCGGGTGCGTGCCGTCAGGGTTTGTTGCAGCCATTGCCTGTGCTCCCGTCGTTGCGACGACTCTACGCTCGCATCGGCTCCGGTGGCAGGCTGGATGCTACTCGCCCCTGGCCGCCCGCAACGCGGCACGCCCGCGGTCGCGGTCGGCGATGCGAATCTTCTCTTCGCGCACCGCCGCCTGGGTGGCGCGCTCCTGCACGAGCCACTGCGGCGGAGCCACCAGCAGGGCTTTGATCTCGGCGGTGGTCAATACCTCGTCGATGCCGGCGCGGGCGAGACCCGAGTTTGAGATGCCGAGCTTTGCGGCCACAACGGTGCGTGGGTGAGGGCCCTCGCGGCGCAAGGTCTCGAGCCACGCTGGCGGGTTCGCGTCGAGCGCAGCGAGGTCTTCGCGTGAGATCGGCGTCGTTTGGAACTCCGACGGCGCGGCCTCCAGCAGAATGCCGAGCTTCTTCGCTGCTGACTCGGGCTTCAGGAATTGGGGGCGGGCCATGGGTCTACCGTACCCTGAGAGGCGTTCGCCAATAGATACGGGGCCCCGGATGCCACACGAGCAGTCTCCGCTCCGCCTTGCCTACGTCGCCGGGGTCAGCCCGGCCCGCTGGTTGCGGGCGTGGAGCGAGCGCCGCCCCGATGTTCCGCTGATCGCGACCCGGGTCGAGCAGCGACACCAGACCGCCGACCTCGAGAGCGGCGACGCCGATATCGCGTTCGTGCGACTGCCGGTCGATCGCGATGGACTGCACGTGATTCCGCTCTGGGAGGAGCTTGCCGTCGCAGTGCTCCCGAAGGGGCATCCGGGGTTTCCTGACGACCCCGAGTCGATCACGCTCGTCGAACTCGCCGACCTCCCGGTCGCGCCGGTGCAGGATGACTCGGCCATGACGGTCGAGCTCGTCGCCGCCGGTACCGGCTACGCGATCATGCCGCATGGGCTCGCTCGGTTGCATCACCGTCGTGACGTGGTCGCGGTGTCAATTTCGGATGCCCCGCCAACCCAGATTGCGCTCGCCTGGCGTGTTGAGCGCGATGATGCCGACGTTCAGGAGTTCGTGGGCCTCGTGCGCGGGCGCGGGGCGCGGAGTTCACGCGGCGCGGGTGATGAACCGGGCGGCGAGTCGGCGAAGCCGAGCAAGGCCGCGGTCGCGAAGGCCGCAGCTGCCAAGGCGAGAGCGGAGGCAGCCGCGAAGGCTGGCGGTGCGAAATCCGGTGCGAAGTCCGGCAAGGCGTTGCCGCCCGGCCTCAGGCCACCGCGGAAACCGTCATCGGCCAAACGTGGCCGGCCATCGCGTGGCCGCGGGCGGTAACCCAGCACCGGTGGATGCCCCGAGCCATCCGATCGCGGGAGCGGGCGAGGCTAGTCGAAGAGTTCCGACAGCCAGTTTTTCGGCTTCTTGCCGTACCCGGCTTGGTACCCCGGGCGAATCGCGGAGAACCCGTGGTGGTCGGAGTCGTAGTGACCACGACCGGTGGTGTCGTAGCCCGGCTGGGCGTAGCCCGGCTGTGGGTAGCCCGGCTGCGCCGGCTGTTGGTACGCAGGTTGCGGGGCGGCTGAGGGCGCTGGCGCACTCGGCGCGGCCGCAACGCCGGTCGCTGCCGATCGCTCGATGATCTTGTCGAGTTCGCCACGGTCGAGCCACACGCCACGGCAGGTCGGGCAATAGTCGATCTCGATGCCACTGCGCTCGCTCATTACGAGGGTGGCTCCGTCGGTGGGGCACAGCATCAAACGCTCCTATCGATGGTTGTCACCCGCACAGTAGCCACCGTCGGTGTGAGTTTGCTGAGCGCCAACTCGATGAACCCTGGCTCACGACGACGATGGGTCATCCGAGTAGTGTTCGGTGCATGCGTACTCGAGCGACCACGATCCTGGACGTCGCCCAGCAGGCGGGGGTTTCGCGTCAAACTGTGACTCGGGCGATGAACGGGATGTACGGTATCTCGCCGGCGACTCGCGATCTAGTGCTCAGGGTTGCCGACGAACTGGGGTACCGGCCGAGCCGCTTTGCCAGTAATTTGGCGCGGCAGAAGCACTTTTCGCTTGGTGTGGTGATTGGCAGTCTGCGAAACCCGTTCTACATGGATTTCGCCGACGAGGTCTTGAACGTCGCCGAGTTGCGGGACTGGCAGGTCACGATCGCCAGAAGCGGTCGCGACTCGAGTTCGTCCGCGATCCAGCGCTTGGCGCCGCACGTCGACGCGGTCGTCGGCTACCTGGGCGGCGACGAGGGGCAGCTCCTCCAGGCGGCACGCGGGCTGCCGCTTGTGGACGTTGAGCCAGCGAGCCCGCGAGTCTCGATGCATTCGGTCACCCTGGACTTCGACCGCGGCATGGCGGAACTCGTCGATCAGTTGCGCGCTCGCGGTTCACGCAATTTCGCGATGATCGACTCTGGTCCGCGAGGTGGGGGCGACGAACGGATGGCGTCGTGGCGCGCGACCGCCCGGCGCCAATCGCTTGAGCGTCGCGTGACGCTCACCGATGTCGAACCTGCGCATGAGTCGCTTGCCGAGGCGGCAGAGGGCCTGCGCACGCTCCTGGCGCGGAGCCCGCAGATCGACACGGTGATTGCGTTCAACGACCTGATCGCGATGGGGGCGATGCAAGAAGCGCACCGCCTTGGACTTCAGATCCCACGAGACATCAAGATCGTCGGGATCGATGGCCTGTCGCTCGGCGAGGTGATGGATCCGCCGCTGACTTCACTTTCGCTTGAGGCACCGTTGATTGCCCGCACCGTCGTCGAAATTCTCGACGACGTGCGCGCGGATGCGGCGCCGACCGCGCCCAAGTTTCACACCCGATCGGTGACGCCAGTCCCGTTGTGGCGGGCGTCCGCGTAGCGCTGCATCCGCTCATTCGGCATCACTCGGGACTGCCGTTGCGCTGCCTGAAACCGTGTCGCGCCGGACTCGTCGTCGACGCAATCCGGTCGAACATCGCAAAATACTCTTGCATGGGCGCCCGGAGTGTGTGACACTCGTGCCATGTCGTGAACGTTCACGACATGACCGGGCAACGATTTGACCGACTTCGACGATGAATGAGGGTGGCACTGCAGATGCGGCACGGAGACTGGGGCGATATTCGCTATGTCGAGTCATTCCGCGCCACTGAAGGCGCCATCGCCCCGGTCGCGCGAGCCGGAGTCAGCAACGCCCGCAGCCTCAACCTCGACGGCGAATGGCGGTTCCGCCACTCCCGAACCGCCAGCCTCGACGCGAGCGATCCGGTCACGAGCGAGACCGACGTGGCCGACTGGCCAACGATCAGTGTGCCCGGCCACTGGGTGCTCCAGGGTTGGGATGCTCCGTGGTACACGAACCAGGTGTACCCGATTCCGCTCGACCCGCCGCATGTGCCCGACGACAACCCAACTGGCGTGTACGTCACCGACTTTCAGTGGACTGGCTGGGGTAACTCGGCTGCCATCCTTCGTCTCGACGGAGTTGACTCCATCGGCCAGGTTTGGGTCAACGATGTGCTCATTGGCGTTGCCCGGGGCAGCCGGCTCTGCCACGAGTTCGAGGTCACTGGTGCGCTCCGCCTTGGCACGAACCGGTTGGTGATTCGGGTGCACCGTTGGTCTGCGAACACCTATCTCGAAGACCAAGACATGTGGTGGATGCCGGGCCTCTTCCGTTCGGTGACACTGCGCGAGCGTCCGATTGGCGGTCTGGACGACCTCTTTGTGCACGCCGCATACGACCATCGCACCCACATCGGCACTCTCACCGTCGATGGTCCGAGCGGCGCCCGGGTGGAGCTGCCCGACCTCGGAGTTGTCGGAATCACCGGCCAGTCACTCCAGGCCAACGGCGTTGCACCGTGGTCACAGGAGACGCCGACGCGTCACCTGTTGCGGGTCTCGACCGAGACCGAAGTGCGCGAACTGCAGATCGGCTTCCGAACGGTCGAGATCATCGACGGAGCGTTCCTGGTCAACGGGCGCCGGGTGACCTTCCGCGGCGTGAACCGGCACGAATTTCACCCCGTCACCGGTCGCACGCTCGACACCGAAACGATGCTCGCCGACATCCGGCTCATGAAGCAACACAACATCAACGCGGTGCGCACCAGCCACTACCCACCGCACCCTGAGTTTCTCGACCTCTGTGATGAACACGGGCTCTGGGTGATCGACGAGGGCGACTTTGAGACGCACGGGTTCACGTTTGATGACTGGCGCAATAACCCAAGCGACGACCCGCGATGGCTTGAAGCCTGCCTTGATCGCACCCGGCGCTTGGTCGAGCGCGACAAGAACCACCCATCGATCATCATGTGGTCGCTCGGGAACGAGGCTGACACTGGCGCAAACTTGGTCGCCATGGCGGAGTGGATCAAGCAACGCGATCCGTCACGCCCCGTGCACTACGAGCGCGACCTCGCGGCCGAGTTCGCCGATGTGTACGGCGAAATGTACGTGCCATTTGAACGGCTGGAGCAAATCGGCACGGGCGCCGACCTCATCGACGACCGACTCGGTGAGACCGCCGCCGACGCCCGACGTCGCACCTTGCCGTTCATCCACACCGAGTACGCCCACGCGATGGGGAACGGGCCCGGCAGCCTGGCCGACTTCGAAGCGCTGACCGATCGGCATCCGCGCCTGCACGGTGGGTTCGTGTGGGAATGGATCGATCAGGGATTGGCCGCGCCAGGGCGCGAGGGCGAGTATTGGTACGGCGGCGACTTCGGCGAACCCATTCACGACGGAACATTCATCGTAGATGGGCTGGTATTCCCGGATCGCACGCCATCGCCGGGGCTCGTCGAATTGAAGAAGGTGTTCGAGCCCGTTCGAGTCACGGTCACCCCAGATGGCGTGTCGGTGACGAATCGACGCAGCCACGCCGGTACCGCCGACCTCATCGGTTCGTGGCGTTTGGATCGCGATGGCGAGTCATGCGCGAGCGGCGAGTTCGAGCTCGGTGACATCGAACCCGCAACTGTCGTGACGCTCCCGCTGCCGGTCGCACTGCCTGAGACGACGCCGGGACACGAGGACGTGCTGACGCTTTCGGTGCACACGCGAGCGGATGCGGCGTGGGCGCTCGCCGGGCACGAAGTGGCCTGGGCGCAACTGGTTCGCGCGGGAGACCGGACCGCGATGGAGATTCCCGGGCGCGGCAACCCGACGGATGGGTGGTTGCCGCCCCGGGATGCCACTGCGTCGGTAAGGTCGCTGGGGCTCGGCGGCTTCGACGCTGTCACCGGAGCCCTGATCGAGTTCGCTGGGGTGCCGATCGTCATGCCGCTGCAACTTGACCTGTGGCGGGCGCCGACTTCGAACGACTCCAACTGGCAGTGGCAAACTGGTGCACAAGGTGAGGCGCTGGCCTGGTTTCGGGCCGGGCTGAGCGCCATGACCACCGCTCGACGCTCGGTGGAGTTGACCGACCGTTCCGTCGCGGTGACGAGCTGGGTGGCTCCCCGTGGACTGGCATATGGGGTCAACCTGCAGACCACGTGGATGCTCGGTGCGGATGGGTCCAGCCTGGAACTCATCGCACGAGCCACGCCGGAAGGGGCGTGGCCGACCACGTGGCCGCGCGTTGGCCTGCGATTCGCGATTCCCGCCGAATACGACCGGGTGCGCTGGTATGGCCCCGGCCCCGGAGAGGGGTATCCCGACACTGCAACGGCGCTCAAAATCGCCCAGTACGAGCGGAGCGTCGCAGAGCTGCAGACCCCGTATGTGGTGCCCCAAGAGAACGGCCACCGGCCCGACATCCGGTGGATTGAATTGCGAGGCCCTGAACGCGCGATTCGCATCGACGCGATGAGCTCGTTTGGGTTTACCGCGCGCCCGTGGACCACCGAGGCACTCGCGGCCGCGCGGCACCGCGGCGAATTGAGGCCGGGCCCAACCACCGTGGTCACACTCGACGCGGCCCTTGATGGCATCGGTACAGCCGCATGTGGGCCGTTGCCACTTCCGGAGTATCGACTCCATCCCCAAGCCACCGAGTTGCGTGCTCGATGGTCAATACTGCAAACACACGAGGAGTAAGACAAATGACCAAACCGTCACGGCTCGTACGAGGAGCCCTCGCAGTTGGTGCGGCAGCGCTGCTTGCCGCCACCGTCGGCTGCGCCCAGGCGAAATCTGCAGAGAGCACCGCCGCCACCAATGAAAAGGTGACCCTGAAGTTCTGGGCCTGGGTGCCCGGAATCGAAGATGCGGTGGCGCTCTGGAACAAGAGCCACCCCAACATTCAGGTCGACTTCACCAAGATCTCTGGCAAGGACGTGAACGACCTGGGCACCAAGGCCGACGCGGGCACCGCGCCGGACGTCGCGCAGGTGAGCGGCGGGGCGCTGCCCACGTTGGCGATCAACAAGCAGGTGCAAGACATCACGAAGTACCTTCCAAATGGGTCAAAGGACTACGTGCCCTCGGCATGGTCAGCGGTTACCTTTGGCGATAAGGCGTACGCGGTGCCACAGGACATTGCACCAGTCGGTCTGATGTACCGGAAGGACATCTTCGACAAGTATGGAATCCAAGCGCCGAAGACGTGGGACGACTACTACCTCGCGGCGAAGAAGTTGCACGAGGCGGACCCAAACGTCTACCTCGACTGCTTTGCGGCGAACGACCTTGCGTTGTTCTGGCAGCAGCTGTACCAGGCCGGTGGGTCGCAGTTCGGCACCACGGGTGACGCGTGGACCGTCGGCATCGACAGCGACAAGGCGATGGCAGTTGCCGCGCGTTGGCAGAAGCTGATCGACGACAAGCTCGTGTACACGCAACAGGGGCAGACCCCTGCGTACTGGGCTGACATTAACTCGGGCAAGCTTGCGAGCATGATTTATGCCAACTGGGAAGCGCCAATCCTCGCTGAGAACGCACCGGCGCTCAAGGGCAAGTGGGCTGTCGCGCCGATGCCGTCCGACAACGGCAAGGGCGCCGATGTTGGTGGTTCGGTGAACGTAGTTGTGAAGGGGAGCAAGCACCCGCAGCAGGCCGCCGAGTTCCTCAACTGGCTGAACTCTGACCCGGGTTCGCTCGAGATTCTGATCAGCAAGGGCGGCCTGTTCCCGGCGGCTAAGGCTGGGTTCGACTCGCCTGCGCTCAAGAAGCCAAGCGAGTACTTCGGTGGACAACAGATCAACGAGGTTTTCACGAAGTCCGCTGAGACGGCGCCGCAGGTGACGTACGGTCCGGCTGGTGGCGCGCTTGGCACGGCGATGGGCGATGGCTGGGCCAAGGTCGGCACAGGCGAGATGAAGATCGCTGACGTCTTGAAGGCCACCGGCACTGCAACCCGTGACGCGCTCAAGAAGATGGGCCTCACCGTACAGTGAGCCGCCCAAACGCCGGGTCGCGACTGCGGTCGCGACCCGGCTCCACCCTGAATCGCGGTATGCGCAGCGCTCCGTATGTGCTGATTGCGCCGTTCGTTGTCACGTTCGCCGTGTTCACGGTGACGCCGATCATCGTGGCGCTCGTGAGCAGTCTGTTTCGGGTGAGCCGGTCGGGGCTCGGGTTCGATGACGGGCCCACCGTTCGCTTTGCCGGGCTCGAGAACTTTGCCATGGCACTCGGCGACCGCGAGTTCCTCGGCGGATTCGGCCGAGTGTTCCTGTTCGGCATCGTGCAAGTGCCGATTATGTTGGGCATGTCGCTCGTGTTCGCGCTCATCATCGACTCCGCGCTGGTTCGCTGGAAGAGCGGCGTGCAGGTCGCCATGTTCCTGCCGTTCGCCGTTCCGGGTGTGGTCGCCGCCCTGCTGTGGGGCTTCTTTTACCAACCGAACGTGAGTCCGGTGGTGCAGTTGTTGAGTTCGATCGGCATCCACGCCGACTTCCTTGCTCCGGGTACTGTGCTCTGGTCGATTGCAAATGTGACGACGTGGTCGTATCTGGGCTTCAACATGATCGTGCTGTACTCGGCGTTGCAGGCCATCCCTCGTGAACTGATCGAAGCTGCGCGTATCGATGGTGCGAGCGGTCGTCGGATCGGATTGTCAATCAAGTTGCCGCTGATCGCCCCGTCGCTGTTCGTGGTGCTTCTGTTCTCAATCATTGGCACAGTGCAGCTGTTCAGTGAGCCCACCGTGATCCAGGGGATCACGAGCAATATCAATTCGAAATACACCCCCGCGATGGCAATCTTTGCGACGACCGCGGCGGGGAACGATCTCAATCTTGGTTCGGCGATGGCCGTGATCGTTGGAATCGTCACCACGGTGCTCTCGGTCATCGCCTCTCGAGTGAACCGCCGAGTCGAACGGAGTTTTTCGTGAGTAGCGCAGTGGGCGAAGCGCCAGCACGAGCCAGGGCGGTCGCGTTGCCAGCGTCGCGGGCACGTGGCATCCGACGCCGGAGCTTGGGCGGACTGCCCGGCGCATCGCGGCCGAGTCTGATCGCCCGATTGCTGACGATGATCTTGCTCGGGGCGGCAGTCATCTACTTCATGGCGCCAATTGTCTGGTTGTTCATCGCGTCGACCAAGAACGCGGGCGACCTCTACAGCACGCCCGCGTTCTCGTTCGCCGATTGGAACCTCTGGAAGAACATCGCAGACGTTTCTACGTTTCGCGATGGAATCTTCTGGCGCTGGATGCTGAACTCCGGTGTGTACTCGGTGCTCGGTTCGATCGCGACCACACTCGTGTCTGCCATGTGCGGCTACGCGCTCGCCGTGTACGAGTTCCGTGGGCGATCGGTGGTGATTGGGGCGATCGTGGGCAGCCTCATGGTGTCGGGAACGGTATTGGCGCAGCCGCTGTATTTGTTGCTAGTGCAGCTCCACCTGAACGACTCGGTCGCAGGCATCCTGTTGCCAGGTCTGGTGTACCCGTTCGGCGTGATGATTTGTTACACCGCAGCACGCGCCTCGGTGCCGCGAGAAATCATCGAAGCGGCCCGGATCGACGGGGCGAACGAGTACCAGATCTTCTTTCGAATTTCACTTCCATTGATCCAGACGGGCTTGGCGACCGTGTTGCTCTTCGCGTTCCTCGGGAGTTGGAACTCGTACCTGATGCCGTTGTTGGTGCTGAACAATAATGACCTCTACCCGGTCACGGTGGGGCTGGCGAGCTGGTCGCAACAGACGAACTCCGACCCGCATCTGGCCACGTTGACGCTGGTGGGTTCGGCAATGTCGATTGCCCCGCTGATCGCAACGTTTATGCTGCTGCAACGGTATTGGCGTGGGGGAGTCGCGTCAGGTGCGGTGAAGTTCTAGATCTGGGCGCCAGCGCTCGAACCGTCGCGTCACAGACACTGACGGTTTCGGGCGCTGGCGCTCAGTCGTTGACTACTGCCCGACGACCGGCCCGAACGCGTTGGCGAGCGGCGCACGGTTCGTGCGACGCAGCTCATCGATCGAGATCGTGAATACACCCTGCACCTCAAGGGCATCAGACGCGGCATCCGTCACGCCAATGCGACGCACCGGGAACCCGCGCCCATCGCAGAGCCCACGGAACTTCACATCGTCTTCACGCGGCACGCTCACGATCACGCGGGTTGCCGACTCGCTGAACAGGGCGGTCGCAATGTCGATCTGAGCATCGGCGGCGAGCTCATCGAGCACGACCCGAGCACCAACGCCGAACCGCGAGACCGCTTCGGCCAACGCGATCGCGAGTCCGCCGTCAGAGAGGTCGTGCGCCGAGTCGATGAGCCCTTCAACCGCGGCCGAGTGCAGCAGTTCGGCAAGCGCCTTCTCGCGCGAGAGGTCAACCGCCGGCGGCAACCCACCGAGGTGGTTGTGCACGACGCCGGCCCACGCCGACCCGTTGAGTTCGAGCCAGGTGTCGCCGAGCAGGTAGATGTTGTGGCCGTCGTCTTGCCACCCGGATGGCACCCGCCGTGCCACATCGTCAATCACACCGAGCACGGCAATGACCGGCGTCGGGTGAATCGGCACATCACCGGTCTGGTTGTAGAACGAGACGTTGCCGCCGGTGACGGGAATGCCCAGCTCGAGGCATCCATCGCTGAGCCCCTCGACGGTCTGCGCGAACTGCCACATGACCTCTGGGTTTTCGGGGCTGCCGAAGTTCAGGCAGTCGCTCACACCCATCGGCACCGCGCCGGTGACGGCGACATTGCGGTACGCCTCGGCGAGGGCGAGTTTCGCGCCCTGTGCCGGGTCGAGGTACGAGTAGCGGCCGTTTGCGTCGGTCGCGACGGCGACCCCAAGACCGGATGCCTCGTCGATACGAATCATGCCAGCGTCATCCGGTGTCGCCAGCGCGGTGTTGCCGAGCACGTAGTAGTCGTACTGGTTCGTGATCCACGCTGAATCGGCCTGATTCGCCGAACCAAGCAGGGCGAGGAACTGCTCGCGCAGCTCTTCGGGGGTCGACGGGCGGGCGAGACCAGCTGCGCCGTCGGCTTGCAACGCGTCGAGGTAGCTCGGGTAGGCGACCGGCCGCTCGTAGACCGGTCCGTCAACCGCAACCGTGCGTGGGTCAACGTTCACGATCTCTTGGCCGTGCCACATGATCGAGAGGCGACCCGAGTCAGTGACCTCGCCCAGTACCGAGGTCTCGACCTCCCATTTGCGCACGACCTCGAGGAACCCTTCGAGCTTCTCAGGTCGCACGATCGCCATCATGCGCTCCTGGCTTTCGCTCATCAGAATTTCTTCTGGCGTGAGCGACGGGTCGCGCAACAGCACATCGTCGAGCACGATCGACATGCCGCCGTCGCCGTTCGACGCGAGCTCAGAGGTCGCGCACGAAATACCCGCAGCGCCGAGGTCTTGAATACCCTCAACGAGGTCTGCCTTGAACAGTTCAAGGCAGCACTCGATGAGCACCTTCTCAGCGAACGGGTCGCCCACCTGCACGGCTGGCCGCTTCGTCGGGCCGCCTTCGGCAAACGTGTCGGAGGCAAGAATGGATGCCCCGCCGATCCCGTCGCCGCCGGTGCGAGCACCGAACAGCACCACCTTGTTGCCCGCGCCCTTCGCATTTGCGAGGTGTAGATCTTCGTGGCGCAGCGCGCCAACCGCGAGTGCGTTTACCAGTGGGTTTGCCTGGTATACCGGGTCGAACCAGGTCTCGCCGCCGATGTTCGGCAGGCCGAGGCAGTTGCCGTAGAACGAGATGCCAGCCACAACACCGTGCACGACGCGGGCGGTGTCTGGGTGGTCGATCGCGCCGAAGCGCAGCGCATCCATCACTGCAACCGGGCGGGCGCCCATCGAAATGATGTCGCGAACAATGCCGCCGACGCCGGTCGCTGCACCCTGGAACGGCTCAATGTAGCTCGGGTGGTTGTGCGACTCGATCTTGAAGGTGACCGCCCAGCCCTCACCAATGTCGAGCACGCCGGCGTTCTCGCCCATGCCCACCATCAGGTGCTGCTTCATCTCTGGCGTGACCTTCTTGCCGAACTGGCGAAGGTAAATCTTGCTCGACTTGTACGAGCAGTGCTCGCTCCACATCACCGAGTACATTGCGAGCTCAGCGCTCGTTGGGCGGCGGCCGAGAATATTGCGAATTCGCTCGTACTCGTCAGGCTTCAGGCCCAGCGCCGCGTATGGCTGTTCCTTCTCGGGGGTGGATGCCGCGTGCTCCACGGTGTCGAGCACTGGGCGGGTTGGCGCCGATGCGGCGTCCCTGGTCGTCTCTTCGGCGGATGCGGGGGCGTCAACAGACACGGAATCTCCAAGCGGTCGGCCAGAAAGTGCCAGGCACCAAGTCTACCGGCGGCGCGTGGCCCCGCTGTTCCGGTGGCTGTGGCAGCGAACGTTGGAGTACCGGAGGCTGAAGCCCGATGGGCGCCAGCGACACCGGGTCAAGTCACAGGTTGTTTTGACATAAACAAAACAATGACGTACGTTGAATCTCATGAACCGGGCATCCGACACGCTTGCAGAGCGGCTGCACGCCGCTGGACTCAAAGTGACGGCTCCGCGCAAGGCGGTGCTTGAAGTGCTCACTCAACCGGGACACCGCTCTGCCGACTCGGTCTTTGATCAGATTTCGGTGACCCTGCCCACGACCTCGAGGCAGGCTGTATACGGTGTGCTCGGCGCATTCGTGACCGCGGGCCTTGCACGCAAGATCGAGCCAGCGGGATCGCCCGCGCTGTACGAAAGCCGCACCGGCGACAACCATCATCACCTCGTGTGCACGAACTGCCACCGGGTTACCGATGTTGATTGCGCGATCGGGCTTTCGCCCTGCCTCGAGCCATCCCATCGGGCTGGATTCTTGGTCCTTCAGGCCGAGGTCACCTACTGGGGGCTCTGCCCCGACTGTCAGCACCAGTCCACCTAGCCACACCGCTGGCATCCAGAACCAACGACCAACACCACACCCAACCAGAACGGGGAATCGAATGACCGAAGTCACCACCACCCAAACCGGCACGCCGGTCGCGAGCGACTCGAACTCGCTCACCCAGGGCGCCGACGGCACCACCGCGCTGCACGACCGCTACCTGGTCGAGAAGCTGGCGCAGTTCAACCGCGAGCGCATTCCGGAGCGCATCGTGCACGCCAAGGGTGGCGGCGCATTCGGCACGTTCACGGTGACGGCGGATGTCTCGGCCTACACCCGTGCGGCAGTGTTCCAGCCGGGCACGAAGACCGAGACCATCCTTCGGTTCTCGTCGGTCGCGGGTGAAATGGGTTCGCCCGACACTTGGCGCGATGTGCGCGGGTTCGCGCTGCGCTTTTACACGACCGAGGGCAACTACGACATCGTCGGCAACAACACCCCGGTGTTCTTCATTCGCGATGCAATCAAGTTCCCTGACTTCATTCACTCGCAGAAGCGCCTGCCGGGCTCTGGCCTGCGCGACGCTGACATGCAGTGGGACTTCTGGACCCTCTCGCCAGAGTCGGCCCACCAGGTCACGTACCTGATGGGCGACCGCGGGCTGCCGAAGTCGTGGCGGCACGTGTCGGGTTATGGCTCGCACACCTACCAGTGGATCAACGCCGCAGGCGAGCGCTTCTGGGTGAAGTACCACTTCAAGTCGCAGCAGGGTGCGCAGGAAATCGGTGCAGACGAGGCCGGCCAGATCGCCGGGTCGGATGCCGACTACTACCGCCGCGACCTCTACGAATCGATCGCGGGCGGCGAGTTTCCGAAGTGGGACATGTCGGTGCAGGTCATGCCCTACGAAGACGCGAAGACCTACCGCTTCAACCCGTTCGACCTCACCAAGGTGTGGCCGCACGCTGACTACCCGCTGATTCCGGTCGGCACACTCGAGCTCAACCGCAACCCGGAGAACTTCTTCGCCGAGATCGAGCAGATTGCGCTCAGCCCGGCGAATACGGTGCCCGGTATCGGCATCAGCCCAGACAAGATGCTGATGGCTCGCGTCTTCGCGTACCCAGACGCGCAGCGCTACCGCGTTGGCACGAACTACAACCAGCTGCCGGTGAACACCCCGCATGCGGCGCCGGTGCACAACTACTCACAAGATGGTGCCGGTCGGTACACCTTCAACAAGCCAGATGCCCCGGTCTATGCGCCGAACTCGAAGGGCGGCCCGGTCGCTGACGCGGCCGTCGCTGGCGAGGGGTCATGGGAATCGGATGGCGCGCTCGTGCGCTCGGCAGCAACGCTGCATGCCGACGACGATGACTTCGGTCAGGCTGGCACGCTCTACCGGGAGGTCTTCACCGACGACGGCCGCGCGCGGTTCTTCGCCACGTTGACCGGGCAGGGCAAGGCGATTTCGGTGCCCGAGATCCGCGAGCGGTTCTTCGGCTACTGGAGCTCGGTCGACCAGGGCCTCGGGGACGCACTGCGCGCAGCGGTCTAATCTCCAACGAAGAGGGGGGGAGGGATGCCACGAGGCATCCCTCCCCCCTCGTTTGTTGTGCCGTCGTCGCTGGCTCGACCCGAATTCGCGCGGCCGTCGGCACGCGCCGGGGAGCGGGCTAGAGTCCGGCTCGGACGGGCAAATTGTCGCATCCCGCCCGCTCGAGGCTCAGCCGTGGCGGTCGAGATTGTGCTATCAGGGCATCCGGTGTAGTGTGCCGCCGGCGGGCCGGGTACGCCGAAACGCTCGCGTTCATCAACGCCGGAGAAGCCAAGATTCGGGCGAAGCCGGTGCCACGGCGGTACACGCTGCACGTCGAATTCATCAAAGCCAACGTCGAACACCACGACAGCTGGATCGCGAACCTCATCGCCGACCTTCGCGACGACAGCATCCCATGGGACGAACAACGACCGGAGGAGTCGCCCAAATGAACGAACAACACACGAAACCACGCAACCCGTGGCCGGCACTCTGGGCGATGATCATCGGGTTCTTCATGATCCTGGTCGACTCGACGATCGTGTCAATCGCGAATCCGACCATTCTTGAAAAACTGCACACCGATATCACCTCCGTGCTGTGGGCAACGAGTGCATATCTGCTCGCCTACGCCGTTCCGCTGCTCATCACCGGCCGTCTCGGCGACCGCTTCGGGCCGCGCACCATGTACCTCACCGGGCTCGCCGTGTTCACCCTCGCCTCGTTGTGGTGCGGGCTGTCGCAAGACATCGGCACGCTGATTCTCGCCCGCACCGTGCAGGGCCTCGGCGCCGGCATGCTCACCCCGCAGACCATGGCGGTGATCACACGCACGTTCCCGCCGAGTCAGCGCGGCGCGGCGCTTGGGCTTTGGGGTGCAACCGCCGGTGTTGCGACGTTGGTGGGCCCGATCGCGGGTGGTCTGCTCGTTGACTCGCTTGGTTGGGAGTGGATCTTCTTCGTGAACGTTCCGGTCGGGGTGATCGGCTTTGTGCTCGCTTGGATGCTCGTGCCGAAGCTCGAAACGCATTCGCACCGCTTCGACTGGCTCGGCGTGCTGCTCTCAGGAGCGGGGCTGTTCTTGATCGTGTTCGGCATTCAGGAGGGCGAGTCCTACGACTGGGGCACCATCACCGGGCCGATCACCGTGTGGGGCCTCATCATCGTGGGGCTGGTGGTCTTCACTGAATTTATCGTCTGGCAGTGGTTCAACAAGCGCGAACCACTGGTGCCGCTTCGCCTGTTCGCCGACCGCAACTTCAGCCTCGGCAATCTGGCGATCAGCGCCACCGGCGCCGCAATCGTCGCGCTGCCGCTGCCGTTGGTGTTCTACTACCAGGTGGCCCGCGGCATGACGCCGACGCAGGGCGCGCTGATGTTCATCCCGATGGCGATCGTCACCGGCATCGCCTCGCCGATCGTCGGTCGATTGAGCGACCGGATGAACCCGAAGTGGCTCACGGTCGCCGGTGGCGCCATCATCGTGGTTGCGCTGTATCTCGCGCTCATGTTGATGACTCCGGATGCCCCGATCTGGCAGTTGCTCATTCCATCCGGTCTGCTCGGGCTCGGCATGGCGGGCATCTGGGTGCCGGTCGGATCGACCGTCACCCGCAACCTGCCGCTCGCCGATGCGGGCGCGGGGTCGGGTGTCTACAACACCACGCGCCAGATGGGATCGGTGCTCGGAAGCGCCGCGATTACCGCGTTGCTCAACGCACGGCTTGCGGCCGAGTTGCCGGGCTTCAACGCCGAACAGGCCGAGGCTGCAGCGAAGGCAACCGGGAGTATCCCGCCGGCGGTGATCGAAGGGTTCAGCCGTGCGATGAGCCAGGCAATGTGGCTGCCGCTGATCGGGTTTGGCATCACCGGGTTGGTTGCGCTGTTCTTTGCGAAGCCGAAGGTGACCGTCGACTGGAGCGCCAGCGCGAACGCCAAGGCGAAGGTGAAGCCGCGGCAGGCGGGGCAGGCGACCGCACCGGCACCGGACGCTCCGGCGGCCTCCGCTGAGCCGGTGCTTGCCGACGAGTCGGCACCGTAACAGCGCACAATTGGCGAACGCCGGGTTGGTGGTTTCACCAGCCCGGCGTTCTTGTTGCGCGACGGCGTTGGCCGTTCGCGCGAAGCCCCGCCCCTACGGGGCCGGAGTTGGCGTTGGGTTCGGCGGGCCTTCCAGCGGGCTGGTACCGCGGAATGGCCATTCGCCGTTCGGTAGTGGCAGATCACGTTGGCCGCCCTGGCCGCTCGTCCCTTGATCAAATGATCGAGGCTGCTCCGGCCACTGGCCGGGTTGTTCCCAGTGTCGTTCGCGGAGCCGCTGGTCGAGCGGCAGCCGGTCGGGCGAGCGCATCGAGTAGTGTCCGTGCGAGTTGCTGCCGATCACAAACCCTGCGACGCCACCGGCAAGCGACCCGGCGCCAAATGACAGTACGGCGATGAGACCTGCGCCGCCGGCAATCGCCCACCCGCTGCGGTACCACTTGCGTGGTGGTGCGGCTACGGTCGGGACATCCGGTGTTGGATCTGCCATGGTGTGCTCCCTCGTGCTGGCGATGCGGCCAGTCTGCGTGGGAAGGCTGTGCAGAACCCTCGGTCGACCTAGGGAGCGGCTATGAGTTCGCGCATCGCGAGACGGATGCCCGCGACGTGCGCTGGGGAGCGCGCGTCGCGCGGGGTTATGCCTGTGCGACGAGTGCGCTGTGGATCACGCTGGTGAAGAACGCGAGGCCGTCGACGCCCGAGCGCATGGCGACCGCGGTGTCTGGGCCAAAGCCCGGCTCGATCGCGTGCTCGGGGTGCGGCATCAGGCCGACCACATTGCCGCGCGCATTCGAGATACCGGCAATGTCGCGCAGCGACCCGTTCGGGTTCACGTCGACGTAGCGGAACACCACACGGCCTTCACCCTCAAGACGGTCGAGCGTGTCATCCGATGCGATGAAGCCGCCCTCGGCGTTCTTGAGCGGAATCGTGATCTCTTGGCCGACCTCGTAGTCGCCGGTCCAGGCCGTGTTGGTCTGCTCGACGCGAATCACCTGGTCGCGGCGCACAAAGTGGCCGTGGTCATTGCGAATCAGGCCACCGTCGAGCAGGTGCGCCTCGGTGAGCATCTGGAAGCCGTTGCAAATACCGAGCACGGGCATGCCCTTGTTGGCCGCGTCGATGACCTCGGTCATGATCGGGCTGAGCGCCGCGATCGCACCGCAACGCAGGTAGTCGCCGTAGCTGAATCCGCCCGGCAACACGAGGGCGTCGACCCCTTCGAGGTCGTGCGAGCCGTGCCAGAGCGCAACCGGCTCAGCGCCGGCGAAGCGCACCGCGCGCTGGGCGTCACGGTCGTCGAGCGAACCCGGGAAGGTGATGACACCGATACGCATGTGACTAGTTTTCGTCGGTCGGGAAGTGGATTGCGACCACGTCTTCGATCACCGAGTTCGAGAACACGTCAGCGGCAAGCTGGGTGACCTCGGCGCGGAGCTCATCGGTGATCGGCCCGTCAACGGCGAGCTCGAACCGCTTGCCGATGCGCACGCCCGCAAATGCGGTGTGGCCGGTGCGGGCGAGCGCGCCCGCGAGGGCCTTGCCCTGGGGGTCGAGCAACTCGGCCTTCGGCATCACGTCTACGACGATGGTGGGCACCGGTGGGTCTCCGTTCGGCGGCAACAGGGGATGGGTCGATTCTACCCGGCGAGATCGGATGCCCCGACGCGGGGTTTGCGGGCCCGGCGCGCCTGCGCGGCCGCTGAGCTCGGGCGACGGGACGCCTCTGCGCTTCGGCGCGACGCGGTCTACCCGACGAGCCGGGCCTCAAGTTCGCGATAGCGAGCCACGGTCTGCTCGACGATCTCGTCGGGCAGCTTCGGCGGGGTGCCGGTCTTGTCCCAGTTCGCGGCGAGCCAGTTGCGGATGATCTGCTTATCGAAGCTCGCCATGCGCTCGGCGGGGGTGGTTCCGGAGCGGTAGGCCGAGGCATCCCAATAGCGGGACGAATCTGGGGTGAGCACCTCATCGCCGAGGGTGACCTCGCCGGTGACGCGGTCGGCGCCGAACTCAAACTTCGTGTCGGCAAGAATCAGGCCGCGCGCCTCGGCGATCGCCGACGCCCGGGCGAACACATCGAGCGATCGGTCGCGCAGCTGCGCCGCGACGTCCGCGCCGACCAATTCGATGACGCGCTCGAACGAGATGTTCTCGTCGTGTTCGCCGAGCGGGGCCTTCCAGGCCGGCGTGAACACCGGCTCGGGCAGGCGATCGCCATCGTTCAGCCCAGCGGGTAGCGGCAGGCCACCGATCGCGCCGGTCTCGCGGTACTCGGCGTAGCCGCTGCCAGTGAGATAGCCGCGCACCACACATTCCACCGGGAACATATCGAGCGTGTGGCACACCGTTGCCCGGTCGGCGACCGCGGTCGGCACCTCGGGCAGTGCCGGGTCGGATGCCTCGACCAGATGGTTTGGCACATCGGCAAGTTGCTCGAACCACCACCGGGTGAGGTTTGTGAGCACCGCGCCCTTGCCCTCAATCGCGGGGTCGAGCACGTGATCGAATGCGCTGACCCGGTTGCTCGCAACCACGAGCACCATGCTCGAGCGCGCGAGCGGGTCACCCGACCAGGTGTCGTCGTCATAGGGGGTCGTGTCAGGCACGTACAGGTCGCGCACCTTGCCCGAATAGACGTGGATCCAACCCGGCAGCTCGAGTGCGTCGGTGTCGACGGTGAGTGGCGTGATCATTGGGCAACCTTGGCGGCGATATCGGTGCGGAACTGGCCGCCCTCGAGCGAGATTCGCCCGAGCGCGTCGTAGGCGCGGGTGCGGGCATCGGCGAAGTCACCGCCCACGGCGACCACGTTGAGCACGCGACCACCGGTCGCGATCAGGGCACCGGATGCATCGACCGCAGTCGCGGCATGCGCCACGTGCACGCCCGGCACCTGGTCGGCTGCGTCGACACCGGTGATCGGACGACCGGTGAGCGGGGCATCCGGGTAGCCCTCGCTGGCGAGCACGACGGTGATCGCTGCATCCGCCTTGAACTCGGGGTTTGACAGCCCGGCGAGCGCACCATTCGCGGTCGCGAGCAGCAGGGTCGACAGCGGTGTCGCGAGTCGGGGGAGCACGACCTGGGTTTCGGGGTCGCCGAAGCGGGCGTTGAACTCGATGACTCGAATGCCCTTCGCCGTGAGAATCAGTCCCGCGTAGAGCAGACCGACGAACGGGGTGCCCTCTGCGGCGAGCTGCCGCACGGTCGGCTCGGCGATGGTGCGCCGCACCTCGTCGACGAACGCGGCCTCGGAGCCGAACCGGTCGGCAAGCCAGGGAAGCGGTGAGTAGGCGCCCATGCCACCGGTGTTTGGGCCGGCGTCGCCGTCGGCGAGTCGCTTGAAGTCTTGGGCGGGCGACAGTGGCAGTACGTTGGTGCCGTCGGCCAAGAAGAACAGCGACACCTCTTCGCCGTCGAGGAACTCCTCAACGAGTACCGGGCCGTTCGAGAGGTAGTGGGCCGCGTGCGCCACCGCAGCATCGCGGTCGGGGGTGACCAGCACCCCCTTGCCGGCGGCGAGGCCGTCGGCCTTGACGACATACGGGGCGCCGATCTCATCGATCGCAGCCTCGGCCTCGGCGAGGGTGGTGGCGCGGGTGGCCTTGCCGGTGGGGACGCCCGCGGCATCCATAATTCGTTTCGCGAAGGTCTTCGAACCCTCGAGTGCCGCCGCAGCCTTATCGGGGCCGAAGGTAGGAATGCCGTGCGCGCGCAACGCATCGGCGACCCCGGCGACGAGCGGCGCCTCCGGCCCGATCACGACGAGCTCGAAGCCCTGATCGATCGCAAACTCTTGCACCAAGCCCGGAATATTCGCGTCCAGCGAGACGACCGCGACCGTGCCCTGCCCCGGTGCGGGTACCGTGCCCGCGATGCCGGCGTTCCCCGGAGCGGCGACGATGTCGTGCGCGGCGCCCTCGGCGAGCAGGGCCAAGACGATGGCGTGCTCGCGCGCGCCCGATCCGAGAACCAGAATCTTCACCGTCCCAGGCTACCCGGGTGCGCTGCGGGCGGCTGCCCCTCACGCCTAACACCCGACAGCCTCGTGCAATGCGCCGAGTTGGCTCGCCCAACCTCCGCTCACGCGTCGAGTGGTGAGTAATGGCAGCTTTGGAATCGAAATAGCGGCCATTACTCACCACTCGGTGATGGTGACGAGCGGGTGCTGGTGCGGGTGCTGGTTCTGGTGCGGGTGCTGGTGACGATGAGGATCGGATGGTGGTGGGCCGGTGCATCGGGCAAGATGGCGGCATGGCCGTACGCAAGATTTCGGATGCCTCGGGCCTCGCCGCGCTCGCGGCCGCCCTCGCGACGCCGACCGACGTCGACCGTGACACGCTCGCCACCGCCGTACGGTACTCGCTGCAACTCGTGGCGGCGCGGCATCCTGGAAAAACTCTCGAACTGCGCGTGCCGCCCTTCGGAGCCGTGCAATGCGTCGCCGGCCCCGCGCACACCCGCGGCACCCCGCCGAACGTCGTCGAAGCCGACCCGGCGACCTGGGTGGCGCTCGCCACCGGCACGCTGGGCTGGGCCGAGGCGGTCAGCGCGGCGCGAGTTCAGGCATCTGGCACCCGCGCCGATCTGTCGGGGTTACTCCCGGTCGTGCCGCTCCACCTCGACTGAGGCGGTGTGCGTGTGACGGCGGCTGCGGCGGTCGAGCGCGACCGCAACGAGTCCGCCAAGGCCCGCACCGGCTGCGCCGAGCCCGAGCGCCAAGAAGCCGAACGCTTGCGCGCCCGAGTACCGCAGGCCGGTGTCGAACGACGGGGCCGAATCCGACCAGCCGAACGGCGGGGCGAGCACAAGCGCCGCGATCAGGCCGACGATCACGCCGAGAAGCACAAAGGTCCATACCTTGGGTGCGCGCCGCACGCTCACCGATTCGATCGCCAAGGGCACGGATGCCTCGGGCTGCCCAGGCTCGCCAGCGTGTGCCGCGGCATCCCGCTCGCCGTTGTCCCCGTCCGACGGGGTCTCGTATTGCTCAGTCATGGTGTGCGTCCGCCCTAGCTCAGTTGTGTGCGTTCGACCCACTCGAGGTATTCCTCGGTGACCGTGCCGGTGATGTACCGGCCGTCGAAGCACGAGAGGTCGAGGTCGCTGATGCCGGTTCCCTCGGTGATCGCCGCGCGCAGGTCGTCGATAGTTTGGTAGATCATGTGGTCGGCGCCGAGCGCCTCGGCGATCTCGTCTTCGGTGCGGCCATGGGCAATGAGTTCGTGGCGGCTCGGCATGTTGATGCCATACACATGTGGGTAACGCACCGGTGGCGCGGCAGAGGTGAACGTGACCTTGCGGGCGCCCGCATCCCGAGCCATCTGCACGATTTCTTGTGACGTGGTGCCGCGCACGATCGAGTCGTCGACGATCAGCACATGCTTACCCTTGAACTCTGAGCTCATCGCGTTGAGCTTCTGGCGCACCGAGCGCTTGCGCTGTGCCTGGCCGGGCATGATGAACGTGCGGCCGACATAGCGGTTCTTGTAGAAGCCCTCGCGGTAGGGAATACCCAGTTGTTGGGCAACCTGCATGGCGGCGGGCCGTGACGAGTCGGGGATCGGCATGACGACATCAACATCGCCAACGTCAATGCGCTGCTTGATCGTCTCGGCAAGCCGGTCACCCATGCGCAGCCGCGCCTCGTAGACCGAGACGCCGTTCATGATCGAGTCAGGCCGGGCCAGGTAGACGTACTCGAACGAACACGGTACGAGCACCGGGTTCTTCGCGCACTGCCGGCTGATCAGTTTGCCGTCGAGGGTGATGAACACTGCCTCGCCGGGGTCGACTTCGCGGACGATGTCGTAGTCGCCGTTTTCAAGTACGAGCGATTCGGATGCCACGATCCACTCGAATTTGCCGGCGGCGGTTTCGCGGCATCCGATCACCAAAGGCCGAATACCGAACGGGTCGCGGAACGCGAGCAGGCCGTGCCCGGCGATCAGCGAGATCACCGCGTAGGAGCCCTCAACGCGCTCATGCAGCGCCGTGACGGCGTCGAAGATCTGGTCTGGGTCGAGTTCGAGGCCTTTGATCTGCGTCTGCAGTTCGGTGGCGAGCACGTTCAGCAGCATCTCGGTGTCGCTGGTGGTGTTCACGTGCCGACGGTCGATGCTGAACAGGGCCTTGCTGAGTTCACGCGTGTTCGTGAGGTTGCCATTGTGCACGAGCACGATGCCGTACGGCGCGTTCACATAGAACGGCTGCGCCTCTTCTTCACGTTCGGCGGCACCCTTGGTGGTGTAGCGCACATGCCCAAGGCCGATATTGCCCATGAGGCCGCGCATATCGCGGGTGCGGAAGCCCTCTTTGACCTGGCCCTTGACCTTGTGCATGTGAAACACCTGGCCATTGGCCGTGGTGATGCCACAGGAGTCTTGGCCGCGGTGCTGCAGAAGCAGCAGGCTGTCATAGATCTGCTGGTTGACGGGTTCGGTCGAGACGATGCCGACAATGCCGCACATGTACGAAGGACTCCTCGCGGGGTAACGCGTCCGAGAGCGGACCGTTCGAGTCTACGCCGGGCCCTGGCCCTCGGTGACCGGGTGCGGCTTCGCCGCAACGACCGCCATCGTGCACCGCGAGATGCAGACGACCCGGTCGGCTTCGTCGGTAATGCGGATGTCCCACACCTGCGTCGTGCGCCCCTTGGTGAGCTGGCGCGCAACGCCGGTCACCCACCCGCTCGCAACCGGTCGAATGTGGTTCGCGTTGATCTCCATGCCCATTGCGTGATGTTTCGCCGGGTCAAGGGTCAGTACCGCCCCAAAACTCGCGAGCGTTTCGGCCAACGCAACGGATGCCCCGCCGTGCAGCACCCCGTACGGTTGCCGCGTGCGGTGATCCACCGGCATCCGGGCTTTGATGAAGTCGTCGCCGAACTCAACGAACTCGATCCCGAGGTGCTCGAGCAGGTTCCCTTGTGCCTGCAGATTCGCGTCTTCGGGAGTAGGGGTACCGAACCAGATCGACATGGGGAGAGTCTGCCACGCCGGTAGCCAGAGGAGGTTGGCCGGTAGTCTTGGGGGGTGAGCGCGAACTCGTCATATGCAGCGGCTGGAGTCGACACGGTGGCGGGTGACCGGGCCGTTGAACTCATGAAGTCGGCGGTGCAGCGCACCCACGGTCCGAACGTGCTCGGCGGGGTTGGCGGCTTCGCCGGACTCTTCGACCTCTCGTTCGTGAAGGACTACCGCAGCCCGCTGCTGGCGACCTCCACCGACGGGGTGGGCACGAAGCTTGCCATCGCGCAGGCGCTCGACAAGCACGACACGGTCGGCCAAGACCTCGTCGGCATGGTGGTTGACGACATCGTGGTGGTTGGCGCGAAGCCGCTGTTCATGACCGACTACATTGCCTGCGGCAAGGTCGTGCCAGAGCGCATCGCGGCGCTTGTCACCGGTATTGCGAACGCCTGCGCAGCGACCGGCACCGCCCTTGTCGGTGGCGAGACCGCTGAGCACCCCGGCGTGATGGCCGAGGATGACTACGACCTCGCGGGCGCGGCAGTCGGTGTGGTCGAACGCGACCGCCTGCTCGGTGCCGACCGGGTGCAAGACGGCGATGTCGTGCTCGCAATCGAGTCAAGCGGCCTGCACTCGAACGGCTACTCGCTGGTTCGGCACATTCTGCGCACCGCAGGCGTAACCTACACGGATGCCTCGGCCGACCTTGGCACCACCTGGGGCGAAGCGCTGCTCGAGCCGACCCGGTTGTACTCGGGCCAACTCGTTGAGTTGCTCGAGGGTGCGAACGGTGACGCCGTGCACGCCCTCTCACATGTGACCGGTGGCGGCATCGCCGCAAACCTCGCCCGCGTGCTGCCGCGTGGCAGTTGGGCCGAGGTTGACCGGTCGACGTGGTCGCCGCAGCCGGTGTTCCGCGCGCTGCACGCGCTCGCTGGCAGCACCCTCGAATCGAGTGAAGGCACCTGGAACCTCGGTATCGGCTTCTTCGCGGTCGTCGACGCTTCCCGCGCCGCCGCGGTCACGTCGGCACTCGGCGCACTTGGGCTGCCAACCTGGCACGCTGGCACCGTGCACCTTGGTGCCCGCGACCTCACCGGGTTCGAACAGGGCGCGAAGGGTGTTGACGGCGGTGCCGTGCGCCTGGTTGGCTCATACCGCAGCTAGCGTCGCACCCACGGCGACAGCTGGTACCCCAGACCCCCCGCACGAACCCACCCAACCGGTACCGGTTCGTGCCCCATCACTGAAGCAGATGAACCCGCCATCCCGCTCTGTTCCGCCAGCACCACGGTGGTCGATCGCACTTCCCGGATCGACCGACCACGATCTCGTTTGCGTGCTCGCGCCACATTTGGAACGCCTTGGGTTCCGGTCGCTCTGGCTGAATGACACCCCCGAGGCTGAGGCGCTGCCTGCGTTGGCTCGGGTCGCCGACGTCACGTCGTCGTTGCGGCTGATCGCGGGGCTCGCGTCGGCCGAGGGTCGGATGCTTGACCGCATCGACTTTGGGGGTCTCCCCGCCGATCGGCTCGTGCTCGTCACGGGTTCGATGTTCGCGGCACGACCGATTGTGTACGTGGCGAACGGCATCGCCGCGCTGCGCGCACGAACCACCGCGCCGCTGCTCGTGGCGTCGATGAGCCGACAGATGACCGAACTTGCCGCACGCGCCGCCGACGGTGTGGCGTTGAGCTGGCACACCCCCGATACGGCGACTCCGGCGCTCGCGCACGCACTCGACGCGTACCGCCGACTCGGATCACCCCTCGGCTCGGCGCCCTCTGAGTTTCGGCGAATGCTGTTCGTAGGTGCGGCGATCGACGCCGCGGCGTTCCCCGCGCTCGAAGCCGAGGCGAACGCGGTTGCGGCGCTCCCCGTGGTCGACGCCCACCTGCAACGACTGGGCCTCAAGGCAACACAAACCTTGGCGCTGTCAGCACCGACGCTGTGCGCTTATCGGGGGATGGACGAACTCGTGATCCGGGCGATGACGGCCCACGGAACACTCGCCGAACTCATCGACTTTGCCGAGCAACTCGCGGAGTGGCGGTCGCTTCCCGCAACCTAGGTGCGCAACACGGCTCAGGTTCGCGGAGGCTGGTGAGGGATCCGCGCAGGCTGGTTAGGCGCGCTGCGCGCCTTCGTCTTCGTACTCAGCGTCGGCGTACTCAGCCCACTTCGCGGCCTCGGCCTCGTAAGGGTCGGGCTGCGTATGAGTAAGTTCACGCTCCAGCGCCGTGTAGTCGGTGTCCGGGCTGAAATACTTCAGCTCCCGTGCGACCTTGGTGTGCTTAGCTTTTTGACGGCCGCGCCCCATGCGTGACCCCCTAACGACGTCTGGCCGGGCGCGTTCGGCGCCGGGCACTCAGTGAACAGTGTGCTTCGTAGCGATGAGTCTACACCGCGCGCGGGTTGCCCAGCAGGTTCGTGTACAGCACGCGGCCGGCGCATCCGGAATCTTGGTTGACCGGATGTCGCCGGCTTCTGCCGATGGCGCACCGAACTGGTGGCCGTGGCCGGCCGCCGGGCGCGACATGCGGTCGGGCATGGTGAGATTGAGTCGTGAGCGAGATTCCCGACCAGGTGAAGGTGGCCGTGATCGGCGCCGGGCAGGCGGGGCTCTCGGTCGCATATTTCTTGCGCAAATTCGAACTGGTCGCCGACGAAGACTTCGTCATGCTCGACCGGGCGCCCGCCGCGGGTGGGGCATGGCAGCACCGGTGGTCGGCGCTGAAGCTCGGCATGGCGCACCGTGTGAACGACCTCCCGGGACTCGACGAGCTCGGGTTGAGTTTCGAAACCGCCGACCGGCAGGCGCCCGCCAAAGACGTTGTCGGCGACTACTACCGCCGGTATGAGGACCACTTTGATCTGCGCGTGCACCGCCCGGTGCAGGTGCGTGCGGTGCGAAATGTTGGCGCTGATCTGCGCATCGAGGCCGATGACCTGCGACCGCAACCCGCCGTCGCGGTCGAGGAGGAGCGGCGCGGGTTCTTCGGCAAACGGCGCCGCAGCTTCGAACCGCCCGCAGGGCCGCCGAAGATTGAGGTGACCGCGCGGTTCGTGGTGAATGCCACTGGCACCTGGGGTGCACCGTTCGTTCCGTACTACCCGGGACTGTCGTCGTTCGCCGGGCGAAACCTGCACACCTCTGACTATGTCTCGGCTGAGGAACTTGCCGGCAAGCATGTCGTGGTCGTGGGCGGCGGGACATCCGCGGTTGGATTCATGTTCGAACTGGAACACGTTGCAGCCTCGCTGACCTGGGTCTCGCGGCGGCCGATCGACTGGCTTGACAGTGCAGAACTCGACCTGGAGGGCGCGTCGGCGGCGGTCGCGGCCCAAGATGAGGCCGCCCGCTCGGGTCGCGCGCTGCCGTCGATCGTGAGCGGCACGGGCGTGCCAAAGAGTCGGCGCATTGCAGCCGGCATCGAACGCGGTCTGCTCACCGCGCGACCGATGTTCACGCGCATCGAGCCAGATCGTGTCGTCTTCGAAGACGGGTCGACCGCCCAGGCCGATGTGATTCTCTGGGCCACCGGGTTTCGGCCAGATCTCAAGCACCTCGCGCCGCTGCGGCTGCGCGAGAAAGCCGGAGGGGTCACGGTGGAGCAGGGCGCAGCGTGGAGCGACCCGCGCCTGTTCCTGGCTGGGTACGGCCCGCAGGCGTCGACCATCGGCGCGAACCGCGCAGGGCGCATGATCGCCCGACAGATCATGGCGCTGTTGTAACGCGTCAGCCACCGCCTTCACCGATCTCCACGCCGCTCCGGCACACGAAAGGACCACCATGGCAACGCACCCCGCCCTAGTCCGCCGACTCGCTGCCGCGCTCACCTTCGGGGCCGCCGCGATTGCACTCTCGCTCCTGCCGGCAACGGCCGCGAGCGCGCACGATGAGCTGCTCAGTTCGTCGCCCGCATCGGGCGAGGTGCTCACGCAGTCGCCGACGGCGCTGGTGCTCACCTTCAGTGAGGCTCCGCTCGAAACCGGGAACGCGGCCGAGTTGCGCGACCACACCGGCGCCCTCGTCGCGCTCGATGCGCCGGTGGTGGATGGCTCGACGGTACGCATTGGCGTGCCGGCCGCGCTGACGGGCGACTACCGTTTGACCTGGCGTGTCGTGTCGGGTGACGGCCACACCGTGTCGGGCACCATCGACTTCGGGGTGGGCGCGGGCGCGACCGGCAAGTATGCCGGACCGTCGGGTGCCGGCTCGGATGGCGGCTCGGATGGCGCTGATCAGAACTGGTACGGCGTGCCGCGGCCGGTCATGATCGGCGTCTTTTCGATCTTCGTGATCGGTACCGTCGTGATGATCATCTTCTGGGTGCGGCAGCTGCGCCGCGGCACCGGCAACTAGCACGCGCCGCCAAACGCTGCGAGCCGAACGCGTCAGAGCGCCCGGCAGCAGAGGTAGCCGAGCGCGGCTGCGCCGAGCCCGAGCACGAGGGTGAGCGAAGCGTTCAACACGGCAGCGCGGAATCGGCGCCCGTCGAGCAGTTCGATCGTCTCAACGGTCCAGGTGCTGAACGTGGTGAGCCCACCGCAGAATCCGGTCACGATCACCAGCCGTAGGTCATCGCTCACGGCGGCCCGCTCGGCGAGGCCGAGTACCGCGCCAGCCACGAGCGATCCGGCACTATTCACGATCAGGATGCCCCATGGCAGGTGCCGTGGCCGAACCGGCAGCGCGACCGATAACCGCCACCGCAGCAGCGCGCCGAGCGCACCGGCGACGAGCACCGAGATGATGGTGAGCGCGCTCATTGGTCGAATCCCGGGCCCGGTACGAGCGCCCCGGCCACGATCTGCGGCCTCATAGGTCGATGCCTTCGTCGGTGATCTCGCGGGGCATCCGGCGGTGTGCCGCGCTCGCGCCGACACGCAGCCCGAGCGCGGCGGCGCCGAGTCCGAGCAGCAGGCTGACGCCCACGTAGGTGAGCGCGAGCCATCCTGCACCGGCCGTGGTGAGGGTGACCGAGGCCGCGGTGAGCGCCGAAAACGTGGTGAACGAACCGATCACACCTGAGCCGAGGCCGACTTTCAGCCATGGCGGGAGGCCGGGGCGGCCCCACACCCCGCCGGCGAGTACGCCGAGCACGAGTGAGCCGACGAGGTTGATGATCAAGGTGTCCCACGGAAATGCGTTCGCGGTATGCGGGAACGCGGTGTCGGAGGCGAGGCGCAGACCGGTGCCGATGATGCCCCCAAGAGCCACGGCGATCCAACTGCGCATCCGTCGAGCGTAGCCGGGGGTCGCCGAAGCGGTCGCGTGGCTCGGGCACCCGCCCGTTCACCGAGCCCGGGGTTTATGTTGTTCAGCGCGCAGACTTACAACAAAAACACCCCACTCGATGCGTAATGGTGCCGGGCGCTCGCTTCGAGGCGGCAACGTAGGTCGGCGCGGGTGGTGAGTCGGGCTGCGCATTGGGACGCCGGGCGTGCCAACGGGTGCGGTGACAGTTAGGCGCGAGGTGCCTCGAGCGTTGCCGACACCTCGGCGCGCACCCGGTTCAGCCCAGCGCGCAGCGTCTCGACCGCGACCGGCGACACCGCGCCGCGCCGCGCGGCTTGCCGCAGCTCGAGGCGCAGTGACTGCCGCCACTCGTTGATCAGCACATCGGTTTCGTGCAGTGCTCGGCTCGAGTCGGTGGTCGGGCTTGGCGCCCCGGTCGCGTAGGTCTGCTGCGCCGAAGCCTTCGCGCTCTGCGCCGCCGCCGCGAGTTCGACCCGCAGTGACCGCATTGCATCGTTCACCTCAGCGCGCACACCGTCGGCGATGCGGCGAACGGTGTCGGTGACATCCGTTTCGATTTGGTCGAGTTCTGGCCGCCGCGCGGCCACCTCTGCGCGGCCCGCGTCGGTGATCGCGTACACGGTTTTGCGACCGTCCGCCGCTTTGCTCACGAGGCCCTCGTCTTCGAGCTTCGCGAGCCGCGGGTAGATGGTGCCGGCGCTGGGCGTGTAGGTGCCGCCGAACCGGTCGGAGAGCGCCTGAATGAGTTCGTACCCGTGCCGCGGCCGCTCATCGAGCAGTGCGAGCAGGTAGAGGCGCAGGTCGCCGTGGGCGAACAGTGGCGGGGTCACAGCGACGCCCCGCTCGGTTCGTTGGTCGAAGGGGCGGATGCCTCGGCCGGCCGTGCAATGACCGAAATGTCGCCCGAGACGCTGTTCGCGCTGAGGTCGAGCCAGGCGCCCTCGAGGGTGCCGGTGACGTGTTCGTAGCTGGTGCCGAGAATGCGTTTGATCGAAACATTGTCGAGCAGCACCGCACCGCTGACCGTGTTTGCGCGGTAGCGGGCGCCGTTGCCGGCGACGTAGCGAACGGTGAGGTCGCCCGAGACGGTGTTCGAATCGATGCGGTCGGGCACGCCGTGCGCGTCGACCATGACGTTGCCCGAGACGGTGTCGGCGCTGAGCCGGGTGATCTGGCCGCTCGCGACCACATCGCCCGAGACGCTGTGCGCGACGACGCGACCGAGGTGGTCGCCGGCGGAGACCTCACCCGAGACGCTCGAGAGTTCGATGTTGCCCGACACGTTGTCGACCGTGATATCGCCAGAGACGGTGCTGAACTTGCCGTCGGTGGTGAAGCCCGAGATGAGCGCGTCGCCCGAGACGACGCCGAGCTTGAGCGCGACGGCGCGCGGCGCGAGGATCGACACTTCGGCGCGGGTATTGCCGACCACGAAACTCTTGAACACTTCGATGAAGTTGTCCCATCGGCGTTGCGGGTGGTCGACGATGAGTTGGTCACCGTCGATCTCGACGAGCAGGTCGCGGCCGCTCACCGAGTTCACCTCGATGCGGGCGCCGGGTTCGTCGTGGGCGATGACGTCGACCTTGCCGCCAAGCAGGCTGATCTTGAGCGAGCGGACGAGTTCGACATCGATCACGCGCGACTCGCCGGGGGCGATGAGCCACTTTTCGTTCGGCACGGGGTTCTCCTTGCGTTCTCACTGACGTTCACGCTGACGCGATATATCGCGTTGCTAGGAATCACGATATATCGCGTTTGCGCGTGGCGCAAGTCCCGTGTAAAGCAGCGCCCGCAGCGCCGACAGAGTGGTCCAGGGAGCGGGCAGCGCCCGCAGGGCGCGTACCCAGACGGATGCCGCGGGGGTGAGCCCGCGGCATCCAATCTGTGGGGGAGTTGTTAGCCCGCAGTTGCGGTGAACGCGCCCGAACCGTCGTAGGCCTGCACCTTCAGGCGGAAGGTGCCAGCGGAACCCGACATCGTGACCTGCTCGTCAGGCGAGGTGCTGGTGGCGCTGCCGATCGTGATCCAGAACGAACCCCAGATCTTCTGCTGCACGATCAGATCGAAGTCGGCACCGGTTGGCCCGTCGAGGCAGAGTGCCGTGGTGCCCTGTGGCCGAGTGAACTCGGGCAGGGTGACCGTTTGGCCGCTCGCCAGGGTGCCGGCCCACTTCAGCGAACCGGTGCAGATGCTCGGGTTCGGCGTTGGGGTTGGCGTCGGAGCGGGCGTGGGCGTTGGGGTTGGGGTTGGCGTTGGCGTTGGCGTTGGCGTTGGCGTTGGCGTTGGGGTTGGCGTTGGGGTTGGGGTTGGGGTTGGGGTTGGGTTGGGCGTTGGGGTCGGAGTTGGAGTCGGCGTTGGGGTCGGAGTCGGCGTCGGGTTGCCCGGCAGGGTCAACGTGGTTGCCGCGCTCCGCTGTGCCGCACCAAACGTGGTGACGGCTGACACACTCGTTGCACCGGCTGGTGCGTTGAACGCGAATGCGCCGTTGGCACCCACTGCAACCGTCTGCTTCGCGCCGGTCGAGTAGGTGAGCTCGACCTTGTACTGATCGTTGCCATTCGGCACCGATCCGGTGCCATTCGCGTTCAGCGTCGGCTTGTTCAGCTCGACCTGCACCTCGAAGTCAGGCAGCGTGTTCGCCACACTCGACTTGTTCGCCGCAGACACCAGTGGGAAGAACGACATGAACGACGACGAGTCGCCGGGGCATCCCGCGGTTCCGCCACCACCCGAGGTGACGCCGGCAGCGAAGTTGCCGATCATCGCTGCGCCGCCCGAATCGCCCTGGTTGCCGCAGAGTCCGACGATGAACTCGTTGGCGATCTGGCCGCTCACGTTGATGTTGACGTCGACCTGTTTCACGGTGCCGCACGACCATCCGGTGGTCGAGCCTGACTTGCAGACCTGCGCGCCGACGGTCGCGGCGATCACGCCACGCACTGGAATCGAGGTCGCGTTGGATGCCCCGGCGCCGCCCGACCAGGTATCGGTCTTGCCGGCCGGGGTGAACACGGCGGTGTCGGTGGTGATCAGGCCGCGGTCGCTGCCGTCGCCGAACAAGAACGATCCCGGCACGACGGCCGAACCAGCTGCCTTGTGTGCGCTGCCCTGGGCGCCCGGGGTGGGCATCGTGTACTGGTAAATCGAGTGGCCCGCCGCCGGTTCGCAGTGGCCGGCGGTCAAAAACTGGTTGGCGCCGCTCGCACCAGAAAACCCGTGGAACCCGATCGAGCAGCGGTTGCCTGACCCGTTTGCGTCAAGGTGCAGCCAAGCTGTGCCGTTGTCGGACGGATTCGCAGCCATCGCAGTGGCATATATTGGCGGCTGCAGTTTGAGGCCCACCGTGACGTTGGCGCCCGCCGCTCGGGCGACGGCCGCCTGTGCCTCGGTCTCCACCTTCAGTTCAAGCTGGCCAGAGGCGATGGATGCATCGTTGATTTGCACCCCTCGCTGCGCGAGCGCGACCTGCACATCAGAGGCGCGCTTCGCGAGGTCGGCGTTGGCGAGGTACTGCTCGGCCGCAATGCCGAGGTCACGCTCGATCGCCGCGCGGAGGCTGCCAGGCAACAGTCGGGCTGCGGCCGAGAACGCGCTGGCGTGCTGGGCGCCCAACTGCGCAACCGGTGCCGGCGCCGGTGGGTTGGTGGTCGCGTTCGCGACGCTCGGTGCGATGAGGGTTGCGAACCCGGTGCAGGCTGCGATCGCGAGCGCAGCCCCCCGGGTGACCGCAAGTTGTCGACGTACTGACGCCATGGTGGTGGATCTCCTTTGGGTGTGGGGATAAGGAGGACTGTGATGCAACGAGCATGGCCGCGACGACAGCCCCGTGGATCAGCACCCCCCGTAAGGGGGTGATCCTTGATGTGAACCTATTGGGGCTTGTGTACAAGCGTCAAGAGGCAACGTTCGCCGGCGCAATGTATTGGTGTGGATTCGTGCAGCGCCGGTACTTGACATTGACGCAACGTCAACGCGTACCGTGGCACTCGAAGGAGGAAATGCCGTGGACTGGTCGATCAATGAAGTAGCCCGCGAATCCGGCGTGACGAGCCGCACCCTGCGGCACTACGCCGACATCGGCCTGCTCACACCGAGTCGCATCGGCAGCAACGGCTACCGCTACTACGACGACCGCGCGCTCACGCGCCTGCAGCGCATTTTGCTGCTTCGCGATCTGGGCCTCGGGCTGCCACAAATCGCAGAGGTGCTGGCCGGGGCATCCGATGAACCGACCGCGCTCGGCACCCACCTCGCGCTGCTCCGGGCAGAGCAGGCGCGCATTGAACGACAAATCGCTTCGGTCGAACGCACGATCGCGGCCACCCAGAACGGAGACACGATTATGCCGAAGGACCGATTCGACGGGTTCGACCACACCCAGTACAAAGACGAGGTCGAACAGCGTTGGGGCAACGACGCCTACGCCTCGAGCGACGCCTGGTGGCGAGGGATGTCGGCCGACGAACGCGCAGCCTGGAAAGCGGAGTCGCAACAGCTCGGTGCCGACTGGATCGCCGCAGCATCCGATGGCATCGACCCGACCGGTGACCGGGCGCAGGCCCTCGCCAAGCGGCACGTCGACTGGCTCCGGGGTATTCCGGGCACCCCGGCTGCACCCAAGCACGACATCGCACCGCCAGCCGAGCAGATCGCGGCCTACGTCACCGGTCTTGCCGAGATGTACGTCGTCGATGAGCGGTTCGCGGCGAGCTACGGCGGCGTGGCTGGCGCGAGCTTCGTGCGCGACGCACTCACTCACTACGCAAAACGTAGCCTTTAGTCACCCGAGATCCCGTCGCCCGATACACGGCGTACTGAGAAGATGTGCCTATGCATTTCCTCGCTGCGTTGAGTATGAAGAACCGGGCGCTGATTGCGCTGGTCACCGTCGTGGTCGCCCTGTTCGGCGGCATCTCGCTCACCAGCCTGAAGCAAGAGCTCGCGCCATCGATCTCGTTCCCGCAGCTCAGCATTATCTCGAGTTACCCGGGTGCCTCGCCTGAGATCGTGAATTCGGATGTCTCGACGCCCATCGAGACCGCCATTCAGGGCATCACCGGGCTTGAGTCCACCGCGACCACCAGCTCGAACGGCGTCTCGCGGGTGAGCGCGTCGTTCACCTACGGCACCGACCTCGCATTCGCCGAGCAGAAACTGCTTTCAGCGGTGAACCGCATTCGCGCCACCCTGCCCGACGGGGTTGACCCGCAGGTGGTGGCGCTCTCGCTCGACGACTTCCCGGTGATTCAGGTCGCCGTCACCGGCGCCACCGACTCGGCATCGCTCGCCGATGACGTCTCACGCGTCACCCTTGGTGAACTGAAGAAGATCAAGGGGGTTCGCGACGCGACCATCGTTGGCAACGTTGGCAAGCGCGTCACCATCACGCCGGATGCCGCAAAGCTCGCGATCTACGGCCTGACCACCCAAGCGGTGCGCGATGCGCTGAAGCAGAACGGCGTGCTGCTGCCGGCTGGCACCCTGACCGAAGACGGCAAAACGTACTCAGTGCAGGCCGGTTCCCGGGTGGATTCGGTCGACGCCGTTGGCGCCCTGCCGCTGCTCGGCGCGAAGCCAGTCGGGCCCACGGCCCCGGTCATCACCGCGACCCCGCTGCCCGGGTCAACGGGTGCGGCCCAGCCATCCGTCACGCCAGAGCCAGCGCCAACGATCGCGGATGTCGCAACCGTCGCCCTCGACAACAACCCGACCTCGAGCATCTCGCGGGTGAACGGCGAACCGGCGCTCACGATTGCAGTCACCAAACTGCCGGCTGCGAACACGGTTGATGTCGCGAACGCAGTGAAGCAGCAACTGCCCGAACTGCAGTCGGCACTCGCCGGTTCGAATGCCGGCGCCACCTTCACCACGGTCTTCGACCAGGCCCCGTACATTCAGCGCTCGATCGACTCGCTTGCCACCGAGGGCGCACTCGGCCTCGCGTTCGCCGTGCTGATCATCTTGCTGTTCTTGTTCTCGGTGCGGGCGACGCTCGTGACCGCGATCTCGATCCCGACCTCGGTGCTGATCACGTTCATCGGTCTGCAGGCGACCGGGTACACGCTGAACATCTTGACCCTCGGCGCACTCACGATCGCGATCGGTCGCGTGGTTGACGACTCGATCGTCGTGATCGAGAACATCAAGCGCCACCTCATCGCGGGCGCTGACCGCGCCTCGACGATCGTGCACGCGGTGCGCGAAGTCGCCGGTGCGATCACCGCCTCGACGATCACCACCGTCGCGGTGTTCCTGCCGATCGCGCTCGTGGGTGGCGTGACCGGTGAACTGTTCCGGCCGTTCTCGCTCACCGTCACGATCGCGCTGCTCGCGTCGCTGCTCGTCTCGCTCACGATCGTGCCAGTGCTCGCGTACTGGTTCCTGCGGCCCGAGAAGCAGCGCAAACATGCCGACGAAGCCGCGAGCGCGGCAGCGTTCGTCGATGAGCTGGCGCCCGGGGCATCGGGCGTGGCCGTGGTCGGATCGCCCGCCGACGACGATGAACTCGACCACCCAACGCGCCTGCAGCGCGGCTACCTGCCGATTCTGCGCTGGACGCTGAAGCACGGCGTCGTGACCGTGCTGCTCGCGCTGCTGGTACTCGGCGGCACCATCGGGCTCTCGCCGCTCATGAAGACAAACTTCTTGGGATCGAGCGGGCAGAACACGTTCCAGGTGACGCAGGTGATGCCACCGGGCACCAGCCTCGCGGCGGTCGACGCGGCCGCGAAGCCGGTCGAGACTGTGCTGCGCAACACCGACGGCGTGAAGACCGTGCAGGTGTCGATCGGGGGTGGCAGTGGGTTCTCGGCCCTGTTCTCGAGCGGCGGTGCACGGGTGACGTACTCGATTACGACCGAGGAGTCGGCGAATCAAGACAAGCTGCAGGCGTCGGTACGCGACCAACTCGGCAGATTGCACGATGTCGGCACCGTCACGGTGACGGCCTCGAGCGGGTTTGGGGCGTCATCCGATCTGTTGATCAACGTGCACGCATCGAACGCGGCCGATCTGCAGAAGGCGACCACCGCGGTCGCCGACCAGCTGCGCGGACTGAAGTCGCTCGCCCAGGTGACGACCAACCTCGACGCTGCACAGCCGTTTGTCTCGCTGGTGGTCGATAAGGCGGCCGCAGCGAAGGCCGGGTACTCCGACCTCGCACTCAGCGGCTACGTCTCGCAGGCCATGTCGCCCGCGCAGATCGGCTCGGTCGTGCTCGATGAGAAGTCGATCACGGTCTACCTCGCGCCGTCGTCGGTGCCCGCGACGATCGACGAACTGAAGGCACTTGAGGTGCCAACCCGCACTGGATCGGTGCGGCTCGACACGCTCGCGAAGGTTGAACTGACCGATGGCCCGTCGTCGGTGACGACGAGCGACCAGCTGCGCAGCGCATCGGTCTCGGCGACCCCCGCAAGCGACAACCTCGCGACCGCCAACGCCGACGTCACCAAGGCGCTCGCCTCGGTGGCGCTGCCCGCCGGCACCTCGGCGACGATCGGCGGTGTGACCGCCGACCAGTCAGAGGCGTTCGGGCAACTCGGGCTCGCACTGCTCGCGGCGATCATGATCGTCTACATCGTGATGGTGGCGACGTTCCGCTCACTGCTGCAACCGTTGTTGCTGCTGGTGTCGGTACCGTTCGCGGCCACCGGCGCGATCGCGCTGCAGGTGATCACCGGCGTACCGCTCGGCGTCGCGTCGATGATCGGCGTGCTCATGCTCGTCGGCATCGTGGTGACGAACGCAATCGTGCTCGTCGACCTTGTCAACCAGTACCGCGATCGAGGCATGACCGTGCGCGATGCGTTGCTGCACGGGGCATCCCGTCGTCTGCGCCCGATTCTGATGACCGCGCTCGCGACCATCTTCGCGCTGCTGCCGATGGCGCTCGGCCTCACCGGGCACTCGGGGTTCATCTCACAGCCGCTCGCGTTGGTCGTGATCGGTGGCCTGCTGTCATCGACGGTGCTCACGCTGATCGTGCTGCCGACGCTCTACGGCTTGGTCGAGGGGCGCCGCGAGCGACGTCGGATGCGCCGGGCAGCCGCCGCGGCGTAGCCGAAGTTCACGTAGCGTTCACCGGGCAGATGCCGCCCGGTACGGGTCGCGCCGAACCGGGTGCATAGGTTCTGAGCGTGGTTCTGCTTTCACCTGTCTCGCAACGCATCCGGATCGAGATCCGCCAGCGGATCGAACGAGGTGAGTGGAAGGCCGGCATGCACCTGCCGAGTGAAGCGGCGCTGAGCCGCGAGTTCGGCGGGTCGCGCGGGGCGATTCGGCGCGCTCTGGCAGGTCTGCGCGCCGACGGCGTGTTGCTTGGCGGCAGGGGCAAACCGCCGGTGGTTGGTCGGGTGGTGTTGGCCCAGTCGCTTGCGACGTTCCGCTCGTTTACCGAGTGGGCGCGCGATGAAGGCAAAACCCCCGGTCAACGAGTGATCATGCTCGAACGTCGGGCGGCGACAACGTCGGTGGCGGGGCTGCTCGAACTCGATGAGGCGGCCCCGGTCGTCGACCTGGTGCGGGTGCGCTTACTTGATGAGGTGCCGGTCATGATCGAGCGGGCATCGTTCCCCCTCGACATCGGACGCCACTTGCTGCAGGTTGACCCTGCATCGGGGTCGGTGTCGGCGGAGCTCGCGAAACACGGCATCGAGATGGTCGGCGCGCGGCACACCATCGACGCGGTCGCCGCCAATCTGCTCGACAGTGAAGTGCTCGAGGTGCCAACGGGCACGCCGCTGCTGCGCGAGCGTCGGGTATCACGCGATGCCGCGGGCCGTTCAGTCGAGGTCGCTGAGGCGCGATACCGGTCGGAGTACGCGGCGTTCCGCATCGACAATGTTGCGGCGGGGCAGGCCGCGGTCGAGGTGCGCAGCCGAGCGGGTGCGATGGTGCGGGTCGGACGTGGCGCGGGCGTCTCGGGGGTCGACGGTGCGGCCGATGGGGGTGCCGAGCACGCGGCATCCGGTATCGCCGACTGACCCTCGCGATTCGCCGACGCCGGGAGCAGAATGGGTGCGGAGGCTGAGATGAAGACGCTCGTACTCGTTCGCCACGCGAAGTCGGACTGGGGACATCCCGGCCTCGCCGACCACGACCGCCCACTTGCGGACCGGGGCATTCGGGATGCTCCGCGCATGGCGACGCGGCTTGCGAAACGTGGGACCCACCCCGAATGGATCGTGTCGAGCACCGCACTACGCGCGGTGCAGACCGCCGAGTTGTTCGCGCAGGCGCTCGGCGTCGACCAAGACTCAATCTCGTTCGAACGGCGGTTGTATGCGGCCGATCCAGAAGACATCGTCGACGTAATTCGTGAATTCGACGACCACTTCGACGTGGTGATGGTCGTCGGGCACAACCCGGAGTTCACCGAGCTCGCCACCCGCTTCGCGGGGCGTGACGAGCAACTGTCGACCTGCGCGGTCGTCGAGTGCCGGTTCGACGTCGGTACCTGGGCTGAGGTTGGGCGCGGGGCCGCCGACGTGCGCGTCGACCGTCCGGGCGGCGCCGACGACTGAGCCGGGCTCCCGGCACCCCGCGTTCCTCCGGGACGCCTCGTTCCTCCGGGACCTCGCGTTACTCCGGGCGCCTCGGCGCCCTGGTCCTGCATCGAATCACGGCTTTTTGTCGCTTTCTCGGCTTGGAAGTGACCAAAACCCGGGATTCGATGGGCGGGGCGCACCCGAGTGGCACAGCGGGCGCTCGCGGGGGCGGAATCGGCGGCCCGGGGCCGGGCCGGGGCCGCGGCCGGGCCGGGGCCGGGGTGGGGGTGCGGTGCGGGCGGCGGAGTAGGTGTGGTAAGGCGCAGCCCGAGGCATCCGGTAGACTGAAGGGTCGGTTCTGGACACCGCGCGTTGGCGCGGATGGGTTTGTGAGTCCTTTGGGCCGGTTTTGTAGGCGAATTGCCTGCAGATAGTCACTCGATGTGAACGGCCCCGGTCACTGAAGTTCCGGGTTTGCGCCGCGCTGTTGCGCGGGCTTGTGCCATGCACATGATCCAACCCAGGAAGTATCTCCATGCCCAAGAACAAGAAACCAGCTGGCGGCCGACCCGCCAAGAACTTCGACCCGAACCGCGGCGCCGCCAAGGCCGGATCGCGCAGCCCGGGTCACCGCGGCTTCCGCACCGAGTCATCGGACGGTCCGCGCAAGCCTCGTTGGAACAGCGACGAGCGCGCAGCCCGCACCGAGGGTGGCGCGTACAGCCGCCCGGCCGGCGACCGCGCCCCGCGTTCGTTTGACCGTGACGACCGCGCTCCACGCTCCTTCGACCGTGGTGACCGCCCCGCCCGTTCGTTCGACCGCCCGGTCGGCGACCGTCCGGCTCGCACGTTTGACCGCGATGGGGGCCCGCGCCGCTTCGGTTCGGATGACCGCGCCCCGCGTTCGTTCGACCGGGGTGACCGTCCGGCTCGCACGTTTGACCGTGACGACCGCGCTCCTCGTTCGTTTGATCGCGGCGACCGCCCAGCCCGTACGTTCGATCGTCCGGTCGGCGATCGTCCGGCTCGCACCTTTGACCGCGATGGCGGCCCGCGTCGATTTGGTTCGGATGACCGCGCTCCTCGTTCGTTCGATCGTGGTGACCGCCCAGCCCGTACGTTCGATCGTGACTCGGCACCTCGTACCTTCGATCGTGGCGACCGTCCGGCGCGTACGTTCGACCGCGATGGCGGCCCGCGTCGGTTTGGTTCGGATGACCGCGCTCCTCGTTCGTTCGACCGGGGTGACCGTCCGGCTCGCACGTTCGATCGTGACTCGGCTCCGCGCACCTTCGATCGTGGCGACCGTCCGGCCCGTACCTTCGACCGCGACTCACGTCCGCCCCGTACGTTCGACCGTGACGCCCGTCCGGCTCGTTCGTTCGATGGTGACCGTCCGGCTCGGACGTTCGACCGCGACTCGGCACCCCGCTCGTTCGACCGGGGTGACCGCCCGGCTCGCACCTTCGACCGCGACGCGCGTCCACCGCGCACGTTCGATCGCGATGCCCGTCCGGCACGTTCGTTCGACGGTGACCGCCCGGCTCGCACCTTCGACCGCGACGCGCGTCCGCCCCGTACGTTCGACCGTGACGTCCGTCCGGCTCGTTCGTTCGACCGCGACGACCGCGCCCCGCGCCGTGACTTCGGTGACCGCGACCGCGCGCCACGTCGTGACTTTGGCGACCGCCCAGGCTTCCAGCAGTCAGATCGCCGCGACTCATCGTTCTACCCATCGAAGGACGCCCGCGCCCAGCAGGTTGACGATGTCGTGCTTGAGCGGATCGAGGCATCCGCAATTCAGGCCGGCGATGTCGATGGCGTGACCTTCGGCGACCTTGGCCTTGGTCAGGGTGTCGTGCGGGCGCTGGCGGAGCTCGGCGCGGATGCACCGTTCCCGATTCAGGCGGCCACCATTCCAATGGTGCTCGCGGCACGCGACGTGCTTGGCCGTGGCCGTACCGGCTCCGGCAAGACCATCGCATTCGGTGCCCCGACCGTCGAGCGCCTCATGCGCCTCTGGGCTGAGGGCGGCAAGTCGGGTGGCAAGCGCCAGTCGGGTCGCGCCCCGCGCGCCCTGATTCTCGCGCCGACCCGTGAGCTCGCACTGCAGATCGACCGCACTGTGCAGCCGATCGCGCAGGCCGTCGGCCTCTTCACTACCCAGATCTACGGCGGTGTGCCGCAGGCGCGCCAGGTCGGTGCGCTGCAGCGCGGCGTCGACATCGTGATCGGTACCCCGGGCCGTATCGAAGACCTCATTCAGCAGGGCTACCTCGACCTGTCGAACATCGCGATCACGGTGCTCGACGAGGCTGACCACATGTGCGACCTCGGGTTCCTCGAACCCGTGCAGCGCCTGCTGCGCGCGACCCCAGAGGGCAGCCAGCGACTGCTGTTCTCGGCCACGCTCGACACCGGCGTCGCGGCGCTCGTTGACGAGTTCTTGACCGACCCGGCGGTGCACGAGGTTGCTGGTGAAGACCAGGCGAGTGGCACGATCGACCACCGCGTGCTCGTCATCGACAACCGCGACAAGCGCGACATCGTGGCGCAGCTCGCCGACCGCGACGGTCGCACGCTCGTCTTCGCGCGCACCCGCGCGTTCGCCGAGGACCTCGCGCTCCACCTTGAGGATGCCGGCATTCGCGCGGTGGCCCTCCACGGTGACCTGAACCAGTCGCGCCGTACCCGCAACCTTGCGCTGCTCACGAGCGGCCGGGTTCAGGTGCTGGTCGCGACCGACGTCGCAGCACGAGGCATCCACGTTGATGACATCGACCTGGTGATTCAGGCCGACGCCCCAGACGAGTACAAGACCTACCTGCACCGTTCGGGCCGCACCGGCCGCGCCGGCCGCATGGGTCGCGTCGTCACGCTGGTGCCGAACAACCGTCAGCGTCGTCTGAACGACCTGCTCGGCCGCGCCGAGATCGACGTCGACTTCGAGCACGCGCGCCTCGGCGACGTGTTGATCGACGAGATTGCCAACGGTGAGGTCGAGCTCGAGGCGCCAGTGGCTTCGTATGAATCGGATACCCCGGTCGCTGCGGGCGACGAAACCGCCGCCGCTGCAGCTGGCGCCGCTGACGCATCTGCTGACGCCGGGCCGGAATCCGCCGCGGACACCGATTCGGACACCACCGCGAGCTAAGCAACCCGCATCGAACTACGTGAATTGGCCCCTGGGATCAGATCCCAGGGGCCAATTCGCTGTATTCGATGAACATTTGGAGGGGTGGCGCCCCGGTAATACGCCCCGGAAATCGGCAGCAGGTTCCCAGCGAATCCAAAGCATGCGGGCGCACCATCGAAACATCAGCACGCAAGGCGGCGGCGGTCGCAGGCTTTGTGTGCGACATCCGGAATGCTTTGGGCAGCGCTGACGTTGTATTTGTCGCACCGAGTGGTGCGTTGAGCAAGGAGTCACGTTGAGCAAGGGCTACGTGGAGTTTGAAGACGAGTTTGGTGTGCTGCAGCGGTACCGCAAGCACCCGAACGGTCGGGGCATGGTCGCGAGTTCGGCTCGCGTCGACGCCACGGCGTTCGTCGACCCCACGGGCTATGTCGATCCAGGAGCGCGCGTGGGCAGTCGGGCGACGATCGAACACGGCGCCTGGATTGAACCCGACGCCATCATCGGTGATCGGGTCATCGTTGGTGTTGGTGCCCGCGTCGGCCGCGGAGCGCAGATTGGCGTGGGCGCGATCATTGGGCCCTACGCCGTGATTGGCGCTGACAGTGTGGTCGATGCTGCGGCCCGAGTGCAGCGCGACACATCCGTTCCGGCGGGAGCGCGCGTGCGCGCGAGCCGCGACGACCTGCGCCGGTTCGGCCTGGCCGCATAGACGGCCCCGGGCTGGCGCTGGTCGGCTCGCTTACGCGAGCACCGCGAGTTTTGCCGCGAGTTCAGCATCGGATGGCTCGACGAGGTGGGTGCCATCTGGGAACACGATCACCGGGATGTTGGTGCGACCCGAGATCGCCCGCGCCTCATCGGCGCGCTCTGGCGTGAGTTCGAGGTTGATGTACTCGTACTCGGCGCCAACGCGGTCGAGCAGGGCTTTGCTGCGGCGGCAGTCGCCGCACCAGGCGGCACCGTACATGGTTGGGATCTGTGGGGTGGTCTCAAGCATCCAGGCAGTCTAAGCGATTGATGGATGGCGCGGTTGGGGCGGCCCGGATTGCCCCGCCGCTCGCCCGATCGCCCAGGTAGCCCGCCCAGGTCGCCCGCCCAGTTCGCCCGCCCGATCGCCCAGTTCGCCTGCCGGATCGCCGCGCGGCCCGCCCTATGACACCAATGCGATGAACCGGCTGAGGTAGGCCACCGCTGCGGCGCTGTTGGGCAACCCTTCGACGAGTTCGGGCGAGTAACACAGGTAGGCGGCAAACTTCGCGCGGGAGACCGCCACGTTGAGCCGGTTCGTGTTGAGCACGAACTCGGCACCACGAGGGGCCGCTTCTGGCGAGGACGCCGTGAGTGACACGATCGCAACCGCCGCCTCCTGACCTTGGAACTTGTCGACCGTGCCGACCCGAACCTCGGTGTGCCCGGCCGCGTCAAGGGTCTCGCGAATGCGTTCGACCTGCGCGTTGTACGGCGCCACGACAATGACGTCGGACTCGCCAAGTGGCCGCGCGGGCAACGCCGTGGGCACGGATGCCACGTAGCCGGCGTCAATCCAAGCGCGTCCGAGCACATGCTCAACCAGTTCGAGCACCCGCGCGGCTTCTTCGGGGCTCTCGGTTTGGTTGTCGGAGTGGGCCACAGGCACCGCATGTGCGCCGGGGGTCACGCCGTCGAGGTGTCGCAGGCTCGCAATCGGGGCCGACCTTAGCTTGTCGTCGTAAGAGAGATGCGACACCGATGCGGTGACGGCCGGGTGCATGCGCTGGGTTTCGGCGAGGAAGTAGCCGAACTCGGCAGGGAGCACCTCATGCGCATCGGCGAGCCATTCGAGCGCTGAGACGTCGACGGGCGCCGGGTGCGTGCCCTGCGATACTTGCGGCAACTGTTGTGGGTCGCCAAGTAACAGCAGGTTCTTCGCAGCGACCGCGCTGGCAATGGTTGAACCGAGTGAGAACTGGCCGGCCTCATCGATGACCAGCAGATCGAGCTGCCCGCGGGTGACACGTTTCGTGTTCGCGAAGTCCCACTGCGTGCCACCGACGACGCATCCGTCGGTGTTGGCAGTGAGGAACGCCGCCATCCCGGTGCGGTCGCTCTTGTCAAATACAGTGAATCGGGTGTCGGCCGGGTCGCTCGAGCTGCCGAGCGCCTTGCCGACCTTGGCCACGTCAAGCCCGGCCGACACGATTGCGCCGAGCAGGTTCTCGACGACCGCATGCGACTGGGCAACAACACCCACGCGCCATCCGCGATCGCGCACGAGGCGGGCGATCACCTGTGACCCAAGGAAGGTCTTCCCGGTGCCGGGCGGGCCTTGCACTGCGAGGTACGAGCGATCGAGTCGGCGAAGCGAGGTGGTGACCGCGTCAATGAGGGCGTCGGCGGCGCCCGTCGCCGGCACGAGCCCCCCCGCGCAGGCGGGCGGGCGGCGAAGCAGCAGGTCGAGGGCGGCAGAGCGTGGTGGGTTCGGCCAGTCCGCGGCCACCGGGGCGGCCCATTCGGCGATCGCGGCGGCGAGATTGTCGTTGTTCGGCGGAGGCCCGGGAGTGAGCGCCATCGGCAGCATCGTCCACTCGTACCCGTCGACCGCCCGTTCGGTGACGACCACTTCATCGCCGTCTGCTGAGGTGATGGTGCATCCGCGCTCGGCGCCGCGCGCCGACGCCGCTCGCACGGGGAACGGCGCCGGGGCGTACATTCGGTATACCTCGCTGCCGGGTGACGGCTTTGAGCCGGGCGCCCAGGTGCCCCGAAGTCGGAGCACCCGTTGTGCCACCTTTGCCCGTGGCCCCGGCACATGCCAGTCGGTTTCAATAGCGCCGCTGTCAACGATGAAGACGTCGCGCGTGTGCTCCCAGGTCTCGACCGGCTGCTCGACTCGGAGGAAATGGTTCATCCAATAGGTCTTCGCTTCACGGGCGTGGTAGTCGATGGCCGCGGCGGCGATTCGCAGGGCGGTCGATGCCGAGCTGTGCTCGGCCACGATCGCCGTCGCCGTAGGGGATTCCGCGAGTTCTCGCTCGGCAAGTGCGGCCAGTTCACGTTCGGCGCCAGCCAGTTCGACAAGTTTCGTCGCCACCGGTGAGGTTTCGTAGACCTTGCCCGGCAGTTCGAGTTGCGGCATCACCATTCGTGGACCGTGGGACGAGCGCAACCCCAGCAGCCAATCGCGCAACCGTTTGGTTGAGACGCAGTCATACCGGTTGTAGTCGGCGAGGTCGGCGAGGATCTTGTCACCCTCGGCTTGTGAGGCGGCGTCGGCCTGGCCGGCGAGTTCGCGCGCCCGCACGTACTCGAGAATCGAATCGCCACCGTTCGTGACGTTCGCCGTGCGGAGCTCGGCGCCCATGTAGAGCGGCTCAAGCTTCTTGATCGAGTACGACCGGCTGCCGACCCGCACCGCGCGTTTCACGATCGGGTAGAGGTCGATGAGTACGCCGTCGTGAAACAGCTGGTCGACGTCGGCTTCGCCGACCCCATGCCGGGCAGCGATCGATGCCAGGTGCGTGCGTTCGTAGGCGGCGTAGTGGTAGATGTGCAGGTCGGGGTGTGTCTCGCGGCGCACCTTGACTAACGCGAGGAAGTCGAGCAACGCCTGCTTCTCGGCGGCGAGGTCGTGTGACCAGAACCTGGTGAACACCTCATCGGTGTCGACCATGCCCCAGAGGTAGTCGATGCCCCAGCGGTCCTGTTCGGAGTACAGCGGGTCGCCTTCGAAATCGAAGAACAGGTCGCCGTCGTTGGGCACCGGGATCGCGTCAATCGCGGTCGGGTCAATCACCCGGAACGGCGGCGGCACCGGGGCATCCCCCTCGACCCAACCGGATGCCACGGCCGCAGCCTTGCGCGACTCGGCGTCGAGTTGCAGTCGCGCCTGCTCACGCAACGCGTCAAGCGTGCTGGGTTGAATACCGACCACCGAGCGGTGCCCGGCAGCGAGCTCGTCGATGGTGGTGATGCCAGCTGCCGCGAGCCGTGCGCGCTGGGTGACCCGAACGCCACCGACCATAAGCACATTGCGCGATGCTTCGACCTCGGCTTCGCAGGTGGGGCAACGGCCACAACTCGCGTATCGGGTGTCGCCCCACGCCACCACATTGCGGTCTGCCTGGCGCTCGGCGACGATCTGGTGCAGGCGTGCGCGCCGCTTCAAGAACACCGGCATGATGTCGATGAGCCGATGCGATGAGATCGTGCCGTCACCGAGTAAGAGTTCAACCGTGTGGTCGCAGGCGATGCCGAGCAACTCAAGTTGCCGTGCATATGCCGCAAGCTGCATAAGTGCCGTCACCCGCGCGTGCCGCGCAAGCTTCGAGTCTTGAACCCGGTATCGCCCATCGGGCTGGCGCACGATGAAGTCGGCGAACCCGATGAAATCTGGTTCTGAGAAGGTCGCCTGAAACACCACGGGTTGCCCGGCCCGCAGCGCGGCCAGGGTGTCTGCGCAGGCGGCTTCGATCGCGCCTGGTTCGTTCTTATCGGGCCGCGCGATTTCGGTTACCCCCGCACCGAACTGCTGCCGAAGCCGGTCGAGTACCCGTTCTTCATGTTGATTGCCGAGTTCGCCAGCGCGGGCGAGCATCGGGTCGTCGACCTCGACGTAGTGCGCTGCACGACCGAGCTTTTGGTCGAGTTTGCGCAGAAACGCGAACTCACACTCACTCGCCGATTTCAGGTCGCTCGCGCTCGTGACGACAATGCCCTGCTGTAGATACACCGCGCCCCCAAGCCAACCCGGATGCCCCGGCCCATCGCCGACGACCCTGCCACGCTAGCGCCTGCCACCGACATCCACGAGGATGTCAACATGAGTTGGCGCATGCCCCCGGAGACCGCCGCGCACGAGTGCACGTGGATGGCCTTTCCGCGGGCGGGACACACGCTCGGCAGCGGCGAGGCAGCCGACGCGGGCTACGCCGCTTGGGCCGCCGTTGCGAATACGGTGGCGCAGTTCGAACCGGTGCGCATGGTGGTCGATCCGTCAGAGCGCGCGCGCGCCGAGCGCATGGTCGCCGGCGAGGTCGAGCTCATCGAAGCGCCACTTGACGACTTCTGGATGCGCGACATCGGCCCCACATTTGTGCTTGACCCCGACCGGCCAGGCACGCTTGGCGCGGTCGATTGGGTGTTCAACGCTTGGGGTGCGCCCGCATATGCCTCCTGGCAGCGCGACCGCGAGATCGCCCGCTTCATTGCTACCGAGGTTGGTGCCGAGCTGATCAGTTCGTTGCTCGTCAACGAAGGTGGCGCCATCCATGTTGACGGCGAAGGCACGGTGCTCGCGACGACTACCGTGCAGCTCGACCCGGGCCGCAACCCCTACGCCGACGCAACGCGCATTGAAGCGGAATTCGAGCGCACGCTTGGCGGGCGTCGCACGATTTGGTTCCCGTGTGGGCTCACGCGCGACAACGAGGAACTCGGCACCCGCGGCCACATCGACATGGTCGCCACGATCCCCTCGCCCGGGCGCCTGCTGCTGCACACCCAACTCGACCCGCGGCACCCCGACTTCGAGGTCACCATGCGTTTGCGGGCATTCATTGATGAGCAAACGGATGCCTCGGGCCGCCCGTTCGAAGTGATCGAACTGCCCGCGCCAGCCACCCTTCGTGACCAACACGGCTGGGTCGACTACAGCTACGTGAACCACTACGTATTGAACGGCGCGGTGATTGCCTGCGGGTACGGGGAACCCGACGCCGACGAGCGCGCAGCGAATATTCTCAGTTCGGCATATCCTGGCCGCACGGTGGTGACGGTCGACGCGCGCGAGATGTTGGTGCGGGGCGGTGGCATTCACTGCATCACCCAGCAACAGCCGAAGGTGTTGGCGTGACGTTCGACGTGGTGGAGGCATCCATCGCCGATCTGCGTGCGGCGCTCGAACGAGGCGCGGTCACGAGCGTCGAGCTCGTGCGGGCGTACTTAGAACGCATCGCCCGGTACGACGCACCCGGCACCACCACCGCACTGAACTCGGTGGTCGTGCTGAACCCTGACGCGATCGGTGAGGCCGAGGCATCCGATGCCCGCCGCGCCGCCGGTGCCGCGCTCGGCCCACTCGATGGAATCCCGTACACCGCGAAGGATTCGTATCTCGTGCGCGGGCTCACCGCTGCAGCAGGCAGCCCGGCGTTCGCATCGTTGGTCGCCCAGCGTGACGCGTTCACCATCGAGCGGCTGCGCGCCGCGGGGGCAATTTGCCTGGGCCTCACGAACATGCCGCCGATGGCGAACGGAGGTATGCAGCGCGGGGAATATGGTCGAGCGGAGTCGCCATACAACGCCGAGTATCTCACCGCGCCGTTCGCCTCTGGCTCATCAAACGGGTCTGGCACCGCCACCGCGGCGAGCTTCGCGGCCTTCGGGCTCGGTGAAGAGACCTGGTCGAGCGGCCGCGGCCCCGCCTCGAACAACGCGCTCTGCGCCTACACGCCGAGCCGCGGTGTGATCTCAGTGCGCGGCAACTGGCCGCTGGCGCCGACAATGGACGTCGTCGTTCCGCATACCCGCACGATGGCCGACCTGCTCGAAGTACTCGACGTGATCGTGGCCGATGACCCAGACCCACGCGGGGACTTCTGGCGTGAGCAGCCGTGGGTGGACGTTCCGAGGGCATCCGAGGTGCGACCGGAGTCGTACCCGGCGCTTGCGCCCGCGACCAGGGCGGATGCCGCGGCAGCGGTGCGAGGCATCCGTATCGGCGTACCCCGCATGTATCTGAACGCCGACCCCGCCGCCGGCCGGGCGACCCCGGATGCCCCGGCCTGGCGCGGCGGCATCGGCGGGCCGACCGGGCAGCCGATCGAACCCCGTGCGAGCGTGCTCGACCTGTGGGCGGCGGCTCGCGCCGACCTCGAGGCGGCCGGTGCCATGATCATCGAGTGCGATTTTCCGCTGGTTTCGAATGCGGAGGGCGACCGCCCTGGCGCACCGACGATTGCGACTCGGGGGTTGGTGCCGCCCGAGTTCCTGCCAGTCGAGATCGGCGCGCTGTCGGCCTGGGCCTGGGAGCGGTTTCTGCAGCTCAACGGCGACCCCGCGTTGCACTCGCTTGCGACGGTCGATGGCGGCGCGATCTTCCCGGCGCACCCGAGTGCCCTGCCCGACCGGTACGACGGGTTCGATGACGACCTTCCCGGGTACCCCGACTGGGTGCGCGAGCACCCCGATGCGACCCTCGGCGACCTGAATGCCGCTGGGCTCATCGCCCGGGGCATCCGTGGCCTTGAAGCCACCAGGCGGGCCGATCTTGACGAGTGGCTCGTCGCGCAGGGCCTCGACCTGATCGCGTTCCCGGCGGTTGCCGACATCGGCCCGGCCGATATGGACGTCAACCCTGCGTCCGCCGATCTCGGATGGCGCAATGGCGTGTGGGTGGCAAACGGCAACCTTGCGATTCGACACTTCGGGGTGCCGACCGTGACGGTGCCAATGGGGCTGCTCGCCGACATCCGGATGCCGGTTGGCCTCACCTTCGCCGGCCCGGGGTACAGCGACACCGCACTGCTGCAGGTGGCAGCCGCTTTCGAGGCGCTCCGCCCACGGCGCGTGCCCCCGCCCCGCACCCCGTAGGCGGCCCCCCGCCGCCGCGGCCGTGCCCGCACCGCCGCCGCCAGCCTGCCGCCCGCCGGCGGGCATTCCCGCTCGGCCCGTCTCACACCCCGCGGGGTGCGTCGAATTGCATGTTTTCGTCGCTTGGCAGCCCTGGCAGCGACAAATCCTTGCAGTTCGGCGAGTTTGCCGTGCGATGCGCGCCGGTCAGGCAGGCATCGCCGCTGCCGCTGCCGCTGCCGCTGCCGCTGTCGCTGCTGCCGCCTCCCGGCACCCCTGAGCACCACGTCCGCCACCTCCGACCTCTTTGGGGGCCCGGAACCGCGTCGAATTGCATGTTTTCGTCGCTTGCCAGCCCTGGGAGCGACAAAAACATGCAGTTCGATGGGGAGGCGGGGCATGGGGCATGCCGCGGCGCTCCCCGAGCCTGCGCACCCCGAGCCTGCGCACCTCGAGTACGCGCACCCGAAGCCCGTCACCCTGAGCCCGCGCCCTCGAGCCGGCGCAGCCCGCGCCCTCGAGCCGGCGCACCCCGCGCCCGCGCGCCCGCGCGCCCCGACCGGGGTAGCGTGAATCTCGGAGGTCTCATATGCCGCGCGCCATTCAATACGCCGAACTCGGCGGACCAGAAGTCATGCACCTCATCGAGGTACCGCCGCTGACGCCCGGCCCCGACCAGGTGGTAGTGCAGAACATGGCGATCGGTGTGAACCCGTTTGACACCAAGTGGCGTGCCGGTATCCGGCCGGGTGCCCTCGACAAGGGCCCGCGCATTCCGGGTGGTGATTCGGCTGGCCGAATCACTGCGGTCGGCTCAGACGTCACCGGATGGCACGTGGGCGATGAGGTGATTGTCGGCAACGGTCGCGGCACCTACGCCGATGAGGTGCTCGTCGCCGCGAAGCACCTCACCGCGAAGCCCGCCGAGCTTGGGTGGAACGAGGCCGCCGCGCTCCCGGTGCCTGCCGGCACCGCGTACCAAGCGGTCTGTTCCCTCGATGTCAACGGGGGTGACGTGCTGCTCGTGCACGGGGCATCCGGGGCGGTGGGCCAGGCCGTCGTGCAGTTCGCGCTCGCCGCTGGCGCCCGGGTAATCGCGACCGCGGGCCCGCACAATCAGGCGCGGGTCGCCGAACTTGGCGCGACTCCGGTGGTCTACGGGCCGGGTCTTGCCGATCGTGTGCGCGAGGTCGCGCCCGAGGGCGTCACGGTCGCGCTTGACTGCGCGGGCAGCGATGAGGCATTGGATGTCTCGCTCGAACTCGTCGCCGACCGCTCCCGCATCGGCACCATCGTGCGCGGCGCCGACGCCGACCGGCTGGGGATTCGCGCCTGGGCCGGCGGCAGCACTCAGCCGATGACCGAGGCGGAGCACCGTTGGCGGTACGAAGGCTGCGGCGCGGCCGCTGAGCTCGCCGCGAGCGGTGAGTTCTCGATCGAGATCGCGAAGGTGCTGCCCCTCACCGAAGCGGTGCAGGCGCACCAACTCGTTGAGGCGGGCGCGCTGCGCGGCAAGGTCATCCTGAAGCCGTAACCGCCGGGCGCGACCCGACGCACCGACCTAATCGAGGCCTGCGTCGTGTACGCAGATCGCGATTTGCACCCGATTCGTCGCCCCGAGTTTCTCGAAGAGCCGCGAGATATGCGCCTTCACGGTCGGCACCGAGAAGAAGAGTTCGGCGGCGATCTCGGCGTTGCTGAGCCCGCGCCCAACGGCCTGGGCGACCTCGAGTTCCCGCTCGGTCAGGGTGTCTAACAGTGCCCGGGCGGCGCCTGAGCGGTCTGGGGCATCCGCGCCGTTTCGGGCGGTGCGGACAAGCGCGGCGGTCGCGGTCGGCGAAAGCACCGCATCGCCATCGTTCACTCGGGTGATCGCGGCGACGATATCGGCGGGCGAGGTGTCTTTGAGTAAGAACCCGTCGGCGCCGGCCTGAACTGCGGCGACGACATACTCATCGGCGTCGAAGGTGGTGAGCATGATCACCCGCGGTGGAAATGGCTCGGCCACGAGAATCTTCGTCGCTTCGAGCCCGTCCATGACCGGCATTCGAATGTCCATCAAGACCACGTCGGTGCGGTTCGCACGCCACGCGGCAACCGCCTGCTTTCCATCGGATGCCTCGCCGACGATGTTGATCGCACCGCCCCCAAGCATGAGGCCGAGCGCCGAGCGCACCAGCGGATCGTCATCGACGAGCAGTACCGAGATCATGCCGACCACGGTACCCGCACCAGTATGCAGAACTCGCCGTCGGCTGACGTTACCTCGAGGGTGCCGCCGACCGCGTCGATGCGTTCGCGCAACCCGACCAGCCCGAACCCCGACTGTGGCAGATCACCCTTGCGAACCCCATGCGGATTTCGGACGACCAACGTGATTCCCGCAGCCGCATCACCGCTGAGCCGCACCGAAACGGCCGCCCCCGGTGCATGTTTGCCCGCATTGGTGAGCGCCTCTTGGATCGCCCGGTACAGCGTGCGACCAGTGAGGGCGGATGGCGCGGCGCCGGTCGCAAGCTCAGCCGTGAACTCGATGCGCATGCCGTGCCCACGCCACTCTTCGATGAGCGCGTCGATGTCGTGCAGGGTGGGTTGCGGTGCCGTGAGCAGTGCGCCATCGCGAGTGCGCAGCACCCCGAGCACGCCCCGCAGTTCATCGAGGGCTGAGTTGGCGAGGTCGCGCACCTGGGCGGTTCCGGCGCGCAGTTCATCGGCGGTGAGGTCGCCGCGGTAGCTGAGCGCTCCGGCCTGCATTGAGATTTGGGTGATTCGGTGGGCCAACACGTCGTGCATTTCACGGGCGATGCGGCTGCGTTCGGTGATCCTTGCCGATTCGGCACGCGTTTCGCGCTCAGCCTCGGCGCGTTCGGCGCGATCGCTCAGTGTGCGAATGAGTTCCCGACGGTTGCCGACGGCGATGCCCCAGCCGACTAAGGCGCTCACGAACACGGTCGAGAGCAGCACACTCGGCAGCAACAACATCGGTTCGAATCGCGGGTTGGGCGAACCGCCCGTGAAACTCACCGTCGTGTATTGATTGACCACATTGGCAGCCGCGAACAAGATCGACGACACCACAAGCGGCACCATACGTCGCCTGGTTGCAAGCGAGACGAGTGCCAGCGCGGACGCCGGGAACGCCGCCGAAGAGATGAACGTCAGCGCCGACAACCCGATGCTGATCACACCGGGATACCGCCGCCGAAACACCACCGCCGTGATGGCAACGAGCGCGACACCGGCGTTCAACCACACCAATCCAGTGCTCACCGACGCAGTCGAAAAAACACTGAGCACTGTCACCACGCCGACCACCACGAACCTCCAGGTGTGACCCCAGGCGCGTAACGGTGGCGGGGCGGGAAACTCGCGGGGCAAACGGGGCAAGCGGGGCATGGGCTCATGGTAGTTCGCGCGGTGTGCGGCGCGGGGCATCCGTCTGGTCACCCGCTTCGCGACTTAAGTCGCAACGGCCTAGCCTCAGGGCGGATGCCACCCGCACGCGGCCCCTGTTGACTCGAACCATGATCACTCTTGACCATCTCACCAAGCGCTACGGCACCTACACCGCCGTCAACGACGTCACCTTCACGGCCGAGCCGGGTCGGGTCACCGGATTCCTCGGGCCCAACGGTGCTGGCAAGTCCACCTCGATGCGCATCATCGTGGGCCTCACCCCCGCGACCAGCGGTTCAGCCAAGGTCAACGGCACCCATTACCACGACCTCACGAACCCGGCCCGTGTCGTGGGCACGCTGCTCGACGCGTCCGCTCAGCACGCGGGCCGTTCCGGCCGTGAGGTGCTTGCGCTCGGCGCGTTCGCCACCGGCATGCCGAAGTCGCGCGTCGACGAACTGCTGAACTTGGTCGGGCTGACCGAGCAGGAGTCGAAGCGTCGCGTGCGCAACTACAGCCTCGGCATGCGGCAGCGGCTTGGGTTGGCACACGCCCTGATCGGCGACCCCGAGATTTTGATCCTCGACGAACCGGCCAACGGCCTCGACCCAGCCGGTATTCGCTGGATGCGCGAACTGCTCTCGCACTATGCGAGCCGCGGCGGCACGGTGCTGCTCTCGTCGCACCTGCTGAATGAAGTCGAGCTCATTGCCGACCACATCGTGATGATCGGCCACGGCCGCATCGTGGCCGAGGGTTCGCCGGCGCAGCTCGGGCAGTCGGCCGAGTCGGTCGTCAGCTCACTCGACAATGAGCGCCTGGGTGCGCTGCTCACCGCCGCCGGACACAAGATCACCGGCATTCGGGATGGCGAGATCACCGTCGTTGGTCAGCCGGTCGACATCGGGCGTCTCGCGCTTGAAAACCAGATCGTCATTACCGGGCTTCGTCAGGCCGGCGGCCTCGAAGACACCTTCCTTGAACTCACCGCGTCGACGCAGCGTGACGCGAGCATGAACGGAGTTGCAGCATGAGCACCATCACCACTTCAGAGACTGTCCAACCACGGGCTCTGCACCGCAGCCCGTCGTCGATCGCCCGCGTCGGGTTCGGCCGCCTCATCGCAGTTGAATTGCGCAAGGCGACGAACACCCGTGCCGCGCGCGCGTTGCTGATCGCGTCGTGCGGGGTCAGCCTGTTGGCGATGGTCATCGCGACGATCGTCAACGTGAACGAACACAGCGTCGGGTCGATTCCGATGTTCCTGCAGTTCGCGGTGGTCTTCTGCCAGATTCTGCTGCCGCTTGTCGCCGTGATGCTGGTCACGAGTGAGTGGACCCAACGCACCGGCATGGTCACGTTCGCGATTGAGCCGCGCCGCGCGCTGGTGATCTTCGCGAAGTTGGCCGCGTCACTGCTGCTCGCCGTCGTTGTCGCGGTCGTGCTTGGGGCCGCTTCGCTTGGCCTGGTCTGGGTGACACAAGCGGCGAGCGGTCAGCCGGCCGACTGGACCAACTGGTTCGTTGCTGTTGGCTCGAACGTCTTGGCGCAATTGATCTGGGTGCTCATCGCGTTCGCGCTGGCGAGCCTGTTCTTGAACACGCCAGCAGCGATTGTTGGCTTCTTCGTGGTGCAACTGGTGTTCTCGGTGATCTTCCAGATCCTCGGACAACTGAGCGCAACGAAAGACATCGTGCCGTGGTTCGACATCAGCAGCGCGGTGAGCAAGCTGGGCAGCGGCCAGCTGTTCGGCTACTGGGCGCCACCGCAGTACGACGCATCCGCCGACTGGGGCCACCTGGTCGTCGCGCTTGCTGTCTGGATGGTACTCCCGCTGGTGCTCGGTTTGATCCGGGTGATCCGGGCCGAAATCAAGTAGCCCGGCCGTCAGAGGCCGAGCGTAGGCTGACGAGCGGTGCAGAGAACACTCTGTGCCGCTCGTCGTTTTCCCGAAAGAAGACCGCAATGTCTGTTGTGCTCAACCCCTACATCTCTTACAACGGCAACGCTCGCGAGGCGATCGAGTTCTACCACTCGGTGCTCGGTGGCGAGTTGACGACCAGCACGTTCGGTGAGGCCGGCCAGACCGACCACGACGTGAACCCCGACTCCCTCATGCACGGCATGCTCGTCAGCGAACTCGGCCTGACGCTCATGGTCTCTGACACCCCGCCCGCCATGGGGTACGAGAAGCCGGCCGGCATCTCGATCTCGCTGTCGGGTGACGACGAGCCCGTGCTGCGCCGCTACTTCGAGGGGCTCTCGGCCGGCGGCGAGATCCTGCAGCCACTTGAGACCGCGCCCTGGGGCGACACGTTCGGCATGTTCGCCGACAAGTTCGGCATTGTCTGGCTGGTGAACATCCTCGCGAAGCAGGACTAACGACTGGATGCCTCGAGCCGCGGCCGCGCAACACCGCGCGCCGCGGCTCTTCGCCTTCCCGGGTGATGCGGTGGTGTGGTGGGCTGGCGTACTTCGCGGTCAGGCGCACTGGATGGCTCGGGGCAACGGTCGGCGGTGAGTGGCAGGATGCATCCATGACTGAATCGACCGGCCACGGGGCATCCGGTGCGCCGCATATCGCCGACACCCATGGGCTGATCGAGGTGCGCGGCGCTCGCGAGAACAACCTGAACGACGTCTCGCTCGATATTCCGAAGCGGCGCCTCACCGTGTTCACCGGGGTGAGCGGCTCTGGCAAGTCGAGCCTCGTGTTCGGCACGATCGCGGCCGAGTCGCAGCGGCTCATCAACGAGACGTTCCCGGCGTTCGTACAGAACTTCATGGCGTCGCCCGCCCGCCCCGATGTCGACAGCCTGCGCAATATCTCGGCGGCGATCATCGTCGACCAAGAGCGGATGGGTCAGAATTCCCGCTCAACGGTCGGCACCGCGACCGACGCGCACGCCCTGCTGCGCATTCTGTTCAGTCGGCTCGGGCAGCCGCATATCGGGCCATCCACCGCGTTTAGTTTCAACCTGCCGGGCGGCATGTGCCCGCGCTGCGAGGGCATGGGCCAGGTGACCGACCTCGACCTCGACCAGCTCGTCGACCGCTCGAAGTCGCTCAGCGAGGGTGCGATCACGATCCCTGGTTATACGGCCGATGGATGGCTCGTGCGCATCTTCACCGAATCGGGCTTCGTGCCCGGCGACAAGAAGGTGCAAGATTTCACCGAGCAAGAGCTCGCTGACTTCTTGTACAAAGAGCCGGTGAAGGTCAAGGTTGCGACCATCAACATGACCTACGAGGGCCTCGTGCCGAAGATCCAAAAGAGCATGCTCTCGAAGGACCGCGACGCGATGCAGCCGCATATTCGCGCGTTCGTCGACCGTGCGGTCACCTACACCGATTGCCCAGATTGTGGCGGCTCGCGGCTCAGCCAGGCGGCGCTGTCGTCGAAGATCAACGGCATCAACATCGCGGATGCCTCGCGCATGCAGATCTCAGACCTGGCGGCCTGGGTGGCCGCTATCGAGATGCCCGACGCGGCGCCACTGCTCGATGGGCTTCGCGGATGTCTCGACGCGTTCGTCGAACTCGGCCTCGGGTACCTCTCGCTCGACCGAGCGAGCGGGTCGCTCTCGGGCGGTGAATCGCAGCGGGTAAAGATGATTCGCCACCTCGGCTCGCCGCTCACCGATATGACCTACGTGTTCGATGAGCCCACCGTCGGACTGCACCCGCATGACATTGCTCGCATGAACGGGCTGCTGCGCCAGTTGCGCGATAAGGGCAACACCGTGCTCGTCGTCGAGCACAAACCCGAGGTGATTGCGATCGCCGATCACGTGGTCGACCTGGGTCCGGGTGCCGGCTCGGGCGGCGGCACGATCTGTTTCGAGGGTACGGTCGAGGGGCTTCGCGGTTCAGGCACGCTCACCGGTCGGCACATTGATCACCGGGTTTCATTGCGCGAACGGGTGCGCGAGGCATCCGGTTCGCTCGCGATTCGCGGGGCGACGCAACACAATCTCAAGAACGTCGACGTGGATGTCCCACTCGGGGTCTTGACGGTGGTCACCGGCGTCGCGGGTTCTGGCAAGTCGTCGCTCATTCACGGCAACCTGACCGGGCGTGACGGTGTGGTGATCGTCGACCAGTCGGCGATTCGTGGATCGAGCCGCAGCAACCCGGCCACCTACACTGGCATGCTCGACACGGTGCGAACCGCGTTTGCGAAGGCGAACGGGGTGAAGCCCGCGCTGTTCAGCGCCAACTCTGAGGGTGCCTGCCCGACCTGTAAGGGCATTGGGCTTGTGTTCACCGATCTGGGCATCATGGCCACCGTGTCGAGTGTCTGTGAGGAGTGCGGCGGGAAGCGCTTTACCAAGGCCGTGCTCGAGTATCGCCTGCGCGGCAAGAACATCGCAGAGGTGCTCGCGATGTCGGTCGACCAAGCGCTCGAGTACTTCGAAGAGAAGCCGGTGGTGCAGGTGCTCTCGCGCATGCGCGATGTTGGCCTCGGCTACCTCGGACTCGGGCAGAGCCTGATCACCCTCTCTGGTGGTGAGCGGCAGCGGCTGAAGCTCGCGATCTCAATGGCGAAATCGGGCACGATCTATGTGCTTGATGAACCCACCAGCGGCCTGCACCTCGCCGATGTCGACCGGCTGCTCGCCTTGCTCGATCGGCTCGTCGACGACGGCAATTCGGTGATCGTGATCGAGCACCACCAGGCCGTGATGGCACACGCCGACTGGATCATCGACCTCGGCCCCGGAGCCGGCCACGATGGCGGACGCATCGTCTTCGAGGGCACGCCGGCTGCGTTGGTGGATGCCGCGGGCGGCTCAGGCGGGACGCTCACCGGCACGCATCTGCGGCGCTACGTCGGCGGCGAGAGCGCGGGACCTGCCGGCTCATTTGCGACACGGTAGGTCCAATTTTGGCGCACATGGCGGGCGATTGCGTCGACCGCGTCGGCGGTGCGACCCTCGCGTAGCGCGTGATAGAGGTCCCAATGCTGACGATTCGCGATGTCGTACATGGCACGGAGGTCCGCGGCGGCGAACGCGGGCGGCGGCATCTCGTCGACCAGAAACCGCACGATGCTCGATTTCAGTTCATTCCCCGAACGCTGCCGGTACGTGCCGTGGAACGCGATATCTGCAGCCTGCAATTCGTTCGGGTCGGAGGAACTGTCCATCATCCGCAGGCTGACGAGCATCACCGAGAAGTCGCTGTCGGTCAGTTTCGGTGCCGCCTCGGCAACGAGCGCGCCCTCGAGTTCAACACGCAGCTCAGTCGCATCGTTGGTGAGCCGATCGCCGAGGTCGTAGGCCACCGCGACTTTCAACACCCGCGGGTCGAGCATGCTCCAGCGCGAGCGCTCGCAGATCACGGTTCCGTCGCCTTGGCGGATCGTCACCAGGTGCGCAGCCTCGAGGAGTTTCACCGCTTCGCGGATGACAGGCCGACTGACCTCGAACTCTTCGACCAGTGCCGGTTCTGGCGGTAATTGACTGCCCACCACGTAGCTCCCCGACACGATTCGTTCGATGAGGGTGTCGGCCACGTTGGTGCTGAGCCGTTTCGGGCGGCGCCCGGCGGCCAGTGCTGGCGCGGTTGCGGACCGCGCGAGGTGGTTGCCGTTTGGGCGCACTGGGCCGACATTCATCAGCGTCCCCCCTCCGTCGGTTGCGCTCAACATACCACCAAGCCGATCAAACGTATGACGTGTATTCCCTGGATTTTCGGGCATCTGTCGTTACCAGTTCGTGACTTGTGCGTCAAAGGTCAAACGTGTAACGTCACCCAGGTCCGGCGGCAGCGTAGCGAAAGGAACCTTCGGGGCAGCGTATGAAGATCACTCACATCGAAGCGCACCCCGTCCGTACGCCCCCGATGCCGTCGTTCCGGTGGCGCGCGGGCCTGCCAGGGAGCGACGAATACGGCCCATCCGAAGGCGTCGTTCTGCGGATTGGTACCGATGAGGGCGTCGAAGGGGCGGCGTTCTACGCTCGGTTGAATGCGGTCTCCCAGGTCGAATCGCTGGTCGAACATGTGTTCAAACCCGAGTTCCTTGGTAAGGATCCGCTCTTACGCGAGTGGCACTACCACCGCATGTGGGAACTTGACCGACTGCACGAGTTCCCGCTTCCGGTATTTGGCCTGTTCGACGTTGCGCTCTGGGACCTCGCAGGACGCCACGCACAGCTTCCGGCCTGGAAGTTGATGGGCGGCATGCGTGAAACTCTGCCGGCGTACGCGTCGACTGTCACGTTCGACACGCTCGAAGAGTTTCTCGATGTTGCGACGCAGAGTATCGAGCTCGGCTACCGCGCGATCAAACTGCACGCCTGGGGCGACGCGAAGCGCGATGCCGAACTCTGCACGAAACTGCGCGAGCATGTCGGCGACGAACTTGACCTGATGTACGACGGCTCCGCTGGGTTCGATCTGCCCGACGCGATCTACCTCGGCAACGCGTTATCCGACGCCAACTACCGCTGGTACGAAGAGCCCATGCGGGAGTTCAGCGTGAACGCCTACCGCGAGCTTGCGCGATCGGTTCGCGTGCCACTGCTCTCGGCCGAGACATCCGATGGTGCGTATATGAACAGCGCTGACTTCATCAGCGCCGGGGCGGCGACCTTCGGTCTGCGCACCAGCGCCGGCCTTCGCGGCGGCATCACCGGCGCACTGCGTACGGCGCATCTCGCCGACTCGTTCCGCGTTCGCGCCGAGGTGCACGGTGGTGGCATTCACGCAGAGCACCTGTGCATGGCGATCTCGAACACGACCTATTACGAATCGCTCGTGATGTCGACCAACGTCGTGCGCGAGTCGATCGTCGATGCGAACGGGCTCATTCACGCGCCGACCGAACCCGGAATTGCGCTCCCACCCGGCCTCGACTACCCAGAGGCCGTCACCCACTTCGCCAGGACTGCATAGGCGCAGGCCGGCGATCGCCAAGAGAGAAAGGGCAACACACAGTGAATATTCGTCCAACCACCCGCCGCGCGAAGCAGGGCGCGGTCGCGGTCGCTGCTGCGGCGACCATGCTGCTGCTCGCCAGCTGCGCCAGCGCTGCACCCACCAAGGCAGGCGACACCGGCGGCTTCAAGCCGGTCGAACAAGACAAGACCGCTGCGCTCAACGTGCTCGTTGACCCGACTCGCCAGGCAGCGGTTGAGGCGTACCAGAAGGCGCACCCCGATGTGAAGCTCACCATCGAGACGTTCGACGGCGGGGGACTTCAGACCAAGATCTCGCTGTTTGACAAGTCGGGTTCAGGATGGCCCGACGTCGTGTTCTCGCCGAACACGGCAGACTCGTCGTGGGCATCGAAGTCGACGGGGGCTGGAGCTCAGGCGTATGCGGCTCCGCTGAACCAGGGTCTGATTCCGCAGGCCAAGCTCGACGAGTGGGCCGACGGCACGCTCGCTCCATGCCAGGCGAACGGCAACACGTACTGCCTGCGCAACGACATCGCCCAGACGGTGACCTGGTACAACAAGACCCTGTTCGACCAGTGGGGCTACACCGTGCCAAAGACCTGGGAAGAGTTCGAAGCACTCGGCGTGAAGGTCGCGAAGGAGCACCCCGGCTACTTGATCGGCCAGATCGGCGACGCCAACGCGCTCGACGTGTTCTTCTGGGCGAGCCGGTGCTCGGTGCAAGAGACCACCGACAAGCCGGACACGCTGAAGATCAACCTCAGCACGCCTGAATGCACGAAGACGGCGAAGATGCTCGACAACCTGCTGGCGGCCGGTGTCGTGGGCAAGCAGAGCTACTTCGAAAAGGGTGCGGATGGCTCGAAGATGTTGCTCGCCGTTGGCCCATCGTGGTTCGGCAAGTACCTCTTCGAAGCCACCTACAAGATCCCTGCTGGCCAGATCGGCGTTGCCGACCAGCCACAGTGGGCCGGCGACTCAACCGCATCGAACGGCAACGTCGGCGGTGGCATCTGGCTTGTCTCCTCGCACAGCAAGAACCTTGCTGCGGCCACCGACCTCGTCACCTGGGTGAACACCGACACCGAGTTCCAGAAGTCGGCACCGACCTACCCGGCCCACAAGGGCGCGGCCGAGGCATGGCTCGCGAACCCGGACAACGTGAAGTACTTTGCGACCGACGTGAAGGCGCCGCTGGCCAAGGCCGCAAGCCAGATCTGGAAGGGCTGGGCAAACACCACGTTCCTCGACCAGGACCCGTACAAGAACGTGGTGCTGAAGGGCATCAACGCTGGCAAGACGATTGAGTCGCTCCTGGGCGATTGGGAGACCGAATCGGCGAACACCGCGAAGGCGGCTGGCTACACCGTCGTCAAGTAGTACTCATGCACAATCGGCGCCCGTGCGAGTCATGATTGATTCGCACGGGCGCCACCCAATCACTGGACTGGAGGGCCCGACGACATGACAAGCGGCGTCGAGACGTTGCGGCAAATGCCGTTACGCACCAAGCGAGTACGTGAGCGTAGCAATCGGGTGAGTTATCTCCTGATCGCGGGCTACGTCGTGTTGTTGCTCGCGTTCGGCGTGCTGCCGACCGCGTACGCGGTCGGACTCGCATTCACCAATGACCAATGGCAGTTCACCGGGTTCGGCCAATTCGCCGTCGTCATTGGTGACTTCCGATTCGTGCGGTCGATGTTGAACCTCGCGGGGTACATCTTGATCTGGCTCGTTGCGATCGTCGTGCTCTGCGTCACTCTCGCGGTGATCCTACGGAACCACGTTCGGGGCCGCATGTCGGTCTTCTGGCGGTTCGTCTTCTACCTGCCGGGTGCACTGGCAGGGGTGGCAAGCACCGTGGTGTGGATGTTCATGCTCTCTCCGAAAGTGAGTCCCGTTGCGCCGCTGCTCCATGCGTTTGGCTGGACCGATTTCGGCAAGCTCGTGCAACCCCAGAACTTGCCGGGCATCTTCGCGATCATGGCGTTCTGGGTCGGCGCTGGTGGCTGGATCATCATCATGTACGGTGCGCTGAACAACGTCTCGGATGATGTCATCGAAGCCGCGCGACTCGACGGGGTGTCGCCGTGGCAGATGGCGATCCACATCCAAATTCCGATGATCCGTCAGTGGATCGTCTATATGGCCATCCTCGCGTTCGCAGGTGGCACGCAAATTTTCGTGGAACCGCAGATCCTCGGCAGTGCCAGTGGACTCGTGGATGTCACGTGGTCGCCGAACCAGCTCGCCTACCAGTTCGCGTTTGGGGCGATGTCGAATTCGAACGCGTCGGCAGCGCTGTCGGTGCTGCTGCTCGCGGTGGGGCTCGTGTTCGCGGTGATCTTGGTTACGCGATCGGGATTGTTTACGACAGAGGCGGAAGATTGATGCAGAACTCTCTCGACATGGCCGCGGTGACTCGCAGGCCGGCTTCAACCCGGTACGCACATCTGATCGGGCGCGGTGCGGTGTGGGCCATCCTGATCGCCTTTGCGGTGTTCTTCGTGTTGCCGATGGTGTGGCTGCTGCTGGCACCCACCAAATCGGCGCAGTCACTTGAGCACGACTTCCCATTTGCGTTCGGTTCGCTCGCGCGGGTCGCAGAAGCCTGGCAACACCTGATCGGGTTTCAAGACGGCGCGATCTACCGGTGGTTCGGCAACTCGGCGATCTACGCGTTCGGTGGCCTTGCGCTCACACTGATCTGCAGTGTGCCAGCTGGGTACGCACTCGCGCTGACACGGTTCCGTGGGCGCAAAGTGCTGCTCATGGTCACGCTCATCGTGATGATCATGCCGGCGACCACCTTGGTGATCCCGATGTTCCTCGAACTGAGCGCGATGAAACTGATCGGCAACCCGCTCGCACTGATCTTGCCGTTCGCGTTTTTCCCGTTCGGGGTATATCTCACGTTCATCTACTTCTCGACGAGCCTGCAACGGTCAACGCTCGAGGCCGCCCGCATTGATGGCGCCAGCGAACTGCAGATCTTCTTCAAGATCGCGCTGCCGCTTGCGCGGCCGATCATCGTGTTGGTCGCGTTCTTCAACTTCGTTGGGAACTGGCAAAACTACTTCTTGCCGTTCTTGGTGATGCCAGCGAGCGGGACCCAGCCGATCCAGGTCGGCCTCAGCCAGCTCCTGTCGTCGTCAACAGCGTTCAACCCGGGTGGTACCGCAAACCTTGGTATCGACGCGCCAGAACTGACGCTCGCAATCTTGCTGGCGACGGTCCCGGTGCTCGTGTTGTTCTTGTTCGCTCAGCGGTCGCTCGTGGCGGGGATGTTCGCGGGCGGCACCAAGGGGTAGTCCGCCGCGCAGGGCACTGCGTTGCGCGGGTCAATGGGGCGTCAGCGGTGAAGCCGGCGCATCCACTCGATGAGGGTGGGTGCAAGGTCGCGCCCAATGACGGATGCCTCGCGCTTCTGCCCGGCCACCTCGAACGAGTGGTTGGCGCGGTCAACCCACTCGAGCGTGGCGCGGTCGCCCAGTCGGGCGACAACGCGGTCGAGGTCGGCATTCGGGATCGCGAACGGGTCGGTGGTGCCCTGGAGGAAGAGCATCGGTTGCGGCACCTGGTCGAGGTGCGCGTCGCGCAGCTGGTCAGGTTTGCCGGGTGGGTGGAGTGGGTAGGCGAGGAACGCGAGCCCGTCGACGGCCAGTCGGGGTGCGGAATCGCTCGTCGCGGTCACACCCGCACCCTCGCCGCCGGTGTGCGCGGACCCGGCATCGGATGCCGCGGCCATCGACGCCATGCGTGCGCCATACGACCTGCCGGCGGCGATCAGCGGTCCACCCGCCAGCTCCGGGCGCGCCCAATCGACAACAGCACGCCAGGTGTCGATTGCCGCCTGGGCGGTGCCGGGGAGTTTGCGCCCAGCCTCGCGGTAGGGGAAGTTGAACCGCAAACTTGCCACCCCGGCGTCGGCGAGCGCGTCGGCGAGACCCACGAGCGCCGGCTGATCTTTGCCACCGCCCGCACCGTGGGCGATGAGAACCGTGGCCCACGGGGCATCCGGATCGTGCGCGCCGGGCGTGGGCGGAACGGTCAAGGTGGCGCTGACGGCGCCACTGCCCACCGGCACCTGAATCTCGCGGGGGTCGTCGCTCATGTCACCTCGATGTTGATCGTGTGCAGCCCGGTCGCGCCATCTGGGGCGACATCGGCAAGCCGGGTCTCTTGAGGGCGCCCATCGGCACCGGTGCTGCGCACCCGAATCGTGTGCCGGCCGGGGGCAGCCTGCCAACGGTAGCGCCACTGCACCCACGTATCGATTGACATCGCGGTCGCGAGCTCGGCCTGATGCCATGGGCCTTCGTCGATCTGCACTTCAACCGCCGCGACACCGATGTGCTGAAACCAGGCAACGCCAGCGACCACGACTTCACCGGTAGGAATCGATGTGCCGGGCCGCGGCACATCGATGCGGCTCGAGAGTTTGATCGGGCCGCGCTCGCTCCACCCGCGGTCGGTCCAGTAGGCGCGGGCACGGTCGAAGCGGGTGACCTCGAGGTCGACCAACCACTTTGTTGCCGAGACGTAGCCGTACAGCCCAGGCACCACCATCCGCACCGGAAATCCGTGCTCGATCGGGAGCGGGGTGCCATTCATGCCGACGGCGAGGATCGCATTGCGGACATCGGTGAGTGCTTCGAGCGGGGTGCTGGCGGTCCATCCGTCGTGGCTGCGCGAGAGCACCATATCGGCGCCGGGTTGCACGCCGGCCCGGGTGAGCAGGTCGCGAATCGGGGTGCCGAGCCAGATCGCGTTGCCCGTCAGGTCACCGCCGACCGGATTCGACACACACATCAGCGTGGTGGCGCTTTCCTCGAGCGGCAGCGCCAAAAGTTCCTCCCAGGTGAGGGTGAGCTCGCGGTCGACCATCCCGTGAATCCGCAGCCGCCAGTCGGCTGGGTCGATGAGCGGCACTTGGAGCGCGGTGTCGATGCGATAAAACGTGGCGTTCGGGGTGACCACCGGGGCGAGGCCCGCGATGTCGAGCTCGGCACCCGCCGGGATCGGGCCGAACGCCGTTGCCGGCTTCGGCAACCGGAGCGTTGACACGAGTTGTGCCACCTTGGCTGCACCCCCGCGCAACGCAGCGCCGCCGACCGTCGCCAGCACTCCGATAGCGGCCGCGGCGCTTGCCCAGATGAGAAACACTCGGCGCGAAGCGCCGCCATCGGATGCCACGGGCCTCGGCGCCCGCACGCGAAGCAGCGCCAGCACCGCCACGGCCACCGCCGCGGCCGCCAACGAGGGCACCGCATTCGTCGGCGCCACCGGCGCGCGAGTTGCCGCCGCAACGGCGCCGAGCACGCCAACCGCGCCGATCAGCATGCGCCCCACGGGGGCTCGCCGCCATTCGAGCAGCCCGGCGACTGCCGAGACGGCCACGAGCACGAGCACGATTCCGGTCACGAGGGCGACCTTGTCGCCGGTACCAAACCAGGCGATGGCGGTGTCTTTTGCCCACTTCGGTGCGAGGTCGATGAGCGTGCCGCCGACCGCGGAGATCGGGGCAGCGACGGGTGCGATCAGACCCGCAACGAGTTCACCAGTGCCGACCCCGGCAAGTGTCGCGACGACGCCAGCCGCGGCGGCCGCAACGCGATCCGAGCGTCGGTGCGAGGCATCCGGAACTGGATCCATACCCGTACGCTACGCCGTCATTCCCTGAGCTGGGCGTTCTGGGTCAGTCGGTCACGGGGGAGGTCAGGGTGCGCTGCGGGTGTACTGATCGTGAATGCGCCGAAGGTCCTCGGTGAGGAAGCCAATGAGCACCCAGTTCTCGCTCGTCGGCGGAGCCACCTGAAGCGGCGCCGTCAACGCCCGAATCACCGAGGTGATCGGCTCTGGCTCGACCTCGGCGAGATGTACCGTGAGCCGCACATCGTGCGCGGCTCGGCGCAGCTGTTCGGCGATATCTGGCACTGCCGGTTCGGCGGCGAGCGACGGGGTATGCAGGTCGCAGACCGCCCGGGTCATCGCAATCGCCTGGGTCACTGTCGGCACCATCTGCTCGAGCAGCGCCCGTTGGGCGGCAATGTCAGCCCGGTGCGCGTTGCGCCGAGGGTTCATCGTGAGCGACTCCTCACAGGCGGCAATGGCGGCGGCGGCATGCTCGCGCATCGGAACCAACAGCCGCGCCTGCAGCAACAGTTCGTAGAGCTCGGCCGGCGTGCGCCGACCCTCAAGCGCATCGGCGAGCCGCGACAAGGCGGCAGCCAACTCGCCACCGAGCAGCGCAAGGGCACGACGGGATGGCTCGATCAGCACGGGCGGCACGATGAGCGCGTTGACGATGAGCCCGATCGCCGCGCCGAGCAAGGTCTCGATGATGCGTTCGAGGGCGTAGAGCCCATTCGGTTGCCCGAGGACCAGCACGAGCATCGCCGAAATCGCCACCTGATTCGCCGTGCCAGGGGTCACCTTTGCGAGCCACGCCACGAATGCACCCGCCACAATCGCGAGGATGACCACCCACGACGCCGTCCCAAGCCACACCCCAAGCGCCGATGCGACCGTCACCCCGATGAGCACACCGACCGAACGTTCGACGCCCTTCGCGAGCGATTGATTCACGCTCGGCGCGACGACGAGGATCGCCGCGATCGCCGCGAACAGCGGCGGCGCCCCAGGAAGCAGCCATTCCGCGACGAGCCAGGCAGCAACGGTCGCGATCGCCGATTTCAGCACCTGAATGAACGGCACCCGCCGCTGCTGGCGGAACGCTGCGAGCACGCGCTTCATGCCTCAACCGTAGTGGGCGCGCGGGTTCGGCCGGGGCATCCGAAACCGGGGTGCCGGTGGTGCCGCGTACGCTGGGCAGCATGTCACCCGTGCACCCCCAGCGTCTGCAACTGCTCGACACCGCGAGCCTGTACTTTCGGGCGTTCTACGGGGTGCCCGATACGTTCCGTGATGCCAGCGGTGCGCCGGTGAACGCGATTCGCGGGCTCATCGACATGATCGCGAGGCTCGTCGGCGAGTATCGCCCCACCCATCTCGTTGCCTGTTGGGACGATGACTGGCGGCCCGCCTGGCGGGTCGCGCTGATTCCGAGTTATAAGGCGCACCGGGTTGCCGAGGTGGTCGAGGTGGGGCCGGATGTCGAGGTGACACCAGACCCGCTTGAGGCCCAGATTCCGCGGATTCGTGAGGTGCTCGGCCTGTTCGGAATTCCGATCGTCGGGGCCGCCGAGCACGAGGCCGATGATGTGATCGGTACCCTCGCGACCGGAGCATCCATGCCGGTCGATGTCGTCACCGGCGACCGCGACCTGTTTCAGCTCATCGACGATGCGGCCGACGTGCGCGTGATTTCCACGGTGCGCGGTATGTCGAATCTCGAGGTGCTCACCGAGGCGCCCGTGCTCGCGAAGTATGGCGTGCGACCCGATCAGTACGCCGACTTCGCCACGCTCCGCGGCGATGCGAGCGATGGGTTGCCCGGCGTCGCCGGCGTTGGCGAGAAGACCGCCCAGGCCCTGCTGGCATCGTTCGGCTCGCTCGCCGGGGTACAGGCGGCAAGTTCGGATGCCTCGGCGCCGATGTCGGCTGGGGTGCGCGCGAAACTCGCGGCCGCTGCCGACTACCTCGCCGTGGCGCCGACGGTGGTGCGCGTCGTGCGTGATCTGCCGCTCGGTTTCGACGTGGCGACCGCGAAGTTGGGCCCGGTCGATGAGGCCGCGCGGGAGCGGCTCCTCGTGCTCGTCGATGAGTGGAACCTCGGCGGGTCGGTCGCCCGGCTGCTCGCCGTGCTCGACGCGTAGCTGCTAGGCCCCGGCGCGGAGCATCCCAAGGTCGCGCAGGCTCGCGACCGATGCGAGGATCGCCTCATCGCGCGGGCGCGGGTCCCAACCCAGGAGGGTGCGCGCCTGGTCGGCGGACACCGACCGCGGGTGCCCGAGTTCGGTCACCACCGAACGCAGATCGGCGCTAAACGGCGCGAGCGCGCGCGCGAGCCAGTTGGGGAGCACCGTGCGCGGTACGCGCGCGGCGGCATCGCCGAGTCGGTCGCGCAGCAGCGCGGCGAGTTCGGGGAACGTAAACGGGTCACCGCTGACCGCGAGAAATCGGTGCCCCGCGGCATCCGGATGCACCATCGCTCGCAGGTGCAAGTCGGCGACATCGCGCACATCGACCCCACTTGCTGAACCGTTCGGCACCGCCGGGATCGCGCCATTCAACAACGCGAGCAGCAGCTCAACCGACGCCGAAAGGTCGCGGCCGAGCACCGGTCCGAAAATGCCAACCGGGTTCACGGTCGCGAGTTCGACGCCGCCGTGCTCAGCGATGAAGTCCCAGGCTGCGCGCTCGGCAATTGCCTTCGAACGCACGTACGGGCTCAGGCGGGTGTTGGTGCCGTCGGTCCAGTCGGCCTCGGTGAACGGCCGACCCGGATGCTCCCCGCCGTACCCAACCGCCGCGAACGATGAGGTGAGCACCACCCGTTCGACCCCCGCCGCCCGGGCCGCGCGCAGCGCGCGAAGCGCGCCATCGCGGGCCGGCACGATCACGTCGTCCGGGTTCTTCGGCTGCCGCGCAGGAAACGGGGATGCCACGTGCAAGACGGAGCGCGCACCCTCGAAGGCCGCCCGCCAGCCGTCGTCGGCGAGTAGATTCGCTTCGGCAAACTCGAGGCCCGAGGCATCCGCCCCGCCCTGCTCGACCAGCGCGCGCACCGCAGCGCTGCGATCAAGTGAACGAACCGTCGTACGAACCCGGTAGCCCGCGGCCAGTGCCGCGACGATGCAGTGCGCGCCGACGAAGCCGCTGCCGCCGGTGATGACGACGAGGTGACCGGGCTGGGCGGGCGGAGTCGGTTGCATGTGCTGATCCTACGAAGTGAGCCGCCGGGCCGCGCCCCGCCGGGTGTTGGGTTCGGGTCGCCAACACCCGGAGAGGGTTAGTTCACGGGCCGGGCGAGGAGGTCGTCGAATGCGATCGTCACCGGGTTGGTTGCGCTGCCACTGAGGTAGCCGATGAGGCCGATGTTGCCGGCGGTTTGCAAGGCCGCGGTGCTGTCGGTGGTGCTGAGGAGCCAGGTGCTCGGCTCGGGTTGACCAACGCTCCACACACGTGCCCGCAGTGTGGTTGGCGACGTGCCGAACACCTGGAATCGGAGGTTGAGTTGTTGCCCGGTGGTGTACGTGAGACCAGCGACATCGGTAACCACGAGGGTGACGCCGGAGCGTTGGATCTTCACGTTCACGACCCCGGTCGGGTAGATGCGCAGCGAGGCAAGGTAGGTGTCTGCGCCGACTTGACGGGCGATGGTCGACACGTACACGCCGGAGCCGGTGATGGGTTGCGTGAGGGCGAACTTGAGGGAGAGGTCAAGGTTCGAGGTCGTCGCACCCGGCAGGGTGGTTTGGAGGGTCTGCCCCGCGTTGATCGAGAGGTTGCCGGTGCTGCCGTTGGTGCTGAGGCCGGCGCCGGTGCCGCTCCACGCGCCGCCGACATTCGCCGTGCCGAGGCTGCCAGCGGTGACCCGGTTGAAGTCGTCTTGTGCCACGACCGTTTGCACGAGGGTGACTTGCCGGGTGGTGGTCGCGGTGCCGCCCCGGTTGTCGGTCACCGTCAACGTGATTGGGTACGTACCGGGCGCCGCATAGGTGTGTGCGGTGATCGCACCGGTGCTGGTCGAACCGTCACCGAAGTTCCACGCGTAGGCCGCGATGGAACCATCTGGATCGTTCGATCCCGAGCCATCCACCGAAACCGACAGATTCGACGCGGTCGCGACGAACGACGCGGTTGGCTCCGCGTTTGGTCCCTGCACGATCACTGATTTGGTCAGCGTGCCGGTTGCGCCAGCGTCATCGGTCACCGTCAGCGTCACCGCGTACGTGCCCGCACTCGTGTACGTGTGCGATGCGGTCGCCCCGGTGCCGGATGCCCCGTCGCCGAAGTTCCACGAGTACGAGTTGATCGTGCCATCCGGGTCGGTCGAGGTTGAACCATCCACCGAGAGCGTCAGCGCTGTCGCGTTGGTCGCGGTGAACGCGGCCGTCGGGGCCTGGTTCACCGCCTTGCCGGTGCGCCCGATCTCGTTGTGGCTCTGCACGGTCGCGGCGTCAAGCGCGATCGAATAGGTCGCCACATCGTCGATGCTGCCCTGCAACGTCGAACTCGACGGCTGGTTCGGCCACCCGCTCAGGCTGTCGCCGCCGATTCGCCAATAGCCGGTGTATGGCCGAGGCAGGTTCATATCGGTCCTTGTGCCGACCAAGACGCCATCGACGTACAGTTGGCTGCCGGCCGGTGAGGTCATCGCCACAATGTGGTGCCACTGCCCATTGTTGAGCGCGGTCGGCGACGTGATCGTTCCAGGGAAGCCGACCCGGACGCCGTAGGTCACGCGCCCGTTGTTCTGCATGTAGAGGTGCCGATCGTAGTTGGTGGAGTTCCCGGTGTTTGAGCTGCCGAACCCGACGATCTTGCCGCCCTGATTGGTGGTCGTCCTGAACCAAGCCTCAACCGAGACCGTGCGCGAGTCGGTGTGCGGAACCGTGCTTGCGGCCCAGGCCCCTGCGCCAAACGTGGTGCTGAACCCACCCGTGTTCACCGCAGGGGCGGTACCGCGGGTGTACGTGCCATGGAAGTTCATCGGGTCGTTGGTTGCCCAGTTCACGGCAACGCTTCCCGACGGCTCATTGAGGGGCCAGTAGTTCGTTGCCGAACTCAGCACCGCCCGCTGGTAGGCCGTGACGGTGCCACTGCTCGTATTGGTGAACGCGACGGAGTCGCTCAACGAGACGTTGCCATTGGGGTCGGTCGCGCGAATCCGATAATTCACGGTTGCGCCAGGCGCCACCCCGCCGTCGAAGAAGCCAAGTGACGGTTGGCTCCACGGCTTCGACAACGCGGTCAGGGTATGAATGACCACGTTGTTGCGGAGCACTTCGTACTTCAGTGATTCATTGTCGGGGTCGGAATTCGCGCTCCAGTTCACGCGCACCGCATCGGATGCCAGCGCCAACACCGTCGGCACGCTCGCCGCGCCCGAGAACTTCGGCCCGGCCTTGCTCGGCACGACGTTCGGGTTCGCGAAGCGCACCAGTCCTTGCTGTGCCCGGTTGTTGACCCGAGTGAACTCGCCGCCGTAGAGCACGTAGCGACCGTCGGCAGAGGCCGTGATGTGCCACGGGCCCTGATTGAGGCCAGTGAAACTCCCGGCGTTGATCTCGGGAAACCAGTGCAGCAAGCGCGGCGCCGGGGTGCCTGCCCAGTTCGTGTAGCCGTACAGGTCGGTGGTGGCCACCCCGGCCACCGCCTGCGAGAACGACAGTCCGCGGTAGAAGGTCCAGGTTGGCGCGGTTTGCGGGAATCCGCCAGGTGTGTTTCCGCAGTAGTGCGGGTGCCCGCCCACGTAGACCGCCTCAGCGGTGAGCCCCACCCCGTACGTGTCGCCGTGACAGTCCTCCACCCATTGGGTCGCGCCATCCGACCAGGCTGCTTTGAACGTGCCCTCGAGCGTGCCGCCCGCGCGGCCGTAGGTCCAGCCAGTGCCGTAGACAAAGTTCGCGTCGCTCGCCAGGCTGAAAATGCCGCCGCTCGAGCCGCCGTTGCGGACCACCTTGTTCACCGCAAATGGCAGGATCTGGCCGGTGATGGCATCGAGGGCGACGAGGCCGCGGCCGGGGTTTGGTGCACCGTTGACGCTCTCGAATGATCCTCCGACGACGAGCTTGGTGCCCGCCGGGTTCACCACCATCGCCTTGACGCTGCCATTCTCAGTCGTGGGGGCCCAGGGCAGCAGGGCACCAGTTCGGCTATACGCCGCGAAGTGCAGGCGCGGCTGACCGTTCATGTTGGTGAATGAGCCGCCGAGCCACACGGTGTCGTTCGTCGCGGCGACTGCGTAGACAATCGCATTGCTCGTCGGGGCCCATGAACTCAGCGCCCCCGTCGCCGTATCGAACGCGGCCGCGCGATATCGGGTTGCGCCACCCACGGTCGTGAACGACCCAACCACGTAGATCCGGGTGCCATCTGGGGTGGCGACGATCTGGTTCACCCGCCCGTTCGTGCCGGGGTTCCACGAGGTGATCAGAGTGCCAGTGGTCAGGTCGTAGGCGAGCAGGTTGGCCCGCGGGGTTTCATTGGTACCAGCCGCTGCCCCCGCCGGCCGCGCCGCGGTGAACTCGCCGCCCACATAAACGGTGTTGCCGACGATCGCCTGCGTCCACACGACGCCATTGATTTGCACGGTGGGGAGTGGGTCGGCCGCCACCGTCACCGGGTCGGTCGGATTTGGCGGAGCGGTGTCGGCAGACGCCGGTGCGGCGAGCGCAACGAACACACTGGCACAGGCAATCGCAGTCGCGATCGCGAGCATACGGGCACCGGGAATTGCGCGCATGAGGAAGGCCTCGGATTCGGGTAGGCATGAACTTCGGGTAAGCAGCCTGCCGTCAGCGTAGCCCCGCGAAGGTCACGGCGGTAGCCCCCAGAATGCCGAGAATCCCGCGCGCGGGCTTAGGCAGTGGCGCGCCGTGGCAGTCTCCAGTTGGGCCGGGCAAAGTGGCAGGTGTACCCGTTCGGGTATCGCTCGAGGTAGTCCTGGTGCTCGGGTTCGCCCTCCCAGAATGGCGCGGCGGGCTCGACCGTCGTCACGACCTTGCCGGGCCAGAGGCCCGAAGCATCCACGTCCTTGATCGTGTCGTGCGCGATCGCCGCCTGCTCGGGCGACTGCGGAAAGATCGCCGACCGGTAACTGCTCCCAATGTCGTTGCCCTGCCGATTCGGCGTTGATGGGTCGTGGATCTGAAAGAAGAATTCGAGCAACTCGCGGTATGAGGTCACGGCCGGGTCGAACACGATCTCGATCGCCTCGGCATGGCCTGGATGGTGGCGGTAGGTCGCATGCGCATTGGTGCCGCCGGTGTAGCCAACCCGGGTGCTCAACACCCCTGGCCGCTTGCGGATCAGGTCTTGCATGCCCCAAAAACACCCACCCGCGAGCACCGCGGTCTCGGCGCCCGGGCGGGTGGTCACCTGGCCATCGTCGGTCGACATCAGTGCTCACCCTCCTGCTCGAACTCGGCCAGGTACTCGCCGTACCCCTCGATCTCGAGCTCATCGGCCGGGATGAAGCGCAGCGCCGCCGAATTGATGCAGTAACGAAGGCCGCCCCGATCGGCGGGCCCGTCGGTGAACACGTGCCCAAGGTGCGAGTCGGCACCCTCGGAGCGAACTTCGGTGCGGCGCATCCCGTAGCTGCTGTCGACGTGCTCGGTGATCACCTCGTCGTCGAGCGGCTTGACGAAACTCGGCCACCCGCACCCGCTGTCGTACTTGTCGTTCGACGAAAACAGGGGTTGGCCCGACACAATGTCGACGTAGAGGCCCGGGGTGTGGTTGTTCCAAAACTCATTGCGGAACGCCGGCTCGGTCGCGCTCTCTTGGGTGACCTGCCGCTGCATCTCGGTCAGGGCCGCCACCGCGTCGTCGGTGCGCTGATACTCGGTAGTCATGGTCTCTCCTTCGGCGGTCACCGTGTGGTCGGTGACCTAATCAACACAACCGGATGCCCCGCAGAACTGTTCCAGTCTCCTCCGAATTCGCAGCCGGTGCACAGCAAACGACGCCCGGGAGTGATGCAACCGGGCGGCGTTTGGATGGTGCAAGGGCGGGTGTTGGGTTCGGGTCACCAACACCCGGAGGGGGTCAGATCGCGGGTCGCGCGAGGAGATCGTCGAATGCAACGGTGACCGGGCTGGTTGCGGTACCTCCGAGGTACCCGATCAGACCGATGCTGCCGGTGGTCTGCAGCGTTGGGGTGGTGTCAGTGGTGGTGAGGGTCCAAGCCGTTGGTTCGGGCTGACCCACTGGCCAGACCTTCGCCTGGATCGTGGTCGGTGATGTGCCGAATGCCTGCACTCGGAGGTTGAACCGTTGCCCGGTGGTGTAGGTCAATCCGGTGACATCCCGTGTGGCCAGGGTCACTCCGGAACGCTGCAACTTCATGTTGACCACCCCAGTCGGGTAGATCCGCAAACCGGCGACGTAGTTCTCGGTGCCGATCTGGCGGGCGATCGCGGTGACATACAGGCCAGACCCGGTGATCGGCTGGTTCGAGCCGAAGGTCACCGAGAAGTCCATATTCGACGACGAGACCGAGTTCAACAGCGTCTGCAGGGTCTGTCCGGCCTTCAAGGTCAGGTTGCCCGTCGATCCGTCCGTTGCGATGCCGCTGTTCGTTCCCGTCCAGGCGCCACCGGTCACCGCAGTGCCGAACGTGCCCGTGGAGACTCGGTTGAAGTCATCCTGGGCGATGACCGTCTGCACCAGAGTGATCTGGCGGGTGGTGGTTGCCGTGCCGCCGCGGTTATCGGTTACCGTCAGGGTGATCGTGTACGTGCCGGCGGCTGCGTAGGTGTGCGACGCGGTCGCGCCAGACCCGGTGGTGCCGTCACCGTAGTTCCAGGCGTGCGAGTTGATCGAGCCATCCGGGTCGCTTGACCCAGTGCCGTCAACCGTGGCGGTCAGGTTCGAGCCCGCGACCGTGAACGAGGCGGTCGGGGCCTGGTTCGCGGCGAGCACGGTGACCTGCTTCGAGAGTGTGCCGGTCGCGCCCTCGTTGTCGGTGACGGTCAGCGAGACCGTGTAGGTGCCACCGGCCGCGTAGGTGTGCGACGCGGTTGCACCGGTTGCGGTCGCGCCGTCACCGAAGTTCCACGCGTAGGACGCGATCGAACCATCGGAGTCAGATGAACCAGTGCCGTCAACGCTCAACGCGAGGTCGGTGGAAGAGGACCCGAACGCGGCGGTCGGGGCCGTGTTCGGGGGCTGAGTGGCGGTGACCGAGCGGGAGGTGGTGGTGCTCGCACCACGGTTGTCGGTCACCGTGAGCGACACCGAGTAGGTCCCGGCTGCCGCGTAGCTGTGCGAGGCGGTCGCACCTGTCGCGGATGCCCCGTCGCCGAAGTTCCACGCGTACGAACTCACCGTGCCGTCGGCATCGGTCGAGCCGGTGCCGTCGAACGAGGCGTTCAGGAAGTTCACCGACGACGTGAACGACGCATTCGGTGCTTGGTTCGCCACGACCGTGATCGTCTGCGTGACCGACCCGGTCGCGCCCCGGTTGTCGGTCACCGTCAAGGTGACCGTCTTATCGCCGGCGGTGGCGTAGGTGTGCGTTGGGTTTGCCCCAGTTCCCGTCGTGCCATCGCCGAAGTTCCAGGCGTAGCTCGCGATGCTGCCGTCAGAGTCGCTCGAGGTGCTGCCATCGAAGGTGACATCGACGTCGGTCGCGGTGGTGGCGAACGCCGCGGTGGGCGTCACATTGATGCCGGTACCTGTGGTGCCGAGCAGGTAGTGGTTCTGCACCTGCGACGCTGAGAGCACGGCTGGGTACAGTGCCACATCGTCGACGTTGCCGGTGAAGTAGTCGTTCGTCGGGCGTGACGGCCAGCCGCCGAGGTTGTCGCCGCCGATGCGGAACACGCCGCTGTACGACTGCCCCGAGGTGGCGGTGTTGGTGGCCTTCAGCGCGCCATCGACGTACAGCGCCATTCCGGATGGCCCCAAGGTCGCCACAACGTGGTGCCACTGGTTGTCGTTGTACGACTGAGTGGTCTGCGCGGTCACCGTGGCGCCGGTGTAGACACCGAAGTACAGCCGGCCGGTGTTCGTCATGTAGACGTGGCGGTCGTAGCTAGATGAGTTGCCGGTGAGCTTGTTGCCAAACCCGAAGATCTTGCCGCCGCGGTTCGTGTTCGTCTTGAACCAAGCCTCGGCCGAGAACGTGTTCGGAGTGGGCTCGAGCACCTGCGTTGCCGCGAACGACGACGGCACAAACTGGCTGCTAAAGCCGTTGGGGTCACCGAACGTCGCCTGAGCGGTGCCACGTACGACCCCGGATGTGGCGATGGCGTTCTCTATGCCCGCACTATCGACCATCGTGGTGCCGCTTGGCTCGTTCATGGTCCAGTAGTTCGAGGCATCCGTGAGGACCGCTTTTTGGTATGCCGGAAGACCCGGGCCGGTGCCAGTCGTGATCGTGACATAGTCACTCACGCTCGTGTTGCCGTTCGCGTCGGTGGCGCGCAGTCGGTACTTGTAGGTCGTGCCGGGGGTCACCGACGTGTCGAAGTAGCCCATGGTCGGGCGCAGCCACGGCTTGCTCAGTTCGGTCTTCGTGTAGATCAGAGCGCCGTCACGGGTCAATTCGTAGACGAGCGATTCGTTGTCGTAGTCGACGTTCGCTGGCCACGTGATCCGGACCGCGTCAGAGGCGAGCGCGTTCACGATTGGCACCGAGGTCGCACCGCTGTACACGGGTCCGTTCTTGAGCGGCGCGAGCCCGGTGCCCGGGAGCGCGAACCGCACCAGACCTTGCTGCAGAATGCCATTCACCCGGGTGAATTCACCGCCGTAGAGCAGGTAGCGCCCGTCGGTAACCAGGTTCCAGGCGCCCTGGTCGCTGCCGGTGTACGTGCCGGTGTTGATGTTCGGGTACCAGTGCAGGAGGGCAGGTTCCGGGGTGCCTTCCCAGTTGTGGTAGCCCAGTGGGTCTTTCTTCGCGACACCCTGCACGCTCTGCGTGAAGGCGAGGCCGCGATAAAACGTCCAGTTCGGGCTGGTCTGGGGGAAGCCACCGGGAGTGTTGCCGCAGTAGTGCGTGTGCCCGGTGACATAGACCGCGTCGGTGGTTGCGGCGACGCCATAGGTATCGCCGTGGCAGTCTTCAACCCACGTCAGGGCGCCGCCATCCCAGCTGGCCTTGAACGTGCCTTCGAGGGTGCCAGCAGACTGCGAGAACATCCAGCCGGTGCCATATACGTACGTGCCGTCCTGGGTGAGCGAGTAGATGCCGCCCTTGGCGCCTGCGTTGCGCACGACGTTATTGACTGCCCATGGCCGCAGCTCGGCGGTCACGCCGTCGACCGAGGCGAGGCCCATACCGGGGTTCGATGAACCGTTCAAGGTCGAGAACGAACCACCGATGACGACCTGGGAGCCGTCTGGTTTTACGACGAGCGCTTTCGGCGAGCCATCGACGATTTGCGGCGCCCACGGCAGCAGCGTGTTCGACGTGGTCGACATTGCGGCGAGGCGGGTACGCGCCGCGCCGTTCACGTTGCTGAACGCCCCACCGGCGTACACGGTCGAGTTGGTTGCGGCGAGCGCGTACACCGACGCGTTGAGGGTTGGCGCCCAGGCCAATAATGCACCGGTCGCCGCGTCGAATGCGGCGATGCGGTATCGCGTCTGGCCGCCAATCGAGGTGAACTGGCCACCGACAAACAGCTTCGAGCCGTCGGGGGTGACCGCGAGCGCCTGAACCTGGGCGTTCGGGCCCGGGTTGAACGAGGCGATCAACTCGCCGGTCGTCAGGTTGTACGCCAACAGATTCGGGCGCGACACCTCGTTGGTGCCGGGCGCTGCGCCGGCCGGGCGCGCGGTCGTGAATTCACCACCGACGTATGCAATGTTCCCCGCGATGGCCTGTGTCCAGACCACCCCATTGATCTGGGGGGCTGGGAGCACATCGGCAGATGCGGTGGCCGGAACGCCGGCTGGCGGCGCTGTATCAGCGGCGGCCGGGTTCACAACGCCGGAGAGGGTGAGCGCGACACCCACGCCAGTGGCGAGGGCGAGCGCAGCAATACGGGCACGGGCAATTGCACGCATGAGGAAATCCTCAGATTCGGGTAAGGCACCACCTTCGGGTTGGCGGTGCATTACTCGCAGTCTAGGACAAAGTTGTCGCAGCACATTCCCCCAAACGGGGCAACTCTCGAAGGAATCGCCCCAGTGTTGGGTGTGGACGAGAGGTTCTCGAATCACCTGCCGAATGGATGCCTCGGGCGTCTGCCGCGAAATCGCTGGCGAGTTGGGGGATTCCCTTGCAATTGGTCACAGCTGCCCGCTGCGACCGCGACACGCTCAACTGCAATTTCCTTCGATTCGACCATTGACCTGAGTGCAGCCAGGGGTATGCTGGCAATTGCCCAGACCCGATGGGCTTGTGTCGTACCCGCGACACTCCGTCGTACCCGCGACGTTCATCTGGTTTTGGCGTAGCAGAAACCCAATCATCATCCGCGACCCGAAGGCGGACGTTGTGAGCAACGTTTTTCTGCGCGCAAGTTTCAGTACCCGTGAATTTGCGCGCGTCCATGCTGTGCGGTGGTCCCGTTGACCACCGTTATTGGCCACCGCAGGTCGAGTGACCTGACGAGCATTCTCGCGCCCGAACGCAGTCGTGCGGTCGCGCCGCCCCGTCCGGGCGCCGGCGCCCGATGGGCTGAGCGGTTCACCCTTGGGATGACGATCACCGACTCATTGGTGATCGTTGCCGCAGTCGTCGGTGTCGTTGGTCTCGTGCACGCAGGTGGAATTCTCCCCGCATCCGATGCGCCGATCGACTCGCTGGTGCTGCCGATGGTCGCCGTCGCCGCGTGGGCGCTGGCGCTGAGTTGGGGACACACTCGCGAGGTGCGGGTGCTCGGTTCGGGCATGCTCGAGTTCCGTCGGGTCGCGATCGCGACCGGCGCTGCTGCTGGCGCGGTGGCGATGACCGTGGTGCTGCTCGGTGCCACCACCGGTCGCGACCACCTCCTGATTGGGTTCCCGGTCGGTCTGGCGGCGCTGGGACTTACCCGCATCGCCTGGCGCCGCCGGTTGCAGGCACAGCGGATGCGCGGCATCGCGGTGAACCGTGTGGTCGTCGTTGGCGACCGTGCCGAGATTGCGCGCACCATCGCGCAGCTCACTCGCGCTGGCGGCAGCCGCTATGACGTCGTCGGGGTCGCCGTGAGCGATGGCCACGGTGCCGTGGTCGTGAACGGCCAGGCGTACGCCGCCGTCGCCAACTTCGAGAACGTCGCGCGCGCTGCCGCCGCGGTGAACGCCGACATGGTCGTCGTTGCGGGGCAGCCGGTTGGCGGCGACTACCTTCGCGATCTCGCCTGGGGGCTTGAGCACACGCCGACCGAACTCGTGGTCTCGGCGGTGATCGGCGATGTCGCGCAACACCGCATGCACTTCCACCCAGTCAACGGATTGCCACTGGTGCACGTCGGTGCCCCGTCGTTCACGGCGGGCCAGCACCTGGCGAAGCGGCTCATTGACCTCACGCTCTCGGTTATTGCCCTGGTGCTCCTCGCGCCGGTGATGGCGGCAGTGGCACTCGCGATCAAGCTCGACGACCATGGTCCGGTCCTGTTTCGTCAGGAACGCAGCGGGCTGAACGGCCACCCCTTCAAGATGTTGAAGTTCCGCACGATGGTCACCACCGCAGAGGCCGACCTTGCCGCGTTGATGGCGCAGAACGAGGGCGCTGGTCCGCTGTTCAAGTTGAAGCGCGATCCGCGAATCACCCGCGTTGGTGCGTTCTTGCGCAAGTACTCGCTCGACGAGCTTCCCCAGATTTGGAACGCGCTGGTCGGTGAGATGAGCTTGGTCGGCCCGCGGCCGCCGCTGGCCCGCGAGGTGGCGCAGTACGAGGCATCCGCACATCGTCGCCTGTACACGAAGCCCGGAATCACGGGGCTCTGGCAGGTGAGCGGTCGCAGCGACCTCACCTGGGAACAGTCGATTCGGCTTGATCTCGACTACGTTGAGAACTGGTCCGTCGCCGGTGACGCACGCATCATGTGGCGGACAGTGAAGACTGTGCTGCACCCCAACGGAGCGTATTGACATGACCCTGGCCCCCCTGCGAATCGCAATGGTCGGAACGCGGGGGGTGCCAGCCTCGTACGGCGGGTTCGAAACCGCCGTCGAGGAAATCGGCTCCCGGCTTGCCGAACGCGGACATCGGGTCACCGTCTATTGCCGATCGGGAAGACCGGAACAGCCGCACCAGTATCGCGGTATGCGACTGGTGTGGTTGCCTTCAATTCGGCTGAAGGTCGCCGAAACCCTCACGCACACCGCGTTCTCGGTGTTGCATCTGCTGTTCCGCAAGCGACCGAACGCCACGTTCATATTTAATGCGGCAAACGCTCCGTTCCTGCCGCTGCTTCGCCTGCGCGGCGCCCGCACCGCCGTGCATGTCGATGGGCTGGAGTGGAAGCGCGCGAAATGGAGCGGGGCTGGCCGACGGTACTACCGCGCTGCCGAGGAATGGTCGGTTCGGTGGGGAGATGCGCTCATTTCGGATGCCGCGGCCATCGCCGACTACTACCAGGCTGAGTTCGATGTGCCGACGGAGTGCATCGCCTACGGCGCTCCGATCCTCGATGCGCCCGCCAGCCACCGCCTCGCCGAACTTGGCGTCGAACCCGGTGAGTTCCACGTGGTGGTCGCGCGGTTTGAGCCAGAGAATCACGTCGAGCAGATCGTCGAGGGGTACAAACGGTCTCGGGCGAAGTATCCGCTCGTGGTGGTTGGTGGGGCGCCGTACGCGGCCGCGTACACCAAGCGCATTCAGCAACTCGCCGCGGCCGACCCGCGGGTGCACCTCACCGGACCGATCTACGACCAGGAACTGCTCGACCAGTTGTACGGCCACGCGCTCACGCACGTGCACGGCCACTCGGTCGGCGGCACGAACCCTTCGCTGTTGCGGGCGATGGGTGCGGGCACTGCGGTGCTCGCCTGGGATGTGGTGTTCAACCGCGAGGTGGCCGGACCGGATGCCTCGTACTTCAACACCCCGGTCGAGCTGAGCGGCTTGATTGATGCGGCCGAGGCTAATGTCGCGCGCACGGTCGCGGTCGGTGCGAAGTTGCGTGAGCGCGCCGCAGCCACCTACAACTGGGACGCCGTTGCTGACTCGTATGAATCGCTCGCGTTCCGCCTGGCGGCTGGTGAACGGACGCATCCGAAGGGCCGCCGCCGCAACCCGAAGTCGCAGTGGAGTGCAGACGGGGCATCCGACCGTGCGCAACGAACGGAAACACGCTGATGGCGACGCCGCGCGTTGAACGCCCAACCGAAACGTACCGGCAGACCGTTGCGCGGCTTGCGTCGGCGCAGAAGCGGGCCGCGCGCGGCGCCCCTCCGTATTCGATCTACGTGAACCGACCTGTGGGGCGCTTGATCGCCGCGGCCGCCTATCGCGCTGGCATGACGCCAAACGGCGTGACCGGGGTGAGTGCGCTGTTCACGTTTTCGGCAATCATCATGCTGGCCGTGGTGCCGCCGAGCCTGGTGCTCGGGGTCGCGGTCTGGCTGCTGCTCGCGATCGGCTACGCATTTGACTCGGCCGACGGTCAGGTCGCGCGGCTGCGCGGGGGCGGGTCGCCTGCCGGTGAATGGCTCGATCACGTGGTGGACAGCGCCAAGTTGGTGAGCCTCCACCTCGCGGTGCTGATTACCGCGTACCTGCACTTTGGCCTGGCGATCGCCTGGCTGCTGGTGCCAATCGCGTTCACCGTGGTGCAGGTGGTGGCGTTCTTCGCGATGCTGCTGAACGACTTGCTACGGGCGAAGCATGGCGCTCCGACGTCACTCGACGCGGATGCCGCCAAACGCACGCCATTGCGGTCGTTGCTCGGGCTGCCGACTGACTATGGGGTGCTGTGCATCGCGTTCGTGCTGCTCGGCAGCATCCCGGCGTTCACCATTGGGTACTCCGCACTGTTTATCGCGAACCTCGGCTACCTCGTATTGGCGCTCCTGAAGTGGTTCGGTGACATGCGTCGCCTTGGCGCAGCTGGGTAGTCTCCAGGAATTTCTTCATTCCCAGCGCATCGGTCCCCGATACTATGGCGACGAAAGGGGGCACCATGGAAGCACGCGACATCCTGACCGCGATGAGCCGCCGGTGGATGGTGCTCGCCGCTGTTGCCCTCGTCGGTCTCGGTGCAGCCATCGCCGTCGACTCGACGCAGCCGACGCTCTACAAGGCCACCACGTCGGTGTACGTCTCGACGATGCGTGGCAACACCGGCAGCGAATTGGTGCAGGGCAACACGTTCGCCCAGACCAATGTGGCGTCGTACGCGCAGCTCGCCGAGACCCCAAAGGTGCTGCAGCCGGTGATCGATCGACTTGGACTCACCGAATCGGTGGCGAAACTGCAGGGTGCGATCAGTATCGACAACCTCCGTGAGACGGTGATCATTGCGATCAGTGCTGCGGATAGCGACCCTGCTCGGGCGGTCAAGATCGCCGATGCGGTAGCCGACTCGCTGGCGATCGCGGTTGAGGAACTCGCGCCGAAGGACGCTGAGGGCCAACCTGCGGTTGAACTGAAGACGGTGGCACCCGCCGAGACGCCGAAGGCGCCGTTTGCCCCGAACACGAAACTGACGGTCGCAACCGGACTCGTCGCTGGGCTGCTGGTCGGGCTGCTGCTCGTGCTCGCGCTTGAGTTTTTCGACACCCGCGTGCGCGGGGCATCCGATTTGACGAGAGTGACCGATGCCCCGCTGCTCGGCACGATCAGCCGTCGGCGCGACAAGAACACGTCGCTGCTGGCACTGCGCGCCGACCCGCACAGCCCCCGAGCTGAAGCGTATCGCCGGCTTCGCGCCAACCTCGAGTTCGCCGATGTTGACCACCACATTCGGAGCTTCGTGGTCACCTCGTCGGTGGCGGCTGAGGGCAAGTCGACCACAGCGATTAACCTGGCGCTCGCGTTGGGCGAGGTGTCCGACAACCGCGTGCTGCTCATTGACTGCGATCTTCGCCGCCCGTCCATCGCCCGCACCGTCGGGATTGAGGGCGCTGTCGGAGTCACCACGGTGCTCATCGGTGGCGTCTCGGTCGAGGATGCGATTCAACACTGGGGTGGCGCGGTCGACATCCTGCCGTCAGGTGCGATTCCGCCGAACCCTGGTCAGCTGCTCGGCTCGGCCGCGATGGCCTCGCTCATGCGCGACCTGCTCCAGACCTACTCCCACGTTGTCGTCGACTCGCCGCCGTTGCTGCCGACGACCGATGCACTTGGGCTCGCGCACCTCACCGATGGGGTGATCATGGTGGCGAAGTACAAGTCGACCCGGCGCGAGCAAATTGCTCGGGCGCTTGAGTCGTTGGTGCTCGTGCGGGCTCGAGTGATCGGCGTTATTCTCGACCGCGTTCCGACCCCGAAACGCCATGTGTCGTACTACGATTACCGGTCCGAGGCCACGAAGCCGGTGCACTCGAGCGATGCCAACTCTGCGGCAACCAAACTCCGTCGGGTGCTGCGCGCCGAACCCAAACCCTAACCATGCGGGTGCTGCAGGGGTTCCCCGAGGGGGGCTCGCGGACGAATCCGTATCTCACCCAGTTGCTGCGCGCACTTCGGCAGGTCGACGGGGTCGAGGTGCAGGGGTTCGGATGGCGCGTGGCGCTGTTCGGGCGTTATGACGTACTGCATTTGCACTGGCCAGAGTTGCTCTGCCGGGGTCGCACGCCGTTGCGGGCAGCGGTTCGGCGCCTGCTCACGCGGGCGCTCCTGCTGCGGCTGGCGATCACTCGAACGGCGTTGGTGCGAACCATCCATAATGACCAGCCGCATGAGCCGGGGTCGCGCGCCGAGCAGCGAATCTTGCGGCGAATCGACCGTCGCACTGCGGGCTGGATCACCCTGAATGCTGCCACGGAACGTCCGGCGGACGCCCGCGAGTCGAGTGGGGTCAGTGTGATTCCGCACGGGCATTACCGGGAGTGGTTCCGCGAGGTGCCGATCGTTTCGGCGCAGCCGGGGCGGCTCGTATTTGCCGGGGCGATTCGTCGCTACAAAGCGGTGGATGCGTTGCTGCGGGTCTTTGCCGACGTCACCGACCCGGCGCTCGAGCTGCAGGTGATCGGCAACGCCCAGCCGCCCGCGCTCGCCGACGAAATTGCGGCGCTCGCGGCTGCTGATCCACGGGTGACCCTCCGGCTCGGGTACGCAAACGACACGGCGCTCGCCACCGCGATCATGGGCGCCGAACTTATCGTGCTGCCTTACGCGCGCATGTTGAATTCTGGGGCGCTGATCCTTGCACTCTCGCTCGGCAGGCCGGTGCTGGTGCCGGCGAACGAGTTGAACGCCGCGCTCGCCGCCGAGGTTGGTGACGGCTGGATTGTGCAGTATCAGCCGCCGCTCGACCCGCAGGGGTTGGTCAACGCGCTTGAGATCGTACGCCGCGGCGGGCGTTCCGCCGCCCCCGACCTGTCGGCGCGAGAGTGGCCGAGGCAAGCCGCCGCACATGTGGCCGCGTATCGTCAGGCGATCGGGTCGGCCTGATCGAGCTGCGGCTGCTCGACTGCGGCCGAGGCATCCGTCGCCTCACGGCGCCGCCGTGCCAGATCGTGGCGCACGTACAGCATTTGCGGAATGTAGACGCAGGCAAGCGTGGCGGCAGTGTGTGCGAGCACCGCACCGGTTGCCCCAAACGGTGGGATCAGCCAGAGGCTGAGCCCGAATGTGAGCACCATGAGAATCGCGGCAGGCAGCACCTGAAACTTGAGCGCTTTCGTGTCGGTCATGTACATGCCGGGTGGGTACTTCGCGGCGTGGAGGGCGACAAACAGGACGAACGCCGGCGCCAACCAGACGCCGAAATCGACCTTGCCGTCACTGAGGAAGTGCACGACGAACGGCGAAACGGCCCATACCAACGCCCCAGCAGCGGTGCCGATCGCGAGGAATACCATCGACGTGCGAAATGGCGAATCGATGCGCGACTCGGCCCGCGCCTTCGCGTAAATCGGCCACAGCGCGATGCCGCCAGCTGTGATCGCCTGCGACACCACCCCGAACAGCTGTGCCGCCAGGCTGTACTGCACAACGTCGTAACTGCCGGCGAGGTGACTCACCATCACCCGCTGCATCTGGTTCGCGATTGCCGTGAACACAGTGAGCAGAAACGGCCACGCCAGCGCCCGAACATGCACCGACGGCACCGTGCGGAACCGAAACACATCGGGAAACGAACGCCAGATACTGCGCCCGAGGTCGCCCATGACCAAGAACAGACAGATCACCGACACCAGCACGGTGGCGCCGTAGGAGAGCACCGACATTGGCGACTCATCGTGCACCCCGAGCCAGACCATGAGCAGCACCGACACCAACAGCGTGGGCGCGATGAGCGCCTGCGTCACGATCTGCTGGGTGTTCCGGCGCAGCCCGATCATCACCCGTTGCGCGACCGAGAGCGGCAACCCCACCGAGAACGTGATCATGCAGAGCAGCGCGACGACGCCGCCATCCGGTTTTAGGCCGCTGCCGAGTACCGAATTCCAGGCACTCGACAGGGTGATGACGACGGCGGCCGCCGAGATCACGAGCCCCGCGATCACCATCATCCGGATGCCGGTGACAATCGTGCGGTGCACATGTGGGTCATTGCGCGGGTCCTTCGACCCGGCAACGGCGTTGATGACGGCGGCGGTGACGCCGAGGTCAGCGAAGGGGAGCAGGTTGCTGAGCGTCGTGAGCAGCCCGTACTGAGCGTAGGCATCGACCCCGAAATGTTCGATGAACACCCGCCCGGTGAGCAACCCGAGCACGCCTGAGAGGCCCATCACAATGAGTTTTGCCAGCGCAGTTGACCAGACCGATGAGGCATGGTCCTGTCGACCAGTGCGCCGGGTCGGTGCGCGGCGGCTCACGACTGAGGCCCTCGACTGTACTCGGCGAACACCGATCCGAAGGCGCCTGCCAGCATGCCCCGCCCGCGCGCGATGAGTCGGTGCCCGCGCGCGTTCGTGGCGAGGTTGCGGGTCAGCGAGCCCAGGGCAACGCGCACTGCGCCGACCGCGCACCGCCCAACCCCCTGCACCACAATCTTGGCCGTCGTCACCGGCCGGGCGCCGAGCCCGAGCCCATCAAGTTGCACCCGGCTGGCGGTGTTCGCGAGCCGGTACGCTCGCCGCAGCACCCACGACCTGGTGGCCCGCTCCGCGGGCACGATGTCGTGCACAGGTGCCTCGGCGCACCAGACAATCCGTTTCCCTGCGGCGGTGAGCGCACGGGTGAACACCGTGTCGGAACCGCCGGTGAGCCCGTAGCGCAGATCGAAGCGCAGCCCGAGCTCGCGCACCACGTCGAGGTCGAGCAGCAGATTGTTGGTCGCGGCAACCGGGCGCACGCTGCCGGTCAGCCGGGTGGGGTGCACGAAGAATCTTCCGGCGGTGATCCACGCGTCAGGTTCGGTCGCGAACCGGGGGAGCACTGGCCCGGCCACGGCGTCGGCGTGGAACCGCTCGTGGGCCGCAACCAGGTGGCCGAGCCATCCGGTTTCTGGTCGTTCATCGTCATCGATGAACACCAACAGGCGAGTGGATGCCTCGTCGAGTGCTCGGTTTCGCGCGGCCGCGATGCCGGGCGTCGGTTCGTGAACGATACGCACCTCGGCGGCCAAGCCAGTGGTGCTGAGCGCTGCCGCAGTTGAGGCATCCGGGTCATTGTCGATGACGAGCACCGATGCGGCTGGCGAGAGCGACCGGGCCTCGGCGACCAGCATTGGCAGCAACTCGGCGAGGTGATCGGGCCGACGATACGTGAGCACCGCCACCGTGACCGAGGGCGTCATCACTTCGGTCCGGGGCCCTCGAACACTTGCACGGTGGTCGACGCGTTCAGGTCAACGGTGATCGTGAGCGTGTCGCGCTGGTCGCTCGGCACCCGGAACACGAACGTTCCGCTCGCGGTGTTGCCCGCTGCGACCGAGGCCGGGAACGGTGAACCGCCTGGCTCGGTGAGCGTATCGGCTGGTGCACGGTTCGCGCCGTAGTAGACGTTCACCACCGCCTGGCCGAGCCCGAGTGCATCTGGTGTCTGGTTCTCGATCTGTACGACAAATCGGATGGCGGGGCCGGCAACTTCGCCCGGCTGTGCCGCCTGCCCGTCGACCGCCTCAAGTGCTGTGACGCGGTAGCGCACACCCTGGAACGGTTGGGCGGTTGCGGTGATTGGAACCGGCGGCGCCTCGGTTGCATTGGATTGTGGCGTCGGTGACGCGGTCGCTGCTGGAGTCGGACTCACGCTCGCCGACGGAGTCTGCGTTTGGGTCGGAGTTGGCGTCGCGCTGGCCGCGCTGGCCGCGGAAGTGGCTGCGGGAGCCGGCGCCGGCGCCGGATTGTTGACGAGCGCAACGAGTGCGATGACGATCGCCGCCCCGGCCACCGCCGCGCCCGATCCCAGGAGCGCGCGAGTACGCGCCGTGGATGCGGACTTTGGTGACCCAGATTCGGGCTCGGTCGTCATGCCTCCATTCTGCACGGTTCGGCAACAAAGAAGCGGGCGGGTTCCGTCATGGGCACCGACCCGGTGCCGCTGTGACGAAACCCGCCCAAGGGAGCCCCCTCCCCTTGCTACGCGCCCTTGCGGACGGTCACCGTGGTGCCGTCGGGCGTGTAGACGTTGTTGGTCATGGTTGGTGTGCTGGTGAGTGGGGCGATCACGGCGCAGTTCGCGTTGGTCGTGTCGCGGCCGAAGGTGTTGTTGCTGATGGTG
>DASTYN010000006.1:0-40275 GCA_035764905.1 Candidatus Lumbricidiphila sp. | reverse complement strand
TGACCGACAATGCCCATCGCCGCGTAGTACGTGTCGACCTGCGCGGTGATCGTGGAATCGGTCACGGTCAGGCCGGTAAACCCACGGTTGTTATCAATCGACGGGGCAGTGTAGGTCGGGTTCGCCATACCGCGCACGATCGAGTTCTTGATCGTGACGTTATTCGCCTGAATGATGACCTTGCCGTACACATCGAGCGAATCAAGCACCGCACCCGGCGTCGTCACGTAGATATCACCATCATGACGCGTCAACACCGTCCCAGCCGGCACACCAGCCTTCGTCGGATCCGCAGGTGCCAGCGTGATCTTGGCACCGCCAGCCCAGCTTACGGTTGGCGCCGAGACGGTGGTCGCGTTCGCAGTGGCCTCGATTGTGGAGGTCGAGGCGCTCAGCGACTGTGCGGCAACGGGGGCGGCTGGTGCGGCCTCCGGCGCTGTGGTTGCGGGCGCTTGCGTCGTTGCCGGTGCGGTGGTCGTCGAAGCAACCGGGGTGTTCGGAGCCGGGGCGGCGGGAGCGGCCGGAGCGGGGGCAGGTGTGGCGGGCGCAACTGCCGTGGCGCTTGGGTGTGCAGGAGCATCGACGACTGCAACCGCTGGCGCGGCGGCGACCTCGGCCTGCGGCGCTGCAGCCGCAACGACCGTGGCGGTGTCGGCCGCGGGGTGCGTCGGTGCCGCGACAGTTGTTGATGGCACGTGTGCCAGTGCGACGAGTGCAATCGCGGTAAGCGCGGCGCACGTAGCAGCAGCGATGCCGGTCAGGCTGTTGTTGACGACGGCGAGTGCCGATGCGTTTTTCGGGGTGCGCGAAAACGCGCTGTACTTCTGAGACATAGTGGGGGCATGCCTTTGAGTCGATGGATAAGGTGGGGGCTGGATCCTCGACCGTGAACCACGCTGTTCACGTTCAGTAATTTCAGTGTGAGCGAACTTGTATCCCACGTCAAGGGCTTGTATACAAAAATTCACTTTTTTTCGAAATGTACGGCGCGTTCGTCAGGCGAAGGGGGTGTGGCATGGAAGGGCGAATCCTGCTGGTTTGCACGGCGAATGTCTGCAGGTCGGTGCACGCGGCTGCGGTAATCCGCGCGGTGTTGGGTCGCGAGTCAGCGAGCCACCTGATGAGGAGTGCTCAGGTTCCGGGGCCCACGGAACCAATCGAAGTGGTCTCCGCGGGCACCCACACCCAGAATGGCTGGGCCGCCTGTGCAGAGGTCGTGGCTCGCTCTGGCGGCCGCACCGACGTTGTCAGTCATGCCTCACGCCAACTCAGCGCCAACGATGTGGCATCTGCGACAGTGATCTTCACGGCGGAAGCTGAGCATCGCGCCCGCGCGGTCAGCCTCGTTCCTGACGCCGCCGCTCGCACCTTCACCCTCCGCGAAGCGGCAGCGCTTGGAACGCTCGTCGACCTGCGTCAACGAACCGGGAGCTTGGCCGACTACGCGGCCGCACTTGACCACAACCGTGGGCTCACCGACCCGATCCTCGACATTGCCGACGGGCATGGGCGAACCACCCGCCGCCACCGTCGGGCACTCGACGAGATTGAAGCGGCCGCGACAACGGTGGCCGCCGGAATTCTGGCATGGCGCACGCCGGGCTCAGACGCCTAGCATTGGCCGAGATGAACGAGTCGCAGATTCGGAGTGCCCGCCGCCCACGCGCCGGCCGGGTTGGCTATGCGGCTGGTGCATTCGATCTCTTTCATATTGGTCACCTCAACGTGCTTCGGCAGGCCGCGGCCCGGTGCGACTACTTGATCGCTGGCGTGGTGTCGGATGAGATGTTGCTCACCACGAAGGGGATCCGCCCGGTAGTGCCGCTCCACGAACGACTCGAAATTGTGAGCCACATTTCGTACGTCGACGAGGCCATCGTTGAGGTGCTGCCTGACAAGTTGGACACGTGGCAGACCGTTCGATTCGACGTGTTCTTCAAGGGCGACGACTGGAAGGGCACCCCGCGTGGCGAAGCGTTGGAGCAGCGCTTCGATGCGGTTGGCGTGGCGGTTGAGTACTTCCCGTACACCGCGCACACGTCAAGCACCCGCCTTCGCGCGGCACTCGACGTGCTTATGGACCTTGGTCGAGGGTCCGAGGCGCCCGCGGCGCCAGCAGAGTAGCTACCGCCACCACGAGTAGCGGTGCCGAGGCGAAGATCGGCGAGAACAACACCGACCACAGTGTTTGAGCGCCGACAAAGAGTGCGACACCTGACGCGTTCGACTCGGCCAATCGTTGCGCGATGCCACGCACCAGCAGCGTGACGAGCAGCAGCACGAATGCGAGGCCGGGAAGGCCGAATCGGATCCAGTAGTCTCCAAGGATCGAGTGCACCTCGTATCCCAAGCCGAACATGTAGTGATCGACGTACCCGTTATCCGGGTTGTATCCGATCTCGCTTTGCCCGGTCTTCGCGACCCGCAGGTCGTCGAGATTCGGGAGCGTCCCCGACCCGTAGCCAAACGGCCGCGCGACAAGCAGCGCGACTGTTGCGGCCGCCTCCGGACGTGACCCCAGTAGGAGCGAGCCCGATTGTTCGACTTGCCGTTCAGAGCGCTCCCGGGTGGCCTCGCCGAGGGCGCCCTCGAGTACCGCGGCCTGACCAAGTTGGAAGATCACCACCGCTGTGAGCGCCAGCCCAACGGCGGTTCGCAACGCTGACTTTCGACGCCCCGGCTTCACTGGCTTCAGCTGAAACAACAACAGCATCGCGGTAAGCACGAACAGCCCAAACGCCGACCGAGAGTCCTGAACGGCCGACACCCCGGCAAGGAGCAACGCCGCCACGGCCTGCAGCGCGAATCCGCCAATCCGGTGTGCGATCGAGAGCGCGATCAGTGCAGTCGGAACGGCGTACCCAAATTTCCAGGGATTATCGCCAAGCCCATCCGACAGGAGCACGGTTGTGCCCAACATGCCGACGCCAAACCCCAATGTGAGCAACCACTCTGGCGCACTGGTGCGCAGCCAGAGAAACATGCCGATCATCGCCGCAATTGACAGCACCAACAAGGTCTGCTGTGTCTGCAAGACGGTCGACACGCTGTGGGTCGCGCGCGCAAACTCGGTCAACCAGTACCCGGAACCTGCCATGACCACACTGAGAGCGATGATCGCCCGCGCACCCCTGAACCGGCGGCTCGCTGACCACCAAAACGGCACGGCGGCCATCGCGAGCAGTGCGCCAGGGTGGAGGGTTTGCACGACCTGAATGCGGGTGCCGAGGAGCACCGCAACGCCAAAGGCGAGCACGGTGCGAACCATCCGCCATCGGGTGTCAGCCCGGTCGACCGGGAGCCCGGGCGGTGCCCAGGTGAAGCGATCAGGATGCCTCGGGCCCCCCGCCGCGCCGCCGCGCCGCCCGCGTATCGTCGAAGTGGCCGACCGCGCATCACTGCCTGATGCAACCTGGCCGGGCGCGTCGGGTTGCTGATCGGTCGCCGGCCGACCGATCGACTGAGTCAGGACCCGGCGCACGTTCGTTACAACTGGCCGGTGGGCACGTCGAAGGTGTTGCACGCCGTCGCGCCCTGCTGGAAGCCGGTCTGGAACCAGCGCTGGCGCTGCTTGCTCGACCCGTGGGTGAACTCGCTCTGGATGACCTGTCCGCGCATTTCGGACTGGATCGTGTCGTCGCCGACCGCTCGCGCGGCATCCATCGCATCGGCATATTCGGATGCCGAGATTTTCTTCAGGAATGGCACCCCGTTTGCATCCGGCACGGTTTGGGCCGCATACGCCCAGGCGCCCGCAAAGCAGTCGGCCTGCAACTCGGTTCGCACGGTCGCAGACCCGGGGCCGGTCTGGCCGTCATGGGTGCTCTCAAGTACGCCCGCAAGGTTCTGCACGTGGTGGCCCCACTCATGGGCCACGACATAGAGCTCGGCCAGCGAGCCGCCGCTCGTGCCGAACTGACTGCGCAATTGGTCGAAGAACGCGGTGTCGAGGTAGATGGTTTGGTCGGGTGGGCAGTAGAAGGGTCCGGATGCCGCGCTCGCGGCCCCGCATCCGGTCTGGGTCTGGCCCGAGAACAGTTGGAACGCGGCGGGCGGCGTGTAGTCGACGCCGAGTTCTGGGGCCTGGGCTTCCCAGTACGCCTCGAGCGATGCGGCGGCACCCTTCATGCGGCACTCGACCTTGGCGTTCGCGTCAGCACCGGTCTGGCAAGAGGCCAGCGCCGAGTCATCCCCGACCTGCTCTTGTGACGTTGAGGTGCCGGTGAGCCCGGTCAGACTTGTGAGGTCAACGCCGAGGAATTGCGACAGCAGAAAGAGGGCGATCGCGCCCAAGCCGCCGGCGCCCGCGACGATCGCGCCGCTGCGTCCGCGCGAAGAAACGCGGCCGCCAGAGATGTCGCTGTCGGGATTGAACGTCATGTGACGACGCTACCGCGACTCGCCCGGAATACGGGGCGAACTGGGCCCGCTACTGATCGGCGAATCGGTCGGTTGCCTCAATGAGCGCATCGAGAATGCCGGGTTCGTCGAACGCGTGACCGGCATCGGCGATCATCTTGAACTCGGCCTCCGGCCAGGCGCGGTGCAGGTCCCAGGCGGTCATGGGTGGGGTGCACATGTCGTAGCGTCCCTGCACGATTACGCCGGGGATCTGCGCGAGCCGTGTGGCGTCGCGGATCAACTGCCCCTCGTCCCACCAGCCGCCGTTGCGGAAGTAGTGGTTCTCGATCCGGGCGAACGCCGCCGCAAATCGCGGTTCGGTGAAGTGATCGATGGTCTCGTCTTGCTGCAGCAGCGTAATCGTTGATGACTCCCACCGCGACCACGCGACGGCCGCTGGCACGTGCACGGCCGGGTCTGGGTTCGCGAGCAGTTCGGCGTACGACGCGATGACATGGTTGCGTTGATCATGCGGCAGCGGCTCGAGAAACTGTTGCCAGAGGTCGGGGTAGATCGCCTGTGCTCCACCCTCGTAGAACCAGTCGAGCTCGACCTGGCGCAGGGTAAAAATACCGCGCAAGACGAGTTCGGTGACCCGCTCTGGGTGGGTTTCGGCGTAGGCGAGTGCCAGCGCACTGCCCCACGAGCCGCCGAAGACCTGCCAGTGCTCAATGCCGAGTGTGCGCCGCAGTAGTTCGAGGTCGGCGATGAGGTGCCAGGTGGTGTTGGTGCCGAGCGACTCTGGGGCATCAGCAACATGGGGCGTCGATCGGCCGCACCCGCGCTGATCGAGCAGCACGATGCGGTACTTCTCGGGGTTGAACAGCCGCCGGTGCTTCGGGCCCGATCCTGCGCCAGGCCCGCCATGCAGGAAGACCACTGGCTTGCCCTCGGGGTTGCCGCAGGTCTCCCAGTACACTCGGTGGCCGTCGCCGACGTCGAGCATGCCGGTTTCATACGGCTCAATTTCTGGGTACAGACTCCGCATGGCTTCACGCTAGAACCAAGCGGATGCCCCGTGCCGCTGCCGCGCCGCGCGCATGTTGCCGGCGTGAACGGACTGCCGGCAGTTAGCGCTTCTTCGAGGGTTCCGGGGTGGGCAGGGTGCCCGCTTCGCGGGCCGCGCGGAAGTACTCGCGCGCCTCGTTCTGTCGTTCCAGCTCTGCGCCGGTCGCGATGGCCGCCCGCAGGTGTTCCGGGCCGTACCCGAACGCATCGACGAGGTCCTGGGCATGTGGTCGCACACGGGCGATCAGCCGATCGATATACGCGGTGACGGCTTGCGCGCGCTGCGGTGAGAGCCGACCCTCAACGAGATACCACGCGAGGTGCTTCTCAATCAGGCCGAGGCCGAACAGGTCACGCACCCACGTAAGCACCTGACGGGTGTCGTCGTCGGCGACGGCGTCGAGGGCGCGGGTGAACGCCTCCCACTGGAGGAGCTCGCCGTGGGCGCGCGCCGCCTCGATCAGTTCGTGTTGGTGTCGGCTGAACACCGCCGCCTGCTCGGCTTTTGAGGCCTTGCGCACCTTGCCGAGCTTGCCAGCGAGCGACTCGATCATGGCTTCGACGCGTTCGCCGAGCAGTTCGTGCTGGGCGGCCGGGTCGCGCAGCTCGGTCACCGATCGGGCGGTCGATCCGCGGTCGGCGAGGGTCTGGCCCACCCGGCGCAGGCCGAACCCGTTCAGTGCCCGGTCGGCGAGCTGCCCAAAGGCGGTTCGAGCGAGATCCGCGAGGTGCGCATCTTTGAATTGGCGCGCGTAGTCGCCGAGCAGTCGCTTGGCGACGAGCTGCAGCAACACATTGTTGTCGCCCTCAAACGTGGCGTAGACGTCGAGGTCGGCGCGAAGCCCGACGATGCGGTTCTCAGCCAAGAACCCCGCGCCGCCGCATGCCTCGCGGCACTCCTGCAGCGTGTCGAGCGCATGCCACGTCGAGAGCGGCTTCAGCGCGGCGGCCACCGTCTCGAGGTCTTGGCGGTCGGCTTCGGTATCGCTCTCGCCCGAGAACACCGCGTCGAATTTCCGGAGAAACTCATCGTGGGCGAAGAGTTGCGCGTAGGTCGTTGCAATGCGGGGGATGAGCCGGCGCTGGTGCTGTCCGTAATCGAGCAGCACCTCTTCTTCGCCATCCACCCCGTTGTCGAACTGGCGACGCTGGTTGCCGTAGGTCACCGCGATCGCGAGACCCATGGCAGCTGCCGAGGTGGCGGCACCATCAAGCGACACGCGGCCCTGCACCAGCGTGCCGAGCATGGTGAAGAAGCGGCGGCCGGGGCTTGCGATCGGGCTGGAGTAGATGCCATCCGCGGCGACATCGCCGTAGCGGTTCAGCAGATTCGTGCGGGGCACGCTCACGTTCGTGAAGTGCAGGCGACCATTGTCGATGCCGTTCAGGCCACCCTTCAGCCCGTCGTCTTCGCCGCCAATGCCGGGGAGGAACGTGCCATCCGGGTTTCGAAGCGGCACGTAGAACGCATGTACGCCGTGGTTCACGTTGTTTGTGATGAGTTGGGCGAAGACGACCGCCGCCGTGCCGTGCAGGGCGGCATTGCCGAGGTAGTCCTTCCACGCGCCGCGGAACGGGGTGTGCAGGGTGAAGGTTTCGGTGGCCGGGTCGTAGGTCGCGGTGGTGGCGATCGATGCGACGTCAGACCCATGCCCGGTCTCGGTCATGGCGAACGCGCCGGGCACCGCAAGCGTCGCGATGTCGGGCAGGAGCCGATGGTGGTGATCGGCGGTGCCGAGGTGCAGCACGGCCGCGCCGAAGAGGCCCCACTGCACACCCGCCTTGATCTGCAGGCTCGGGTCGGCAACGATCAGTTCCTCGAACGACGCGATATTGCCGCCGTGGTCGTCGTGGCCGCCGAGCTCCTTCGGCCACGCGCGCTGCACGGCACCAAGGTCGACGAGCACCTGCAACTGGGCGAGCACGCGCTCGCGGTGCTCGGCCATGCTGAGGCCCTCGATGCGCTGCAGTTCGGGTGTCGCGGCGCGGTTGCGCGCGGCGAGTCGCACCTCGGCCCAGGTGCCGAGGAGTTGGTGGGCGAGCGCCGGCACGTCGATCTGAGGTGGATTGGCTTCGGTGTGGGTCAGGTTCTCTGTCACAGTTGCCACGGTACCCAGGCCTGGAAATTGCGGGTAACCCGGGCCGGATTGGGCACAAATTCGGTCACGCGCGCTGCGTAGGACGCTGTCGAGAATCTACAACAGGATGCCTCGTTGTGCTGGGGGATGTGCCAAACAGGCGTGATCGCCACACCTGTGGACTATCCGCGAATTGCGGTGGCCGGGTCGCTCCGGCTCGCTGACCACGCAGGGATCAGCGAACTCACGAGCCCCGTCAGAATGCCGAGCCCGAGAGCAAGCGGTACCACGCCAGCCGGCAGCACAGGCTCCCAACCTTTTGCGAGCGCCAGGGTCACTGCGCCGATGGTGCCAAACACCGCCCCCGCCACTCCACCAACGAGGCCGACTGTGATCCCCTCCATCATGAACAGCCGCGCAACTGCATGCCGTGAGGCGCCGATGGCGCGGCGCAACGCGATCTCCTGACGCCGGGCATGCACGGCGAGATTCATCGTTGTGGCGGCGCTCACGGCGGCGAGCACGAGCAATATTGCCGAAAGCACGGCAACAAACGACCCGAGATCGTTCGCGACACCGAGCCGAAGGTTTCGAAGATCGGCGACAGTTTCGACCGAGAATTTGCCGGGGTTTGTAGGGTCAAGGGCCACCGGAATCGCCGTAGCCAGGGTTGCCGGATACCCGTTGTCGGTTCGGAGGAGCAGGGACACCGTGACATCGCTGGCGCCAGCGATCACATCGGGGCTGACCACTACGGCATTCGAAAGCTGCGGTGCTCGGTCCATGGCCGCGAGGCTTCCCACAACTGTGAGCTGCTTGCCGAACGCCCAAATAGTTGAGCCGGGGCCCGCTGCAGCGGTACCCAACACCTTCGCCGCGCCGGTGCCTAACCACGCCGAGTTCGTTACGGCTTTCACGTCCACGACGCTCGGTACGGTAGCGGGGTCAGAGTGCCTGGATTGCATCTGGAAGTAACTCGGTGACGCCGCGAGCACCTGCAATTCACCCATGGGAGCCGGATCGTTTGACGCCAACCGTCGGACTTTGGCTGACACGGCTCCAGATTGTGCCACCCATCCGACGCTCTGAACGTGGGGCAACTTCGCGACCGACTGTATCCATTGGTCGAGCAATGGATGACCGTCAGCGAGCAGTTCCGCGCCACCAGGAAGGACTACCCGAACCTCGTCGAGGGCCGCCTGCGTGAGTCGCTGTGAGACTTGGGCCGACGCGGTCTCGCTCAGCCCGGCGGCGGTCACGAGCCCGCCAATACCTAGGGTGAACGCAGCTACGAGCAGCGCTGTTCGGAGGGCGCGATGCCCCATCACCGAGACGGCCTCACCGAAGTCGTCCGCCAGGGCAGCAAAGAGTCCTCCGCGCGGCTCGTTTGGCCTGCCTACTCTTGGGCGCTTGTTTTGGGGAGGTTCCGCGCTTCCGCCCGTGACCCGGCCATCCTCGACGTGTACGCAGCGACTCGCCTGGTTGGCAACCTCCGGATCATGGGTAATCAAGATGACCGTCACACCCTGCTTGTTGAGATCCCAGAGTTGCTCAAGGACGATTCGGCCGTTCTCGCGATCCAGGTTGCCGGTTGGCTCGTCAGCCAGGATGACGCTCGGGTGCGTGGCGATTGCCCGCGCAAGCGCAAGTCGTTGCCGCTCGCCCCCGGAGAGCAGCTTGCTGGCGACTCCTGCTCGACCGCCGATCCCCACGGTGGCCAGCGCCTGCCGTGCCATGCGTGTTCGTGCATGCATCCCCCACCCCTGCACTCGCAAGCCGAGCGCGGCGTTTTGCATCGTGTTCTCGTCCCCGAGAACAAATGCCGACTGGAAGACGAACCCGAAGAACTTCGAGCGCAGGCGATCCCGGTCTCGCTCGGCAAGGGTTGAGGTGTCGACGCCGTCGAGCAGATACGTCCCCGAATCGGGACGGTCGAGCAGTCCCAACAAGTTCAGCAGGGTGCTCTTTCCGGCTCCCGAGGGTCCAACTACTGCGACGAACTCGCCGGGCCAGATTTGCAACTCCGCATCGCGAAGCCCCGTCCCAGACTCGCCACCGAACGCCTTGGTGACGTTCCGGAGGTCTATCAGCGGTTCACTCACGAGACCCTCACCTGGTCGCCGACCTGCAACTTGGTCGCGCCGACTGCCGCCCACCCCGCTCCGCTTCGATCAATCTGAACGGCAACTTCCTCATCGCGACCGTTCGATCCGCGACGTAGGACGTAGGCGCCGGCGGCGTTTTGGCGGACAGCAGCAACGGGAACCGCTAGGGCTGGCTCGGTCTGGCCCGGCCCGAAGATGGTGACCGAAGTGCCGTCTGGCGCTTGATTCAACGCTGCGTTGTCGCCAGAGAGGGTGACCTCCCGCCCCGCCACCTCTGCCTCGCCAGCGGCGGCAAAAGCGCCGATTGAGGCGACGGTGGCCTCAAACGTGGCCGAGCCGAGTCGGACCGTGAGCTTCTCCCCTTGCACCAAGCTTGCCGCCGTGATCGTGTCGGCGCGAAACGTGATGTGGTTCGCTTTCACGCGCAGGACTGCTAACGCCGTTTCGGCGTCCAAGTGCGCACCCATCGGCGCCGCGCTCACCACAATGTTCTCGCCCGCCGGCAGCGCAACGAACTGGGCGAACGCAATTCGCGGGCCCGCGGGAGGCTTTAGGTTGGCCCCAAGGTACAGGCTCTGCACAGCGGCGAGGGTTGCACGATCGACTTCGCCGGTCTGTTTGACCGGTAACCCGGCGTTCGCCAGAGCGACTTGGAAGGCCGCAACGTCATCACCAGTGTCTCCGAGCTGCAAGTCGCGGTAGAGCGGCAAAGGTCCGGTGAGGAACCAGTACGGCTGCCCCGAAATGTTGCCTGCGAGTTGTCCCGCAACCGCAGTGCCTCCCGCGGTCAGTGTCTGGCGTACGACTACCCCTTCACGACCGCCTTCTGGCTGAATCAGTGTCACAGCCGCTGCCGCCACCTTGCCCGCAAACGTCGTTCGGGAGTCAACGACCTGACGCTTGACCTCTGCCCAGACGGCGATCGGCTCCTGAGCTTGCTTGATGGCCTGAGTGGATGGCGCAGGCACGACTCGACCAATCAGGAATGCTCCGGAGATGGCCAACGCTAACGCCAGCCCGGAAGCGATCAGGCGGCCGGGGCGTTGAATTCGGCGCGCCTCGACGTCTCTATCGAACTTCTTAACCATTGGCGGCCACGTATTTGCGGGCAGTCGCTAGCCGGTCTTGCTTTCGCTGCTTCTCGGAGTTGAGCGCTGCCTGATTCCGATCAATCAACGGCGGTTGGTAGGCGGCCTCCAGATTGCCGAGGGTCTGAGCCATGCCAGTTTCGTCGTTGCATTTTGCCTCCGCGTACGCCACGCGAATCAGCTCTTCTGAGTTGGCTGGCTGACCCTGCCCTCCTACTGTCATGAGAAGGTCGTATGCCTGGCGAGTGTTCCATTCGCCTGCCCCAGTACGTGGGTCCAGGCCGGCCTTTCGAAGGCAGCCCCACCAGAGTTCCCGGGCACTCTGCCACGCAGGGTCGGAGGACGCCGCGTTGTATGCCTCGGTCCGGATCCTGGCCACCAACGACTTGGTGGTCTCTTCGTTACTCGGGATTAGGTCTCGCAGTTCAACGGGGGGCTGGGCGCTGCAACTATCGAGCGCATCAGCCCACGACTGGCCACCGTTAGCACTGTCTTCGTTGAGCACCTGCTCTGCCGGTGACGGTGCCGAAAAATACCCGAACTGCTTCACAAATTCTGTGTTCCAGAGACCGTATTCGCGATCGCCAATGTTGGATTCGGGTGGGTCCGCAATGCTTCCCGCGCGGTAGATTTGGCCGACTCCGGCCATGCACTTGCCGATCGCCACTTGCTGCGCGTGTCGGAGAGTAACAGAGTCGGAGAAAGATCCGTAAGAGTCATATTCATCGAGTGGGAGCACGATCTCTCCGGTTCGAGTGTCCAGAAACGCTCGTGCCCGCTCATCCTTGTCGGCGTGTGCAGCCTGACCCGAGCAACCGGCTAGCGAAACACACGCCGCAAGTACGACTGCGAGCGAAGCGCGGTGATCTCGCGACCGCCGCGCTTCGCTCGCAGGGCCGACTACGGCTTGAAACTGCTGATTCGATCGCTCCAAGTCTCGCCGAAGTGAAGGTTGGTGCTGACCGCTCCGAGACTGTTGTAGCTCCCGCTCAGCCTGACGTTTCGCCCGAGGTAGCCGGCCTACTCGTAGTAGGCGTAACTGCCCGACGCCTGCACCGACGAGCCCCGATCGTTCAACGTGCCGACGTTCGGCGCCGAGGACGCCGAATAGAACGTTCCCGTGTAGTTGTTGTTGTCCCAGAGCGTGGCCGCACTCGCCGGTGTCAGGGCGGCCAGCCCCAGAACAGCTCCGACGATGCTTCCCGAGGTGAGCGCAACGATTGTCTTCATTGACATTCCTTCCGTGTTTGGTCAACGGGTTCGGTTCCTTGCGTTCGTGCAGTCGCCCGGCCAGTTGACCCACTTCTGATGAAAACACGTGCATTTCCGCTCCCGGTGATCGGTGAACGGGTCCGCCGAACAGCGGCCCCGCGCTCCAATTTGAGCGTTTCGCGGTGATTGGCGCCTCCGTCGATCAGGCTAATACTCTGGACCCACGGACTAAATTGGTCCTAGGAGGTCAGCTCACCAGATGATGGCGGTGTGCAAAGGACACAAGTTGTAAGCGGGACCGAAGTCCAAGCTTGGCCAGAATGTTCGAGATGTGCGTCTTCACGGTTGACTCGGTCACATAGGCGCGTTCCGCGATTTCTCCGGTGCTCAACCCTGCAGCTGCCAGCAAGAAGATGGCGCGCTCTCTGTCCGACAACTGAGCGATCGCCGCCGTGTTCGGTCGATACGAAGCACCGAGCTCCACATCACGCACCAGGGCACGGGGCGAAGCGGGGGTGAACACTGACTGTCCGGCGTGCACGCTTCGGATCGCAGCCAAAAGCAACTCTGGCGTGCTGTCCTTCAGCACAAAGCCCCGTGCACCTGCGTCAATCGCCCCGATGATGGCGAGGTCGCCCTCGTGCGTTGTCAGCATGATCACCAGTGTCCGAAGCCGTCGGCGCACGATCTCCCGCGTTGCTGTGACCCCATCCAGTATCGGCATCCGCACGTCCATCAACACCACATCCGGCTCGGACTGTTCCACCAAAACGATGGCCGTCTCACCATCGAAGGCTGCGCCGACGAACTCGAGGTCCGGCTGGGATCGAATCAACATCTCGATGCCGGAACAGAACAACACCTGATCGTCGGCAATTGCCACACGAATTTGGCCGTTCACGTCAGTGCCGAGCCCGGGATGTAGGCGGTCACCACGAACGATTCAGCGGACCCCGCGATCTCGAGCGTGCCGCCTGCCATGGCGGCTCGTTCACGCATCCCTGTCAGCCCCCGTGTTTTGCCGCCGCTTGCTCTGCCTGACGTGCCGCGCGAAACAACCTCCAACGTCAGGCCCTTCTCCTGCCAAGTCAACAATAGTGTCGTCGGCTCGTTTGGGCTCGCGTATTTCAGGGCATTGGTAAGTGCTTCCTGGGTGATTCGGTAGGCATTCAGTTCTTGGTTGGGCGTCAGTTGCCGCGGTTCGCCGCTGCGATGCACCCGGACGTCGACTCCCGCTTCGACCATTCGCCCTACGAGTTCATCGATGTCCGACAGGCCCGGCAGAGCGCGCCCAATAGGCGCTTCACCGAGAGTTTCGATGAGCATGCGAACCTCAACCAACGCTGCCCTGGCGGAACCGGCAATCGCCTGCAACGCTACGGAAGTCACGCCAGGGGAGTCAGCGAGCGCTCGCGCTCCTTCAGCCTGCGCAATGACGACGGACAACGAGTTCGCCACAATGTCGTGGACGTCCTGCGCAATTCGATCGCGCTCGGCGATCGCACCCAAGGCCGCCGATGCCAGCCCAAGTTCTTGTTCGGCTCGCTCGCGCGCACGAACGAGGGCGCGCCGCTCGTCGGTTGTGCCAACTGCTACGCCAACTACCCAACCCGCGAGTCCAGCGGCCGCCCCGAATAGGGCGCCGATCGCCAAAGTCTCGGGCTGAGCGTCAGCGCCAAGGGCTGCCCCCAACATCGCGCCAATGGCCGCGCCTGACGCGACACTCACTCCGAGGGCTAGGTGGCGAGCGATCCGGCTCGTCGTCGATCCAAGCCCGACGAATGCTGCGATAAACCCGACTGCAGTAGGCCACGAGTTTTGATCAAAGCGAAAGTCCGGCAACAACGCCTGTGCCAGCAAAGTGAAGCTGGAAACCGCCATCGACACCCAAGGCGACAGCCTCGACGTTGCGATCGCGATGGCAATCCCAACCGTCGGCACCCACTGTTCAATCCCCCCGAACTGTCCGGCCCGCGCGCGGCCTGCGCCCTCGAGCAGGAAGTACACCAGGTAAGCGACGCTGGCCAGCGGCTCCAACGCGTTTCGGAGCCAGCCGACTTTACGCGTATTCATGTACACACGGTAGGCCATCGGCCGCCAACCGGACCTCGGTGCGCGCGACGATGCCGCTCGCGGCGGTCACAGGCCGCCCCCGAGTAGGTCGACGAGCGCCGCGCCGTAGCGCTCGCGCTTCACCTGCCCGATGCCCGAGATGCCGTCGAGTTGGTCGATGCTTCCCGGGTTCGCGGCAGCGAGTGCGCGCAACGTCGCATCGGAGAACACCACGTACGGCGGCACCGCCTGTTCGCGGGCTTCGCCGGTGCGCCAGGTGCGGAGTGCCTCAAACCGGGCGAGGGCGTCGGGTGCCAGATCAGATGCCGCGGGCGACTGTTTGCGGCCGCCGCCGCCGGAGCTCCGGCCGCGCCGCTCTGGCTCATGCCGCAGCAGCACCTGGCGCTCGCCGGAGAGCACCGAGCCCGAGGCATCCGTCAATGTCAACACCCCGTATTCGCCGGTCGGCGTCAGCAAGCCGAGCGCGATGCTTTGCCGCACGACGGCCCGCCACTGCAGGTCGCTGAGGTCGGCGCCGATGCCGAATGTCGCGAGTTCGTGGTGGCGCTGCTGCTCGATGCGGGCCGTCTTCGACCCGCGCAGAATGTCGATGAGTTGCCCGGCGCCGAAGCGTTGGTTGCGCTCGCGCTGCAGGCGCACGACCGTCGAGAGGAGCTTCTGCACCGGCACCGTGCCATCCCACGAGGTCGGCGGTTCGAGGCAGGTGTCGCAGTTACCGCACGGTGCCGAGTCTTGGCCGAAGTAGGCGAGCACGTTCTGGCGCCGGCACGTGATGGTTTCGCAGAGGGCGAGCATCGCGTCGAGGTGGGCTGACAGCCGACGCCGGAACGCGAGGTCGCCCGGGCTCTCGTCAATCATGCGACGCTGCTGCACGACATCGGCGAGCCCGTAGGCGAGCCAGGCGGTCGCCGGTTCGCCGTCGCGGCCCGCACGCCCGGTCTCTTGGTAGTACCCCTCGACCGATTTCGGCAGGTCAACATGCGCGACGAAGCGCACATCGGGCTTGTCGATACCCATGCCGAACGCGATCGTCGCGACCACGACTACCCCGTCTTCGCGCAGGAATCGATCTTGGGTGCGCCGCCGGGTCGCCGCATCGAGGCCCGCGTGATACGGCACCGCATCGATGCCGTGCTGTGCCAGGTACGCGGCCACCTTCTCGGTCGTGGCGCGACTCAGCGCATAGACAATTCCAGCGATCGGATGCCCAGCCGATGCCGTTTCGGTGCGAATGAAGTCGAGCAACTGCGCCTTCACCTCGGCCTTTGAGGCGATGCGGTACTGAATATTCGGCCGGTCGAAACTCGCGACGAAGTGCCGGGCATTGCCCAGCCCGAGCCGTGCGGTGATTTCTTGGTGGGTTGCGCGGGTGGCTGTTGCGGTCAGCGCGATGCGCGGGACATCCGGCCAGCGCTCGGCCAATGCACCCAACGCGAGGTAATCGGGGCGGAAGTCGTGGCCCCACTGCGACACACAGTGCGCTTCATCGATCGCGAACAGGGCGATGCGGCCCCTGCCGAGCAGGCTGAGCGTGCTTTCGGTATTCAGGCGCTCTGGCGCGACGTAGAGGAGGTCAAGTTCGCCAGCGAGGTAGCGCTGCTCAACATCGGCGCGCTCGGCGGAGCCCTGCGATGAGTTGAGGAACGCGGCGCGGATTCCAGTGCGCAGCAGCGCCTCGACCTGGTCGTGCATGAGCGCGATGAGCGGGCTGACGACCACGCCGGTGCCTTCGCGCAACAGTGACGGAATTTGGTAACAGAGGCTCTTGCCGCCACCGGTGGGCATGAGTACCACCGCATCGCCACCGGATGCCACGTGCTCGATGACGGCGGCCTGGTCGCCGCGAAACGACTCGTACCCGAACCACCGGCGCAGGGCCGCGTGCGCTTCGGTCAGGGTATCGCTCACCTTGTGAGTGTAGGCGGGGCGTCCGACAGCACCGTGGCGGTCGGTGTGCTCATGCTCGCCACAGCTCGAATTCTGCAGAGCGCGCCTGGATCGCCACGCGTTGCGCTTCGGCGATCGCCCTGGTGATTTCGCTGTCGGTCAGGCCGATGAGTCGAAGGCAGGACTGTGCGATCGTCGCATCATCGGACTCACGTACTTCACCGTCGCGGCGAAGTTGAATGATCACCTCGGCAACCTGAATTAACACTGCGCCGAGCATCGACTCGTCGGGGTTCATCGCGCGATCAGGTGAGGCGGCGACGCCAAGGCGACCGTATGCGGCACGGAGTTGGTTGCGCTCATTGCGGAAACGTTCGAAACGTTCATCCTGGACCTCTGGATGGAGATACAGCACCCCGATGTTGTAGGGCGTGCTGCGCAGCGTTCGGGCATCGACAAGAGCCAGCGCGTAGAGCGCAGCGGCCGCGCTCGTATCCCGCGGTACACGAGATTCGATGGACGCCACAAACTCGTTGCTCGGGCGAACCGAGTTGCTCAGGAGCTCGACCAGAATGTCGTCTTTGCCGGCGAAATGGTAATACAGCGACTGCTGGCGAATCCCGACGCGTTCAGCAATCGCGCGCGTTGACGCGCCCGCGAAACCCAGCTCGATGAACAGCTCCGCCGCGGCGTCCAAGATCTGCTCTCGTGCACCTGATGGGGGCCGATTGGCATCGTTGGCGGCGCGTGGCCGGCCGGCACCTGGGGGCAAGGAGGTCATGTCATCGATCTTGTCATCCCCTACCGGGTGTCTGACGAGTGAGCGAGCCATTCGCGCCACCCACCGTGCTGAGTGATGTCACGTGCGCCCTCGGTGGCGATCGGCTCGCAGAGGAATCCGGCGACCTCATGACCATCGGCCAGCGTGACCCGACCAATCGTCATTGGTTTCGGAAGTGCGGCCACGAACCGGGCGAAACCCGCCGCCGGGAGCGACCATACCTCGCCGGAAATCGACGCACCCTCTGCCGAAACACGCAGCATGCCGGGTTTGGGTGGCACGGTATCGAGGGCGAAGAGCCGGTACGACGGTTCAGTGCCAATCGCTCGTGCGAATGAGCCGCCCGCCGAAACCAACTGTGCGTTCAGGGGCTGATGCGTCAGGTGCGCGCCGACCACGAAGAGCTCGACCGAGGGCGCGAGGAGCAACTCCGCGATCCGGGCGAGCGCCCGGTCGTGGAATGCTTCGCCAGTCAGCATGACGCCAAACGGGAGGTTCGCCACCGTCCCGGCTGGAACGGCGAGTGAACACATGTCGAGCAAGTTGGCGAAATTCGTGAACCGGCCCATTCGGCTATTCGCACCGATCGGATCTGCTGCCACCTCGGTCAGCCGGGGATGCCAGGTCGTCGTTGGCGTGAGCAGTGCGTCGAATCCCTCGAGCACCACGCGCGCCTGCACCCCGAGCCGGTCACGACGCTCGATATCGACGAACAGTTCTGAGGCGGTCCGCGAGGCACCGCCCAGGATGATCGCCGAAACCGTGGCGTCAAGGTCGGTACCGATGAGGGCGTCGTGCTCCTCGATAAATGCGCCGACCGCCGCATGCCGTTCAGCAACGAATGCACCGTCGTACAGCAGGGCCGCGGCGTCGAGGAGTGGGCTGATGTCAACTTCGACGACGTCGATGCCCGCGGCGACAAGTTTCGCGACCGTGCTCGCGAAGGCTTCGTTCCAGCCATCGGCAAGATCGGTAAGGAACTGGGGGGCCGGGATGGCGACTCGGGGGCGTGGCGACAATGAATCGACCGTGCGGGCCGACACTTCAGACGTCGTTCGGGCCAACGCGTCGACACCATCGTGACCAGAGATGAGTTCAGCGGCGCGTCGGGCGAGCGTCAGCTCGCGGGCAAACACGGTGACGCAGTCGAGGCTGCGACACGCGGGGACCACGCCGGTAGCGGGCACCAGCCCTCTGGTTGGTTTGACTCCAACGATCCCATTGAGTGCGGCGGGCACACGGCCCGATCCTGCGGTGTCGGTGCCGAGCCCAATATCGACCAGACCGAGCGCGACGGCAACCGCCGAACCGGAACTGGATCCGCCCGAAATCCGTTCGGGATCCCAGGCGTTGCGTACGGCACCATACGGGCTCCGCGTGCCGACCAGACCAGTCGCGAATTGATCGAGATTTGTCTTTCCGATCACGACGGCGCCTGCGCTCCGCAAGCGTGCGACCGCGGGGGCATCATCGTCTGGGAGGTACGCAAAACACGGTGCAGCGGCGGTGGTCGGGAACCCGAGTGCGTCAATGTTGTCCTTCACGCCGGCAACGAGGCCGGCGAGTGGAAGCAGCTCACCCGCGGCGACGCGAGCATCAATCGCGGCGGCCTCGGCGGTGGCATCCGCTTCGTCTCGTAACGTGATCCAGATTTCGGGACGATTGACCGCCCGGATTTGGGCGTACGCGTACTTGACCCGCTCGACCGACTTCATGCGCGGGATCCGATCGCCAGCAAGACTTGGCCGGGTGACACCTGGTCTCCCGCCGCCGCATGCACAGCCGCGACAACGCCGTCGATCGGGGCTACCACCGCGTGTTCCATTTTCATTGCCTCCAGAGCGAGTAGTTTGTCCCCTGCGGATACGACGGTGCCAGGCTCCACCAACATCTGCCACACCGTCGAGGTGAACGGAGCCGTTACGCCGATCTCACCATCCGGCACCACAACTTCAGGCGCCGTCGGAGCCGCCGCAGTGGTGTCCTGTCGGTCGAACTCGCCAGAGGCCCGCCAGCGGTCCTTCTCAGCCTCGAACGCCGACGTCTGCCGCTCCCGGAACTGAGCGATCGAGGCAGCGTTTTCGGTGAGGAAGGCCTGATAGTCGGCGATGGCGAAGGTGCCTTCGTGTGCCTCGAACTCGCCACGCCCGGCATCGGTTTCGGCCCGGAGCTCGAGGAGTTCTTGCTCGCTGACGGGGTACCACTCAATGCGGTCGAAGAAACGCAGCGCCCACGGGTTTTCGGCAAACAGCCCGCCGCGGCGGAACCGATTCCACACTTGCACGGTACGGCCGACAAATTGGTACCCACCCGGACCTTCCATCCCGTACACGCAGAGATACGCGCCGCCGATCCCCACGGAGTTCTCAGCGGTCCAGGTGCGCGCCGGGTTGTATTTGGTGGTGACCAAGCGGTGGCGCGGATCCAGAGGCGTCGCCACCGGGGCGCCGAGGTAGACGTCACCGAGACCGAGCACCAAGTAGCTCGCGTCGAATACGGTGCGGTACACGTCGTCAACCGAATCGAGCCCGTTCACCCGCCGGATGAACTCGATATTGGATGGCGTCCATGGCGCGTCGTTGCGCACGCCGTTCATGTACCGCTCAATGGCGAGATGAGTTGCGGGATCGTCCCACGACAATGGAAGTCGAACCGTGCGTGAGGGGACGACCAACTCGGTCGTTGGTGGAATCTCCTGCTCGATCTCGCTGAGCAGGCCCATCAACTGGCTGGCCCGCAACTGCGTTGAGTCGGTACGAATTTGCAGTGACCGGATGCCGGGTGTCAGTTCCAAGACGCCCTTCGGCGCCGCGCGCGTTAACTCGGACATCAGCGCGTGCACCCGCATCCGGAGCCCAAGGTCGAGGGTCATGTCGCCATACTCGACCAACAGATTGTCGTCGCCGGCGCGACGGTACGTCACGCTCGGCCGGACGTCGGTAGCCATGCTCCCGCCGACGACGCCATCATCTCCATCCCCACCCGCACTTACCAGACTTGCTGACGCACGACGGTGAATGAGCCCACTCGCATCCGCCTCGCGCACCCTGACAAACCGCACGGTGTCGCCCGGACGCAACTGGCCGAGCTTCCAAAGCTCACCGCTTGCGACGACGGCTGGGCAGACGAATCCGCCAAGCGACGGTCCGTCGGGTCCAAGGATGATGGGGGTGTCTCCGGTGAAGTCGATGGCTCCAATTGCATACGGTGTGTCATGGATGTTCGACGGATGCAGTCCCGCCTCGCCGCCGTCGCTGCGCGCCCAACTCGGTCGAGGCCCGATCAGGCGTACTCCGGTGCGGGCGGAGTTGAAATGCACCTCGTAATCGGTGGCATAGAACTCATCAAGGTCGCCGCGCGTGAAGAAGTCGGGTGCGCTATGTGGCCCTTCGGTCACACCAACCTGCCAGCTGGAGGTGAGGGCGGGTCGCCGCTCAAGCGGGGTTGCTCCCGCCACGGTGGTGAGCCGCGACCCGACGGGGAATGCCGGATGTGGGGCGTTCGAGTCTGGCGAGCCAGGGCGGAGCACATCGCCAGGGACGAGGGCGCGGCCAGCGTGACCGCCGAACCCTCCGAGGGTGAAGGTAGCGGCGCTCCCGAGGTACAGCGGCACATCGATTCCGCCACGCACCGCCAAGTAGGTGCGCAGCCCAGGTCCGGCAATTGCCCCTAACTCGAGTATCGAGTCCGCTTGAATCTCGAACGGTTCCCACATGCCCACCGGTTCGCCGTCGAGCAGGACCGGGATTTCGGCGCCGGTGAGTGCGACCGTGCTTGCCGCCGAGAACTGCAATGTCGGGCCGGTGGCGGTAATCTCCAAGCCCGGAGCGCCTGGAGGGTTACCCACGGCGAGATTTGCTTCAGCGAACGAGGCGCTGTCCATCGGTCCGCTCGGAGGCACGCCGATTTGCCAATAGCCAACCCGGCCCGGGAGGTCTTGCACCGTGGTCATCGCGCCAGCGGCCAGGACGTCAATGCGGGGGTCAGGGTCGGCCGTGACGTCGAGGGTGACCGTTGAATGGGTCGCGCAGCGCAGCGAGGTGTGGTCGGTCAGCGATCGAAGTTGCCCGATGTTGGTGACAATGCCGTCGACGCGGCTCGCGTCCAATCCGGCCCGCAGGAGGTCGATTGCGTCGTCACGGGTTTCGCCAAGCGCGATGACCTTCGCGAGCATCGGGTCGTAATAGGGCGAGACTTCAAGTCCGGTTTCAACCCAGCTGTCGACGCGCAGTCCACCGAGTGTGGGAGCGCCTGAGCCAGGAAAGACCGCCTGTGTCACGAGCCCGGAGCTCGGGAGTCCGTGCTTCGACGGGTCCTCGGCGTACACCCTGGCTTCAATGGCGAATCCGGATGGTTCGTACGAACGTGAAAAAATGCTTGAGTCCATGCCCGCGCTGCCATCGCGCGCAAGTTGCAACATCATCGCCACCAGATCGACGCCATACGCCTCCTCAGTGACCGGGTGTTCAACCTGAAGTCGGGTATTGACTTCGAGGAACGATGCTTCTTCGCGAATCGGGTCGTAGACAAACTCGACGGTACCGGCCGATCGGTAGCGCACCGAGGCAGCGAGCGCGCGGGCGGACTCGTGGAGTTGCTGCCGGATTGCAGTCGGCAGTGCGGGGGCGGGTGCCTCTTCAATCACCTTCTGGTTTCGACGCTGCAGTGAGCAGTCGCGGTCGCCAATGACCGCGACCCTGCCGTCGCCGGCGCCGAACAGCTGGACTTCGACGTGGCGCGCTGGGCGTACCAGCCGCTCCAGAAACACACCGCCTGCGCCGAAGTTCTTTTCGCCGAGACGTACGACTTTGTCGAATGCCTCACGAACCTCGTCAATGGTCGCGCAGGCTTGCATGCCGATGCCACCGCCGCCGCCGGTGGCCTTGAGCATGACCGGGAGACCGATGCGCTCAGCCTCCGCGACCGCTTCATCGGCATCGACGAGCAGGCCGGTGCCGGCAAGCATGGGAACGCCTGCGGCAGCGGCCAGTTCGCGGGCGGTGTGTTTTGCCCCGAACGCGGCGATCTGCTCGGGGGTCGGACCGATAAACGCCACGCCCTCCACTTCGATGCGGCGCGCGAACTCCACATTTTCTGACAGGAAGCCGTATCCGGGGTGGACCGCGCCGACACCGTGTTGATGGCACGCCGCAACGATGGCATCGATATTGAGGTACGACTCGCGTGCGGGTGCTGGCCCGAGACGAACCGCCGCATCAGCCTCGCGCACATGGGGGGCGGCGCGGTCCGCGTCGGAGTAGACGGCGACCGACCTCAGGCCGAGCTCCCGTGCCGACCGAATAATGCGTCGGGCGATTTCCCCACGATTTGCGATGAGGATGGTGTCGAAGGCGGGCATGTACGGTCCGTTCAGGAATTCGGCTCAGTGACGATCATCCGCAGCGGCGTGCAGTTGAAGTCGTTGCAGGGATTATTCATTTGGGGGCAATTGGAGACGATGACGAGTACATCCCGCTCGGCTCGGAGTGCCACGCGTTTGCCGGGCGCGGAGAGCCCGTCAACGATCCCGAGTGCGCCGTCGGCCTCAACAGGAACATTCATGAACCAGTTGATATTCGAGACGAGGTCCCGAGCTCCCAGCCCGTAGCGCGATGCTTCGATGAGAAAGTTCTCGCGGCATCCATGCTGGTATTCGGTGTGTGGTCCGTAGCGCAGGGTGTTCGATTCTTTGGAGCATGCACCGCCGATCGTGTCATGACGGTCGATCTCGTTCTCGAGCACGGTCATCAGGGGTCGACCGAGATTTGAGCGCAGCACCGAGCCGGTGCGGAGGTATGCGTTCGACTGCCAGGTGAGCGTGTCGGGTGCCGAATACCGTTCGTCGGTGTCGATCGCGTTGTAAATGAGGCAGTCCGCCGACTGGTTGCCGCCCACGTCAACGATGGTGAGCACTTGACCGGCTCGGATCGTGGCGGACCAGGGCGCAAGCGGGGCGACGGTGTCGTCGCGAACAGTGGTGCCCGCGACCGCGGGTGCGGCAGCGTTGAGTTCGGTGCCTGGTGTGAACGTCGCGCCAACCGGCACAGTGGATTCGATGATCCGCTCGCCCTGTTCGTGGGCGATTGTGTTGAGGTTCATAGTCCTCGGGCCTCCGCGTAGTCGATCGAATTGAGGTACGCGCGGTGGAGTTCCGGCGACGCCGTGAACCGCGCATCCGCCTCACCCGTCGGTGAGCCCCGCCACGCATGGACCCGCAGCGGACCCACCAGATACTGCTCCGACGGATCGAGTGGGTGTGGAACATTCGCAATCAAGACCAGCAACGGCAGTTCCGCAATGAGTTCGACGGATGCCCCGGGGCCGGCCGAACCCCGAAAGGTGAGTGCTCCGTCGGATTCAACCTTCACCCCTTGGAAGAAGGCGATGCTTGGCGGGAGGTCGCGCGGGGTGAGTCCGTGTTTTGCTGCTGCGAGTGTGAGCAACGCTCGCCCTGACGGCGTCGGCCCGTAGGGCGCGGCGGAGCCGTATTTCTGCATCGCGAATTCGTCGGTGGTGGTTCCGCAGAACGTGTCGTGGTGTCCCGACGAGTCATCGGAAATCGTGGCAAGAATGCGACCGTCCCCCGAGAGCAGTGGGTGACCCTCGCCAAGATACGCCTGCCACGGGATCTTGACCGTGTCGGCGACGTTCAACCGTTCCGACGTCTCGAGCGCGTTGTAGAGGACCACGTTTGCGCAGGCGCGTCCGCTCGGATCATCGAAACGCAGCCGCGTTCCACGCGCGAGCACCTTGTGGGTGTAGCCACCAGGTGCCACCGTTTCGGCCCAGGTGAGTGACCCTCGATCAACCCCCGGTGGAAGGTGCGGCGATGTCGTGGCCGGTCGGTAGGGGCGGTAATCCGAGTCCTCGGTCGCCTGGGACCGGGCATCGTGCTGCGAGGCTCGCACGGTGCCCGTTTGGCGAACGTCAGTGTGCACTGGCACGGGAAGGTTCCTTTCCGAGGGTCAAACGGTGGTGGCGGCTGCCGTCGCCGGAAGATGTCCAAGCTGGATCGCACCGTCCCGCGCATGGTTGCGGCGATGCACGAGGAATCCGACCACGAGCGTGGCACCGATGAACAACACGGCACTCCACTGCAACCACCAGGTGTTGCCGGTGAGGTCGTAGATCTCTTGGCGCGGCCATGCGAGGTTCACAACCATCGCCACCTGATAGATCACCGCGATGATGTTGAGTGGGATCCCCCAACGGCCAAGCGTGAAGGTGCGTTTACCGAATTCGTCAATGCCCGATGGCAATCCCGCACCACGGTTGCGCAGTCGAGTCATGAGCAGCGGCGCGGTCACGCCGAGATAGGCAAGGTAGAGCATCGCGATGCACAGGCTCGACAGTGCGGTAAAGATGGCGCTCTGACCGAGGTTGACGGCAAGTGCGAGTGCGGCACCAACGCCCACCACGATGCTGGCATTGATTGGGGTGCCGGTGCGCGGCGAGACTTTCGCGAGGCTGCGCCAGAACGGGAGCGATCGCTCTCGCGCCATCGAGTACAACATGCGAGACCCTGAGGTCTGCACTGCGAGCGTGCACGCAAAGGCTGCGACCACCACGGCGATCAGAATTGCGCGTCCGAGTACCGGCCCGACCCGTTCCGTGACCACCCAAGCCACGCCGCCCGTGGCGAGATTTCCGTCGGTGAGGCTCGGCGCGGCGACCAGCGCTGCAACGATGAGCAGCGCGCCGCCCAGCCCGGAGACGATGACCGCTCGCAGGATCGTCTTGGGGATGGTTCGCCTCGGTGCATGTGTTTCCTCAGCAAGCTCACCGGCTGAATCGAACCCGACGAGCACGTAGGCGGCCATCAGCGATGACGCGAGCCAGGCCCAGATGTATGGGTCGGTTGAAGGCCCAGCGCCCTGGGTGGTGAACGCGACTGAGGGGCTGCGCTCGGGGAGGAGGAACAGGATCGCCACGATCAGGATGACCCCGGCGATCTCGACCAACACGCCCGCGCTGGTCGTGAGCGCCATGAGCCTCACGCTGACGATATTGAGGAGGGTGGTGATTGTCAGCAGGATGACCCCGAGCAATACGGCATTTTGCGCGCCAGTTGGCGAGGCGAGCGAGGGGTCCGCCGACGGTCCGCCGATGATTTGGAATCCGTCCCAGATCGAGGGCAACACCGCTTGCACGGCGATGGCCGCAACTGCGACGGTCAGGATCTGGGCGATGATCATGACCCAGCCGGTGAACCAACCGAACGTGGTGCCCGCCATTCGGCTGGACCATTGGAAGATCGCGCCCGAAATTGGCCAACTCGCGGCCAGCTGAGCGAAGTTCAACGCGACCAGGAGTTGGCCGGCGAACACCAGTGGCCAGGTCCAGAAGAACGCGGCGCCTCCAAGACCAAATCCCAGTCCGAACAGCTGGAACACGGTGGTGAGAATCGAGACGAACGAAAAGCCAGCAGCGAACGAGGAGAACGAGCCGACGCCCCTTCGGAGTTCCTGGGCGTATCCGGAGGGGGGAAGCACTTGTTGCTGTTGCGAAGTCATCAGACCTACCTTCCACAGGGCCATGGATACCTGTCGAACGACAGGTGCCATGGTGCCATGCTCCAGCCGCGCCGTTTCCCCAGCGTTGCTCCAGTGTTAACGTCGCGTTGCAGAGTCGTCGGCCTGCCTGGGCGACCAACACCGGCGCGGTAGCGGCGACGCAATAGGCTGTGTTGATGCTCACCGTCGCGCTCGGACTCGTCGGCGCGGCTGTGTACGGCGCCGCCGACTTCCTTGGAGGCTTCGCCGCGAAGCGGATCAACACGGCGTTGGTGACGGCGGTGGCCGCGGCATCCGGGCTGGTCATGCTCGCCGGGATTGCCTGGCCAATCTTTGGCGGCACCTGGACCGCGCGCGACACCTGGCTCGGCATCGGCACCGGCGTCGCGGGTGGCATTGGCCTCGCGCTGCTCTATGCATGCCTGAGCATCGGGCCGATGTCGATTCTGTCGCCGCTGAGCGCCCTCGTTTCGGCGGTCTGCCCGGCGGTGTGGGGCGTGGTCGTGAACGGAGAACGCTTCAAAACGCTCGGCTGGATCGCTCTGACTCTTGCCCTCATTGCGGTGGTGCTCGTTGGGTTCGTGCCGGAGCGCGGCGCCGTGCGCCCGCGCCTGCTCGGCATTGTGCTCGCGATCGGTTCGGGCCTCGGCATCGGCGGGTTTCTCATTCTCATCGACCAAACTTCGGATGCCTCGGGCGTCACCCCGCTCATCGCAAACCGCCTGACGAACACCACCCTCACCTTGCTCGCATTTGGTGCGTTTGTGCTCTTGCGCCTGCTTCGAAAGGCTCCGGATGCCTCGCCGCACTCGGTCGCGCTCGGCGCCGTCGGCGCGCCGGGGCAGCGCGGTCGCGGGTTGATGTTCGCCGCGCTGGGCGGGTTCACCGACGTGGTTGCGAACGTGGCGGTGCTTGGCGCGGTGCGCCTCGGCGACCTGACCGTGGCCTCAGTGCTGACGGCGCTGTACCCGGCGAGCACGGTGGTGCTTGCCGCGATCGTGCTGAAGGAGCGCATCGCCCCGGTGCAGTGGGTGGGGCTGGTGCTCGCGCTCACCGCAGCGGGGATGCTCGCCGCGTCGTAGCGCTTGGGTCAGGCCCTCGCATCTGGGCTCGTTGAACGCACCCGTGCATTCAGCGCGTGGGGTGCGTGGTCGGCGGCGATCATCCACTTGCCGCGAAGCCGGAACGCCGGGATGGTGCCGCGCGTGGCCTTGTTGATCGCTGAGTTCCCCGCGATGCCATGCTGTTTGGCCCAGGCCGACACGGTGATGAGCTTCGGCGCCGTCAGCAGGGCGATCCGTCGGTGGAGCGCCTCGATGAGGAGCGACCCAACCAGTTCGGTGAATCCATCCGACTTCGCCGAGACCCGGTACGCGTCGAACAGCGGGTAGTAGGCGGTTCGTTTGCCCTTATTTGGCACGATGATCGGCGGCAAGTTGAGTAGCGCGAGTTGGTGATTGATCAGCACTCGGCCGAGGCGCCCGTTGCCGTCGTTGAACGGATGGATGATCTCGAACTCGGCGTGGAACCATCCGATTGCGGCGACGAAGTCGTCTGGTGTCTGTGCCATTCGTTCGTGGTAGTCGGCAATCAGGCCCGACACCAGACCAGAGACGAAGTCGGGGTTCGCGCCGACGTGTGCACCGACCCGCACCCATTCTTTGCCGTGGCGGAAGCGCCCGGCCCAGTCGTCGCGAATGCCGCCGAGCAGCATCGCGTGCAGGTCGAGGATGAGTTGGCTCGTGAGTGGCAGGTTCGGGTTCGCCAGTAGAAACTCGGTGATCCGCGCCAGGTTCTTGGCCTCGAAGATTTCGCGCACGTCATGATCGCGTGAGATGGCGTCGCGCAGCAGGATGTCTTCGGTGTCTTGCAGGGTCAGCGTCGAGTTCTCGATGGCGTTCGAGTTGTAGACCATCTCGGGAATCTCGGCCAGCGCGAACTGGGTGATCGCCTCTGGCATCGCCTCGGACAACGCCAGATACCGCTCGCGGAGGCTGGCGATGCGGTCGTGAGTCACCTGATTGGGCACACTGCCAGTGTGTCAACTTTGCGTGAAAAAAGCCATGAATTTCGATTTTTCACGCAAGGTGGATGCCACGTGAGGGCACTGGGGCGAGGCCAAACGCCGGGAACGGGGTCGTCGGCGAGAGCACGGACACTACAGGCGATGCATGCGCACGGCGCGCAGCACCGCGGCACCGGCCTCGGCTGACGCCGCGAGGTCGACCGCGGCTGTGATGCGCCAATCGTGGTTGGCGCAGGGGTCGCTGATGATTTGCTCGACGTTCCAGGTTCCTGTTGCGGCCGCCGACTCGTCGATTGTGCAGAGCCGTGGTGACCGGGCCGCACCATCGACCCCGATCGAACTCCCGCGCGCGGGCGCCGGGTGCTCGTCGTAGTAGGCGTCGAGCGCGTCGGGCCACCCGGCATCCGGGTCGAGTTCGATGAGTTCGTCGTCGCGCTGTTGCGCGGCGAGGAGCACCCGGCGGAACAGTTCGTTGCGCACGAGCACGGTGAAGGCGCGGCGGTTGGTGACGACGGATGGTGGCGCTGGGGGCACGACCGGGGCATCCGATGCGGTCAAAGCGGCTGGATTCACGAGCGCCGACCACTCGTCGACCAGCGATGAATCGACCTGGCGCACGAGTTCGCCGAGCCACTCGATCAGGTCGCGGAGTTCCTCGGTCTTCGCAGACTCGGGCACGGTTTGCCGCAGCGCACGGAACGCGTCAGAGAGGTAGCGCAGCAGCACTCCCTCGCTGCGGGTGAGCTGCGCGTTCGAAACATATTCCGTAAACGACATGGACTTCTCGTAGAGGTCGCGTACTACCGATTTCGGTCGCAGCTCGAAGTCACGCACCCACGGCTGCGAGGTCGCGAAGATCTCGAATGTCTGCGCGAGTAGGTCGCCGAGCGGCTTCGGGTAGGTGATGTCTTCGAGGAGGGCCATCCGCTCGTCGTACTCGATGCCGTCGGCCTTCATCGCAGCGACCGCTTCGCCGCGGGCAGCGTGTTCCTGTTGCATCAGCACCGGCCGCGGGTCATCCAACGTCGCCTCAATGATCGACACCACGTCGAGTGGGTAGTGGCCGGTGGCCACGCCGCCGGGGGCGTCCGACGGGTCGAGCAGGTCGATCGCGGCCAGCGCGAACGGCGAGAGCGGCTGGTTGAGGGCGAAGTTGGCCTGGAGGTCGACGGTCACGGCGAGGGCAACCCCGAGTGGATGCTCCGGCGCCGGTGTGATCACGACGATCTCGGCATCGCGCAGCGTGCGCAGAATGCTCAGCGCCCGCCGGGCCAATTCGAACCGGCGCGCACGCGGCTCGTGGTTGTCGAACACCAGCGCGGCGATGTTCGTGGCAACGTCACCGCCACGGGCAATGACATTGATGAGCATCGCCGAGGTGAGCTGTAGGCGAGGCACGAGCGGCTCGGGCGCGGCCGCGATCAAGCGCTCAAGGGTCGCCGATCCCCAGGACACGAACCCGGCGGCCGGCTTCTTGCGAACGATCCGTTTCTGCTTCTTGACGTCGTCGCCGGCCTTTTTGAGCGCCGCAACGTAGTCGATCTCGTGTTCGGGAGCGAGCGCAACGACCGTGCCCGCGGTGTCGAACCCGGCTCGCCCGGCCCGCCCAGAAATTTGGTGAAACTCGCGGGCACTCAGTTGCCGCATGCGGCTGCCGTCGTACTTCGTGAGCGCGGTGAGCAGCACGGTGCGGATCGGCACGTTAATGCCGACGCCGAGCGTGTCGGTGCCGCAGATCACCTTGAGCAGCCCGCGCTGCGCGAGCGTCTCGACGAGGCGGCGGTAACGGGGCAGCATGCCCGCGTGGTGCACCCCGATGCCGGCGCGCACCAGCCGTGAGAGGGTCGTGCCGAACCCGGTGGTGAACCGAAACCCGCCGATCGCCACCGCGATCTCGTCGCGGCCCTCGCGTGAGAGCAACCGCAACGACGAGAGTGCCTGCGCCTGCTCGAGTGCGGCCGCCTGCGAGAAGTGCACGATGTACACCGGCGCCTGCCGGGTGTTCAGTAGTTCTTCGATCTCTTCGTGAATTTGCGCCGTGCAGTACTCGAAGCTCAGCGGAACCGGGCGCAGGGCGCCCTCGATCAGCGCGGTCGGCCGCCCGGTGCGGCGGGTGAGATCGGCCCGAATCTCGGTCACGTCACCGAGGGTTGCTGAGAGCAGCACAAACTGCGCGCGGGGCAGCGTGATCAGTGGTACCTGCCAGGCCCAGCCACGCTCGGGGTCCCCGTAGAAGTGAAACTCGTCCATCACGACCTGGTCAACGGGTGCGTCCGCCCCCTGACGGAGCGCCACGTTTGCCAGAATCTCGGCCGTGCAACAGATGAGCGGGGCATCCGGATTCACCGAGCTGTCGCCGGTGACCATGCCGACCCGCTCGGCCCCGAACACCTCGGCGAGTTGAAAAAACTTCTCGCTCACCAACGCCTTGATCGGTGCGGTGTAATACGTACGTTGCCCCTGCGCGAGAGCGAACGCATGCGCGGCGATCGCGACCAGCGACTTGCCGGTGCCGGTCGGCGTCGCGAGAATCAGGTTCGCGCCAGTGACGAGTTCGATGACAGATTCGTCCTGCGCGGGGTAGAGCGGTGTGCCGCGGCTCGCGGCCCAGTCAGCGAACGCGATGTAGGCATCATCGGGTTCGAACGGCGTCGGCAGCAGGTCCAGCAACCCGTTATCGGATGCCCCGGGCCCGCTCATCGGGGACCCAACAGCAGTGCAATCGCGAACAATACCGGCAACGAACTCAGCGTCGTGATTGCAACCGAGTCGCGGGCGTGGATCTCGGCGACCCGGTAGGTGTGTGCGTACGTGTACGCGTTTTGCGCGGTTGGTAGCGCCGCCATCACCGTTGCCGCGAACACGCCCTGGTCGTCGAGGCGGAACCCCCACTTGGCAATTGCATATGCCACAAGCGGCATGATGGCCAGCTTCAGCAGCACTGACAACAGGATGGCCCGCCGCCCACTGCCCGCAGCGAGCACCTGTTGCCCGTGCAACGACATTCCGAACGCGATCAACATGATCGGCACGGCCGCGTGACCGATCGACGCAATCGGCTCGGTCACGATGGCGGGAAGGTCAATGTGGAGCACTGCAACGAGGAATCCCAGCGCCGAGCCAATGATGATCGGGTTACCGACGGTCGACTTCAGGAAGCTGCCGACCGTGACGCGACCGTTGGCGCTCGCACCTAACAGCCCGAGCGCGAGCGGTGCGAAGAGCAACAGCTGGAGCAGAATGATCGGCGCCGAGTGGGAGGCATCGCCAAGCATGTATGCCGCAATCGGAATGCCGAAGTTATTCGCATTCACGTAGCCCGATGAGAGCGCACCGATCACGTTCTCACGGAGCCGCCACCGCCACAACACCCGGGCGATCACCGCGAACACGACCATGACTGCGACTGCCGAGAGTGCGGCGATCGGCAGCACGGTCGAGAACAGGTTCGCGAGGTCGGCCTCTGAGAGCAGCGCGAACAGCAGCATCGGCGAAAGCACCTGAAACGACAGCTTCACAAGCATCGATCGGGCATCGGGGCCAAGCAGATTGATGCGGGCGCACCACCAACCGACGAAGACCGCAAGCAGAATCACGGCGAATCCGGTGAGGATGGCGAGCACGAGTCGAGCCTAGTTGCGGGGCTGTTACGCCCCGTGCCATCCGATCGCAGTGCCGACCCCCGGTCGTGCAACCGAACCTGGGAGCCATGCATAGATTTGTGCAGAAGAATGGAGCAATGCGCCCGATCACTTTGCTCGTGACCCTGGCGTATGTCGGGCTGGTGTGTTGGCTCACCCTCGGCACGGTGTCGAACCACCGCATCGGGTACGAGGTGCCGGGCGGCGTGCTCAACCCGGACGCGTGGTTGCGTTCGGCGACCTGGGAGGTCGGCCCTCCGAGCGAAATCCTCGCAAATATCGTGCTGTTCGTGCCGGTCGGGGTGCTCTTCGCGCTGGTGTTCGGCCGCCGGCTCTGGTGGCTCGCCATGCTTGCTGCGGTGGCGCTCACGGCGACGATCGAAGTCCTGCAGATTCCCATGCCCGACCGCATTTCAGACCCGCGCGACCTGGTCGCAAATACGGCGGGGGCAGTGATTGGGCTTGGGGTCGTCTCGGTCGGATGGCTCGCCTCTGCGCTTGCACGCGCCATCCGTCGTGCGGCCCTTTCGTAGACTGACCACGTGACCACCCTGCCGACGCGCGACTCGCCGTCGGCGCACCCGCTGCGACTTGCGCTCGTGGGGCTGCTTGGCGGATTGCTCTCTGGCCTGCTCGGGGTCGGCGGCGGCAGCGTGATGGTGCCACTGCTCGTGCTGTTGGTCGGCCTTGATCAGCGGCGGGCTTCGGCCACATCGCTCGCGGCGATCGTGCCCGCCGCAATCGCGGGTGCGATCGGCTACGCGAGCAACGGGCAAATCGATGTGCTGGTTGCGCTGCTGGTTGCGGCGGGCGGCATCGTGGGTGGATGGCTCGGCTCGCATCTGTTGCGCCGGCTCCCGCTCGGCTGGCTGCGCTGGCTCTTCATCGCGCTGCTCCTGCTTGTCGCGGCCCGGATGCTCCTCGCCGTACCCGAGCGGGTCGCAGGCGGGTTCGTGTTGACCGCTGGGGCGATTCCCGGACTCGTCGTGCTCGGACTCGTCGTTGGGATTGCCGCGGGAATCTTTGGGATCGGCGGCGGGCTCATCATGGTGCCGGTGTTCATTGCGCTGTTCGGCATGAGCGATCTGATTGCCAAGGGCACCTCACTCGCGGCGATGATTCCGACCGCGATCTCGGGCACCTGGGCGAACGCTCGGGCTAGCCTGGTCGACGTGCGCTCGGCGCTCACCATGGGTCTCGTGGCAACCGTCGCCTCGCTCGGTGGCGTCGCCGTTGCGCACCTGTTGAGCCCTCAGGTCGCGGCCTGGCTCTTCATCGCGTTGCTGGTGTTCATGGTGGTGCAACTCGCGCGCCGCGCCATTCGCGAACATCGAAATCCGGCGCGGGGCGACTAACCGCAGCTGGCCACCTGCGGGGCTCGCCAACTTGCACGGACCGCCCAACTGCGCTGAGTGAGTCGCTGACCCCACGCCCCCGCAGTCAAGGCGAATCGGCGGCGCCCCGAAGGGCACCGCCGATTCGACGAGGAACGAAACTACTCGGCGTGCGCGCCGACACCAGCTCCCGCCGCTCCGGCGGCCACGGCTTCGCGATCAGCGTCAGCGTCAGCGTCAGATCCGGCGACCGCACGCTCGGCTTCCTGCCGTTGCGCGTCTGTCGCGTAGTCGAGGTCAGATGCGGCTTGCTCGAACTGGGACTGGTACAGCCGCCAGTAAGCGCCCTCGCGGGCGATGAGTTCGGTGTGGTTGCCCTGTTCGACGATGTCGCCGTGCTCCATCACCAGAATCAGGTCCGCGTCGCGGATCGTCGACAGACGGTGCGCGATCACGAATGAGGTGCGGCCGTGCCGCAGTGCGGCCATCGCGTGCTGCAGCAGCAACTCGGTGCGGGTGTCGACCGATGACGTCGCCTCATCGAGGATCAGCACCGCCGGCTGGGCCACGAACGCGCGGGCGATCGTGATGAGCTGGCGCTCACCGGCCGACACGTTCGACGCATCTTCATCGAGCACCGTCTCGTATCCGTCGGGCAGCGAGTGCACGAACCGGTCGACATAGGTGGCGCGTGCGGCTGCCTCGATTTCGGCGTCGGTGGCGTCGGCGCGACCGTAGCGAATGTTCTCGCGGATCGTGCCGTTGAACAGCCAGGGATCCTGCAGCACCATGCCGGTTTTCGCTCGAATATCGTGCCGGGTGAGGTCGGCAATGTTTTGCCCGTTTAGCAGAATCCGCCCACTGTTGAGCTCGTAGAACCGCATGATCAGGTTGACCAGCGTGGTCTTGCCCGCGCCGGTTGGGCCGACGATCGCGACCGTCTGGCCGGGTTTCACGGTGAACGAGAGGTTCTTGATGAGTGGACGTTCCGGGGTGTAGCTGAATGCGACGTTCTCGAACTCGATCGTGCCGTCACCCTCGGCAGGTGCCGGGGCATCCACCGCATCTGGCTCTTGCTCATCTTCGTCAAGCAACTCGAAGACACGCTCGGCCGATGCCGTGCCTGACTGAATCATGGTCGCCATCTGCCCGAGCTGGCCGAGCGGCTGGTTGAACTGTTGCGAGTACTGAATGAAGGCCTGCACATCACCCAGGCGAAGCCCGCCGGATGCCACGAGCAGCGACCCAAAGACCGCAACACCGACGTATTGGAAGTTTCCGACGAACTGAATGAGCGGCATCATCAGGTTGCTCAGGAACTGCGCCTTGAACGAGGCCCGGTACAGCTCTTCGTTCTCTGCGGCGAAGTCGCGCAGGCTGGACTGTTCGTGGCCGAAGACCTTGACCAGGGTGTGCCCAGAGAACGACTCCTCAACGCGGGCGTTCAGCTTGCCAACTTTCACCCACTGCAGTTGGAATGCCTTTTGCGACTTTGGCCCGATCGTGCCAAAGATCACCGCCATCAGCGGGAACGCCACGAGCACCACCAGGGTGAGCTGCCACGAGACGGTGAACATCATGATGAGCACGCCGACGACCGTGAGCACATTCGTGATCACCTGGCCGAGCGCCTGCTGCATGGTTTGGGTGATGTTGTCGATGTTGTTCGTGACTCGGCTGATCAGGTCGCCTCGCTGTACCCGGTCGAAGTACCGAAGTGGCAGGCGGTTGATCTTCGCCTCGACGTCCTCGCGGAGGTTCCACATCGCCTTCATCATCATGAGGTTCACGACGTAGCCCTGAATCCAGAGCAGCATCGAACTCACCACGTAGAGCACGATCACGAGCCAGATGATGCGGCTCATGCCGACGAAGTCGACGCCCTCGCCCGGTGCGAAATGGTGCATTGCCTGAATTTGCTTCGCGAAATCGGCCGCCTGCGCCGCGCTCATGCCTGGCACCTGACCGCTGGTCAGCGCACCAACGAATTGCTCCTTGGTGATTCCGGACGGCACGCCCTGATGCCCGAGGTTCAGGTTGGTGATGCCCTCGATGAGCAGGTTGGTGGCTTCCGCGAGGATCTTCGGGATCACGACGGTGAGCAGCACGCCGATCGCACCGAGCACCGTGGTGAAGATGATTGAGAACTTGTACGGAGCGAGCAGGCCGAGCAAGCGTCCGAAACTCGCCTTGAAGTTGCTGGCTTTGCCCGGCGCGACCGCGCCCGACCAGTCGTCACCGGCCGCGAGTCGTGCGTTCTCGGCGAGTTCGAGTTCTTCGGCGCTGAGGTGCGATGCTGGCGAGCCACCCCGGTTCGCGCGCGCGGCCGCGCCGCGCCCAGCACGCCTGCCACGCCCGCGTTCGCGCGCTTCGGCAGTCAAAATCGATTCGGTTTCGGTGGTCTGCTGGCTCATTTGGTTGCCGCCGTTCCAAGCTGCGATTGAACAATTTCTTGGTAGGTGCCGCACGTGCCGAGCAATTCGTCGTGCGTACCGATGCCGACCACGTTGCCGTCGTCGAGCACGACGATCCGGTCAGCTTCGGTGATGGTCGAGACACGCTGCGCGACCACGATCTTGGTGACGTCGGGCAGTGACCGCCACAACGCCTGCCGCAGCCGCGCGTCGGTGGTCAGGTCGAGTGCGCTGAACGAGTCGTCAAAGACGAGGATGTCTGGCTGGTGCACGATCGCACGCGCGATCGCCAGACGCTGACGCTGCCCGCCAGACACATTCGTGCCGCCCTGGCTGATCTTGGCGTCGAGCTGGCCATCCATCGCCTGCACGAAGTCCTTGCCCTGCGCGATCTCAAGCGCCGCCCAGAGTTCGTCATCGGTGGCATCTTCGCGGCCGTACCGGAGGTTCGAGCCGACCGTGCCGCTGAACAAGAACGGTCGCTGCGGCACCAAACCGATGCTCTTCCAGACCACGTCGAGGTCTGCCTTGGTGAGTTCAACGCCATTCACGAGCACGGTGCCTTCGGTTGCGTCGAACAGGCGGGGGATCAGCGAGACCAGGGTGGTCTTGCCAGCGCCCGTCGAGCCCACGATCGCGACCGTTTCGCCCGGTGCCGCATGGAACGAAACCCCACTGATCACCGGTTGCTCGGCACCGGGGTAGGTCAGGCCGACATTCTTGAACTCAACCCGACCGCGCTCTGGCAGCTCGGTGATCGCGTTGGTCGGTCGCTCGAGCGAGGTCGGCTGTTCGAGCACCTGCGTGATGCGCTCGGCCGACACCGCCGCGCGCGGGATCATGATCGACATGAACGACGCCATGATCACGCCGAACAGAATGAACGACACGTACTGCATGTAGGCGAAGATCACACCGATCTGCACGCCGTCGCTCTTGCCGAGCGTGTCAACGACCTGAATGCCGCCGAACCAGATGACGCCGACCACCGTGACGTTCATGATCAGCATGATCGCTGGGAACAACAGCACGAACAGCGACCCGATCTTGCGGCCGAGAACCATGAGGTCGGTGTTCTCTGAGCGGTACCGCACCTCTTCGATGGGCTCGCGCACGAAAGCCCGAATCACCCGGATGCCGGTGAGTTGCTCGCGCATCACCCGGTTCAGCCCGTCGAGACGGTTCTGGTAGTCGCGGAAGAGGGGGACCATCCGGCCAATAATCAACCCGGCGGCGATCATCATGACTGGCACCGCGACCGCGATGATCCAGCTCAGGCCGATGTCGTTGACGAGGGCCGCGATGATGCCACCGATTGCGAGAATCGGGGCCATCACCAGGAATTGCGAGCCCATCATCGCGATCATCTGCACCTGCTGCACGTCGTTCGTGTTGCGGGTAATGAGTGAGCCAGCGCCGAACTTGGTGACCTCGCGCTCGCTGAAGCTGTTTACCTGCGCGTAGATGTCGTTGCGGAGGTCGCGGCCAATGCGCATGGACACGAGTGCCGCGAAGTACGTCGCAAGAATCGCAACGAGGATCTGCCCGATGCTGAACAGCAGCATGAACAGCCCCTGTTGCCACACGTAGGCAGTGTCACCGCGGGTCACGCCGTTGTTGATGATGTCCTTGATGATGTCGGGCAGGCGGAAGGTCGCGAATGCCGAAAGTGCGTCAAAGAGGAGGACGAGGAGTAGTTGCCCGATGTACGGCTTTGCGTATCGGGTGAGCAGTCTGACAAGCACGAGAGCACTTTCTCTGAATGGACGAGCCTACGAGGGGGCCGGGCGCGCTAAACACGATATATCGCGTTTTAAGGCGCCGCAACCTGGGGAACCCCGAACAATCTCCTACGCTACGCCGTCCCACCGACGCCGGGGCTGGGTACGCTCAGAACCAATGAAGACGCTGCCGCCCATTCCGCAGCCCTGGCGCATGTGGCTGCTCTGGGCGGTGGGGTGCGCCGCGTACGTGCTTTCGGTGCTCAACCGCACGTCGCTCTCAGCAGTCGGGGTCGACGCGGCCGAGCGGTTCCACGCGGATGCCTCGACCCTCTCGATGTTCGCGGTGATTCAGCTTGCGGTGTACGGCGCCGGGCAGGTGCCGGTCGGGCTGCTCCTCGACCGCTTCGGCGCCCGGCCGATCATCACCGCGGGCATGCTGCTCATGGCGATCGGCCAGGCCACGCTCGCGTTCGCTCCGCAGGTCGGCATCGCGATCGCCGCCCGGGTGGTGCTCGGCGCGGGTGACGCATGTGTGTTCTCGAGCGTGCTGCGTGTCATCGCAACCTGGTTCCCCACGCAGCGCGCACCCGTCATGGTGCAACTCACCGGCATCATCGGCGGTCTCGGGCAACTGTTGTCGCTCCTGCCGCTCGCGGGGTTCGTGCACACCTCAGGCTGGACCGTCGCGTTCGGCACGCTCGCAGGGCTCGGGGTGTTGTTCGCGGTGCTCACCTACTTGGTGATCCGCAACCGGCCTCCTGGACGCGAAGAGGATGTCTCGGTGAACACCGCGACGGGCGCGATTTCGGTCGTGCACTCATCGGTCGACTTCCGCACCGGGGTGAAAGAGAGCTGGGCGCATCCCGGCACCCGACTCGGATTCTGGGCGCACTTCACTACCCCCTTCGCCGGGAGCGCCTTCGCGTTGCTCTGGGGGTTCCCGTTCCTCACACGTGGGCAGGGGCTCGACACCGTCACCGCGTCACTCGTGATCAGCCTCTATGCGGTGTTCAGTATGGGCAGCGGGCCGGTGATCGGGCTGCTTTCGGCCCGGCATCCGCTTCGCCGCACCCGCATGCTGGTGTTGCCGATCATTGGCGTGCAGGCCCTCGCCTGGGCGGCCGTCTTGATTTGGCCAGGCCGCTCGCCCCTCTGGCTGCTGCTGATCCTTGCGTTCACGCTCGCGATCGGTGGCCCGGCGTCGCTCGTCGCATTCGACTACACGCGCACGCACAACCCGACCTATCGGTTGAGCACTGCCACTGGCATCGTGAACAGCGCGGGCTTCTTCGCGGGGCTGGTCACGATCTTCGCCATCGGCGTGCTGATGGATGTGCAGGGTGCGGGCGCGGCATCCGCGTTCAATTTGGATGCCTTCAAGGTCGCGTTCCTCGTGCAATACCCGGTCTGGGCGCTCGGGGCCTACTTCATCGTGCGCGAACGGCACTTGCTCCGCGTGCGGTTGGGGTTGGATGCCCCGCGCTCACGCCGTCGGTAGCGCACCCGGGGTGAGCGACACACCGAGCGGGTCGGCGAGCACCTCGGCGAACGCCGCTTCGGCGGCGCCCACGAGCAGCCGCCGCTCGGCGAGTACCGCGGAGGTGATGCGCAAATCTTCTGCGTTCGGCGCCATCACGTGCTCGGCGACGACTGCCGTGAAGTCCTCCGGCGCGCGTTCGGCGAGCATAGCGAGGAAGCCGCCAAGCACAATCACTGACGGGTCGAGCACATTGGCGACATTTGCGAGGCTCGCGGCAAGCACCTGACGCTGGCGGTCGATTTCGGCGAGCACCTCGGGTGCAGTAGTCCCGGCAAGGGCTGCGGCGAGCACCGCATCGCTGGCACTTGCCAGCCCGAGCGTCTCGAGCAGGCGGGTGCGACTCACGGTTGTCTCGAGCACCTCGCCATCGACAGCACGGTTATGCCCGAATTCGCCGGCGTACCCACTGGCCCCGCCGACGGGCATGCCGTGCACGATGAGCCCGCCACCGATGCCGCTCGCACCACCGTTCAGGTACACGACATGGTCGTGGCCGCGGGCCGCGCCGAAGACGTGCTCGGCAATGGCGCCCAGGTTCGCATCATTGCCGACCACGACCGGATGCCCCGTGGCCGACGCCACGAGCTGCTGCAGCGGCACCTCAACCCAGCCCAGGTGCGGCGCATCGCGCACGAACCCGTCGGCCGCCCGCACGAGCCCGGGCACGGCAACTCCGATGCCGATGAGCCGGCGCCCCGGCAGGTCGCTCGCTAGCGAGTCGCAGGTGTCGCTGATCAGCGCCACAGTCTCTGCCGGGGTTGGCGGACGAGTGTGTTCGACTCTGATGTGGTGGTGCATCGTGAGGTCGAGGCCCACAAACGCGAGCTCGGTGGCATCGACCTCGGGGTTGACCGCGAGCACGACAGTGCGGTCGGTGGGCGCGACCATCGGTGACGGTCGGCCGACCCGCCGGGTGAGGACGGGCTCGCGAACCTCGACCAGCTGGAGTTCGGCAAGGTCTGCCGCCAGCGTGCCGATCGTCGATCGGTTCAGACCAGTTGCGCGGGTGAGTTCGGAGCGCGATTGCGGCCCGTTCTCGTGCACAATTCGGAGCACGCGCGCGAGATTGTCGCGCCTGACTTGCTCGACACCCAACGCTCGATCACTCACATACGTACCCTATTGGCTGGCCAAGGCGGCAGGCGCGGATGCCCGCCGGGTAGACGGCGCGACTCACCATCCGATATGTTCAGTTCAGAAACATTTTTGGCCGCGAAGGAGCGCTCCATGACCACGCCGACCCCAACCGATAAGTTCACGTTCGGGCTCTGGACCGTCGGGTACAACGGCGCTGACCCGTTCGGTGGCCCAACCCGCGCGCCACTCGACGTGGTGCACGTGGTTGAGAAACTGGCCGAACTCGGGGCGTACGGCCTGACCTTCCATGACGACGACCTGTTCGCATTTGGCTCGTCCGACGCTGAGCGTCAACACCAGATCGACCGCCTCAAGGGCGCCCTCGCCGCGACCGGGCTGAAGACCCCGATGATCACCACCAACCTGTTCTCGGCGCCGGTGTTCAAAGACGGCGGCTTCACTGCCAACGACCGCGCTGTGCGTCGATTCGCGCTGCGTAAGGTGCTTCGCAACATCGATCTCGCCGCCGAGCTCGGTGCCGAGACGTTCGTGATGTGGGGTGGCCGCGAGGGTGCAGAGTACGACTTCTCGAAGGATGTCCGCACTGCCCTTGAGCGCTACCGCGAAGGGGTCAACCTGCTCACCTCGTACGTCAAGGACCGCGGCTACACCCTGCGGTTCGCGATCGAGCCGAAGCCGAACGAGCCCCGTGGTGACATTCTGTTGCCGACCATCGGGCACGCACTCGCCTTCATCGACTCACTCGAACACCCGGAACTCGTCGGCCTGAACCCTGAGGTCGGGCACGAGCAGATGGCTGGCCTGAACTTCACGGCGGGGATCGCGCAGGCGCTGTTCCACGGGAAGTTGTTCCACATTGACCTGAACGGCCAGCGCGGCATCAAGTACGACCAGGACCTCGTCTTCGGGCACGGCGACCTCATCAACTCGTTCTTCCTGGTCGACCTGCTCGAGTTCGGCGGCCCCGACGGCGGGCGGGCCTACGACGGGCCGCGCCACTTCGACTACAAGCCGTCCCGGACCGAGGACGTGGCCGGCGTGTGGGCGTCGGCGTCGGCCAACATGCGCACCTACCTGCTGCTCAAGGAGCGGGCGGCCGCCATGCGCAAGGACCCCGAGGTGCAGCAGGCCCTCGCCGCCAGCCGGGTCGCGGAGCTGTCCGTGCCGACGCTGGCCGACGGCGAGTCCTACCTGGACCTGCTGGCCGACCGGTCGGCGTTCGAGGAGTTCAATGTGGAGGCTGCCGGGGCGCGCGGGTCGGCCTTCGTGGCCCTGAACCAGATCGCCCTGGAGCACCTGCTGGGCGCGCGCGGCTAAGGCTCTCGCCTCTGAGCGGGCAGTAACTCTGGTAT